>NZ_JAVFHO010000016.1:0-56342 GCF_041953985.1 Paenibacillus sp. CR_12 | reverse complement strand
TCCAATAAAGTTTGACTTGCTCATTTCTTAACTGACGAGAATTTGTTCAATTCTCTTTATGCTCCATCATCCGACAAACCAAAGCTTGTACATGATGATTTCGCAATGGATCCCACTAGTGAAATCCTTACTCACTCGTTGTTCAGTTTTCAAAGATCAATCACATTTTGTTTGTCATCCGCATCTCAGCGGCGACTTTTATAATATATCATACTAGCTTGCTGTTGGTCAAGAGTTTTTTTAATTATTTTCAAATTCAAGTTCTGCCTGACCGGTGAATCTCTATCACCCGCAATCAAACGGGCGAACATTAATGTATCATAGAATATGAGCATACGTCAACTACCTAATATCGTAAATTTTAAACCGACAAGTAGGGCCACACCCGGCAAGCCCAGGACCATGACCGTTCCTATGGTCATCGGATTCAGAGGAATATACGCTTCAGCTGCTAATCCGGTGAAATTCACAACATAGATAGCTACAGCCGAAAGGGCCAGATGCGCCCCGAATACAGTCAGCCATCCCAGCCCGAGCTTCTTTCTAAACACAACATAGATAAGCAGCAAGAGCGATATGCATAGTACGCCAAGCACAATCAATTTCATAGATACTCCTCCTTCAAAGGTCAATAGGAATCCTATCAATCACTCTCGGTTAACCATTCTCCCTTTTTTGCTCGATATACTGCATCCTTGCTCCATCCAGATTGAGCTGCTTGGCCTGTTTGAGATTCATCTGGTATTTGCGCTCTGCCGCCTCCAACATGTAGATCGCATAATCGATCTGATCCTGTCCCGTCGCCTCCTGGAACAGCAAGTGCGCCCGCTCCCACTCCATCTGGGATCTCTGGACGTCCAGGAAGACATGCCACATCCGTTCTTGCTCCTCTGCCGTGATATACGTTTCCTCTTCTTTCTTCC
The DNA here is from genome assembly GCF_041953985.1 of Paenibacillus sp. CR_12. Taxonomy (NCBI): domain Bacteria; kingdom Bacillati; phylum Bacillota; class Bacilli; order Caryophanales; family Paenibacillaceae; genus Paenibacillus; species Paenibacillus sp. CR_12. Next base: position 55,419 of record NZ_JAVFHO010000016.1, on the reverse strand, counting down.
TCGACTTCCACCATATCTTCATTCCGTTCACTCCCTATGAATATGAATGATTAACCTGTCCTTATAAAGACCGTCTGTAACATTCATATCGAGAGAGGGACAAACTTAGAACCATAAGAACACTTTCAATTTCTACTTTCTTGGCCTAGAAATATGCAAACAAAAAACGAGCCATCAGAATCGCTTCCAATGCTCGTTCTTGTGTTGCTTTCATATTTCAATCAAATGCTGCAGGAATCCATAATATCAGTTCAGTTCTCTTCGACCTTCAAGCGCTTTGGATAAAGTCACTTCATCTGCATACTCCAGGTCGCCGCCAACCGGCAGTCCATGGGCTATACGAGTCACCTTAATATCAAAAGGACGGACCAGGCGCGATATGTACATCGCCGTTGCCTCCCCCTCAATATTAGCGTTCGTCGCCAAAATGAGTTCTTTCACTCGTTCGTCACTCAAGCGCGTGAGGAGCTCCTTCAAACGGATTTCATCCGGCCCGATCCCCTCCATCGGAGATATGGCCCCATGGAGGACATGATAGTAGCCCTCGAATTCCTTCGTGCGCTCCATCGCCACCAGATCCTTCGCATCCTGTACAACGCAGATGATCGAAGCATCCCGAGTCTTGTCCTGACATACCCGGCATGGATCCGTATCCGTGATGTTGCAGCAGACGGAGCAGTAGTGCAGATTCCTTTTGACACTGACTAGCGCTTTGGCAAAATCAATAACGTCATCTTCCTTCATGTTCAGAACATGAAAAGCCAGGCGGGCGGCCGTTTTCGGCCCCACACCCGGCAGTCGCGTAAAGGCATCGATGAGCTTCGCGATCGGTTCAGGATAGTACAAATGTAACTACTCCTTCTAGGTTAGTTTAGAACAAGCCCGGGATTTTCATGCCGCCTGTGAATTTGCCCATATCGGCGTTCGCAATTTCTTCAGCCTTGGCAAGTGCATCGTTAACCGCAGTCAGCACCAGATCCTGCAGCATTTCCACATCATCCGGATCAACCGCCTCAGGCTTGATGTTGATGGACAAAATTTGTTTATGGCCATTCGCTTCTACGGTAACCACGCCGCCGCCGGAAGTTCCTTCAACGGTTTTTGTAGCAAGTTCTTCCTGCGCCTTCAGCATTTGCTCCTGCATCTTTTTCACTTGCTTCATCATTTGGTTCATATTATTCATGATTCATCTCTCCTTATAATTAGGGTGCACGTAGGGACGCGCTAGTCTTTTATGACAACGAGGTCTTCTCCAAACAGCTGGATCGCCTCATCAATCCATGGTTTTTCTCCACCGGCATCAGCTTCTTCATGTTCCAGCTTAAGCTCTTCCGCCTGAGGCTTGCCTACTCCTTCTACCGCATCATTCCAGTCGCGAAGCATCATGGTCACCAGATGGTACGGCTTGCCGAGCATAGACTCAAGAACCCCTTCAATCACCTGTTTGTTGGCAGGTTTCTCCGTGGTTTCGCGGTGGATGTTGTTTTTGAAAGCGACAAGCACCTTGTCTTCCCATACGGATACGGGCTCACCATCCATCAGCCATGCGTGAACCGTTACCTTCTCCTCTTTCACGTTCTGCAGAATTTGGGCCCACTGCCGATGTACAGCGGTATAATCCTCTCCGGTCCGGGAGGATACATACTGATCCATATGCTGCGGAATCTTGGCCGTTGAAGCTGCTTTCGGTGCAGGTGTACGGGCAGACTTGGCCGGTTCGCGTTGATTCGATGCAGGAACACCGTTTTGAATCAGACGCTCCAGCTTTTTCTCAAGTGCGGCTACATGCTGCTTCAACTGAGCCAGTTCTCCCGCATCGGCGGTAGAATGGACAGCTGCGGCCCCGCCGCCGGATTGGGTAATGCCGGAAAGCTTGAGCAGTGCCACCTCAAACAGGGTTTGCGGCTGCGAGGCATATTTCATCTCACTCTGATAACGGTTGAGCGTATCAATCATTTGAAACAGCTCATCCCGGCTGAAGGCATTTGCCATCTCCTGAAACTCGGCCGGGTTCAAAACCCGATCGGTCAGCTTGTCGGCATCGGGAACCATCTTGATCATAAGCAAATCGCGGAAATAGTACAGGAGATTCTCCATGCATTTATCTGCGCTTTTTCCCTCCTGCATAAATTGCTCCACGATCTGCAGGACCAGTCCGGCATCCCCCTGCTTCACGGCGCCGGCCAGACGGCCAAACTGCTCTGAGGCAATGCCTCCCGTCATGTCCATGACCTGCCGGTAAGATACGGTACCTCCAGTGAAGGAAGCGATCTGATCCAGAATGCTCAAAGCATCCCGCATACCGCCATCCGATAGACGCGCAATATACTGCAGCGCTTCATGCTCAGCCGTTATGCCTTCTTCCCCGCAGATCTGCTCCAGACGTCCGGTTTGTTCCTCCAGGGACACCCTACGGAAGTCAAACCGCTGACAGCGTGAGATAATCGTTGCCGGAAGCCTGTGCGGCTCTGTTGTCGCTAGTATAAACATCACGTGTGCCGGCGGCTCCTCCAGCGTTTTCAGCAAGGCATTGAACGCTTCCGTCGTCAGCATGTGTACTTCGTCAATAATATAAACCTTGCGCCGCACTTCGGTCGGTGCGTATTTGACTTTCTCCCGCAAATCACGAATCTCCTCGACGCCGCGGTTGGATGCCGCATCGATCTCCTGGACATCCATGACGGCTCCGGACGTTATGCGCCGGCAGGCCTCGCATGCATTGCAGGGTTCCTCAGCCGGACCATGCTCGCAGTTCACGGCTTTGGCCAAAATTTTAGCGGCACTGGTCTTGCCCGTACCCCGTGGACCGCTGAACAGGTAGGCATGGGAAACCCGCTGCTCGCGAATGGCATTCTGCAGGGTCTGGATAATATGCTGCTGGCCCACCATGTCGCCGAACGACTGTGGTCGCCAAGCTCGATATAACGCGATATGTTCCACTATGCTTTACCCTCTTTCAACTTCCACTTCGCGAAGATTAGGAAATCCAAGGCTCACACCAAAGCCCAATCCTCACGTGCTTTACAAGTTATATTCATGGTCAATCCGAGCCTAAACGGCATGAGTCAACGGTTATATTATACTACATTCTATACTACTTTCCCCTGCCTTAGCAAAACGTTTACTTGGAAAACTTTATCCAAAGTTCACGTGAAGCATTCGCTCCAATATAGAATCCCGCCTCGACAAAAAAACACCCTTGCCAAAGGCAAAGGTGTTATGTGCAGATATGTATACCGTGCACCTGTTATTGATCATTGCGATCCGAGCGGCAATCCTGAGCAGCAACTCGGGCTAGGCACTCCTCCGGCACAAAAGCGGTCTTGCTTATGGCTGCTTCCTTCCGGACCTGACCAGGTTCACAAGTGCTCATTGCGGAGGACCCAACCGTCAACGTTGAGCGCAGGGACCAGCCTCACATCGACAACACCTCTAACAGGAATTCAACCTCGCTACAGCGGATTGCGAGTTACAGGGCACCGCTACCTCCCCGTCTAGCACGGCGAACTTTAGTATATCGCATGGCTACCAAAAAAGCAACCGACGGAAGAAGTTGCATACTCCAACGGCCCTGAAGACAGACAAAAACCCTTCGGCCACAAGGGCGAAGGGTTTGTTTATTAGATACCGTATTTCTTCTTGAATCTATCAACACGACCGCCAGCATCCAGGAATTTCTGTTTACCTGTGAAGAACGGATGACAGTTCGAGCAAATCTCTACACGAAGATCGGGTTTCACAGAACCTGTTTCAAACGTATTACCGCAAGCACAAGTAACTGTAGTAACGTGATATTTCGGTTGAATATCTTGTTTCATTGTAGCTTTCACCTCTTTCCGCCCTGAGCCTCATGCGGACCCAGAGTTATATGGACACATAAAAGGAGTATAGCACGAGCATATTGAATGCGCAATAGTCCATACACAAATCATCAGACAAGTCCGCGATTGGAACTACACCCTATTTTTAGCACATTCGAGTCCGTGCTAGTTAAATAATCGAAGGCCGCTTTTTCGGTCTCGCCTGTCCAGCAGGGGGCACATGCGTATAGGAGCCGATCACCACATCCGGAAGCTCCTCCTGCATGATCTCGATCGCCTGCTTCATTCCGAGAATCTCGCCTTGCGCAGGCGGGATGAGGCCAAGATAGCTCTCAGGGTCAATATTCAGATTGCGAAGCTGAATCAATTTGAGTCCCGTGCGCCGGGCAAACTCGATCATGGCTTCCAGCTCTTCCTCGCGGTCGGTCACGCCCGGAAAAATCAGATAGTTAATGGATGTATATACGCCCTGATCCGTTGCGTAACGAAGAGATTTCTCCACATTAGCGAGCGTGTAGCCTCTTGGCTTGTAGTATGCGTTATAATGGGCATCCAATGCACTGATCGTGCTGACTCTCATCAGATCAAGACCCGCATCCACGATACCGCGGATAAAATCGGTCAGTCCCGCATTGGTGTTAATATTAATGTAACCCATGTCGGTCTGTGCCCGGACTTCTCGCATGGCCTCTATAATGATCTTCGCCTGGGTGGAGGGTTCGCCCTCACAGCCTTGGCCAAAGCTGATGATCGACTCCGGGGTCTTTAGATGCTCCAGCATGACCTGCACCAGCTCATCCACTCTCGGACGGAAGTTCATGCGCGTCTGCGGGGAGACAAAGCCGCTGTCATCCGGCTGTTCCGAAATGCAACCGAAGCAGCCCGCATTGCAGGAGTAAGACACGGGAACCGCGCCTTCCCAGCGATTCAGGAAGGTGTTGGACGCCGTCAGGCATTCGTATCCCAGCGCACAGTTAGACAGATGTTCGTAGAGCCGATTCTCCGGATACTTCTCCTTCAGCGTCTTAACCCCAAGCTCAAGGTCGTCCAGATCGCAATTCACAGGATTCCACTTCTCGGGATCGTCGGACAAACGCGCCGTCGTATAGAAAGCGCCATCCTTCCATACGACCGCCGAGTAACCAAACAGCGGCAGCTTATACTCCTTGTCCGACTTCACGTACCCCGGCAGGCAGAGCCGGGTGTAGCCTTGCGGCAGAAGCGCTCCGACAGCCGTATACCCGTCCTCAAGCGGCATCATGTCACCGGTCTCCGGATCCATTCCGATCGCTCGGGTACTCGGCAGTCCGACCAGCGTAGCTCCCTCCGGCAAAGGTATCAATTCATCTTCCAATATCTCGACGATCATATCTCCGCTGCGGGCCAGCCCGAACAGCTCGGAATGATCGTATACATTCCCTTGTTCATCTGCATAAACCAAATACATGTTGATCTCCTATTCTCCGGTTGATTCAGGGCTTAGCTCTGAGGGGCCGTCGCCGCAGATGCACGCGATGGACGTCTGGCTGCCTGGCCCTGAGTCCCGGTTCCGCCGCCGTTATTGGCATTCACGTCAAATGATGCCAAGAACTCCGCGTTATTCTTGCTCTCACGCATTTTTTTAAGGAAGCCTTCCACAAAATCGGCAGAGTCGTTCATATTTTTGCGGATCGCCCAAATGGTATCCAGTTCATCCTTGTTCAGCAGCACCTCTTCGCGCCGGGTACCGGAGCGACGAATATCGATCGCCGGGAAAATACGGCGTTCCGCGAAGCGGCGGTCCAAGTGCAGCTCCATGTTGCCTGTGCCTTTAAATTCCTCATAAATGATATCATCCATCCGCGATCCGGTTTCAACCAAGGCTGTCGCCAGGATCGTCAAACTTCCGCCTTCCTCCACGTTACGAGCCGATCCGAAGAAACGTTTCGGACGATGGAATGCCGCAGGATCAATACCGCCGCTCAGCGTTCGGCCGGACGGAGGAATGACCAGGTTGTACGCACGAGCCAGACGGGTGATGCTGTCCAGCAAGATAACCACGTCCTTCTTATGCTCCACCAGCCGCAAGGCGCGCGACAATACCAGTTCCGCCACTTTGATATGGTTCTCCGGAAGCTCGTCAAAAGTAGAAGCAACCACCTCACCCTTAACGGAACGCTGCATATCCGTCACTTCTTCAGGCCGTTCATCGATGAGTAAAACAAACAGTTCAATCTCTGGATTGTTGGTTGAGATGCTGTTGGCGATTTCTTTCAAGAGGAGCGTTTTCCCTGCTTTTGGCGGTGCCACGATCAAACCGCGTTGTCCTAAACCTACGGGTGCAAGCAGATCCATAATTCGGGTTGACAACTGATTAGGGGATGTTTCAAGAACAAGCTTTTCTTGCGGATATAGAGGAGTCAAGGCTGGGAAGTGTAGTCGTTCCGCTGCGACGGCAGGATTCTCGCCATTCACGGCGTTGACCTGCAGCAGTCCGAAGTAACGTTCGTTCTCTTTCGGCGTCCGGCATTTGCCAGAAACCAAATCTCCGGTCCGTAAATCGAATTTGCGGATCTGGGAGGCCGAAATGTAGATATCCTCCGTGCTCGGCAAATAGTTGATCGGCCTCAGAAAACCGTATCCTTCCGGCAAAATCTCGAGTACGCCCTCCATGAACATCAAGCCGCTCTGTTCGGCCTGCGCCCGGAGAATGGCAAATATCAATTCTTTTTTCTTCAACTGGCCATAATAAGGAATCTGATACTTCTTGGCCAGCTTATACAGATCCGTCAGCTTCATGCCTTCCAAATCGGCTATTTGTAAATCCATTCAATAACCACCTATTCAATTATTTGTTTCTGTCGCAGCAGTTCCCTGCTGTCATGTAGTCTATTAGTCTATGAGAGCTTTACTAGGAGCATTACCCAAATCAGAGGGAGATATGCAGTTTCCACCACACATTTCCCTCATTTTGGTAAAAAAATCACTCTTCTTCGGTCTCACGCCACACGTCGGCACCCAGCTCTCGCAGATTGGAAACGAGATGGTCGTAGCCGCGGTCGATGAATTCCACGCCGCTTACCTCCGTTATCCCTTCAGGCACCGTCAGTCCCGCAATGACAAGAGCCGCACCCGCGCGCAGATCGGTCGCTTTGACCTTGGCTGCGTTCAGCGGGCCGCCCTCGATGATGGCAGAGCGTCCCTCCACGCGAATTTTGGCCCCCATGCGAACGAGCTCCGGAACATGTTTAAATCGGTTGCTATATACAAAATCACTAAGGACGCTGACGCCTTCCGCTTGCGTAAGGAGGCTGGTCATCGGTGACTGCAAATCCGTCGCAAATCCAGGATATATAAGCGCCTTCACATCCACATGCTGATACCGGGCTTTACCGATCACGCGGATGCTTTCGTCCAGCTCTTCGATGCCCACACCCATCTCGATCAGCTTGGCCGTGAGGGCCTCAAGATGTTTCGGGATGACGTTGTCAATCAGAACATCGCCGCGCGTAGCTGCGGCAGCAATCATATATGTACCGGCCTGAATCCGGTCTGGAATAATGGAATGTCGGCAGCCATGCATCTCGGTCACGCCCTCGATCCGGATGGTTTCCGTTCCGGCGCCCTTAATGACAGCTCCCATGGAATTCAAAAGTGTTGCAACATCTATAATTTCAGGCTCTTTCGCCGCGTTTTCGATAATTGTGGAGCCTTTGGCCTTGGCAGCCGCCAGCATAATATTAATCGTTGCACCTACGCTGCTTACATCGAGGTAGATCTTCGCGCCCCGCAGCTCTTTGGCATGCAGGTGAATCGAGCCGTGTTCGTTGGTCACGGTCGCGCCAAGCGCTTCAAAGCCCTTGATGTGCTGGTCGATGGGACGAGGTTCAAAATTACAGCCGCCCGGCAGGCCGATCACGGCTTCTTTAAATCTTCCAAGCATGGCGCCCATCATATAGTAGGACGCGCGCAGTTTCTTGACGGGTCCGTTAGGCATCGGAATGGATTTGATATCAGAAGGGTCAATTCTCATCTGATTGCCTTCCCATGAAACTTGCCCGCCTAATTCCTCAAGGATCTCAGCATAAACAGCCACATCGCTGAGAAGCGGCAAATTATCAAGTACGACTTCCGATTCCGCCAGGATTGCGGCGGGAATTAACGCAATAGCACTGTTCTTGGCACCGCTGATTGTTACAGCACCTCGCAGTGGGCGTCCACCGCTGATCATCAATTTTTCCATAAGCTTTCGGTTCCCCCTACATCACTTCGCAGCCGGAAATGGTTCTGATGCCCGTCATACAAGAAAAACGTCGTATCGACGTTCCTAAAGGATGACAGACGCAATAAGCGTTCGTTTTCGTAGCGATTATCCGGTTGTGAAGCCTCACAATCCGCTTGCGCTTTTTGATAACTTAATAAATGAAATGGAAAAACACCGGCTATGCGGTGTGCTTTCCATTTCATTGTATGCAGCATAAGACAGCTTAAAATATCTTAGGTGATTCCTATCGTCATGTTGCGGCCACGAAGGCTACAAGCGACTTTTGTGCGTTACGGGTGATTAAGCTTGATTGTTGGAACCAAACTCACGGATTTTGCCGACAACGGTTTCCTTGATTGCCTCGCGGCCTGGTTTCAGGAATGTGCGCGGATCGTAAGCTTCCGGTTTAGCGGCAAGCACTTCACGAACAACTTTGGTGAACGAGATTTGGTTCTCGGTGTTAACGTTGATTTTGGAAGTACCCAAGGAGATAGCTTTCTTGATGTCATGCGTCGGGATGCCCGTACCGCCATGAAGCACCAATGGAAGTTTCACAGCATCGCGAATCTCTTCCATCTCTTTGAACCCAAGGTTTGGTTCGCCTTTGTAAGGACCATGGACAGAACCAAGCGCAGGCGCCAATGTGTCGATGCCTGTCTCGTTCACGATGCGCACGCAGTCGTCAAGCTTCGCGTACATTACGTCGCCGATAACGTCATCCTCTTGTCCGCCGACCATGCCGACTTCGGCTTCAACGGAAACGCCTTTGGCGTGAGCATACTCAACCACTTGTTTCGTTGTTGCAATATTCGTCTCAATCGGGCTGTGGGAATCATCGATCATAACCGAAGTGAACCCTGCATCGATTGCTTCTTTACATTTCTCAACACTTGAACCGTGGTCAAGGTGAATGGCAACAGGAACTGTAACTTTCAGGTCCTCCATCAAACCTTTTACCATGTGTACAACGGTGCTGAATCCACCCATGTAACGAGCTGCGCCTTCGGAAACACCAAGAATTACCGGCGATTTCTCTTGCTCAGCCGCTTCAAGAATTGCATATGTCCACTCCAGGTTGTTGATGTTGTATTGACCAACAGCATATTTACCTTCGAGTGCTTTGTTCAGCATGTCTGTCATTGATACTAATGGCATGGTTTCATCCTCCTATAGATGCTTAGTTTGTCTATGGTTTTTAGCCGATATAACATACGGACTTATTATACCACATCGCGTCATAAATACTAAACAAGCATTTCCTAAATTGCTGCGAAGGAACTCACATTCTGGCAAAAAAAAGAATTCCGCCCCTTGAGCAGAATTCATCATTCAACCGATGTTGTTCGCGGTCCCTTTCAGCTGCATGTTGACGGCTTGCCGCATCTCGTCGATGTCGAAGGGTTTGGTAAAATGCATCAGCGCTCCAAGATCGGTCGCTTCCTTGATCATGTCAAGCTCCCCATAGGCTGTCATCATGATCACCTTAATGTCCGGATTCATCTGTTTAATATGCTTCAAAATCTCAAGCCCGTCCATTCCAGGAATTTTCATATCCAGCAGCACCAAATCCGGGGCATGCATCTTCACGATTTCAAGGGCAGCCTTGCCGTTCGCCGCTTGGAACGTCTCATATCCTTCACTGCTGAACACTTCCACAAGCAGGATGCGGATCCCATTCTGGTCATCCACAATCAGCACTTTGTGTTTGCTTTGTTTGCTCATCCTTCCAACCTCCCGATACTTAAATCGTACAATGAGTATATGCAAACTCGAAAGTTCCTAACTTTCCCATAAACCGGCCATTATTTGTATTCGCCTGTAGATGTCGAATTCCTTCCTGTCCTTGAAAAAGTAAGAAAAAAAGATCGCGAATTGGCTGCATCCGAAATCGACAGCGCTGGACAGGGATTCCGGTCCTCAGCTCCACCCTTCACGCAACGACAAAAGAATTTGCACGCAAAAAAAAGAGCCTCTTCAAAAAGAGGCTCTTCCCAATTATGCCTGATGCTGGATCGAGGCTTTTACAAACTCACGGAACAATGGCTGCGGACGGTTCGGACGGGAAGTGAATTCCGGATGGAATTGCACGGCGAGGAACCAAGGATGTCCTGGCAGCTCCACGATCTCGACCAGGCGTCCGTCCGGTGAAGTACCGGAAATACGCAGGCCCGCTTTCTCGATATCTTCGCGGTATTGGTTGTTGAACTCGTACCGGTGACGATGTCTTTCGTAAACCAGCTCGTCCTGGTAGCAGGACTCCGCAAGCGATCCCGGAACCAGCTTGCACGGATACAGGCCAAGGCGCATCGTTCCGCCAAGATCCTCGATATCCTTCTGCTCCGGAAGCAGGTCGATAACCGGATATTCGGTAGCCGGATCAATTTCGGAGCTGTTCGCGCCGTTCAGACCTAAGATCGAACGGGCATATTCGATGACGGACACTTGCATGCCAAGGCAAATACCGAAGAATGGAATGTTGCGCTCGCGGGCATAACGGATCGCGCTGATCTTGCCTTCGATACCCCGGTCTCCAAATCCACCAGGTACCAGAATACCGCCGATGCCGTTCAACGTCTTTTCCACATTGTCCGCCGTAATTTCCTCGGCGTTCACCCAGCGGATCTTCACGTCGGCATTGGCATCAAAGCCGGCATGGGACAGGGATTCCACTACGCTGAGGTAGGCGTCATGAAGCGCGACATACTTGCCGACAATCGCAATCTCAACGGTCTTCTCCAGCTTGGAGACGCGCTCCACCAGATCTTCCCACTCGCTCATATCCGGCGCAGGAGTCGTCAGCTTCAGATGATTGACAACAATTTCGTCCAGGCCTTCATCGCGCAGATTCAGCGGCACCTCATACAGGGAGGACGCGTCGCGGCATTCTACGACCGCGTTAGGGTCGATATCGCAGAAGAGCGCGATTTTGGCTTTCATCTCGGTTGAAAGCTCATGCTCCGTACGGCACACGATGACATTCGGCTGAATGCCGATGCTGCGGAGTTCTTTTACGCTGTGCTGCGTCGGCTTCGTTTTCACTTCACCGGCTGCCTTAATATATGGAATGAGGGTTACATGAATATACATCACGTTCTCACGGCCAACATCGCTCTTGATTTGGCGGATGGCCTCCAGGAAAGGAAGGCTTTCGATATCGCCGACCGTTCCGCCGATTTCGGTAATGACCACATCCGAACCCGCTTCACGGCCCGCACGGAATACGCGCTCCTTGATCTCGTTCGTAATATGAGGAATAACCTGCACGGTGCCGCCCAAATATTCCCCCCGGCGTTCCTTGCTAATAACAGAAGAGTATACTTTTCCTGTTGTCACATTGCTGTTCTTCGACAGGTTAATATCGATGAAGCGCTCATAGTGTCCCAGGTCCAGGTCGGTTTCCGCACCGTCGTCAGTAACGAACACTTCGCCATGCTGGTAAGGACTCATGGTGCCCGGATCTATATTAATGTACGGATCGAATTTCTGAATCGTTACCTTGAGCCCTCTGTTCTTAAGCAATCTGCCGAGCGAAGCGGCGGTAATTCCCTTACCTAGAGATGACACGACTCCGCCTGTTACAAAAATATACTTTGTCACTGTTAAAAACCCTCCTATATAATCTCCATAACTTCAGGCGACATATGATGTTTATCCTAACCCGTTTTCCCCTGATTCATCAGAGGGACCAACAAAAACATCGCTCGCTTCCAATAATGGTGAGCGAGCTGACCTCCGACCTATTACAAACCGCATATATTGACGCTAAAATGATCCCCATCGGGCTGCCGGTACGGCATAACGTTATGAGGCTTCAGGGCGAGCGATTCCAATACATCTTCTTACTCTGCATATCTGAATCTTGGTCTTGCTATATTGGCCCGGAAGCTAGCGTCGTTTACACTTTCCGAGCCTTAAAAACAAAAAAAGTGACCCCGAATAAATAACGGGGCACTTTTATATTAAACATATTTAATCCACAATCATAAGCCCAAGCAATAGTTTACTCTGTGCCTTGTCTGCTTGTCAAGAGAAGAACCAACCTCAAAATTCCCCAATCGGCCGACATCGTAAAACAGAGTCATAAACCATGCGGACTGGCTTAAATTCCGAGCGGAATGACAGATTAATCTCTGTCGTCTTCCTCGAATTCTTCCTCTTCCAGATCTTCTTCCTCGGAATCCGCATCTTCGTCATCCAATTCGTCATCATCCAGAACAACGTCCTCATCTACATCATCGTCAGCATCGTCATCATCCGGGAAGAGATCGTCGTGATCATCGTCTTCATCGTCGATGCTGTCGAAATCCTCTTCGGCATCGTCACCGCTATAGGTATCCTCTTCATCCGTGAAGTCATCGTCATCGTCGTCTTCATCATTGATGATCCGCGGACGTTTGGCGTTCGCAATCGGATCTTCGGACTTCTCCAGCGGATACCAGCGCTTTAGTCCCCACAGATTCGTACCTACACATGCGAAACGTCCGTCTATATTGATCTCGGTATATAACTGGGCAATCGTTTCGTTAATTTCCTGTTCCGTAAAGCCGCGAAGCTTGGCCACCTCATTCATCAGGTCACGGTAATAATACGGCGTATTCGCCGCCTTCAGAACCATAAAAGCCAGGTCAACCATCGGGATTTCCTGAATCTTCTCCGGATCGATCTTTAAATTGAGCGGATTACTCACTAACGCACACTTCCTCTCACACAATCTTCACGTTATACCCTCAACATATCCATTATCAAAACTAAGTAAAACCTATTTGGAAATAAAAATCAAGTTTTTATGCTCCATTACCCATCAGATACCAAATGGAAAAAGACGGAGACGATTCTCTCCGCCTTCTGACTGTACCCGCCCCTAGGATCGACTCCTTACGGGATAGATAAGAGAACCTTGATATTCTCTCCATGTATCTTATGTTAGCCCTGCTGCTTTGACACGGTAAACAGGGCCTATTTCCCGGAAAAAGGGCAACATCCCATTCGGGCACTCTCCCCGGCTCATACAATACTGAAGCAACGGTTCATCGAGAAGGGAGATTGCCACACATGGATTACACCCGGATCATGCAATCACTACTTGCAGAGACGAACCCTATGCGGAACGTCCGGGAAATGAACCGGCGGCTCCTCACGTTTCATGACCCTCAGCTGTACCAGAAATGCATCCGCGAATGGAACCGGCTCGCAGGGAAAAGGCGTTTCCCGAGTTCGGTCAGCCGCTCGCCGCTTACTCGCACCATCATCGCTCCAGCTCCCCAAACCGCGAAGTTTGAAGCGGAGTTTCGGAACGAACTGATGGTTGAAGAGGATGAACAGGTTCATATCCACGCCATACAGGGGACAATAGGAACGCTAACCGGGATCCCATGGGGTATCAAGCAAATCAAAGCCCCTCAAGCCTGGTCTACCTCGACAGGACACCGCGTGAAGATTGCCGTTATCGACACAGGGGTGGATTTCGGTCACCCGGATCTGAAGTATTCGCTGACCCGAGGGGTCAACCTCGTCCATCGCAACATCCCGCCTTATGACGACAATGGGCATGGAACGCATATCTCGGGCACCATCGCTGCCGCGAACAGCACCCAAGGTATGATCGGCGTTGCTCCCAGATCTGTCGTGTATCCGGTCAAAGCCTTTGATCACAACGGCTCCGCCTTCGTGTCGGATATCATTCTGGCCATCGACTGGTGCGTGCGGGCCGAGATCGATATCATCAATATGAGTTTCGGCATGCAGACCCGAAGCCGCACGCTGCTGGATATCGTAAGCAAGGCCAACCAAGCAGGCGTCCTCATTGTGGCCTCTTCCGGCAATGACGGCAAACGCCGTACCGCGGACTATCCTGCCCGTTATCCCCAAACGATATCCGTCGGAGCTACCGACCGCAGCCGGAGAATCCCCGGCTTCAGTAACCGCGGGCAATTTGTCGATATTTATGCGCCCGGAGATAAAATCGTGTCAGCCTGGCTGCAGGGAAAATACCACGAAATGAGCGGCACTTCCATGGCCACTTCACACGTGAGCGGAGCAATCGCCCTGCTGCTTGCCCAGAAGCCTGACTTGAAAAAAACAGCTACGATCAAGGCCCTGCTGCGGCGCACCTCCTCCCCCCTTAAGCTCAAAAAAGGATACAGCGCCTCCGATGGAGAGGTAAATGCCTTGAAATTTTTGCGCGAGGGCATGAAATTATAAATTCGGTTCATCAGCAACGCAAACGCCCATTTCGTTCACGCATTAAAACAGCCGTCTTTCCAAAGAAAGACGGCTGTTGGCTGTTATGGCATATGAAAGGGAAGCCCCTTCTTACATGCGTTCCGGCGCCGATACGCCCATCAGGCGAAGCACGTTGGCAATGACCGTGCGGACGGCTGCCAGCAAAGCAAGGCGGGCTTGCGTTTGATTCGCGTCTTCCGTAATGACGCGTTCGGCTCTGTAGTAGCTGTGGAACAAGGAGGCCAGTTCATATACATACCGGATAAGCCGGTGCGGTGCATAGTTCTCCGCAGCAAGCGACACTTCCTGCGGGAGTTCTCCCAATTTGCGCAAAATGTCGTATTCATGCTCGGCGGTCAGAACGCTCAGGTTGACGTCGGCAAGCGGCAGGAGGCTAATGCCTTGCTCCTCCGCTTGGCGGAATACGCTGCAAATGCGTGCGTGCGCATACTGTACGTAGAAGACCGGGTTCTCGTTGGACGTGGACACTGCCAGATCCATGTCGAAATCCAAATGCGAATCCATGCTGCGCATGGTGAAGAAATAGCGGATCGCGTCCACGCCGACCTCATCCATCAAATCTTCCATCGTGACCGCTTTACCGGTACGCTTGGACATCTTCACCTTCTCGCCGTCCTGGAACAGGCTGACCATCTGGGCGATCAATACGATGAGTTTGTCCGGGTCATTGCCGAGCGCCTCCATGGCAGCCTTCATGCGCGGAACGTAACCATGGTGGTCGGCTCCCCAAATATTCAGGATCTTGTCATAGCCGCGCTCGTATTTATTGCGGTGGTACGCAATATCCGGCGTCAGGTAGGTATACGTTCCGTCATTCTTGACGAGGACGCGGTCTTTGTCATCCCCATAATCGGTGGTGCGGAGCCAGGTTGCCCCATCCTTCTCGTAAGCTTCGCCCTTGGCTTTCAGTTCTTCCAGGGATTTCTCCACCAGTCCATCCTCATACAGGGACGTTTCGCTAAACCACTCGTCAAAATGGACGCGGAATCGATTCAAATCGCGTTTGATTTTACCAAGTTCCTTCTCAAGCCCGAATTGACGCAGGAATGCCGTTCTCTCGCCAGGATCCATCGATAGCAAGGAATCGCCTTTTTCGGCTACGAGCTCTTTGGCAAACCCTTTGATATCCTCGCCATGGTATCCGTCTTCAGGCATTTCGGCATCCTGGCCGAGCTCCTGCAAATAGCGGGCTTCGAGGGATTTAACCAGGTTCACGACTTGGTTGCCTGCATCATTGATGTAGTATTCGCGCGTAACTTCGTATCCTGCAAAATCAAGCACATTGCAAAGGGCATCGCCTACCGCCGCTCCGCGGGCATGTCCAAGATGCAGGCTTCCGGTGGGATTGGCGCTGACAAACTCCATCTGGACCTTTTGCCCTTCGCCCGAAGCGATCCGCCCGTAGTTATCGCCCTGCTCTTGTACCAATGCCACGATCGGATAGAGATACCCCTTGTCCAAGGTAAAGTTAATAAACCCGGGCCCGGCGATCTCCGCTTTCTCAATGGAAGCCTTTGCCGTATCCAAATGTTCCAGGATAGCTTCCGCGATTTGCCGCGGGTTCTTCTTGGCAATCCGCGTCAGCTGCATCGCTACGTTCGTAGCCAAGTCGCCGTGCGACTTATCCTTCGGAACTTCCAGCGTAATGGCGGGCAGCTCCTCGCGGGACACCAGTCCGGCAGCTACGGCAGCGTCTCCTACCGCCTCTGCAACCAGCCCGTTAATGTGATCTAATGGATTCATAGTCATGATTCATGTGCCTCCTGAATAGTCAAACTGATCGAAAAGTGTCCCGAAAACTCGTCAAACACATATAAATCATACGCCCAAGCCGCTCGTCCGGTCACGCCCTCTAGCGCTAGCTCCAGACGCTGGGTGTGCGTAGACAGATTAAATGAAGTGAACGGGGAGCGATAATATCCAGGCAATTGCAGTCCCAGCTTAAACGCCTGCTCGGACTCCACCTCGCCATGACGGATCAGCTTCAGCTCGTCCTCCGTCAGTTTGAGCATGGCCCGGGTTTCCCCTTGATGCGGTCCAAGCGCCGGCTCCGTATAGCGCACATACAGCACCTTCCCCTTGATAAACGCCTCTGCGGGAAGCTCCTGTATCGTATTCTCTCCTTCGTGAAGGCTCTGAAGACGGATGTTCACTTGTTTTCGGTCGTTCATGTACGTTCCTCTTTTCCTTACCTATTGTATTACTATATCCAGTATAGCCTTGCAATTCAAATGAGGATTTAGCAAAAGTAAAGAAACATGTCTTTCGTCGTATTTTCGGAGAGGTTGGAGCGCATCCTTAATTCCCATATTTTTCGGCCCATTGCTCGCGCCATTCCCCGAAACTGTTACCCGTGATTTCCTCCAAGGTCTTTCCATCAATGGAATAAGGAGCTCCGGCTAAATCGTTCCGATCGGGGAACGAGGTTCCCCCGATGACCTTCCCCTCCGACATCATCACGAACAAGGCCGTATTCGTATTATACATGCGGTCAAGCGGATGCCCGGAAACCTTGAAGCGATAGGTGACAATTTCTTTTCCGTAATAGTTTGCCGGATCTTGGCTCTGTACACTCCATGTCTGAATATAGGGGATTGCGCCGTTACCAGGTGCGAGAAGAGATTTCTCAAGCGTATAAGTAATCGGTTTACTGGAGTGGCTTACAATCTTATAGCCCAGCGATTTCACGTAAGAGGCCGCTATCTTCTGTTCTTCGGACATGGGTTTGCCGAAATGAACGCTTAGTTGCATGAATGAATATAGGATTACGATGCTTAAACCAATACCTGCCCATAACCAAATACGATTTCTCTTCATAAGCAGCCTCCCCATTACGTCGACCTGGCCTTTCATAGGATTAGAATACCAAAAAATTGAAATCAATGGGCGGTCAAGAAAAAGAATAGGCCTGATTCAAGAAGAATCAGGCATGATCCATACTATAGGTTACAGCGGAAGCAAGGATACCTTCTCCCGCGCGTCCAGCTTGGCCACCATGTCGTTCCAGGCTTGCGGTTTCTCGGGCAGCACCGAATAGTATCGTCTCAAGAAGTTGGCAATCAGCTCCGCGGGCAATTCATCAACGGCATCGTCGCCCGGCATGAAGCAAAAATCAAGCCCGCTCACCGCTTCGCCATCGTTGTTCCAGGACGGATGCACATAGTCGATATCCGTGCGTTTGTAACCCAGATGCGACAGGACTTCGCGGCGAACGAACGGATCCATCGGCTTCACGCCGCCGAATGCATGGTCCTGCACCCGATATGGATCGTAAATCTCGGCAAACATGCCGAACAGCTCTTTGCCGTTTGCTGCCGCCAATTGATTCAGATCCTTCAAGCGATGTTGTGCCAGGAATCGGCCGATGCCGAGCCCTTCACGCCCGATAATGGTAAAATCGGTCATCGCCACGTTCCAGTCCTCGTAATAGCGGTATTCCGTCGTACCCACCACTTCGTCCTCATGTAGGGCAACAAATACCCGAATGCCCGGGTCTTCGAGCGGCTCTTTCCATAAGCTGAATTCCAGCACCTCTTCCGGAGGGAACACTTCCTTCATGAGATCGTGCATTTTGCGAAACAAGGGATCGTCGATGCTCGTAATGCGGATATATTCCATTAAATTAAAAGCCTCCTTATATATGTAATGAAAATATCTTTATATTATGAAGATATTCGAAGCCGTGAAATCATCGTTCATTCTAAACCACTTCACCCTCGGAATGGATTCTTCCATTCCATCAAGGCCCCGTAATTGCAGGACTCCTCATCCTCCAAATACTCTGCCGCTACCCCGACGGGCGTCCGGCCGCACCGGAGCAGGAAGGTAATTACGGGGTCCTTGAGATCCCCCCTGACAACGGCATCCAAATATTCTACGGCCGACATTTCGTGCGCATGCCGATGATAGCCGGGCATCCGTCCGCCGCCAAGCAGCCGGTCCAGTCCCCTTTCGATGGTCACGTGATACAGCGACTGAATCAGCCATTTGCCGAGCCCCAGCTTGCGAAAGCGCGGCCTGACGCAAATGTCGGCGATGTATAGGGTATTTCCGTCCGGCTGATGCGTGCGGATGTATCCGTTATCCGTGGCCTCCGCCCAGGAGTGGGCAGGCTCCATCGGATCGTACTCCACAATGAGCGAGGTGATGGACCCGGCCAGCATGCCGTCCACTTCAACGCATAGGGCGCCCTCGGGAAACAAGGTGACATGCTGCATCAGCTGTTCCTTGTTCCACCATTGCTCCGGAGGATACGGGGGCGGAAACGTCTCGGATTGAATGGCGATCAGCTCGTCGAAGTCCGCTTCCGTGTAGCCTCGAATAACAACCGGCACCGGCCGGACGTCGTCGAATACATAAAACTGTTGATGAAACCGGGCCATTTCCTCTACACCGCCTTTTCCCATTTTATCAAACCATGATAAAAAGACTTACTCCCAATCCGGATACAAATCCATACGCCGGTCACGCCATGTCGTGACGGAGCCCTTCTCGCGCACTTGATATAATAAATCCAGATCGAGATCGGCGGTAATGATCATGTCGTTGTTCAGCTCTCCCTCGGCAAGCAGGCCCTTCGGCGGGAACGGAATATCGTTCGGCGTAATGATGGCAGCCTGCCCGAAGTTGGCACGCATCAGATCCACGGTAGGCAGCGATCCAACCGTGCCGGTCAGCACCACATAGATTTGATTCTCGATGGCGCGGGCATGGCTGGTATAACGCACGCGGTGGAATCCGTGACGATCATCGGTGCAGGACGGACAGAAAATGACGTCGGCCCCTTTGGCCTTGGCCATGCGCACGATCTCGGGAAATTCGATGTCATAGCAGGTGAGCATCGCGATGGTGCCTTTTTCGGTCTCGAATACTTCGAGCCCTTCGCCGGCCCCCATGTTCCAGCCGGTTATCTCCGAAGGCGTAATATGAATCTTCGCCTGTTCCGCAATGCGGCCGTCCGGATAGAACAGATGCGCCACATTGTACAGCTTCCCTTCCCGGCGAATGACGTGGGTCCCGCCAATGATATGCATGTTATATTGCTTCGCAAAGCCCTGGAACAGCTCGCGGTAACGGTCTGTGAAATCCGGAAGGTCATTGATCGTTAACGCCTGGCCCTGATCGTCCCCGATGGACATCAGCTGCGTCGTGAAAAATTCCGGAAACAGCACAAAATCGGCTTCGAATTCCTCCGCCGTTCGGATATAATGCTCCGATTGACGGGCAAAATCTTCAAAGGATTGAATCGTGTGCAGATGATATTGCACGGCAGAAACGCGAAATTTCATGCTTCTCCTCCTTATGCATGGTTAGATGCTTTCATTATATCGGATTCCGGGCTTAGAGAACATGGGAACATCAAGTCGCCGTCAATGGGAAACCATAATCTTTAAACGCGTCCCTTAAGGTATACGGTTATCATCGACGGTACCTATGCCAAAGAATGCTCGAATTATGAAAAAATACTCGCCATTCATACCCACGCTTAACAATTCTCCTGTATACTGTCGTATGTAAGCCTCTTGTCTATACGATCAATCCCGGCCCTTACAAGCATACACACGAGCCCGTTATGACTTTAGGGCTTTCAGCTTGCCAAACTATAATGTGAGGTGTTCTGTTCACAATGATAACTCGTTCGATGGATTGGCTTCAGCAACATGACCACCTTATCTTCCGCTGGTTAAACCGCAAGATCAGCAACAAAATGGTGGATTCGATGCTCTCGCTGGTCACCCATATGGGGGGTGCTATCTTTACCATTGTGCTGACACTTTCGATAGCGTTTTTTGCACCGGAGCCGTGGGATACGATGGGATGGCAGAGCTTTATCGCACTGTCCCTCAGCTTCCTGATTACGGCTCTCATCAAAAAGAAACTGCGGCGCATCCGGCCATACCAGGCATTGGAAAAAGTGAGGTTTGAAAAGAAACCGATGAAGGACCATTCGTTTCCTTCCGGACACTCGACGGCCATATTTTCCATCGTCACGCCATTTCTGTTCGTTACGCCCTGGCTGTCGTTGCTCTTGATCCTGCTGGCGCTTACAGTCAGTCTGTCACGCATTTATCTCGGCTTTCATTATCCTTCCGATTGTCTGGCGGGCTGTTTCGTCGGCACCGCTTCGGCACTACTGATCGTGCTTAGTTAAATAACCAGGCATCCTCGCGCAGTTCTCGCAACTGATGATGGGGGCCTGGTTTTTTTGACCTTCTCATCTGTAGATATCTCACCCAACAACAATGAAACGCCCTTCCTGTATATGCTCCTATCATAAAGCCACAAAAAACATGAAAAAAAATTCGAACCATTCCCGCTGGTAAATCGTACTAACTTATACATTCATAATAAGGAGGTATTTGTTCATTGAAGAAAAGATTATCACGAATGCTGGTAGCCCTGCTCGCGGTTACAATGATCCTTCCAGCCGGAGCCATGGCAGCAGATAACAGCCAGACTGCCGCTGCAGGAGGGGGTCTTGAGAAGATCGCCGCAGAGAAAGCCAAGCTGCTCACCGAGACGTATGGAACGACAAGCGTCCAATATGCCCTGATCGACAACGGCAAGATTACCGTTTCCGGGCAAGCGGGCGTCAATGATATCGAAGGAAAGATTCCGTTGACCGAAGATACGATGTATGGGATCGGCTCCACGAGCAAAGTGTTCACTGCCGCCGCGGTCATGAAATTGGTGGATGACGGGAAGATCAACCTGGATGCGCCTCTCGTTCAGTACATACCCGAATTCACGATGAAAGACGAACGCTACAAAAAAATCACGCCGCGCATGCTGCTTAACCATTCCTCCGGCCTGCAGGGCTCAAGCCTGAACAACGCGTTCTTGTTCGAAGATAACGACCCGCATGCACATGACACGCTGCTGAAGCAGTTGTCCACTCAAAACCTCAAAGCAGATCCGGGTGCATTCTCCGTGTATTGCAATGACGGATTCACGCTGGCCGAGATTCTCGTGGAAAAAGTGAGCGGCAAGGATTTTACCGCATTCATTCATGAACATTTTACCGAGCCGTTAAACATGGACCACACCAAGACATCCCAAGACACATTGGATTTAAACCAAATGGCGGGCCTCTATTATCCGGCTCATCAAGGACAGCTGCCTAACGAGACCATCAATGTCATCGGAACCGGCGGCATCTACTCCACGGCCGAAGACCTGGTGCAGTTTGCGCAGATCTTCACCGGGGAAGCCGAGGGAATCCTCTCAGCTGCGTCTGTAAAAGCCATGGAGCAGGAAGAGTATAAAAAAGGCCTGTGGCCAGAAGATGCCGATAATTCGTTCGATTATGGACTTGGCTGGGACAGCGTGAGACTGTTCCCGTTTAACCAATATGACATGAAAGCCGTGACTAAAGGCGGCGACACCATTCTATACCACGCTTCGCTCGTTGTGCTTCCGGAGCAGAACATGGCAGCTGCCGTATTATCTTCCGGCGGTTCGAGTTCAACCAACCAATTGCTGGCAAACGAAATTTTGCTGCATACGCTCAAGGAAAAAGGCACCATCAAGGAGTTCAAGCCGGAAAAATCGTTCGGCAAACCGGTCCAAGCGGATATGCCTGACAATATGGCGGAATTCGCCGGTTACTATGGCGTGACGAATCAGCAGATGAAAGTCGACATCAAGGACGGCGAACTGTCCATTACCGTACCGATGGTTCCGGACTATCCTGCCGAGAAATATGTATACACCGCGGACGGAACGTTTGTCAGCGCGGATGGCAGCATTAAGGTCAGCTTCGTTAAGGAAAAGAATGATCGCATCTACCTATGGGTAAGACAATATGTTTCGATTCCTGGACTGGGACAGATGGCCTTGTCGCAATATTCGGCCGAAAAAATGGAAGCGAACCCGCTGTCCAAGGAAACCGCTGCCGCATGGGCGAAGCGGGAAGGCGAAACGTTCTATCCATTGAACGAGAAATTCACATCGCTGATGTACTTCATTACGAAACCGACGGTAGAGATTAACAGCAAGAGCGGCCTGGAAGGATATCTGGTCGACAAGAAGATTATCGATCCGGATACCGCAGTAAGCCAGCATCAGGTTCCGGCGATCGGCAGCCGGGATACGTCCGAATTCCGCTTCTATAAGGAAAAAGGCGTAGAGTATCTCGAGGGCGCTGGATCCCTGTTTATCAGCGGCAAGCATGTGAAGCCATTGTATAAAGGGAAAAAATCCACCGTTACCCTGCAGGCCGACGGCTATGCCAAGTGGTATACCGTACCTGAAGCAGCCGCAGGCAAAACCATGACGGTAACCCTGCCGGCAGAAGGCGCATTCGCCGTATACGACGAGAAGGGCACAGTCGTTAACTACACCGTGGTCAGCGGCTCCAACGAAGTTAAGCTCCCGGCTAAGGGAACTGTCGTATTCGCCGGTGCCCCTGGCTCCGCATTCGGCATCACCCTGAATTAACACAAAAGCAAGCAACCCGATTAGCCGCTCGGCTTAAGTTGGGTTGCTTGCTTTTTCACTGTTAAAGGGACCTTGTGAGGTACGCTGCCTGTCCGCTATCACTCCGTAAAAACCGCGAGATTCTCAAGCGTTGAACGGAGGCCTGCTTCGTGATCTTCCTGCCGTATGCCCTCAGGAACGTCCTCGCAAACAACCGCCACCTCAGTGCCTTCCGCAAGTGCTGTCAACGTCCATGTCATTCTCATCTGGCCCCCGTAAGCGGGGTCTTCCGACTCGAATTCAAAACACTGCACGATTTTCTTGTTTGGCACCAACGCCAGGAATTTACCTTGGACGATATCCGTGCCTGCCGATGATTTGCCGAGGTTCGCGTGGTCCGTTCCAATATAGGTGAGCACCATTCGATAAGTCCCGCCTTCACGGGCATCAAAGGTATCGATCTGACCTGACATCCCCTCTGGCGGAAGCCACGACACCCAAGCCTTGGGGTCAGTGAATGCCTGATAAATGGTTTGGGGCGAAGCCTTAATCATCCTCGCGGCAGAGTCAATTCTCTTCTTGCCGGACGAATCTGCCATGTTATTAGCCTCCTTATTTCAAATCCGAATCAAGCTTCCTTAAGCTTATAACATATGACTACCAATCATTTCTTCTCAATTGCTCAAAGTTGAAAAAGCAAGCCTTCCCCGATAGCCGCAAGGCTTAGGTAGGGAGGGCTTGCTTTTTCTTTAACTGCCGAGGGGCAAAGCCTCGGCTGATCATCTATATTGGGCTGGCCCGCGAGCGACCCGTCAGGGAATTGCTCGAGAGGGCCGCGCTACGCGAAAAAGCAAGCCATCCCCGATAGCCGCAAGGCTTAGGTAGGGATGGCTTGTTTTTTCTTTCATCAGCCGAGGGGCAAAGCCTCGGCTGATCATGTATGTTGGGCTGGCCCGCGAGCGACCCGTCAGGGAATTGCTCGAGAGGGCCGCGCTCACGCGAAAAAGCAAGCCGACACCGATAGCCGTTAGGCTTAGGTGGGGGAGGCTTGCTTTTTCTTTCATCAGCCGAGGGGCAAAGCCTCGGCTGATCATCTATATTGGGCTGGCCCTCGAGCAACCCGTCAGGGAATTGCTCGAGAGGGCCGCGCTCATGCGAAAAAGCAAGCCGACACCGATAGCCGTTAGGCTTAGGTGGGGGAGGCTTGCTTTTTCTTTCATCAGCCGAGGGGCAAAGCCTCGGCTGATCATGAATGTTGGGCTGGCCCGCGAGCGACCCGTGGCAGGGAATTGCTCGAGAGGGCCTCGCTACGCGAAAAAGCAAGCCATCCCCGATAGCCGCAAGGCTTAGGTAGGGATGGCTTGCTTTTTCTTTCATCGGCCGAGGGGCAAAGCCTTGGCCACATAAAGGGCGCTCCAGAGGCCTCGAGGGCGTCCCCGCAGGGGAGACCGAAGGTTGGCCGGGCACAAGCACCAGCCCCGCTTCGATCCCCAGAGCCCCGCTGAACGCCAACGTTGCGGGTGTCCAGAGGGCAGCGCCCTTGGGGCCCTCCCTGGCAGGGAGGGTTTGGGTGGGTGGAATCCCCTACTTCACGAATCCCAGCAGCATCTCGCGAATCAGCTTCGCAGCCACGATCTGGGTCTGCTCGGTCGGATCGTAGATCGGCGCCACTTCCACGAGATCGCAGCCAACAACGTTCACATCGGAGTTTGCAATCAGATGTACGGCTTCCAGCAGCTCTTTCGACGTGATGCCGCCGGCTTCTGCCGTACCGGTGCCCGGTGCGGCAGACGGATCCAGCACGTCGATGTCGATGGTCACGTAGACCGGACGGTTGCCCATGGAAGGCAATGCTTCCTTCAGCGGAGCGGCTACCTCAAACGGGTAGAAATTGATGTTCTCGCGTCCATACTGGAACTCCTCGCGGGAGCCGGAACGGATGCCGAACTGATAAATGTTCTTGCCGCCCATAATGCCCGCCGCCTTGCGGACCGGCGTGGAGTGGGACAACGGCTCTCCCTCGTAATGCTCGCGCAGGTCGGCATGGGCATCGATATGGATCAGAATGAGATCAGGATACTTCTCATACACCTTCTGAATAATCGGCCACGATACGAGGTGTTCTCCGCCGAGTCCAATCGGGAACTTCCCGTCGTCCAGCAGCTTGCCTACATAATCGCCGATCACTTCAAGACTGCGGCCGGCATTGCCGAAAGGCAGCATCAGATCGCCTGCATCGAAATAAGTGATATCTTCAATGCTCTTATCCAAGTACGGGCTGTACTCCTCCAAGCCAACGGATGCTTGGCGGATACGGGCCGGGCCGAAACGGGAGCCGGGACGGTAGCTAACCGTGAAGTCCATCGGCATACCGTAGATGACGGCCTTGGATCCTTCATAATCCTCGGAGCTCAGAATAAACACGTTGCCGGAATAACCTTGATCCAGTTTCATCAGTTTATGCGCGCCTCCTTATTTCACCAAGTCTTCTACGAATTTCGGCAGCACGAAGGCGGCTTTATGCAGACGAGGCGAATAGTACTTCGTATCCATCTCATCAATCGTAGACTCGTCCACTTCAAGCGGATCGTATGTTTTGCTGCCCATCGTAAAGGTCCACAGACCGCTTGGGTAGGTTGGAATGTTCGCTCCATAGACACGCACGATCGGGAAGATTTCCTTCACGTCTTTGTTGACCTGCTGAATCAGATCCGCTTTGAACCACGGATTGTCCGTTTGCGCCACGAAAATACCGTCTTCCTTCAGCGCCTCATAGATCCCTTGATAGAATCCGCGCTCAAACAACGGAGCAGCCGGGCCTACAGGCTCGGTGGAGTCCACCATGATGACATCGTATTCGTTCTTATGCTCGATAATGTGCATATATCCATCGTTAACCAGCACTTCAACCTTCGGATCGTCCAGCTTGCCGGCGATCTCAGGCAAGTACTGCTTCGAATATTCGATAACTTTTCCATCAATTTCAACGAGTACGGCCTTCTCTACGCCCGGATGCTTGATCACTTCGCGAATGACGCCTCCGTCTCCTCCGCCGACGACAAGAACCTTCTTCGGATTTGGATGCGTGTTCAGCGCGGGGTGAGCGACCATCTCATGATAGACGAATTCATCCTTAATCGTAGTCATAACCATACCGTCCAGCACGAGCATGCGCCCGAATTCCTCGGTATCGATCATATCCAATTGTTGAAACTCCGTCTTCTCATGTACAAAGGTCTCCCGGATTTTAGCCGTAATGCCAAAAGTCGGGGTTTGCTTCTCTGTGTACCATAATTCCATCGTCACTACCTTCTTTCCGCTAGAATAATGTTCAGCCGTCCAGATCCAAGCCGTAAAACTTTATTCGGGGCAGATGCCTTTAGCTTACAGTTTCACACTTTTCCTATTGTACCAAACAAATTAGATTATATTAAATCAAGCCCAAATTGCAACCAAAAGTTCCGGTACATGCGAACGGAAGCAAAAACATCGCCCTTTCCGATGAATATCCTGACCGCTGCAGCCCCATACTGTATAGAAAAAGAAGGCAGCCAAGGAGAATTTGAGCACATCTCCATTTTTGGCGGCACAAGGGCCTTGACTCTACAAAAGGACTGGAAGGAGAACATCTGATGCCGGGGCAAAAAAAATCACCCAAGCGCAAACGTCGTTTCGTCCGGCTTGCTACATTTCTGTTCGTACTCCTTGGCATTTCCATCATCGCAGGCGGCATTCTGCTCGCCTATTTATTTATAACGCCGCTGCCGGTCGCGGAAACATCCCGCTACTCCCGTCTGCTCGACAGCCAGGGAGATTTGATCGCCACATTCTCAAGCACGGGACATACATCCGAGCAGGTGAACCTGGCCAACATATCCCCCCTCCTGGTTCAGGCCACCTTGGCGGTGGAGGACCGAAAATTCTATGATCATCCCGGGTTCGATATGAAGGGCATGGCCAGGGCCGTATTGGTCAACCTGCAGCATATGGATCGCAAACAGGGAGCGAGCACGTTAACCCAGCAGCTTGCACGAAACTTATACCTATCTCATGAAAAGACGTGGACACGAAAACTCAAGGAGGCCAAATTCACCGCCCAGCTTGAGATGAAATATACGAAAGATCAAATTCTCGAAATGTACCTGAACGAAATTTATTACGGTCACGGCGCTTACGGCATCGAGTCGGCGTCGCTGCTGTATTTCGGCAAATCGGCAAAAAACCTGACCTTGGCCGAAAGCGCAATGCTGGCCGGCATTCCGAAGGGGCCCACGTATTATTCGCCCTACAATCATATGGACAACGCTGTCAAAAGACAGCAGATCGTCCTGAATGCCATGGCGGAGACCGGATTCATCACGGAGGCCGAGGCGGATAAAGCCGCTTCGGCCAAGCTTGCCCTGCTCCCGCAGGACCGGCAGGAGAATAAAGTAATTGCCTCCTACTTCCGGGACTATGTCCGTGGTCTCGTCACCAAGCAGTTGAACATCACGGACCAGCAGCTCGAACAGGGCGGCTTGAACATCTATACAACCCTGGATCCTCGGGCCCAGAAAGCAGCCGAAGAGGCCGTATCCGAGGGCATGGACAGCAAGAGCGAGCTGGAGACGGCGCTCGTATCCATCGATCCGCGAAACGGCCACATCAAAGCTATGGTCGGCGGTAAGAATTACCGCGAGAATCAATACAACCACGCGTTGGCCAGAACCAGACAGCCCGGCTCCTCATTTAAGCCGATTATGTATTTAACGGCCATTGCATCCAAGGAAATGACAAGCACCAGCGTGTTCAACAGCCAGCCTACCCTGTTTCATTACGATAACAATCGAAAAACGTACCAGCCCAGCAACTTCGGCGATAAATATTTAGGCGAAATCCCCATGCGGGAAGCCATTGCCGCCTCGGATAACATCTATGCCGTGAATACCATCATGAAAATCGGCCCGGATAAAGTCGCCGACATGGCGAAAAAGATGGGCATCACGAGTCCGCTGGAGCCTGTCCCTTCGCTGGCCCTGGGCACCTCGCCCGTCAGCCCGCTGGAGATGGCCTCCGCTTACGCCGTCATGGCTAACAGCGGCAAGCGGGTCTCCCCTGTCGCGGTGCTGAGCATCACCGACGCGGCCGGCCGCAGTTTGTATACGGCTCCGGAAGAGGAAGGCGAACAAGTGGTCGAGCCTTCCGCAGCTTACGTGATGACGCGCATGATGGAGGGGGTATTCGAGACCGGCGGAACGGGTAACCGCGTCTCCACCCTGATGAAACGGCCGGTGGCCGGGAAGACGGGCACGACCGACACCGACGCCTGGCTCGTCGGATATACCCCGGAGCTGTCGACGGCGGTATGGGTCGGGTATGACAAAGGACGGGAGATCAGCAAAGTCGACGGACGGCGCGCAGCGCCGATCTTTGCGCAGTATACGGAGAAGGCACTGGAGAACGTGCCGCCCAAGATTTTTCCGATCCCGGATGAAGTCGCCAGCGCATATGTGGATCCGAAGACGGGCAAGCTTGCAGGCGTCGGCTGTCCGGACAAAACGCTGGAGGTTTTCGTCAAAGGGACGGAGCCCACGGAGTATTGCGACGAACATGAGGGCGGGGAGCCCGCCAAGAAGGCTAACCCTGCAGATGCTGCCGAGAAACAGGAGGAACGTTCCTGGTGGAAGGATTTCAAACGATGGTGGGTCGAATAAACGGATAGCCCGTCACGTCAAAAAACAGCAGGCTCTTTTTCCGGGCGTTCCCGATTAAGAGCCTGCTGTTTTTCTCTTTTTCACGATTCTTTATGTAGATGGCTTCTTATAAAATGCTCATATATTCGATCATGGAGCTGCCCAGAAGCACGATGACGAGCATGACTGCAACGTAGACCAGCAGGATCGCATACAGCGGATCCAGGCCGCCGGCCACTCTTCTCTTGTAGCCGGTCATGACGCATAACGGCACGGTCATCACGGTGCTGATGAACGCTAGAAGGATGATCACCTTGGATATATCGCCATTAAGAAACAGGAACAACAAACTGATCGCATACAACACAAGGTATAGCGGCAGCAATGTGCCGAATCTGGCCATGACTTCTTTCAGCTTCGCAGCCGGGTTAAATGACAGCTTGACTGCAGCGAAGGTAAAGACGTTCAGCAAAAACAAGAAAATCGCGATCCAGACAATAGGCTTCAGGACTAGATCTACAAACGCCCCCTCCGGGAGCCCCTGCAGTTCATGATGAAGCGCTGCGTACAGCGCGAGCGGAAGGAGCACAATATAGAGCAGCATGGATACGATCGCGTTTAGGAACTGGCTGTTGTCCGTTACGGCAGCTGCGCTGAAGGGATGCCTTAGCCCCTTCAGGAAATGGTCCCCATAGAGCTGCCCATACAATTTTAAGCTGGTCCAATAAGGATTCGGCCCCTCTTCCTCTTCGGCATGCTGGCGGCCTGCTGTAGGAAATGAAATATCCGGCGGAGTATACACCGGCAGAGCAGCTTCTCCTTGGCGCACATGAGAAATCTCCCTATTTATGCTTCCGCCTCGCCTGGCGACGCCGTAAATTTCCGACGCAGCAGCTTGCTCCTTCATGGCCGCAAAGACGGGGGAATCCTCGATAATCAGCCTGGCCCCGCATTTCTTACAATATTTCCCATCTCCCGTTTCATATCGACATATCGGACAAGTCATACTCCGGCCTCCCCTGTTTATACACATCCGCAAATCGAAGGATAGGTATTAGATAATGTACACATTCGAGTCGAAACGATGGCCCGTACAGGATATGATCCAGCGCTTGAGGCGCCTGGGCCGCAGATACTCTTCCTGTGCGAATTTCACATCTTTTTGCTAATAGTATAAGTTGGCGTGAAATGAAATGGAAGGATTTTCTGAGCGGCCGCTGCGCCTAACGCTGGAATTGGTTCATATGATAGGACTCGCCGGATCATAACCTGCGCTGTGAAAAGCTTGTGAACAATCAAATATTCGTTTGAATATCATGTGTAAATCGGGTATATTATGACTAACAATCAAATCAACGTTTGAATATATAGAATAAAGAGCACTAATTGCTCCTATTTCAAGGAGGTTGATCTTATGAATGTCCGAACAATGAGAGAGGACGTGGCTCTGGAGCTGTGTGAAACGGAATGTCCTTCAACCGAGAGGGTTGCTTTGTTAAAAGAAACGGTTTCGGACGATGATATGCTCGGCATGGCCGAGATCTTCAAGGCGCTGGCCGACCCGACGCGGGTCAAGGTAGCCTATATGCTGGACCGCGGCGGCGAGTTATGCGTTTGCGACGTGGCTGAAGTTCTCGGAAGCTCCACCGCAACAGCCTCCCATCATTTGCGCACGCTGAAGAACAAGAATATCGCCAAATCGCGCAAGGCGGGCAAGAATGTATACTATTCGCTAAAAGACGACCATATCCGGACTTTGCTTCATATGACGCTGGAGCACCAGAAGGAGAGGGTGTAGATGAGCACGGACAACCATCAGCAATCCAAAACATCTCCTGAAGCAGGTGGCAGCAAACTTGTTGAATACAAGGTCCAGGGCCTCTCGTGCCCGAACTGCACCCGTGAAATGCAGGAGGAGATCCAGAAGCTCGACCATGGAGGCGACGCCCGGCTGAGTTATAACAGCGGAAAGCTGACCCTTTCTCCCCAGGTGAACCTAAACCGGGTAGAAACCATTTTGAAAAGTGATGGAGCCCGAATCGTTTACGCTCCCCAAACAGCCCATTCGGCTGCCGGCGCTGATGTTCGGCCCGCCTCTTCGCCGCACGCTCATGGTCCGTCAGATGAACACGACCACGGACAAAGCCATGGACATGAACATGGACATGAACACAGCCATGGCAGCGAACGAAAAATGAAGTGGCTGCTGTCCATCTCGGCTGCGTTTTATCTGCTGACTTTTCTATTAGAAGGGAAAGCCGCCGAGTCGGTTGTGATCGCATTATATGCTGGTGCCATGATATTGAGCGGGTATACGACGTTTTTGCGCGGACTGCGTAACCTGACCCGCTTCAAATTCAATATGGATACCCTGATGACCGTTGCGCTCGTAGGTGCCGTCATCATCGGGGAGTGGCGGGAAGCCACGCTCGTTGCCATTCTGTTCGGCCTCAATGAGCTGCTGGAAGGCTACGGCATGAACCGTGCCCGCCAATCCATGGAAGCGCTGCTGGCCGCAGCGCCGAAGGAAGCCGAGCTTTGGGTAGACGGCCAAACCAAACGCGTGCCGATCGAGAGCCTCTCTCCCGGAGACGTTGTCCGGGTAAGACCTGGCGAGAAAATTCCTTCGGACGGAGCCATAACCCAGGGAACCGGCGCGGTGAACGAAGCTGCCATAACCGGAGAATCGGTGCCTGTTACGAAACGGGAGGGCGACGCCGTATTTGGCGGCAGCGTAAGTACCGACGGCGTGCTCTATATCGCCATATCGAAGGCTTATCAGGATTCCTCCCTGGCCAAGATCATGCATCTTGTGCAGGAGGCGCAGGACAGCAAGACGCCGACGGAGCTATTCATCGATAAATTTGCTAAATACTATACGCCAGCCATTATGATCATCGCATTGGCTGTCGCGCTGATTCCTCCGTTGCTGCTGAATCAGCCCTGGATGACCTGGGTCTACCAGGGGCTGTCCATTCTCATTGTCGGGTGTCCTTGCTCGCTTGTGCTCTCTTCCCCGATAGCGCTGGTTAGCGGGATGACCCGCGCGGCACGCAACGGCATTCTAATTAAAGGCGGAGTCCATCTGGAGCAGCTCGGACGCCTGGAAGCCGTCGCTTTCGACAAGACGGGAACCCTGACCAAGGGCGAGCCGGCCGTCTACGCGGAAACCGTATATGATGAAGATAAATTTTATGCCGTGGTAGGCGCGCTGGAGCAGTCCTCTCTCCATCCGTTGGCCAAAGCCGTCATGAAACATCTGGAGATCAAGCAGCCGCAATGCATGTTTAATGAACCGCGACAGATAACGGTGCTGCCGGGTGAAGGCATTCGGGCTGAAATCGGAGGGAAGCTGTTCTGGGTGGGCAGCGAGGAAGTGCTGAAGCATGTGAACGGCCCTCAAGATCATATCCGTGCCGTTGAGGATGACATTCGGAGAATGAAGGCCCAGGGGTACACGATCGTTGCCGCCGTAAGCGAGGAGCGCGTATTAGGTCAATTCGGTCTTGCCGATGAGATCAGGCCGGAGACCGCAACCGTTGTCCGCAAGCTTCACGAGGCTGGAATCGCGGATACGGTGATGCTGACGGGCGACCATGAGCAGTCGGCGCAGGCGATCGCGAAACAATCCGGCGTATCGCGGGTGTTCGCAAGCCTGCTGCCGGAACAGAAGGTTGCCAAAATCAAGGAGCTTAGCTCCCGCAAAAAGACCGGCATGGTCGGCGATGGCATTAACGACGCCCCTGCATTGGCCGCTGCCGATCTGGGCATCGCAATGGGAAAAGGAACGGACAGCGCCATCGAAACCGCCGACATCGTATTGATGCAGGATCACCTTGGTAAGCTGCCCGGGGCCATCAAGACGGCAAGACGAGTCAACCGGATTATTAAATGGAACATCGGACTTTCCTTGTCGCTGAAGGCCATCGCTCTGCTGCTAACGATTCCGGGCTGGCTGACCCTATGGATCGCGATCATATCGGACATGGGGGCCACCATTATCGTTACCCTGCTGGGTCTCACCATTCTGCTTGGCAAGGATCAGGAACTGCAAACAGGACATTGACATAACCGGAGCTGCGTCCCTTCTGGGCAGCTCCGGTTTTTTAGGTTCGGACGCTCCCTCTCCCCTCAGCTTTGCTTCATCGCATATATCATTTTTTACATGATTTTTTTGATTTGATGAAACATTTCCCATTATTTAGTCGTTTATATAGGCGGGAGTGAAAACCAGAAGGAGGAAAGACATGAAATCCGTACAGATCATCAAACTAGCAGGTACCGCATCCATAGCATTGTCTTTAATGCTTACATCCTCATCGCTCGTAACCATTCCTGCCCATGCGGCAGCGGCCTCCACATCGCAGAGCAAGGCAGCCTGGAGCACGCTCGATGTGAAGCATAAACCTTATACGAATAAAGGCGTCGTGTTCATTCCGCTGAAGGAAGTTTCCGAACAGCTGCAGCTGCAGCTGACGATCCCTGGAAAGAACGAGCTGTACATTAACAGCCCGACCCAGTCTGTTCGTGTGATTATTGGAAATTCGCGCGCCGTCAATGCCAAGGGTACCGCTCTGAAGCTTGAGGCGGCTCCGGTTGTGAAGAAAGGCGTGACTTATGTTCCCGCCAGCCTGATTACCAAAGGTTTCGGCATTCAGTTGAAGTACGACAGCAAATCCGGACTTCGAACCACCTTTGATTCCTGGTCCCAATATGCTTATGCCTCCAAGGCCAATATGCTGTTCTGGGTAAATCGCGAGACCGGTATGCTGTCCATGGGGAAAGCCGGAACGACGCCAACGAAAGTCGGCATTCTCCCGATCGAGGATATCGATCAAGTGGGCTTGAACGCACATCGCATCAACAGCAATACCTATGTCGTCGACTTGTCCAATTATTACGGGGAACCCCATATCCATGAAGGAAGATATCGGGTGCTCATTCAGGACATGAAAATTCTGAAGCTTTCCAAAACGAATCACACCAATTTTGCCGGGATCAACTACCGTCCGGACCAACTCAGCTACAAAGGCAAAGTTGCCATGATGAATGGCAGTACGCTAGAGCTGGTTCATCCGATGGGCAAAACGGTAAAAACCTACGATCTGGCCGCCCTCACCGGTGTTGACGATCATTTTATTGTGGAAGCAATCGAACAGGACTTCCTGCTCGTCCGTCCTTATACGAAGGCAACCCTGTATATTGTTGAACCGACAGGCAAGTCCGCAGAACTTATCTATCCCGATCTTTTGGACGAGGAGAGCATCAAGGCTATTGAGGAGATGCCGCCAAACGAAGTGGGTTTCATCGGAGACGGCCTTACGTATGACGGATATGCCGGCGGCAAGCTGAAGCTTCAATACGAAAATCCGTTTCTTGATATAAAGAAAAAGCTGACCTACGCCCTTCCATTCTAACCGTAACAATCACAAAAAGACCGGCGGATTCATTCACGAATCCTACCGGTCTTTCCTATGTCCGCATCTAGAAAAATGCTTATTTATGGTATCATTCCGCTGTTTGAAGAGCTTCTCTAAACTCCTCCGGCGAGGCATTCCACCATTCCTCGTTACGGGAGATCAGCAGTTCGCGCAGCGCTTTCTTCTCCACGTCGCCAAGCCCATCCAGAATAATCTTGCGCTTCATCGCCGCATCCATTTTATTCACATGGTCGGCGAGGATTTTCCAGCCGCGCCGGGCTTCATGGTCGATCCACATTTCGCACGCGGTCATGCCTGCATAATGCTGTCCTTCCGCGGTACGGTCTACAGCTACCCACACGATCCACACCTGGCGTCCGTTGGGCACTTCATCCCGGTTCATGCTGAAACGGATGCCCTTCTCCACCTTGCTCTTTGCATGCATGGCTCCAATATCCACTCGCGCCTCGCCATTGTCGATGATGACAGGCGACAAACTGTTCAGATCGATGGAGCCGGATCCAAACCCCTTATGCTTACTCTTGCTATTGATAATATTCAACGCAATGGGTTTCTTCGCACCCTGCTTCTGATCTTCGTTCTCCACTGCTGCCGACCTCCTATATCAGAGCCGATTCTCACGTATCAGCCGCTAAATTGATAACCATGTCCCAATAATTTTATTTTAACTAATAATCCCCCAAAAGCAAACATATACATGCACTAGATGCTTGTCAACGGGAGGTTGTTCGATATGGTCCCACCACGTGCCAAAGTCTTTCTATCATCCCTGCTTGCCCTTGGTTTGCTTGCAGGATCGATGCCGATATTTCTGAATCCAGGGTCCTCAGCGTCTGTCCTTGCCCCAAATGCGGGCAAGCCCTCTGCCTCTGCCGTGGAGAAGGCCCCGCTCTCACCGCCTAAGGTGCAGCCTGATACTCCCGCTCCGGCCCTAAGCGACCGGCTGGTGGAATATCACATGGATGTTCGGTACGAGCCTGAGGAGAACAAGCTTAAGGGAAAGCAGACACTCACTTGGACTCACCCAGGCAAAAAAAGCGTAAACGAGCTGTACTTTCATCTGTATCCCAATGCCTTTGCTTCCGATGAAACGACCTTTATGAAGGAATCGGGCGGCAGGCTTCGTTCCGACCCCATGCCGGACGACGGGTACGGCTCCATGACCATTACCAATGTGAAAACGACGGAAGGACTGGCCCTTACCCATCGCCTTCAATTCGTCCAACCCGATGACGGGAACATCAAGGATCACAGCCTTGTCAAACTAAGATTGCCCAAACCCATCAAGGGCGGGGAGAGCATCACCATTCACATGGAATTTGAAGTCGAGCTTCCCAAAATATTCGCGCGCATGGGTACCACCGAGAATTTTATTATGGCTGGCCAATGGTTTCCTAAAGTATCGGTCTATGAACCGGCCGGACTTCGCGGAAGAGCCGAGGAAGGATGGAATCTTCATCAATACCACGGCAACTCCGAGTTCTACTCCAACTTCGGCATTTACAGCGTTCGCATCCGGGTGCCCGAGAATTACATTGTCGCCGCGACCGGATTCCCGACCAAGCCTGCCCAAAAGTCGAACGGGGAAAAAATTTATCAATTCTATGCCGATGATGTGCATGATTTTGCCTGGTCGGCCTCGCCCAACTTTGTCACGGCCGAGGAGGCCTTCTCGGCACCGGGCGTGCCGGGCGTCCGCATCAAGCTGTATCTCGATCCGGCCCATAAAGACCTGAAGGACCGTTACTTTGATGCCGCCAAGTCGGCACTGGCTTCGTTTGGTAAATGGTACGGAACCTATCCTTATTCCACGTTGTCCATCGTCGTCCCGCCGGAGTCGGGCAACGGTGCAGGCGGCATGGAATACCCGACGCTGGTCACGGCCTTCGGGGCCAAGAACGATTCGCCGGGTTATGAGCTCGAACGGACCGTCATTCACGAGATCGCCCACCAATATTTTTACGGAATGATCGCAAGCAACGAATTTGAGGAAGCGTGGCTGGACGAGGCCTTTGCAACCTATGCAGAAGAAAGAGTGATGGAGAAAGAATACGGCATTACCTCCAACACCGCTGCTCAAGGAGCATCGATTACCTCCCCTGCCCCGCTGAAGATGGAGTCCTGGAAATACAGCTCACACGAGAACTACGCGCTGAATGTTTACACGAGAGGCAAGCTGGTGCTGCAAGGCATTGAACGGCAGGTCGGTCCACAGATGATGGGGAAAATCATGCATACCTATGCCCAGAAATACCGTTTCAAGCACCCAACCACGTCTGATTTTCAGAAAGTCGTCGAGCAAGTAAGCAAAACCTCCTGGCAATCGTATTTTGACCAATATGTATATGGAAGCCAAATGGCCGACGTCGCCATCGATGTGATCAAAACCAAAAATAAAGGCACGTCAGACCATCCGCGGTATGAATCCACGGTCAAGATTACGAGC
The DNA here is from genome assembly GCF_041953985.1 of Paenibacillus sp. CR_12. NCBI lineage: Bacteria > Bacillati > Bacillota > Bacilli > Caryophanales > Paenibacillaceae > Paenibacillus > Paenibacillus sp. CR_12. The sequence continues at coordinate 19,135 of NZ_JAVFHO010000016.1, read as the reverse complement.
AAGGACGGAGATATAACCGATGTGCCTATCGTGTTCGCCTTTGAAGACGGCAAAACGGTGGAGCGAACCTGGAGCGGCAAGGACGGAAAAGTTACGTACACCCTGGAGTACAGCACCCCGCTCGCCTGGGCCATGGTTGATCCGAAATACTCCATCGTTCTGGAGAATAGACACATCAATAACTATATGAAGGCAGGAATGGATCCGAAGGTGGTCACACGCTGGAATCTCAGTATTACCAAGCTTGTGGAGACGTTGTTCGGCAGCCTGTCATGGTGAGGGGGGAGCACATGAAAAGTTATGCAGGCCAAGGGTGGATCAGTGTTAAAGACCAATTATACGTCTCCATTCTGCTGTTCTTGTACCGCATGCTGTGGGGATATTGCCTGTACCGGCTTGTAAAATCGGCAGTCGTCCCCCTGCTGATGCGGTATCCGGATTCTGCCCCTAACGAGCTTAGCCGCCTGTTATTCTTCTACGAGGGCGAGATGAGTCTATCGTTAAGCGGCACGGTCCATACCTATGGTTGGCTTCTGGCCGCTCTGCTCCTGATCCGGATGGTATGTACCCCGCTCATTCGGGCAGGCATCTTCTATAACCTCCACCAGGAGGCCAAGGGCGAGCGCGGATTATTCTTCTTCACCGGCATGCAGAAGCTATGGAAGCCCGTTACGGTATTTTATCTGATCGAACTTGTTCTTACCTTTGTGCCCGGATACTGGATTCTGCCCAAAATCCTTCCGATTCTGCTGAACGGGATCCATGAGCCGGTTCTGCTGCTTCATGCGCTGCCTCATGCAGCCGGATGGTTTCTGTACGCCTATCTGATTCGCCTGTTATTGCTCTATATGCAATTCGGCCGTACGGACAATTCCGGCATGATCAGCTCCGTTCTTGCGCTCTTCCGCCGACTGGGCACGGCTGTGCTGTTATCCCTTACCGTTGGCGGATCGGCCTGCGTCATTCTTTTGCTCCTAAGCTCGGCATCGCTCTTCTGGGCGGGATTGATTGGCTTGATTATTCAGCAAGCCTCTTATTTTCTGAATGGACTCTTCCAAATTTGGGTAATTTCCGCCCAATACCATTTGTGGCGGGATTCTTCCTCGCAGCATGCCTAATCGTTACATTTCGTTACCATCATATGATAAACAAGCTCGTAAATATGCTGTAATCGGAAGCGACACATTTCTCTCTCGGACTTGATTTTACAAAGAATAGAAGCTCATTTTTCCTCAATATTACATTTTCCGATGGCCAAATTACAAAAAAACCTGATCCCGCATGATGGGGACAGGTTTTTTTGTATAAAAATGAGCTTTCCTCATTTGCCAAATTGTTAATACTCTGCTAAAATAACGAATATGTTAGTAACAACTTTGTCATCTTTACTGTAACTTTTTGCTGGAACTATGTAATTTCGTTAAGCATGTTGGAACGTCAGACGTCAATGAATGGGTTCATCAACATTTTAAGGAGCCGAATTCCCATGATTGGGAAGCGGGGGATCCGTTTTGGGTGAATTGATCTCGCAAGAGAGGGATCATAGGGGACCTTCAACCGAACCCTTAAGCTAACCTCGCAGGCAATGGAAGGAGCTTTTTGTTTTGAAAAAGAAGTTAACGGCCATTTCTCTAGGCCTGGCCCTCGCACTCACATTAGGGACCGGAAGCGCTTTCGCCGATTCCAAATTAAATACTGCAATCAAACCAGCCATTGGTGTCTCTTATAAAACAGGTGGAACCACAACGAATGGTTTTGACTGCTCCGGATTCACCAGCTATATCTACAAGAAACTTGGTCTAAGCCTGCCGCGCACGTCTGGAGCTCAATACAAAGTCGGTACGGCCGTAGCCAAGAGCAAGCTGAAAGCTGGCGATCTCGTGTTCTTCAACACATCCGGCAGAGGTGTATCTCATGTGGGTATTTATGTTGGGGGCGGCAAATTCGCTCATTCCTCATCCTCGCGCGGTGTCATCATTAGTCCGCTGAGCCAGAGCTATTACGCCAATCGATACGTAGGTGCTAAGCGAGTCATGAGTCAGTCTACGTACAAGTCTGTAGCTGTGAACTACAATTAATTATTGGAACTTCATTGATTTATCCTTTACAAGAAGCCCTGGGCGTATGAGATTGTGCCGATCTCATCCAGCGGCTTTTTCTTTTGTCTGCTCTGTGTATACCTTTATAACGTTTGGGACAACGAAAAAGTTCCCACTTTTCGAGAAAAAAAGAAAATTATTATGCAAATTCTCTTCGCTTCCTCAAGTCATTGCATCTTCTACCCTTTATATACCCTCCTCTCCCTTCATTAAACACCCTAATGGAAAAATATTGATTTTATTTTCTGAGGACTACTACGAGCAGCGATACGTAGATGCCGAACGCATCATGAGCAATGATCAGTATGAAAAGTCGACCGGAGAATCCTCCTAAGCTTCGATGTCTTATCCTCGTCCTGCCCATACATATCCGTTTGCCCGTCAAAGGAGACCTACTTCTCTTGGACGGGCTTTTTGAATGCGGCTAGAATGTTTGAGAAATGGGGTATAATTTAATTTGTAATTATGACAGGGGGACTTTGCCAATGGATGCAGCACCGATTTCATTTCATACGGTGGTCATGCGTGAAGAGCACGCGAAAGAAATATGCGCCTGGACCTATCCTCCTCCCTATAACATTTACGGTTTTCTTCCCTGGGAGCAGATGAAGGGGCTTGAGATCGAGTTTGGGGATCCGGACATCCGCCGGGAACAGTACATTTCGATTTTGGATGAACGGAAGACGCTATGGGGATTTGCCCAGCTGTTTCCGATGCATGAGGTTACGCGGATCGGGCTGGGCATGCGGCCTGATTGGTGCGGGCGGGGAATGGGTAAACGGTTTATGCAGACGATTGTCCGGGAAGCGAGGCGGAGGCGGCCTGCCGATGAGATCGACCTGGAGGTAATGACCTGGAATGAGCGCGCGATCCGTGCATACGAAAAGGCGGGCTTTCATATCACCGATACGTACGAGCGCCTTACACCGACGGGAAACGCCCTTTTCCACTGCATGGTGTATGAGCCTCCGGCAAATGAGGAATAGTAATCTTTGTCTATATGAAAAAGCACAATTTTGTGTACTTTTTATGAAGGCGCGCGGTATAGTTGCTTTTTTTGTCACAACTGGCTATGCTGTCTATGGATGTTGGTTTATAATGGAGACAAGTGCAAAAGTGCAGTATACATAGAAGGGACGATATGACGATGCAAAAATGGATCATGAGCGGATTGTTCTTCGTCGCATGTGCGTTGGCTATTGCGCTGATGTTTACGCTCCCAGGCAAGGAACAGGTAGCTCAGGAAGAGAAGCCGACTATGCCGGAAGTGACTCTGGATGCTGCCGCAGCCGAAGCCACACTGAAAGCAAGCTGCATCAGCTGTCATGGTGACCAACTTCAAGGCGGCGCTGGACCGGCTTTGAATCAAGTAGGCGGACACATGGATGCGGACGCGATCTTCAACGTTGTAACCAAAGGCCGTAAGGGTATGCCTTCCTTTAAGGATCAACTTAAGCCTGACGAAATCGCAAACATCGCGCTGTACCTTGCTGAGAAAAAATAAATCAGCTTATACGCAAAACACGCTTGAACCTGGAGAACCTCCTGGCGCAAGCGTGTTTTTACATATTGGGGAGCTATGACCGGATGGATCCGTCTCCCGTCTATTGTCCTGATTTGCCGTCCTTGGAACGGCTTTTCTCGTAGGCCTCGTTAAACTGCTGCGCTTCCTTAATATCCACAGCCGTAATGCCGCCGTCGTCCCAGGAAGTGAGACGCAGCGTAACGACTTTATAATCTATGGTGATATAGGGGTGATGTCCGAAAGCTTCCGAAATAGCTGCCACTTCATCAACAAAAGCGATTCCCTTCATGAAGGAGGAGAAGGTATACTTCCTGACGATCCATCTCCCTTGTTCAAATTCCCAACCCTCAAGCTTTTCCAGATGAGCCTCTACTTCTTGCTGCGTATAAAGCATCTTTTATCTTCCTCCCCGAAAAAAACCTATCGTAAAGCCGACTGACACATGTATGGGCTTCTGTCATCTATTCTATTCTGCCCTGTTTCCGTTGATAACTGGAGTGATTACACAAGAGCCACAAAGGCCAACTCTTCTTCACCGATCAAAATATGTATTCGATGGTTATTCTGGTCATGCATGACCACGCCGCTGCCGACGCTAATCACCGGCTCCGTGCCCAGCGCATAGAACAAATCCTCCGCCAGCGCCTCATGAACCTCATTCCGCTCGGCTTCGCCCAGATTGCCCCAATCCTCCGCTTCCATTTCAAAGAAAACGTAGCTGTCGGAAATTCGCCCGACGGCTTCGGTCAATTCCGCGAGGATTTCGCCGTAATCCCTTCCGTGCTTCACACCCATCTCAATCACTCCTTTCCTTACCGTACTAAGCTTCGTTTCCCTTCCTTCCATTATACCGGAAATTACAACTAAAAAAAAAAGCCCGACCTGACGATAAATAGGATAACGCCCCACAAAAGGGGCCCGGTTCTCCATGAGAGCCGTTCTGACGAATGGATTCGTTATTTTATTTCTCACGGATGAGGTGTGGTATGGAAATTTCAACAATTATAGGCTTAATCATCGGTATCGTCGCGGTACTGGTGGGCATGATTCTTAAAGGTGCCTCCCTTCTCGCTTTGTATAACCCGGCAGCCTATCTAATCATTCTTGGCGGTACGGCAGCAACTTTATTCATCGGGTTTCCGTTATCCGAGCTGAAAAAGATTCCGAAGCTGGTCAAAATGACCTTCGTGAAACAGAATCTGATGGACAAGACGGACATGATCAAGCTGTTCATGGAATGGGCTTCGATTACGCGCCGTGAAGGTCTGCTAGCTCTGGAAACCAAAGTCGATGAGATCGATGACAGCTTCCTGCGTAACGGAATGCGCATGATTATCGACGGCAACGATCAGGAATTCGTACGCGATGTATTGATGGAAGATATCAACGCCACGGAAGAGCGCCATCGTTCCGGCTCGCTGATCTTCTCCCAGGCCGGCATGTATGCACCTTCCCTCGGAGTACTCGGAGCCGTTATCGGTTTGATCGCTGCACTATCCCATATGGAAGACATGGGCGAGCTTGCCCATGCCATCGGGGCTGCGTTTATTGCTACCCTGCTCGGTATCTTCACCGGTTATGTCATCTGTCACCCGATTGCGAACAAACTCAAGCGCCTATCCAAGCGCGAGGTTGAAATTCGACTGATGATGGTAGAAGGCCTGCTGTCCATTCAATCCGGTGTATCCACCATTGCAATCAATCAGAAGCTCTCCGTGTTCCTGACACCATCCGAACGCGCTGAGCTCAGCGAGAGGGAGGCTGGTGCTAGTGAGCAAAAAGACTAGACACGAGCCGCACGAGGAGCATGCCGACGAATCCTGGCTTCTTCCGTACGCAGACCTGCTGACATTGCTTCTGGCCCTGTTCCTGGTTTTGTATGCCATGAGCGCGACGGATGCACGCAAATTTCAAGAAATGAGCGAAGCCTTCAGCGTTGCTCTCACCGGCGGAACCGGCGTGCTGGATTACAGCAAGACCGAGCCCAGCGACACCCCGCCTAATATTAACGATCATAAAGCGACAACCCCTTCCGTTCCAGCAACAACGCCCGACCAACGTCGTGCCGAGTTGATGCGTCAGGAACAAGAGGATCTGGAGAAGCTGAAGAAACAGCTCGATAATTATATTAAAAATAACGGTTTAACCTCAGAGCTCAGCACCAAGTTAAACCACTCCCAGCTGGTCATTACGATCCGGGATAATGCCCTGTTCCCGTCCGGCGAAGCCGTGGTGAAGCCGGAGGCCCGTAAACTGGCCAAGGCCATATCGCAAATGCTTCACAAATTCCCGGATTATGAGATCATTGTTTCCGGTCATACGGATAATGTGCCGATTTCCAACAGCAAATATCCGTCCAACTGGGATTTAAGCTCGGATCGGGCATTGCAGTTCATGAAGATTCTGCTCACCAACTCGGAACTGGACCCTAAACGGTTCATGCCGATCGGTTATGGAGAATACCATCCGATCGCCGATAACAACACCGCTGTTGGACGAGCGAAGAACCGTAGGGTTGAGGTATCCATCATACGTAAATACCAGGATAGCGCAACGTTTACCAGCGTTAATGAATAACCGGTATAATGAACGGTCTAACCGACTATAACACACCCTAAACAACCGATGCATCTGGCCTCCAGATCTCATCGGTTGTTTTCTTTTTACACAAGGGTTTCACAAACCCGGTACACTATAATTGCTACTCGAGCTTATAGTTCAGCAGCCGGCCAAGCTCTTCCTTCTCTTTGTCATTAAGATCGCGCCATGAGCCGATACGTTGGCTGCCAAGTCGAATATTCATAATCCGGATTCGCTGCAGCTTTCGAACCTCATAACCAAAAGCGCTGCACATTCTGCGGATTTGCCGATTTTTCCCCTCCGTCAGAATGATTCGAAATACGCGTTCGGACATTCGCGTGACCTCACAGGGGAGCGTCATTTCCCCCAAAATTTTGACGCCGCCGGCCATTCCGCGAAGGAAGGATTCCGTAACCGGACGGTCCACCGTCACAATATATTCTTTCTCATGTTTTCCTTCGGAGCGAAGGATCTTATTGACGATATCTCCGTCATTCGTTAACAGGATCAGTCCTTCGGAGTCCTTATCCAATCGTCCAATGGGAAAAACCCGTTCGTTATGGCCTACGAAGTCTACAATATTGCCCTTAATATGCGACTCGGTGGTGCTCGTAATCCCGACCGGCTTATTAAGAGCAATATATACATGCTTCTTCTTGTCCTGAAGCGGCTTTCCCTGGATCCGCACATCGTCGCCTTCCTCGGCCTGGCTGCCCAAGACCGCAACCACCCCGTTAATGGTGACCTTCCCGCTCTCCACCAGCTTGTCCGCTTCACGACGCGAGCAATATCCCGTTTCGCTTATAAATTTATTGATTCTCAAAGATGCCATCCCCTTATCTGTAACTACTTCATGTTCAGCCTTCGATTGTTTTCTGCGGTACCGCAGGCAGGACAATACTTACCCTCGTGCCTACGCCAACTTCACTCTCGATTTCCATCGTCCCCCGGTGGCCCTGAATAATGCGCTGGCTTACCATCAACCCGAGTCCTGTGCCCGTTTCCTTATTCGTAATAAACGGTTCGCCAAGATGCGGCATCATGTCTTCCGGAATGCCTTGACCTTCATCCCGAATATCGATCTGTATCTGTTCGGCCTGCGGGCGTGTAAGCCTAATCCATATATTGCCGCCTTCCGGCATGGCTTCAATGGCATTCTTGAGCAGATTTATGAACACCTGTTTGAGCTGGTTCTCTTCGCAATGCACAAAGGTCGGTTCTTCAATAAAATCCAATTTGAACTCGATGCCGTACAAATGCGCCTGGCTGTCAAGGAAGGAGATGACATCCCCCATAATGACGCCCACGTCCCTCTCCTGGAAATTAATCGCCTGAGGCTTGGCTAATATCAGAAATTCACTGACGATCAGATTGATTCGATCCAGCTCGGACAGCATCAGGTCGATATGATCGGGATTCGCTTTGTGAGTCTGTTGTTGAAGCTGCAAAAATCCTCGGAGGGTCGTAAGCGGATTCCGGATTTCATGCGCAACCCCGGCAGCCAGCTGCCCCACGGTATTGAGCTTCTCCGAACGCCGCAGGAGCTCCTCGATCCGATTGCGTTCCGTCACATCGCGGGATACGCTAATCATGGAGGTAACCTCGCCGTTCTCGTCCCGCACAAGCGAGGTGCTGATGCTCACTTCAATCGTGCTTCCATCCTTGCGCAGACGGACCGTCTCCACCGGCGGAAGCCGCTCACCAGCCCGCAAACGACGGATGCGTTCCTTCTCCTCTTCCTCTTTGGCCGGAGGCACAAGCGCAAGCTTCCGCCCGACCACTTCGTGCGCCTTCCAGCCGTATAATTGCTCAAACGCTTTATTCACGCTGATCACGCGTTCATAAGTGTCTGTTGTATGAATGGCATCGGCCGTCTGATTGATAACGGACTCTAAATATTCTTTAACGGACTGGTTCTCATCCACCATCTGCTTCAACTGGCTCGTGTAGGTACCCAGATTGCGGGTCATGGCATTGATGCGGCCTGCAAGCTGCCCCAGCTCGTCCCGGCTGCTAACCTCAAGTCTACGATCGAAGTGACCATCCGATACATCGTTTACGGTGCCCAGGATGGCCTGAATCGGCTTCGTAAAATAACCCGCTACAATGTAACTGCCAAAAATCACGATTTCGAGCAAAACCAGTGAAATAGCCACCAGACTGATCATCTGCTCCCTCATCACGGAAGAGATGGCTTCATAATCCATGACGACGCTGATCACGCTGGTCGGTTTATTTTCGGACAGGATGGGAATGAAGCTTTTTAACACCTTCTTATTATTGATGGTGCTGACAAACACCACATTGTCGCTGGTAGATACGGCCCTCTGCACAGCTTCCGTATCTTGATCCAGGCTCCCATAATTGTAGGTGCCGAACGTGATCGGTCGATTGCGGAGCTTGTGGTGAACATCGTCCGTTCCATCCTCTCTCATATATTCATTGCCAAACGTTTCGGGGTTGATGCCCGTCACTTCCAATATCCGCGGATTCGATTTCAAAGTCTCCTCCACCACGGTGTTCGGGCTTGTGATCTTCACAAAATCCTTGATATTCGAATTCCGGATGTAGGGATCGATAATATAATTCCGCTTGCCATCATAATAGTATCCCCATTTATCAATGAACTCCGGATTGGATGTGGAGAACTCGAACGGTCCGGACCAGAAATGCTCGGACCGCTGCCCCTCCGTAACGGACACGACTTTGCCATGCTGGAACAATTCCAGAAATGCGGTATGCCAATACCCCCAGTTTTTTGTGGAAAGGCCGATTTCGTCTTGGGAGGAGGAACGGGCAACAACGATATCATCGTTGGTTCGAACCAGCAGCGAAATGTGGGTCACACCGATCTCTTTACTTAATTCGGCCAATTGCTGATTGGTTATATTGTTAATATCGGGATCTAAGGCCTTTGCCGCATTAACTGCTGCTACCTTCAGCATATCCCCGAAAATGTTATCCACATACGCAGAGCTAAAGCCGGTTTGCTGAACCGTAATGGCGATTTGCGTGGCGGCCATTACCATTTTGGTTTCACTATCCTGCTGCAGGTTTTCCTGGGTCGTGTAATAATTCAGCGTAATGTTAAGCAGAAGGATAAATAATACCGATATGGACATGATCATCGATAATTTCGTCTTAATCGACAAGTGGCATCTTCACCTTTCTGCTGTCACATCGACGACTTGTGAATATATACCCTCATGATACCTTGATCACGAACGTTTGAAAAGACAAGCCGTATTGCGGCTGACGGGTTTTTTCCGCAATCGCATTGCTATTGAATTAGGGAATCCTTACAATATAAGAGGCTAATCCCGATAAATAAAACGACGTATCCACAGATTGCGCACAAATACACAACTTATCTGGGGATAATGTGTATAACTTTGTGTATAATTTTTTACTTATCCACAATTCTGTCCACATCATGTTAACAAACGAATAAATGTTCGTTGAACATTGGGTATAAATACAGGGTTTTAGCAGGCAGCGAAAGGAGACTTTAGATTGATATCACATTCAATAGACCCACTGGCTGTGGATAACGAAAATCATGAACGCTGGATGCGAGAAGCCATCGCGGAAGCCCGGAAGGCCGAAGAGCTCGGTGAAGTTCCTATTGGCGCTGTCATCGTACGGGGCGATGACATTATTGGCCGTGGATATAATCTGCGTGAAACGACTTACGATGGGACGGCTCATGCCGAGATGGTAGCGATCCGGGAGGCCAGCCGGCATCTTGGAGCCTGGCGGCTGCTCGACTGTCGATTATACGTGACGCTGGAGCCTTGTCCCATGTGTGCAGGTGCCATCGTTCAGTCCCGGGTTCCGCAGCTCATCTACGGCACAAGCGATCCCAAGGCAGGCTGTGCGGGCACACTGATGAATCTGCTTCAAGAGCCGCGCTTTAATCATCGGACGCACGTGGTGGACGGCGTGCTGCAGGAAGAATGCGCATCGTTGCTGACTCAGTTCTTTCGGCGTTTACGCGGGAAAATATGATTTGATGTACCGAAAGAGGAATGAACACAGAAAACCCGGCCGTCATGGCCGGGTTTTCTTGTCTGCGATGAATAAAATTAGTAAGTGCTCATTTGGCTCATGGATTCCTCAAATTGCTCCATCGTGATGACGTCAGCGTCTTTTGGAATACCGATTTTGAACTCTTGTTTCGCGTTGATGTTGTTGTATTGGGTGCTACCCTTCACAGCCAACTTCACGTTCTCATTCGTTTCTGGATCATTGAAATCAACGTTCAACACAACATCTTGGTACGCAGGGAAATCTTTTTTATCGATAGCCGTGTTGATGTTAAATGTATTGATTTTCAGGTATTTCTGCATTTCTTCCAAGCCCGCTTTGAATTCGTCTTGGTTGACGTTGGACACTTCAGCTTTGGCAGCATCGATGTCTTCTTGGGTCAGACCCAGCAATTCGCGGTACTCGTCTTTAGCTGCAATATCAACAACCTTAGGTGCAACCTTGTTTACCATAATATCCAATGCTTCATTCAGGTTATCATTGGTTACAAAGAATTGTACCACTTGTTTAGCGTCAACACCTTCTGGAAGGCCGGCATCTTTAACATTGATCTCTTTGAAGTATTTCGCTTGGTCATATTCGCTCAGCACAGCTTCAAGGATTTCGTTAACGAATTTTTGGGACTTCTCGGTATCCAGGGTTTCTGGGTTAAATGTTTCGCCGGATTGCTCAGCAAGCTCTTTCATGTCCATCACGAGGAATTTGCCAACAACGTCTTCCGGGAACGGCAGCATAGGAATGCTTGGCACTTTAACGTAGATTTTCTCTTTCGTCATTACCATATCAATGTTGAAGGACATCGCCATGTCACCCTTCAAATTGATGCCCATGTTCATTTCGGTTTGCATTGGCTCAGCCTGGTAGATCCCGTCCAGTGTAACCTCCGCATTCTTCAGCATCGTCATCGCCTGTGTTACGCTTGGATCGCCTTCAACTGCAGGTATGTTAACTTGAAGGTCTTCAATGACAAATTTGCTCTTCATTTCGTAGGATGTCATCTTCATCGCGTTCGTAGCAGCATTGGTCATTGCCGCCTTAGGCTCTTCTTTTTTCGCGCAGCCGGAAAGCACAACTGTCACCGTGAGCAGCAGTGTCAGCATGATAGCTGCAAACTTCTTGTTCATTAAAATTTCTCTCCCCTCTAACAGTCAAAAAAATAACAGACCTTCTAATCATAAACCATTTAACCAAAATGAGAAACACTTTCTGGAATATTTGCTGAAATTTTATTTCCTTTCTTTTTCCATCCATCTTAATTTCAAACTTCTTAACATGCGAATAAGGTGGGGCCCCAACATATTACACTTGAACACTAATACGGAAGTTGGAAGCAAAAGGTTTCAAATCGAAAAAAGAACTTCCTGTCGAATGTCAGGAAGTTCTCTCGAGTCTTGATTTTTGGCGCCTTCGTATTTTGCTCCTAAAGGCTGTTAGCCCTCCGGATTGTAATGGCCATCCTGCTTGCGGATCTTCGCTCTGTGCGAGCCTGACAGCGGCTCCTGGCCGCCCCGGTCATGGTCCTTCCGCTGCCTCGGTTGTTCCTGTGCTTCAGGCACCGGAATCGACTTTGGTTTACTCATCTGATAGCCCTCCATTTCATGGATCACAGCGTTTGTTCTACGCAAACGGCCTTGATGCTTCGGTCTGAAAGGAGCATCACAGCTTTCACATTCATTCATGGAACTTAGTGATGCGTGATTTGCTGCAGCGTTTGAGCACACTCATGAATATGACGCGTATAATCGCCCACCATGCCTTGTATGTTCTCATTGCGCTCATCCGTCGTCGCGCCATCACGCTCTACATCGATCAGAGCGACCTCCACTTCCCGGGAATCCACATAGGTGCATTGAAAATCAAACGAATACTCCTGACGACCTGCTGCGCCAATGTGAATGCGGATGGCGTTCGGATCTCCTTCGTCTGCTGCCACTTCTGCACGATCCCCCGGTTTGAGTATGGTCGGCAGCCTTTCCTGCCAAGCATTGACCAGCGTAGATTGATCGACATTCAGTTCTGAGTTCATGTTCACACCTCCCCTTCTCTATAAATTGCGATAACAGGCGCTGTTTTATACAGCAGGTCCCCCAAGCATAAAGTGCTTAGATCTGAACCTTCTATGCATTTCTCCTCTGGTAAAAAAGACATAAAGACCATAAAAAAACCGTTCCCCTAAGGAAACGGCTTGCATTTGTATATGTATGGCGGAGAGGATGGGATTCGAACCCATGTGGAGTTGCCCCCTAACGGTTTTCAAGACCGCCCCGTTATGACCGCTTCGGTACCTCTCCATGTGGAAATGATCACTGCAAATGAATCACGTGCAAAAATCATTATACCACAAGTCAACCTATGTTATCAACTTATTTCTTAGGTTCGATGATGCTAACATTCCCCATGTAAGTGCGAAGCACTTCCGGAATGACAACGGAGCCGTCGGCCTGCTGATAATTCTCCAGAATGGCTGCAACCGTACGCCCTACCGCGAGCCCGGAACCATTCAAGGTGTGAACAAACTCCGGCTTGCTCTTCGGCTCCGGACGGAAACGAATATTGGCACGGCGTGCCTGGAAATCTCCAATATTCGAGCAGGAAGAGATTTCACGGTATACGCCGCTCTCCGGAAGCCATACTTCCAGATCATAGGTTTTCATGGAGCCGAAGCCCATATCCCCGGTACATAGCGTCATGACGCGATATGGGAGATTCAACAGCTGGAGCACTCGCTCCGCATCCGCCGTCATTTTCTCGAGCTCATCAAACGATGTTTCCGGATGCACAATCTTCACCATTTCGACCTTATTGAACTGATGCTGACGAATAAGTCCCCGAGTGTCGCGTCCTGCGGCACCGGCTTCCGAACGGAAACAGGAGCTGTATGCGACGTAATATTTAGGCAGATCCTCGCTATTTAGGATTTCCTCACGATGGTAGTTCGTTACAGGAACCTCAGCCGTTGGGATCAGGTAATAGTCGGTATCGCTAATTTTGAATAAATCCTCTTCGAATTTAGGCAGTTGTCCCGTTCCGTACAAGCTGTCCCGGTTGACGATATATGGAGGCAGCATTTCCTCATAGCCGTGTTTGTCGCTGTGCAGATCCATCATGAAACTGATTAAGGCACGCTCAAGCCGTGCACCCAGACCTTTGTAGAACGTAAATCGGGAACCCGTAACCTTCGCGCCTGCTTCAAAGTCCAAAATACTCAGGTTCTGGGCAATCTCCCAGTGAGCCTTAGGTTCGAAATCGAAAGCTTTAGGCTCCGCCCAGCGGCGAATTTCCACGTTCTCCTCCTCCGAGGCGCCGATCGGCACACTTTCGTGGGGAATATTCGGAATCGCCAAAGTAAGCTCGGATATGCTGGCTTCCAGCTCACGAACTTCCTCATCCATTGCTTTAATCTGGTCTGACACTTGGCGCATCTCCAGAATCAGCTCATCTGCATTTTCGCGATTTTTCTTCAGCTTGGCTACTTCAGCCGACACGGTGTTGCGGCGATTCTTCAAACTTTCGCTTTCCTGCAGCAATTCCCGGCGCCGGGCGTCAAGCTTAGGAAAATCCGCAATCAAATCGAGCGATTTGCCTCGATTCTTCAGCGCTTCTTCAACACGACTGTACTCGCTGCGCAATATTTTTACGTCTAACACGGGAAACCCTCCTAAAGTAAAACATCCATCAAGTATATCGAAGCAGCTGCCCTACCTGTTGATAAAAAGCCTTGGGACAAGGCTGCATTATACGTTGTTACATACGATACATCTTATTGCATTTCAGCGAAAAAGACAACTTGACTCCCACATACTGCCAAAGAGTCAAGATGTCTTCTACTGAAACTATTACGTTACGCCTGTGGCGCCGTCGCTCGGGAACGAACCATCTCCACAAAATATTGATGGAGCCGGTAATCGTCTGTCAGCTCCGGATGATAGGAAGCCGCAAGCAGATGGCCTTGTCTGGCTGTAACGATCTCATCCTTATACGTGGACAGAACCTCAACGCCCGGTCCCACTTCCAGAATGAGCGGAGCGCGGATGAAGACGGCTCGCACCGTTTCATCGATGCCCTTCACCGGCAAATCGGTCTCGAAACTTTCACGCTGTCGTCCGAACGCGTTCCGCGCCACCGTGATGTCCATCAGCTTCAAATGCGCTTCTTCGTCGCCTTGAATTCGCTCGGCCAGCACGATCAGTCCGGCACAGGTTCCGAATATCGGTTTGCCTTGGGCTGAAAACTGACGAATCGCATCCATAAAATCATACTTGCGCATCAGCTTGCCAATCGTCGTGCTCTCACCGCCAGGGATAATCAAGCCGTCAATGTCGTCCAGCTGCTCGACCTTCTTGATGGGCACCCCTTCGGCGCCAGCAAGCGTAATGCTTCGGATATGCTCTGCAACGGCACCCTGAAGTGCCAGTACGCCGACCTTCATGTTACCCCTTCTCTCTTACCAGCCGCGATCCTGCATGCGCTCAGCCGGACTAAGCTTGGATATCTCGATGCCTTTCATTGGAGCACCCAGGTTCTTGGAGACTTCAGCAATCAATTTATAATCATCATAATGCGTTGTCGCTTCCACGATCGCACGAGCAAATTTCTCAGGGTTATCGGATTTGAAAATACCGGATCCTACAAAAACGCCGTCAGCGCCCAGATGCATCATCAATGCGGCATCCGCAGGGGTGGCCACGCCACCGGCGGCAAAGTTAACGACAGGCAGCTTGCCCGTCTCGTGAACGCCTTTCAGGAGGTCATAGGAAACACCGAGGTTTTTGGCTTCGGCATACAGTTCGTCCTTCGACATGTTGCGAACCTTGCGAATTTGGCTGTTGATCAAACGCATATGGCGAACAGCTTCCACGATATTGCCGGTTCCCGGCTCGCCCTTCGTGCGGATCATGGATGCACCCTCGCCGATGCGACGCAACGCCTCACCGATATCTTTCGCGCCGCATACGAACGGTACGGTGAAATCCCATTTGTCGATGTGGAACACTTCATCCGCAGGCGTCAGCACTTCACTCTCATCGAGGTAATCCACGCCGAGAGATTCAAGCACTTTCGCTTCAACGTAATGACCGATACGAGCTTTGGCCATAACTGGAATGGATACGACCTTCATGACTTCCTCAACGATGGTTGGGTCAGCCATACGTGCTACTCCCCCAGCAGCGCGAATATCGGAAGGAACGCGCTCCAGCGCCATAACTGCCGTAGCACCGGCAGCTTCAGCGATTTTCGCTTGTTCCGCATTCATGACGTCCATAATGACGCCGCCTTTTTGCATTTCCGCCATACCTCTTTTTACAGTAGATGTTCCTGTTTCCATGTCCCCTAGCCTCCCGATTATATGTTGTATCTCATCGCCATTTAGAGCATTCCATGGCGATATGGTCTGTACCCGTATGGTGCATACTTGCAATGAATCTAACTTGATATTTTACCGCATCAAAATCAAATACACAACCCATTTACTCGGAATTTATCGGGTCCTTAGAAAAGATTTTTGATGGAATCAAACAAATCCGCGAAAAAGTCACCGATCGCACGGAGGAACAGCTTGAACCAGCCGGCCTTCTCTACTTCGTCTGCCGTGATAAGATTCACCGTTTCGGTCTGGGTTTCCTTCATGCCTTCGATTTTGTATGAGTAGGTTGCCGTACCCACCTTCGTATCCTTGGCGACAGGCGCCGTCATGCTGGAAGAATCCAGTTTGGCTTCAAAGGTAATGTTCTTTCCGCTAGAACCTTTAGGCACAACAAATGTGAGGGCTTTATCGGTCACCAGCCCAGCTTCCTTACCTTTGCCCTTCTTCACTTCGACGGTTTCAAATCCTTGCACGGTTGCTCCGGCTGCTTGGACTTCCTTCACTTCGAAGTTGTCAAAGCCGTAATCCAGGACTTTTTTGGTTTCCTTAAAGCGAGCCCCTTCGGATTTCGTTCCCATAACCACGCTGATCAAACGCATGCCGTCACGCTCAGCGGTACCGGCAAAGCAATAACCCGCCGCATTGGTATGACCGGTTTTCAAACCGTCCAAACCTTCGTAAGCATAGGCCTTGAAGTTCGTAATGCTTTTGTTGGCCTCCAGCATCCAGTTGTAGTTGATGATCGGACTCGTATCGCGCGGCCGGAATTTATGCGATTGAATGGCTGTAAATCTCGCAAAGTCAGGATGATCCTCAACGATATACTTGGCAAGTAATGCAGTATCCATTGCCGACATTACGGTTTCTTTATCTTCTGCAGGACGGTATTTCTCAGGCATATCTGCACGGCTAAGGCCTGTCGAATTAATGAAGAAAGCGGTCTTCAATCCCATCTTTTTCGCCGTATCGTTCATCATGGTAACAAACTCTGCTTCGGAACCAGCAATATGTTCAGCCAATGCTACCGTTGCATCATTCGCCGAGCCGACAGCCATGGCTATGTAGAGCTCTTCCACTGTATGTTGGTCGCCTTCAGCTAAAAATATCCGTGAGCCCACGGTTTTTTCAGCATTTTCCCCTACCGTGACTACGTCATCCCAAGCTAACTCGCCTTGTTTTACCTTCTCTGCCACGATATATTCCGTCATCATCTTCGTCATGCTTGCCGGCGGCAATGCTTCATCCGCATTTATGGATAACAGCACCTGGCCCGTAGATGGCTCGATCAAGACGGCAGAGCTCACTTCCAAGCCCAGCTGATCGACCGATGGCACTTTGTCCGGCTTCGTATTATTCGTAGCAGCCTTGTCCGTTGCCGCTTTGTCTTCCGTAGCTTTGGTTGTATCCGCTGTAGCCAGCATATTAGGCGCAGCCAGCGAAACCGCAGGCGCAGCAGAGAAACATAGTATATTAAAGAGCATCAAGGATGCCAGCGTTCTTTGAATTCGTTGTCGCTTATTCTTCTTTATAGACTTGTCTATCAATGGAATTACTCCCCTCTAATTCTCAATAAGTCATTAACTTGTTCTATTCTATCATAGGGGGGGTATCAAAAAAAGACAAGCTAGATGAATTTCATCCAGCTTGTCCAGGAAATAAATGACATATACTGTGTATCCTTATTCTTTTCCGTGAATTACAAGGAATAGTTAGGCGCTTCTTTGGTGATTTGAATATCATGCGGATGGCTCTCGCGGAGACCAGCCCCGGAAATGCGGATAAATTGGGTATCATTCCGCAGTTCCTCCAGGTTTTGCGTTCCGCAATACCCCATGCCGGAACGCAATCCACCGATCAACTGATGGATGGTATCTGCCAATGGCCCTTTATAAGCTACACGGCCCTCGATGCCTTCCGGTACCAATTTCTTGTCATCGTCTTGGAAATAACGGTCTTTACTGCCTTGTTTCATGGCAGCAAGGGAACCCATGCCCCGATAAGCCTTGAAACGGCGTCCTTGGTAGATCTCGGCTTCGCCTGGGCTTTCTTCCGTCCCTGCAAACATGCTGCCCAGCATAACGGCACTAGCGCCGGCTGCGATGGCTTTTGTAATTTCCCCGGAGTATTTGATACCGCCATCTGCGATAATCGGCACGCCGTACTCTTTAGCAACCGTTGCGCAGTCATAAATGGCTGTGATTTGCGGTACGCCAATCCCGGCAATAACGCGGGTCGTACAGATGGATCCAGGACCGATTCCCACTTTAACGACGGATGCACCGGCTTCGATAAGCTCTCGCGTACCTTCGCCTGTAGCCACATTACCGGCGATAATGGTCAGATCGGGATACAATTCGCGCAGTTTGCGTACGGAATCAATAATATTGATGTGATGCCCGTGAGCGGAGTCAACGGTTATGACGTCTACACCGGCTTTCACAAGCGCTTCTGCTCTTTCGAAGGTATCTTTGGAGATTCCGATCGCTGCACCTACAAGCAGGCGGCCCTGAGCGTCCTTCGCTGCTCTAGGGAACTGAATCGCTTTCTCAATGTCTTTAATCGTGATAAGTCCTTTAAGAACATTATCCTCGTCCACCAAAGGCAGCTTCTCGATTTTATGCTTCTGCAGAATCATTTCGGCATCCTGAAGGGTCGTTCCAACCGGAGCGGTAACCAGGTTCTCGCTGGTCATCACTTCGCTGATAACCGTATTGTAATCATGAACAAAACGAAGATCACGATTCGTCAAAATCCCGATCAGCTTATTGTTCTCATCCACGATCGGAACCCCGGAAATCCGGAATTTGCCCATGAGTTTCTCAGCGTCGGATACAAGATGATCGGCATGAAGCGAGAATGGATTCGTGATGACTCCGCTTTCCGAGCGCTTCACCCGATCTACTTCTTCCGCCTGTTGTTCAACCGTCATATTTTTATGAATAATGCCGATTCCGCCTTCTCTAGCAATGGCAATTGCCAAAGGAGCTTCCGTAACGGTGTCCATACCTGCACTGATGAGCGGGATGTTCAATTTCACGTGCTCGCTCAATTTGGTGCTAACATCCACTTCTTTTGGAAGTACCTCGGATTTTCTAGGAACCAACAATACATCGTCAAAAGTGAAGCCTTCCTTGCTAAACTTATATTCCCACACCTGGGTTATTCCTCCTTTTTGTCGTCTTCCTGCGGACTACAACTACTGTCAGAGCTGGACCGGACGGCATTTTCAAGTATTTTCAGAAATATATTATTGCCATCTTAGCAAAGGGCCCATAGGCTGTCAAGGATTGAATTGGCCCATTTCCTGAAGTTCGCAAGTATCCATCCAGCGCGTTGTCCTGTCTCTTTGGAGTGGACAAACGGACAGCTTTCTTCTATTAAATGGAGACTTATCCACGTTTAAGATTGACCTGCCATATTGCATCCCTTTAGGCATTATCACGGAGACGATGCATGACTGTCGTTTAGTATCACCCAAGCCGGCTCGAGATAGTCCAGAATTCAGAAATCCACGTCACG
>NZ_JAVFHO010000015.1:0-63156 GCF_041953985.1 Paenibacillus sp. CR_12 | reverse complement strand
TCCCACCGAAGTGGTTCGTTTTACTCACTCGTTGTTCAGTTTTCAAAGATCAACTTCTTCGTTTGTCACCAACAAGTTATCTCGTTAGCAACTCTTATATCTTATCACATCCGCTCGATCATTGCAAGCTTTTTTTTGAATTTATTTTTCAAATTCATTTCAGCTTGTTGATCCAAGCATTTGTTCCAGGCCGTATTTCTTGGCCGGAAATATAATATACCATGGCATCCGCCTATATGCAACCCTTTTTCGCAAATTAAAAACAAGGAAAATTTATCCACTTATTTACTTGCCTGATATGACTCATTAAGTCCATCTAATTCTGTCTGCTTATCGGGCATAGGTATAACTGAAGCTGTATATGAGTCCCCAGAATGACGGTCCACTGCAGGCCATCATCTTTAGCTGCTCCATTCGTGTTGGTCCCCAACCAAGTATCAAAGGCGCCAAGCAGACAACGCCTAAACACCCAGGCCATTACGTGTTGATACATTGTACCAAGTGAATGTAGCACAGCTTTACAACAAAAACGCGCTCTATGCACAAAAGAGGCAGTCGGCTATAGAAAGCTATAGCCGACTGCCTCTTTTCTATCTATGAAAGGAGCAAAACCTACTCCTTATTACGCATGTGCGGGAACAGCAAGACATCGCGAATGGACGGGGAATTGGTCAGAAGCATGATCAGACGATCGATCCCGATGCCAAGTCCGCCTGTTGGCGGCATACCATATTCCAGGGCACGCAAGAAATCCTCATCCATCTCGTGCGCTTCGTCATTGCCCTGCTCTTTCTCCTTCATCTGCGCTTCAAAACGCTGACGCTGATCAATCGGATCATTGAGCTCCGAGAATGCATTGGCGTGTTCGCGCGCCACGATAAACAGCTCAAAGCGATCCGTGAACCGCGGATCCACGTCGTTCTTCTTCGCCAGCGGCGAAATCTCAACCGGGTGACCGGTTACGAACGTCGGCTGAATCAGCGTCTCTTCTACGAATTGCTCAAAGAACGCGTTCAAAATATGACCAAATGTCATATGCGGCTCAACCGGAACTTTGTGATCTTTGGCAAGACGGTGCGCTTCCTCGTTGGACATGTCCACGCTGAAGTCTACGCCGACAACTTCTTTTACCGCATCCACCATGGATACGCGGCGCCACTGCGGCGTCAGGTCCACTTCATGCCCTTGATAGGAAATGACTTGCGTGCCCAGCACCTCTTGGGCGATATGGGCAATCAGATTCTCGGTCAGTGCCATAATATCTTTGTAGTCCGCATAAGCTTCATAAAGCTCAATCATCGTAAACTCCGGATTATGACGGGTAGAGATCCCTTCATTCCGGTATACGCGGCCAATTTCGTACACTTTCTCAAGTCCGCCCACAATCAGGCGCTTCAGATGGAGCTCAATTGCGATCCGCATATACAGTTCCATATCGAGCGCATTATGATGCGTGATGAACGGGCGTGCCGCCGCACCGCCAGCGATGGAATGCAAGGTCGGGGTCTCCACCTCAAGATAGCCTTGGGAATCCAGGTAACGGCGCATCGATTGGATAATCCGGGAACGGGTAATGAAGGTTTTCTGCACATCGGGATTGATGATCAGGTCGACGTAACGCTGACGATAACGGAGCTCTACATCCTTCAAACCATGGAATTTCTCAGGGAGCGGATACAGCGATTTCGAAAGAACCTCCAGCTCCTTCACCTTCACGGTAGTTTCACCGGTCTTGGTCTTGAACAAGACCCCTTTTATCCCGATGATGTCACCCAGATCAAGGATGCTGAATGCTTCATACTGCGCTTCTGCAACGGAATCCTGGCGAACATAAATCTGAATCCGGCCGCTCAAATCCTGAATATGGGCAAAAGAAGCCTTGCCCATGCCGCGTTTAGCCATAATCCGTCCAGCCAGGTTCACTTCCACCTGCTTCTCTTCCAACTCTTCCTTGGAGAGCTCGTCGTACTGTTTCAGAATATCACCTGCGTGATGTTCTCTTTCGTATTTTCCGCCAAACGGATCGATGCCCAGCTTGCGAAGCTCGTCCAATTTGTTGCGGCGGATTTGCAAAAGCTCACTTAACTCCTGTTCTTGTTCCTGGTTGTTCATTTCTTCCGTCATCGTCATTCATCTCCTTCATTTCGCTTCCATTGTGAATCCCGTACACATTCGGCAAGGACTTAACGGTAGGGCAGCCATTTCAAGACATGCCATCCCTCCATTAAGCCCTCAACCCGGCCCTAACCTATTTAAAAAAGCCCCCCGAAGGAAGCTTTCTACACCACATTCCGACTTACTTCTTAATGTCTACAATTTTATATTGAATAACGCCCGCAGGAACGTTAACATCCACAACCGATCCTTTTTGCTTGCCGATAATCGCTTTGCCGACAGGGCTCTCGTTCGAGATTTTGTTGTTAAGCGGATCCGATTCAGCCGTACCTACAATGGTATATTCCATCGTGTCGCCAAATTCCAAATCCTCCACGATCACCGTGTTGCCCACGCCGACTACATCGGTATTGATATCATCGTTGTTGATGATGCGCGCATTACGGAGCATTTTCTCCAGCGTAATAATCCGGCCTTCGATAAAGGCTTGCTCGTTCTTGGCGTCTTCATATTCGGAGTTTTCACTAATATCGCCATAACCGATGGCAACTTTAATCCGTTCAGCCACCTCGCGGCGCTTCACAGACTTCAGATTCTCAAGTTCGTCCTCCAGTTTCTTCAGACCGTCCTGGGTAAGAATGACTTCTTTATCGCTCATTAACCGATTCTCCTGTCATGTAAATAATTTAAACCACGGTATCAACATACTATATGCGAATTCTTGGGGATCAGAACTTCCCTCTGATGCCTGCTCAATTTCTTGAATTTATACTGAAAGATTATATGGGAACCATTTCAAAAAGTCAATGCGCGCAAAGGCTGTCACGGATGTCGCATACACGCAACCGTTAACAGCCTGCACCTCGTATTATCCAATCGCCGCAGCGGCTTGAGGGTATACGCTTTTTGCCGATTCTTCATGGTTCTCCAGATTGTTCACAAAGTTGTTCAGAAGGTTGACCAATTCATCGCGCTTCGTTTCTTCCATAATAATATCTTTAATGCGAGCCGATCCCTTGAGCCCTTTCAAGTACCAGGAAAGATGCTTGCGCATCTCCCTAACCGCTACCGCTTCGCCGCGCAGGGCGATCAGCCGGTCCATATGCAGGATGGCAATCCGGATTTTCTCCTGGGGAGACGGATCCGACAGCAGCTGGCCCGTCTTCAGGTATTCCACGGTACGGTACAGCATCCAAGGATTCCCCAGCGCTCCACGACCGATCATGACGCCATCGCATCCCGTCGTATCCAGCATCCGTCGCGCATCTTCCGGCGTCACTACGTCGCCGTTGCCGATAACCGGAATGGAGACGGCTTCTTTCACTTGGCGAATGATGTCCCAATCTGCGTGCCCGGTGTAGAGCTGCTCGCGCGTACGTCCGTGAACGCTGACGGCTTGACCGCCCGCCCGTTCGACAGCCTGCGCATTTTCGACAGCATAGATATGATCGCTATCCCAGCCTGTGCGCATCTTCACCGTGACCGGTTTGTTCACGGCATCGACAACCGCCGCGACCATCTCATAGATTTTGTTCGAATCCAGAAGCCAGCGCGCTCCCGCATCCATCTTCGTTACCTTCGGTGCAGGGCAGCCCATGTTGATGTCGATGATATCGGCATTGGTCTGTTGATCGACGACTTTGGCCGCTTCCACCAGGGATACGCGGTCGCCGCCAAAAATTTGCAGGCTCAACGGCTTCTCCCGCTCGTCGACGAACAGCATTTCCTGGGTGCGCTTGTTGCCGTGAACGATCGCCTTGCCGCTGACCATTTCAGCGCAGACCAGACCGGTGCCGAATTCCTTCGCGATCAATCGGAACGCCGGATTGCACACGCCAGCCATCGGCGCCAGAACCACTTGGTTTTTCATCTCAACGTTTCCGATTTTCAATTGATCCATTCCAAATTTCCCTCCTTTATTTTCAAATATTTATAGTCGAAGGATCCCGCTTCTCGAGCGTGAAATCCCCTAAGTTTCAAACCAAACCATCATACCCATGAATCGCGCAATCGTCCAGTCCGCAACATTTACTCATTCTTGCAGATCCCATCCAAAAGACATCTTCCTATATTAATGGCAGGGTTTCTAAAAAATAAACCTGAATCCCTTCACGATAGATAATCTAGCTCCGTTCCTTAAGCTCCTGCAACGTAATCTCCAGCACGTCGGCAATCTGAGCCAGCATCTGCTCCTCGGCACGGCGGTTCCCCCGTTCGATTGCGCCAAGAACAGCCAGAGAAATACCGGATCGCTCGGCGAGCTCTTGCTGGGTCAAACCCTTCAATTTTCGGAAAGCGCGGATACGCTGCGCCAGCTGCTTGTTTTCCAAAGCTGAATTCCTTCCTTTCCTTCCAGGTTCTCAAGTGCTGTCTTCACCACGGGGTACAGACCAGAAGGTTCAGGCTCAGACACGATATCGGCCAGCGGCCTGAGAACGAAAGCCCGTTCCTGCATGCGGGGATGCGGCAGAATGAGGTCCGGCGTATCCAGACGGCGTCCTTCCATCCATAACAGATCCAGATCCACCGTCCGCGGTCCCCAGTGAATATGACGGACCCGGCCGAGCTGTTTCTCGATTTGCTGCATTACGGCAAGCAGCTCATGGGGACTCAGCGATGTCGACACGGCTGCGGCCATATTAAGGAACATCGGCTGATCCACGTAACCGACCGGTTCGGTCTCATACAGGTTGGATACGCGCTCTACCTCAATGCCTGGCACTTCATCCAACCGTTCCAAAGCCTCCATCAGGTTCCCCTCGCGGTCTCCCAAATTGGCCCCTAAAGCAATATAAGCCTCTGAACACTCAGAGGTGGCGTGTGAATTCATGATCGTCTCACTTCCTGGTCCGGTGCAGCTCAATGGTCACACCTTCAAAATGAATGTCAAAAGGCGGGTGCGGCTTCGTCAATCGGACCGTTAAAGCATCGATAATAGTATAAGTGTCCAATACCTTAGATGCAATATGCTCCGCTAAAGCTTCAATCAGGCGGAACGACTCCGTCCGCATAATCTCCAGCAGGAGTTCATGAATCTCGGCATAATTTACCGTTAACGTCAGATCATCCGTCTTCGCGGCTTTGCTCAAATCCATCTCCAGCTCAAGATCCACATAGAAACGTTGGCCCAGCTTCCGCTCTTCCTCAAACACACCGTGGTAGCCGTAGTATTCCATGCGGCTCAGTATCATTTTATCCATCTCGTACTCCGCCCTTCCATCCTTGATCCCAAAAAATTAGTTGCGTTGAAGCTCCGTTGAAGCGTAAGTCATGGCATCGCACATCATGGCTGTCCGTTTCATATGCTTCACGTCGTGCACCCGAACGATCTGACAGCCTTGCGCAATCCCGTATGCGACGGTGGCTGCCGTTCCTTCCAGCACGTCTTGTGCCGGAGCTCCAAGCGCGGTTTGGATAAACCTTTTGCGGGAGGTAGCCAGCAGTACCGGAAACCCCAGCCCCACAAGCTGATCGAGAGATGCCATCACTTTCATGTTCTCGTCATAGTCCTTAGCAAAACCGATGCCCGGATCAAGCAAAATTTGGTGATCCTGCACACCGGCAGCGCGCGCAATTTCGACGCTTTCCAGCAAATCGCGTTTTACGTCTTCTATCAGATTCGTGTAATTTCGATCGCGTCGATTATGCATAAGAATGACGGGGCATCCGAGCTCTGCCGCCGTCTTAGGCATATCAGGATCGTCTTTAAAGCCCCAGATATCATTAATGATATGAGCCCCCGCTCCAATAGCCTGACGCGCCACTTCCGCTTTATAGGTGTCAATCGACAACGGAATTTGCGGCGCGTGCCGGTGAATAGCTTCAATAACTGGGATTACGCGGGCAAGCTCCTCTGAAGCTCCAACCGGCTCGTGTCCCGGCCGCGTCGATTCCCCGCCGATATCGATGATGTCGGCTCCCTCCTCAATCAGCTGAAGCGCATGCTCAACTGCTCGCTCCGTGTCGTTATAACGGCCTCCGTCCGAGAACGAATCCGGCGTCACATTCAATATGCCCATAATGAGCGTCGATTGACCGAGCTTTAACTCAGCGTCCTTGCTCAAACGATATTCACGTTCATAGATGGTTGTTTTCATATATCAAGCCCTGCTTTCCTTCTATACGCATACAGCAATGTACGGGTTATCGGGCCGGCCACTCCTTGTCCGATGGTCAGTGCCTCACCTTCAACTCCAATCAACGTCGTGACCGGAACAATCTCCTGAACAGAGCCTGTCGTAAATATTTCATCCGCTCCGGTAAATACATCCCAACCATAACGGCCTTCTTCGGCCTCGATGCCAAGATCGGCAGCCAATTCCAGCACCACCGCCCGGGTAATCCCCGGCAAAATGCCGGTACCCACGTCCGGCGTATATAAACGCCCCTTCTTGACGAAAAAGACGTTGCTGACGATGCCTTCGGCCACGTCTCCCGCCGAAGTTAACATCAGCCCCTCTGCCGGACCACCCGATGGTTCCGGATATTTTGCCAATTCCCGCTTTGCGAGTATATTGTTCATATAATGCAGGGATTTCATCCGGACCGATGATTCCGGCGTGTTCCGCGGTAGGGACAGCAGCCTCATGGCTCTGCCTGTCTCGTAGAGCGCAGCGTTGGCGGCCGGCAGCTCTTTGGCGAATAGTACCTCGGCCGGCTTCGCATAATCTCCGGCAGGCAAACCGAGCAATCCTTCTCCTGCGGTTACGGTGTACCGTATATAGGCATCCTGAAGGCCGTTCGCCTCCATCAGCTCGGCAATCCAGCCGCTGATCCTCTCGGCATCCGCCTTGTGGGCGATCCCGAGCTCCCGACAGCTGTCCGTCAGCCGGTTCAAATGCCGCTCTAGCAAAAAGGGCTTCCCCTGATACGTGCGGAAGGTCTCGAATAGACCCATTCCATATAAAAGCCCATGATCCATCACAGGTATGACCGCGTCGGCAGCTTCAACGATGCCGCCGTTCATGCCTATATATTTCATGCCTTAGCGCCAGCCGTGCGCTTCAGGAAGTTGCGCAGCATCTGATGGCCATGGTCGGTAATGATGGATTCCGGATGAAACTGTACACCTTCCACGGGATAATGCTTGTGCCGAAGCCCCATGATTTCGCCCTCTTCCGTCCAGGCGGTAATCTCCAGCTCCTCGGGGAGGGTCTCCTTCTCAACGATCAGCGAGTGATATCGCGTTGCGGTGAACGGAACCGGCAAACCTTCGAAGACCGATTCTCCTGTGTGTTGGATGGCGGATGTTTTTCCATGCATGAGGCGCTCCGCACGGATGACGTTGCCGCCAAAGGCTTGCCCGATCGCCTGATGGCCGAGGCAGACGCCGAAGATGGGAATGATCCCTTTGTAATGCGAAATCACGTCCAGACTAATGCCCGCTTCATTCGGCGTGCACGGTCCCGGCGATATCAGGATATGGTCCGGCGCCAACGCTTCGATGCCGGCGATGTCGATCTCATCATTCCGGTAAACCTTGACTTCCTCGCCGAGCTCCCCCAAATATTGAACCAGGTTATACGTAAACGAATCATAATTGTCGATGACAAGTATCATGTTATTTCCCCCCTATATAGGCAGCCGCCGCTGCGGCTTCTTCTTCACTGCACATCAGCGCCGCTATCAAAGCTTTGGCCTTGTTATGGCACTCCCGGTATTCCCGATAAGGATCGGAATCAATGACGATCCCAGCACCTGTCTGAATGTAACCGACCCCATCCTTCACGGCGAGGGTTCGGATAATTATGTTAAGCTCCATATCGCCGTTATAATCGATCCAGCCCATGGAGCCGGTATAAGGCCCCCGCGTCACGGGCTCCAGCTCTTCGATGATTTCCATGGTCCTGATTTTGGGTGCGCCGGTAATGGTGCCGCCAGGGAACGCTGCCGCAATGACATCATATGCATTGTTGCCCTCAGCAATCCGCCCTTCCACTTGGGACACCAAATGCATGACGTGCGAGTACCTCTCCACGGTCATCAGCTCCGGAACATGCACCGTCCCGTATGCGGCAATGCGGCCGATGTCATTCCGCTCCAGGTCGACCAGCATAATATGCTCGGCCCGTTCCTTCTCGCTGCCAAGCAGCTCCGCTTCCATGGCCGCGTCCTCTTCCGGATTTCTCCCCCGGCGGCGGGTACCCGCGATCGGCCGGGCTGATACGGTATCGCCATCCAGCTTCACCAGCAATTCCGGTGAGCCGCTGGCCAAACTGAAGCCTGGCGAGGATAAGTACCCCATGTAAGGTGAAGGGTTCAGAATGCGCAGCCACTCGTAAATATCGGAAGGTTCCGCATGAAGCTGCAGATGCCGGCGAAGAGACAAGTTGACCTGAAAAACATCGCCCTGCCGAATATATTCTTGGATCGAGAGAACCGCCTGCTCGAACGCTTCCTGCGAAAAATCAATCTCCAGCCGATCCCAGATCTCCACATTCGGCCCTGACAGCTCCTGCGCTTTTTTCCATCGTTCCTGCCGCACCCGTTCATCTTCGGATCTCGAATCGTTCTCCGGCCCCGTTCCGTACATTTGATTCCATTGGGAGAGCATCGATTCGGCTCTTAGGCCGGCCTTCTCATATAATTCCTCCAAAATTCCTTCCTGCCCCTGTGAGAGCTCAGAACCTTCAGAAACATTCGCTGAATCCTCAAGCGCCGTCGCCTCCTTCGAATCTTCCCCGCTCCCGAAAGCCCAAGGCAGAGGAACATGCACCGAGCAGTATAGGCTGTCGTCCGCATGATCGTAAATCCAGACTTCTTCCATGCGCATCCACAAATAATCCGGAAAGCCGGGCTCATCCTTGGCCATCACGGGCAGCTGCTCGATCGAGCGGATGACATCGTAGCTCAGAAAGCCTGCACAGCCTCCCCGAAAATCCGGCCATCCCGGCACTCGGGGTGATTTCCACGCTTTCATCCACTGCTCCAACAGACGCAGCGGCTCTCCCGTTACCTGCGTTCGCAATCCGCCTGACATTTCGACGACCTCGCCCTGGCTTCCTTTTCCCTGCAAAATGGACACCGGTCGTAACCCAAGATACGTGTAGCGTCCGCCCTTACCGCTCTCCAGCACAAAGGCATAAGGCGATGCCGCTTTCCAAGCATGTCTCCATGACAGGGGTAATCCTCGTGTTGCTCCTTTATATTGAACCAGATAGGGAACGACGGACCAGCCCTCTTTAGCCCATGACTGCCACTGGGCCAGCTCCACTCTTCTCTCCATGCCGATCCTCCCTTAGTCTTCAAAAGCCTTACTGTTGCCTGTCAGTATACTGTATCCCGCTTCTCTTGAAAACCCTAAATAGAGGCTTGTCCAACAATAATTTTTGAAGCGGTCAGCCCTTGATTCCATTAAAGCGTTATCTTAGGGAGTAGTATACGCAAAAAGCCCTCAATGCTATAAAAAACACATTGAGGGCTCCCTTCTCGCAGCACATTACCTCACTTGGGTGAGATGAAAATGCACAGCCTATTCCAGAACATTTTATTCGAAGTTATAGAGCGGCGTGCTCAGGTAACGCTCTCCGTTGCTTGGAATGACAGCGACAACCCGCTTGCCTTTACCAAGCTCTTTGGCGACCTTCAAGGCAGCATATACAGCCGCACCGGAGGAAATACCGCCAAGAACGCCTTCTTCCTTCGCCACGCGGCGGGAAGTTTCAAAGGCATCGTCATTCTCTACATGGACGATTTCATCGTACACTTCTTGGTTCAAAATTTCCGGGATGAAGTTTGCGCCAATGCCCTGGATTTTGTGAGGGCCTGGCTTGCCACCGGCAAGGATTGGCGATGCAGCAGGCTCCACCGCAATAATCTTGATGTCAGGGTATTGCTCTTTCAGCACTTCCCCAGCGCCTGTAATTGTACCGCCTGTTCCGATGCCAGCCACGAACGCATCCAGGGAACCGCCGATCGATTGGATCGCTTCAACGATTTCCGGACCAGTCGTTTCACGGTGGATCTTCACGTTCGCTTGGTTCTTGAACTGCTCGGCCATGAAGAATCCGGCATTTTCCTTCAGGATTTCTTCGGCCTTCTTAACGGCACCGTTCATTCCTTCCGATCCCGGTGTCAGGACCAGTTCCGCTCCGTAAGCACGCAGCAGGTTTCGGCGCTCCAAGCTCATGGTTTCAGGCATGACGATAACCGCTTTATAGCCTTTAGCCGCTGCCACCATAGCTAAGCCGATGCCGGTATTGCCGCTGGTCGCTTCAATGATCGTATCGCCCGGCTTCAAACGTCCATCCTTCTCTGCCTCTTCCACGATGCTGATCGCGATCCGGTCTTTAACGCTGGCGCCCGGGTTCTGGTATTCCAGCTTCAGATAGATCTCTGCGCTATCCTCAGGTACGATCCGGTTCAAACGGACGAGCGGGGTTTCACCGATTAATTCTGTCACATTATTTACGACTTTTGCCATGAAAGAAGACCTCCTCTAAATATGGATCTGGATAAAAATAGTGAATACATAATGGTGTTATTCATTCGAATGTCGAATCATGAATTTGTAGGTTCTCGATGTTAAAAAAATGGGAGCCGGCGGATTAATAAAATTCCTGTTGTTCAATGGCTCTCCAATATCCGAGTAAAAAGGTAGGTTTTTGTACCTTCATCTTATCAACGTTACAGGCCATTGTCAATATCCAGCTGCTCGAAAATCAACATTTCTAGGTGAATTTTCCTGCGACTCACGAACGAGCCGAACGCGAAATCCTTCGGAGGACTTCATGCGGGATAACCGCCAATTTTCCGCAGCCATCCAAGCTCAGGCATTAACTACAGCGAAAAAAGCCCCTGCAGCCAGATCTTTCTCCGCCACAGCGAGCTTTCCTCATGTTGTTGCTCTATTTACAGCGTAACCGTACCCGCACTGATCCGTGCCTCGTATTTCTCGCGAAGCTGCCGCTCCAATTCCGATAAGGACACCGACTGCTCCAGGGCCAGCTGCTTGCGAACCGCCTTCCGGATACTTTCCTCGCTAGGAGCTTGAGGCTCAATAATATCCCTCACATATACTATGGCGTATGTGTCCGTGAGCGATACAGGTCCCGCAATATCTCCGGGCTCGAGCGATAAAGCTGCTTCAAGCAGCTCTGGCGGCAAAAAGGGGTCATCCTCTTCTACCAAGCCGATCTGTCCGCCGTCTTCCCGAGTGTACTCGTCAAGGGAAACCTGAGCTGCGAGATCCGCAAAATCCTCCCCATTCTCCAGCCGATCCATGACGCGTTCCGCTTCATCTTCCGAAGCGACTTCAATCATGGATAAATTCAGCTGTTTCTTGGGCCGAAATTGATCAGGGTACTGTTCCAGATACGAATCGATTTGCTGCTCCTCGATGTGAACATCGGAAGTCGCAATTTTCTCAAGCAGGAGCCGATAAGTCGTCTCCGTCTTTAACTCACTCTCCGTAATGCCAAGCTGATCTTCCATTTCCGATAAGAACCGTTCCTTAGAGCCATAGCTTCGGCTCATGACTTCGATTTCCGTTTCGACTTCCGCGGTCGTCACATCAATGCCCTTCGCTTTCGCTTCCAGCGCCACGGCGTGCCGATTCAGCATGGTCATCAGCATTTCGCGCCCATATCGCTTCTTCAGCTCGTCAACCCACTCGTCTTCGGTAATCGCCCTGTCCTGGATGGATGCAACGGGCTGGGAGCCTGTTTTCCACGGCGGTGAAGCCTCCTGCGAAAAGCCCCCGGAAAACAGCATCCAGCCCCCCATACCCAATACGCATGCTGTCAAGACAATGACGGTCGCCCACAATCCCTTCTCTTGTCTCGTCATCACGGTCGCTCATCCCAACATTAAGATTTGGCCCGCTCTAGCACGGATTTAAGCTGTTCTCGGTCAAACGTATATCGTTCATTGCAAAAATGGCAGGAAACCTCTGCTTTGCCGTCCTCTTCGATCATCTGCTCAAGCTCTTCCCGTCCCAAGCTGATCAGTGCGCGCTCCACCCGCTCATGCGAGCAGTCGCAGCTGAAGTAGACTTCCGTTTCCTCCAGAATCGTCACATCCGGAACGACGCGTTTCAGGATATCCTCGAGATCCAGCCCTTCCTCCAGCATCTCGGTGATCGGAGGAATCTTGCTTAACGCAAGCTCGATCTCCGTAATCTCTTCATCGCTAACGCCGGGGAGAAGCTGAATGATGAAGCCGCCGGCATTGGCCACGGAATAATCCGGCGAAACCAGAACGCCCAAGCTTACCGCCGAGTTGGTCTGTTCGGATACGGCAAAATAATACGTGAAATCTTCGGCCAGCTCGCCCGAGATAATCGGCACGCTGCCACGGTAAGGCTCCTTCAATCCGAAATCCTTGACCACATCGATCTGACCGGTGGTCCCTACCGCAGCGGCTACGTCCATCTTGCCCGGGCGTATATTCGTCAGCTCCACATGCGGATTTTTGACATAACCGCGTACCTCGCCCTTGGCATTGCTCTCCGCCGCAATCAGACCGATCGGTCCATCGCCGCGAACCTGAATGCTAAGACGCTCATCTCCCTTCAGCATAGCTCCCATCATCGCTGCTGCTGACACGGTGCGGCCCAAAGCGGCTGTGACGACAGGGAACGTATCGTGTCTTCGGCGAAGCTCTTCCACCAGATCGGTTGTCCGAACGGCAAATGCGCGCACTTTCCCGTTTAACGCCGTTCCCCGCAGCATACGGTCTTTTTGATTACCCATCTTGAGGCCTCCTTGTCTTTCTGGTTGTTTGTAATATCTAACGGTTTTATATCGGTTCTAGTTACGCTCGTAAATAATACGCAAGCCTTCCAGCGTCAAGAGGGGGGAAATCTCTTCGATGGATTCCGTTTCGCCGGCAATCAGCTCAGCCATTCCCCCCGTGGCGATAACCTTAACATTGTCCGTTCCCATCTCGGCTTTTATGCGTTTAACCAGGCCATCGACCTGTCCTGCATAACCGAATACGATGCCGGCCTGCATGGCATGAACGGTGTTGCGCCCAATCACCTTTTTCGGCTTTTCGAGCTCTACGCGAGGAAGCTTGGAAGCACGCTGCACAAGGGCTTCCGTGGCAATGCCAATGCCCGGCACAATTACGCCGCCCAGATAGTTGCCTGCTTCATCAATGCAATCAAACGTCGTCGCCGTACCGAAATCCACTACGATCAGCGGCCCCCCGTACTGCTCGACGGCTGCTACTGCATTCACGATCCGGTCAGCCCCCACCTCGCGCGGATTCTCATACCGCAGATTGAGTCCGGTTTTGATCCCCGGCCCAACGATAAGGGGCGCCTTGCCAATATATTTATTGCACATTTCCTCGACCACGCGCACAAGCGGAGGAACTACGGAAGAGACAATAACGCCTTCTATTTGGCTTACCAATATATTGGACATTTGAAACAAATTGTGGATCAATACACCGTATTCGTCCACGGTAGACTGACGCGATGTACTGATCCGAAAATCATGCAGCAGTTTTTTTCCCTGGTACACACCCAGCACAATATTGGTATTCCCTACGTCCACAACGAGAATCAACCCTCTGCTCCTCCTTTCTTTGCATTCAGATCCAAACTAATATCGAGACTATGGAATGAATACGTCAGCCGTCCAACCGAAATGACATCGACCCCGGTCTCCGCAATCCCGCGCACGGTCTCCAGCGTCACGTTCCCCGACGCTTCGACGCGAACGTGGGGCGACTTGGCCTTGATTCTCCGCACGGCCTCCGTCATCATGTCATGACTCATGTTGTCCAGCATGATAATATCCGCGCCTGCAGCCAAGGCTTCTTCCACTTGCGCCAGGCTCTCGGTTTCAACTTCGATCGTCATGGTGTGCGGAATATGGGCTCTGGCCCGGCTGACCGCCTGGGCGATGCCGCCCGCACCCTTGATGTGATTATCCTTGATCATGACGGCATCGTACAGGCCGAAGCGATGATTCGCGCCGCCGCCGACCCGCACGGCATATTTCTCAAGCATCCGGTGGCCTGGCGTCGTTTTGCGGGTATCCACCAGCCTTGTCGGCAATCCCTCAAGCACATCAACAAAAGAACGTGTTTTGGTTGCAATGCCCGATAGACGCTGAAGCAAATTTAACGCGAGCCGCTCGCCTGTCAAAATACGATGGGTGCTTCCTTCCACCTCAGCGAGAACCGTCCCTTTTTCCACCACGTCTCCGTCACGGACCAATGCCGTAAACGTAAGCGTTGGATCTACCGTTTCGAATACCAGCTCTGCCACCGGCATGCCTGCCACGATGCCTGCCTCTTTGGCATGGATAACCCCTTTGGATTCGTGACCCGGCTCGATCGTGGTGAGGGTCGTAATATCCCCCGACCCAATATCCTCCTGAAGCCAAGTCCGTATGCTCTGGAGAAGGCCATCGTTATATCCGTTAAACATCATCGCTCAATTCCTCCGTCATTTCTTGGTCCCGTATAAACACAATATGCTTGCGCCATTCGCTGTCATTTCGCTCCGGATAATCCTCTCGGTAGTGAGCTCCCCGGCTTTCTTCCCGTCCCAGCGCGCCTTGAACCACCAGCAGGGATGCAGTCAGCATGTTCGCAAATTCGTATTCTTCACGCTTGGAGAGCATCGATTGGAACAAGGGCAGCTGACGGCCAAGCTCTTCCGCCGCTCTTATTAGAGTATCCCGATTTCTCCGAAGTCCTGCATAACGCACCATGACCTTCTGAAGCTTCAAGCGTTTTTCCACCATCGCTTGCGACGGAGCGTCCTTGCGGCCCAGATGAAATGATACCCCAAGAGGATCCCCAGAGGGTTCCGGGAGGCTCTTAATGCGCTCGACAATCCGACTGCCGTACACGACCGCCTCCGAAAGCGAATTGCTGGCCAACCGGTTCGCTCCGTGAACACCGGTAGACGAGACCTCTCCGCAAGCAAATAATCGCTTCACGCTGCTCTCGCCGTGCAGGTTGGTCTTGATGCCCCCCATCATATAATGCGCAGCCGGGGAGACCGGAATCCAATCGGACGATAAATCCAGCCCGTACTGCATGCATGTTTCATAAATCGTTGGGAATCGATGTTTGACCATTTCCGGCGACTCATGGGTAATATCCAGGTATACGAAGGTCGATCCCGTCGCTTCCATTTCACTGACAATGGCCCGTGCCACGATATCCCGGGGTGCCAGCTCCTGTAACTCATGGTATTTCGGCATGAACCGTTCCCCTCTTATATTACGAAGCACGGCACCTTCGCCGCGAACCGCCTCTGATATCAGGAAACGGGGAGCGCCCGGATAGCTTAGCGCCGTCGGATGAAACTGGATAAACTCCATATCCCGAATTTCCGCGCCTGCCCGATAAGCCATGGCGATGCCATCTGCGGTCGCAACCTCCGGATTGGTCGTGTACCGGTACAACTGACCGGCCCCGCCGGAACACATAATCGTCGCACGGCCGCGCACGAATACCCGCTTGCCATCCCGCATCTGTACCAATGCGCCGTGACACTCTCCCTGCTCGGTAATCAGGTCAATGACAAAATGATCGTCCCATACTTCTATATTGTGAAGCATTTCGACCTGAATGGAAAGAGCGCGCACAATTTCATAACCGGTAGCATCCCCGTTGGCATGAAGGATTCGTCGATGGCTGTGCGCACCTTCTTTGGTCAATGCAAGCTCGCCGTTCTCCACATCAAACGTCGTGCCGAGGCGAATCAGCTCCTGAACCCCGACGGGCCCCTCGTTTACAAGCACATCCACCGCGGCAGATGAGCATAGACCGGCCCCTGCTAGGAGGGTATCCTGGCGGTGATATGCTGGCGAGTCATCCTCCGCCGTTACGGCCGCGATCCCGCCTTGAGCATAACGCGTGTTGCTCTCGAGGAGCGATTTTTTCGTAATCAAAAGCACATTCTGAGTCGCACTTGCCATGATCGCCGTATATAAACCCGCAATGCCTGAACCGATCACGATGACATCCGTCTCTACAACCGGGAGATCGTTCAGCTCAAAATCAATCAAATACTGCGGTATCACGTTGCCTCACCTGTCTTTTCACGAAAGAGTAGCGCATGCTACTTAACCTGTAACATGCGCTCTAATGAAGTTCTGGCTTTCTCTGCAACGACCGGCGGCACATAGATCTGCGGCTTCATCGTTTCAAGTGCTCTCACCAGCTTTTTGAGATTATTCACTTTCATATTTGGACATACCAGGAATTTCGTCGCGAAGTGGAACGATTTATCCGGGCTATCCAATCGAAGCTGATAACCGGTACCGTCCTCAGTTCCCACGATAAACTCCTTGGCCGATGACTGTTTGCAATATTCCAGGATGGCGGTTGTGCTTCCCACAAAGTCACCCATGGCAACAACCTCCGGACGGCATTCCGGATGCACCACAAATTCAGCCTGAGGATATTTGGCCCTCATCTCGACGACATCCTTAACGGTCAGCATGTCATGCGTGTTGCAGTATCCTTCCCAAATAATGAGTTTCTTGTCGGTATGCTGCTGAACATAATGCCCCAGGTTCTTATCGGGAACCCATATAATTTCGTCCGAATCCACCGACTGAATCACTTTCACGGCGTTGGAGGAAGTGCAGCAGATATCCGTTTCGGCCTTGATTTCAGCGGATGAATTGATGTACGTAACCACCTTCGCATTCGGATGCTGCGCTTTCAATTTCCGCAGTCCGTCCACGTTCACCATATCGGCCATAGGACAGCCGGCCCGTTCATCCGGAATGAGAACCGTTTTGTTTGGTGCCAGGATTTTGGCGCTCTCGCCCATAAAATGCACGCCGCAGAATACGATGACCTCGGCGTCGGTTTGTGCCGCCTTCTGCGCGAGCAAGAAGGAATCCCCCCGGAAATCAGCAACCTCCTGAATTTCGTCCCGTTGATAATAATGAGCCAAAATAATTGCATTGCGTTCCTTCTTCAACTGCATTAACCGCTCACGCAGTTCACGGTTCTGTTCTGCCTTGCGCTCCAGTGCCAAAGCTTCCATGATCGACCCTCTCCCTTTATGTAGTCCGGCTGTTCGCCGCTGATGACCATGTGACTTTCAGGATGGTTTCCACCTTTGTGAAAGGAAGCGCATCCTTATTTAACAACTAATGTACACGTTCGTTCTGTCCCCTGTCAATGTGATAGAAAGCACAAAAAGAACCGGAAAACGAATTATCGTTCTCCGGTTCTTCTTTTTTATTCGGTATTCGATGTTTTATCAACGAATATTACGTTAATCTGCTGTTACCGTTGTCCGATCCGCCTGGAGGATCCTTGCGTTCGGAATCTTTGGTTTCCGGTGCTGGATCATTCGAATCCATCGGGTTGTTCGGAATTTCTTCCGTGGAAGTCGACTGCCCGCCGTCTTCTTTCCCTTGGATGCGAACTTTCACGTCGCCAATGTTGTCGATGATCGGTTCGCCGTTCTCCGAGGAACCTTCACCTTCGCCACTGCCATCGCCTTCAGCCGATCCGGTCTCAATGAGGTTCTTAATCTGCTCAAGCTCCAGTGTTTCCTTCTCCAGAAGCGTGTTAGCAATCAGATGAACCTCTTTGGAATGCTTGGTCAGAAGCTCTCTACACTTCTCATAACATTCGTTAATGAACCGCTGCATTTCCTGATCGATTTCATAAGCGATTGCATCACTATAGTTCTGCTCGTGTCCGATATCACGTCCCAGGAACACTTGTCCTTGGGATGTACCGAACTGCATCGGTCCGAGCTTCTCACTCATACCGTATTCAACAATCATGCTGCGGATGATGCCCGTTGCTTGCTGGAAGTCGCTGTAGGCTCCGGTTCCGATTTCGCCGATGAACAGCTCCTCGGCGACACGGCCGCCAAGCAAACCGGTTACGCGGTCCAGCAATTCCTGCTTCGTTACGAGCATCCGATCTTCCTTCGGCATCATGATGACATATCCGCCGGCACGGCCGCGAGGAATAATCGTTACCTTGTGCACCGTATCGGCATGCTCAAGGAAGTAACCCACAATGGTATGACCGGCTTCATGGTAAGCTACGATGCGTTTCTCGCGGTCGCTGATCACGCGGCTGCGCTTCTCGGTACCCACGATAACGCGGTCAATCGCTTCATCCACTTCTCGCATGGAGATATCTTTACGGTTGCGGCGAGCCGCAAGCAAGGCAGCCTCGTTCAGGAGATTCTCCAGATCGGCGCCCGTAAAACCGGTTGTACGTTTGGCGATGATGTCGAGCTTGACATCCTTCGTCAACGGTTTGTTGCGTGCATGAACCTTCAGTACGGCTTCACGGCCCTTCACATCCGGGCGATCGACGGTAATCTGACGGTCAAAACGTCCCGGGCGAAGAAGCGCCGGGTCCAAAATATCCGGTCGGTTGGTCGCAGCGACGATGATAATGCCTTCGTTCGCTCCGAAACCGTCCATCTCAACCAGCAATTGGTTGAGCGTCTGCTCGCGCTCGTCATGACCGCCGCCGAGACCGGCACCGCGCTGACGACCTACAGCATCAATCTCATCAATGAAGATGATACATGGTGCATTCTTCTTCGCGTTTTCGAACAAGTCGCGTACGCGAGAAGCACCGACGCCGACAAACATCTCTACGAAGTCGGAACCGGAAATACTGAAGAACGGCACTCCCGCTTCGCCGGCAACGGCGCGTGCAAGGAGCGTCTTACCGGTTCCCGGAGGACCGACAAGCAGGACGCCCTTCGGAATGCGAGCGCCAACCGTGTTAAATTTGCGCGGATCCTTCAAGAAGTCAACAACCTCGACAAGCTCCTGCTTCTCTTCATCTGCTCCGGCTACATCTTCAAATGTAATCCGTTTCTTCTCTTCATTATATAAGCGGGCTTTGCTCTTACCAAAGTTCATCACTTTGCCGCCGCCGCCCTGAGCCTGATTGAACAGGAAGAAGAACAGAACAAACATAATGATGAGCGGAATAAAGGATGAAAGCAATGTCAGCCAAATGCTTTGGCCTTCCATTGGCACCACGGACAGTTTGACATTGTTGCTATCACTGGCTGCAGTCAGCTCTTGCATCGCTGCATCCGTGGCAGGAATATAGGTCGAGAAATTCTCCGATTTTTTCTCTTCGGATATCTCCCTATACTTA
Source organism: Paenibacillus sp. CR_12 (assembly GCF_041953985.1). Classification (NCBI taxonomy): domain Bacteria; kingdom Bacillati; phylum Bacillota; class Bacilli; order Caryophanales; family Paenibacillaceae; genus Paenibacillus; species Paenibacillus sp. CR_12. The sequence goes on along the minus strand of NZ_JAVFHO010000015.1, from coordinate 43,968 downwards.
CCGGTCACCAGATAAGCGTAACCGTCAAATTGTACCGTCATTTCCTCTATGTTGTTAGCTTTGACTTCCTGCCGCAGTTGATTATAACTAGGGGCATCGGCTTGCTCGCCGCCATTGGTGACGAATTGTACTATGCCCACCACGACTAAAAATAGAATCAAATAAAAACCAGAATTCCGGATGAACCGACTCATCCCCTACCTCCTCTCAAGACACATAAGATATTTTACCACAGCCTGTCTGGCCATCTCAACAAAGGCCCCCGATCTGTGGCAGCAGCCCATTGGCGCGGTTTAACTGCTGTAGATTTCCGGTTTCAGAATCCCGATGTAGGGGAGGTTCCGGTAATGCTCGGCGTAATCGAGCCCGTATCCGACAACAAAAGCATCCGGCAGCACGAATCCGGTATAATCAGCCTGCAAATCCACCGTACGGCGTGCCGGCTTGTCGAACAGGGTGACAACACGCACCGAGTTTGCCTTGCGGCTCTTAAGAAGCTCAATCAAATGGCTGAGCGTAAGACCGCTGTCGATAATATCCTCCACAATCAGAACATCCCTTCCTTCAACGGAAGCGTCCAGATCTTTAATGATCTTGACCACGCCAGAGGATTTGGTTGATGCTCCATAGCTGGATACAGCCATGAAATCCAACTCTAGAGGTACTGATATGGATTTAACCAAGTCGGCCATAAAAATAAACGCACCTTTAAGAACGCAAATAACGAGCGGATTGCGTCCCTCATATTCGGCGCTGAGCTTGGAACCGAGTTCCTTAATTTTTGCGCGAATCTCTTCTTCACTGATGAGTATTTCCTGAATGTCATTCTGCAACTTAAGTGGACCTCCTACGTTTATACTATGAAAGCGTGAAACGGGCCATTCTTCGTTTTACACTTGCCTTAAACATCCGACAGCTCCATTCGGAGAACTCGTGATGTGTGCCGCCCGCAAGCGGCGTGAACGGAACGTCGTACACCTGGAATCCATACGATGCTGCCGGAACCGTCACAAAGAATAGGAATCCGGGCACGGACAGACGGCGGGATTTTCTCATCAATGAGAATATCTTTCACCTTTTTGCTTCCGTTTAATCCCATGATCTTCATCTTGTCTCCCGGCTGTCTGTTGCGCACGGTTAAAGGAAACTGCAGCTCATCCGCATCAAAATCCGCCACAAAGGCCGATGGTCTGGAGCCGCTCCGGCTTTCGCTTCCTGTCTTTAACGACAATGTCAGCATTTTTCCGATTTCCTTAACATAAAGCTCTGACGCATCAGGAGAATCAAGAATGTATATGTACTGTCCCTGTTCTTCCGGAGGTTTAGGCCAAAACTGGATCACTCCGTACTCACGAACACAGGTAATGCCGTCACCCAGATCCAGACGCCAGTTGCTTCGCTGATCGTTAAGAATGCCGTGGCGCACCGTTTCAATCTTGACAAAATCGGTGTTTTCCTGATCTGAGGGCAGGTAATTTAATATTAGTTTAATCAAACGCCGTTGTAAAGCGACATGTAAGCCCAAAAAGGAAGGCGCGTCGAAAGCGAGCCTCCCATCGTTCTCCTGTACCAAACTCCGAAATTGCTTCGCAGCTTCAAGCTCCACAAAATCATCCTCCTGCTGGACAATTTCGGCCAGCTGATTGAGTGAGGAGGAGAACTGCCCGTTGTATCGCTCCAAAAAAGGAAATACTTCCAGGCGAATCGCATTACGGCGGTACTTCGTCTGCAGATTGCTGTGATCCACCGCATACTGGAATCCGCATACGCGGCAGAGCTCCACGATATCCGCCTTGTACATACGAAGGAACGGGCGGATAAGTTCCACTTTTTTTTCCGTGCGCTTAAATTTGATGCCGCCCAGGCCCGACAAACCGCTTCCGCGCAGTAGCCTCATGAATACCGTCTCGGCTTGATCGTCGGCATGATGAGCCAGAGCCACGGAGCGCGCATTGTGTTTCCGGGCCGTTTGCAGCAGAAATTCGTAACGCTTCTCTCTTGCCGCCTCCTGTCCACCCTTGCCGCTCTCTTCCATATAAGCGGGAATATCGATGAACGCCGTTTCCAATGGAAGTCCGAGCGACTCCGCCAGCTCGCGCACCATCTCCGCCTCCTGATCCGACTCTTTTCGAAAACCATGATGCACATGAGCGCAGATCAATCGGAGCGGCGTACGGTGCTTTGAGATTTCATGCAGAACGTGAAGAAGCGCAACGGAATCCGGTCCGCCGGAAACGGCAACCACGATACCGTCGCCTTCCGACCACAAATCAAACTCTGCGGCGGTACGCTCGATATGTTGGACGAATGTTCGTAAATAATCCTGTTTCACTTCCAGATCCCCTTTAGAGGTTGTTCAAAAAGTCCGCTTTTGATAAGAAAACCCCTATCGAGGCCACTTCAAGGATGAGCGACCGCGATGCATAGGTAGGTTTTCTTGCGATATAGAATTTCACCAGTTCCACTGATAACTCATAAATTCTATATCTAACACGAAGTGAATCCGGAAGCCACTCGGCATCGAATCTTGAATTCAGCCGGGCCTAAGCAGATGCTTTCGAAGTATGTTTCCTGCGGAAACATTTCAGGTGCTCACGTACCAAAGCGTACGCTCCATTCCTGACGTCCCTAGTTTCATTCAACTGAAGCGTTTTGAAAAAACGCACATCGGAGCATAACCTTCTCGGTGCTGAAAACCGACCTTTTTGAACTCGCACCTTTATGAACTTCCAGTAACAAGGCAACTACTCATGAGCGGAAGAAGAAATAAACGGCGCAGGCCATAATGACCAAGGACAACCCAAACGCGTTCCTTAGCCAGCGCGGCGTACGTCCCGGAACGGGGCGCCCGCTTTGGCTCGAGCCTTCATATATCCGTTTTCTCCACTCGTTCAGCGCTTCCCGTGAATCCGCGAATTCTCCCGACAATGCCTTGTTCAGCCAGACGGCGTACGGCTTGAATACGGGGTTTCTTCGCAGCACCAGCTGCAGGTCGGCAACGCTCCGGGTTTGGGGAAGCTGACAAGACGCCTCCTTAAGCGACTTCTCATCCAGCAGGCCGATGCACATCACGGCAAACGAGAACAAATCATAGGATACGTCGCCGGTCCGGCTCCCGGCATTCCAGTATCCCCGGTCGTACCATTCCGTAAACTGCTTTACGCTGCGCCCGAAAGAGCTGACGCCGCCGTAATCGATCAGTTCCACCCTTCCGTAGGCCGAAACCATCACATTATTCGGCTTCAAATCACCGAATGCATAACCGGATGCATGCAGAACGGACAGCTTCTCAAGCAGCTTCAGCCCGATCAGGCCGACCCATTCGGTGCCCCGTTTGCGAATAAAATGATGCAGCGGGCTCCCCTCGATGTAACGCATGACATAGAAGGACACTTCGCCGCTGCCGTCATGATGATCGTCCGCCTCCACGAGGTAAGGGTCCGTCATTTGTTCTTTGAGCGCATTCAGCACATTAATTTCGGATTGTAGATCCAGAGCGTCATAGCCTACTTTTAAAGCATAACGCTCGCGCACTCCTGCCCGGTGGACCAGATACACCTTGCCGTTAGCCCCTTTACCGAGCATACGTTCCACGATGTACCGGCTGTTCCGCCATTTGCCCTTAATTACGGTTCCTGGCGGATAACCCGGGTTAGACAACGTAGTCACCGAGCATCCCTTCCTCTTGGCTGGAACGACCCTGCCATGATTGATTACCTTCTAGTGTACCATATCGGTAAAATTCAATCACCTTTAACAAGGCAGGTCCTGTCGGCGTCGCCCCCTTCATCTGCAGCCTGCTGAACATGCCGCGGGCACCGTCAAGATCCGAGGTCCAATCCACGTCCATGACGATATCCTCGCCGCTATGTTTTCCGGGAAAGTGGAATACCGACAATTCGCTTGAGCCTGCGCGCGCTTTCAAGCTCAGCATCAGGTCGCGTATCGCTTCCTCAACGGCTGCCAGCTTAGGCTTCATGCTTGCACTTGCATCGATTAACAGCGCAACCTGAAGGGATGACGTCTCGGCCAGCTCATCCACCACTTCGACGACTTGCGAACGCTTGTCCGGCGGAAGTTCCTCCAGCGTCCCGCCTCCCAAAATATGCTGTATCTCCTTATTTACCGCTTGTTGGATCGTCTGAACCACCGTTTTCCGAGTCATCATCTGCATCGTCTGTGCAAGCTGCGGCGTACCCACGATCCGGTGTATGCCTCCTCCCGCTTTGGCTATCTCCTGTATTTCCAATCCCCCAAGTTCACCGATCGTCCCGTAATCAAGGACCCCCACCACGTTGACGACAATACCATCCTGCAGCGCATGCGCCGCGGCCAGAACCGGACTGGCACCGACATTCGAACACCCGTCTGTAATCAGCAAGATTTGTTTCATAATCAAATTGCCTCCCGTCTGATCCATCCTATCGATTGGATTTCTATCTCTATCATTTCCACATTCAAGAGAGTTCAAACGACAATCAGGAAGAATAGACGGAAAAGAATTGACCGGCTCCGGGCCTCCATTTCCCGGGTAATCGCTTTGTTATATTGTAAATCCTCAGCTAACCGTTCGAGGCCGCTCCATGCGGGCGAATCCCGGAACATGCACATTTGACCATTCCGGATGGAAGTGATCCACGCGCCCGACCACCACCGTCATATCATCATGGATTTGATTCTGTTGATAGCGGATCACCTTCTCAAGCAGGCAATCGGCTATTTCCTGCGGGTCTTCACTGTTCACCTCCTGGATCATTCGTTTCATCCATAACTCCTTGTTCACCGCGTAACCCGGCGCATCATAAATGCCATCCGTCATCATAATGAGAACATCGCCCGCCTGCAGCTGCAGGGATACCAAATCCACCTCGATATCCTGGATAATGCCGATGGGAAGATTGCTGGCCGAGACCGGTATGACATCATTGCCCCTTTTGATAAAGCTTGGCGTCGAACCGATCTTCATAAAAGTGGTCTGAGCCGTGTATTGATCGATGAGAGCCATATCGACGGTAGCATAGATTTCATCCGGCGAGCGCAGCATCAGGATCGAGTTGACCGATTTAATCGCCAGCTTCTCATCCATGCCGGATTGTAGCAGCTGCTCTAATATATTCAGGGCCGAGCTGCTCTCGAGCCTTGCCCTTTCCCCGTTCCCCATTCCATCGCTGAGCGCTACCGCAAACGTGCCGTTGCCCAGCTCAACCGTGCTGAAACTATCCCCTGATAAAATATCTCCTCCCTTGGCCGCTGCCGCTACGCCCGTCATAATTTCAAATGTTTTGGCCGAACCGAAACGCACCGTCGCCAATCCGTCCCTTGGATGGGTCAGGGTTTCTTCCATCACGGCGATATGCTCCCCGAGAATGTCGGACAGCAGCGGCCCGATAATCTTCCTGCATTCGTCGTATCCGCGGGTATATGCATGAACGATCTCAATCTCGACCTGACCCGAATCCAGGCTAATAATATCGATGCCTTGAATCGATAACCCCAACTGCTGAAGCGCTTCCCTGATCTGCTCCTCCTGAATGTGCATCGTCTGGCTTTCCCGTTTAATCTCCCGAGCCAAATCCTCCATGACCTGCGACACGCCCGATAATTGTTCCGCTACCAGATGGCGGCTATCGTATATTTGGCGTTTCCACTGCATATCATGTTGGTAAAGATGATACTGCTGCTTCAGGATGCCGAGCACCTCCTCCTTCTTGGCGCAGATCCGGCTCCACTCCGGCGGCAGATCGTCTGCTTCCATCTCGGGATTCTCCTCGATCGAGGTCATCATATCGGTCATATATTTATAAGTCTGGTAGAATTTCATGTCCCAGCACTGATTCCGTTTATAGCAGGTGGCGCAGCTTCCTTCCGCCACGGCATTCATGAAATGATTCATCTCCTCCGCCTGTTTGCCTGGAGGCTGTATGACCCCTGACGTTTGTCCGAAACTTTGCGAGAGCTGGCGGAACACCTTGGAGAATTGGGTCACGCGATCGGCTGTGAGGTCCCGGACCCGCTTGGCATATTCATGCTGAGAACGGGTATGATCCTGCGTCCCCGGCACATATCTGCCGATGGCCTGCATCACGCTTTTCGGTGTAATGAGGAACAGCACGATGGCTGCGCAGGTTTCCCATGTGGAGATCATGACTTCTCCGGGATTGCTGAAATAGATGGAAAGAATGGTTGCCCCGAGCAGCATGCCCAGCGAAACGCCGCCCTTCTTCCCTTCCTTCAGCATACCGGCGAGCATCCCGGAAAAGGCGAGCAGGCTCATCTGCGAGAAGGCCGATATATTGGCCAAACTGAGGATTAGGCCCGTCACTACGCCAACCGAGGCGCCCAGCGGCGCACCCCCTACCAACGCAAACAGCAGAATCAGATACCGGGATAAGACATGCTCCACCGACAGGGATTGAACGGTCCAGCCGACGGCACCTGTCATGACCGACGCCAGCAGAATGATGATGCATAAAATTTCTTCATTACGAAGAACATGCGTTTTTTTACGAAGCGTCAGCACCGGAATCGCCTGGATAAAGACCAGCGTCAATACGAAACTGAGTACGGCATTCAAGGTGAGCATCATCATGGAGTACCAGGTAATGCTTGGTCCGATGAGGACGCTGAACAAGTTCACAAAGAAGGTGGAGACAAATACCATCAAAGGTGCATAAGACAATTCCGCCCGATCATACGTCTCCAATCCCCGCATCATAAAATAAAAGATCAAAATCTCTGCCGGCACCATCCATGCCACCGGAAAGGAAGCAAATAAACTTCCTGCAACGATCGCTGCGCCTACCGGCAGCAAAACATCGCGTCGCATAAAGGCGATGACTGCGAAATAGGCGACGGCAAATGGAGAAAGTTCCCCCAGAATCATAGCTCGTCCGAGCAGAAGACCCATGAAGGTTAGCAGGATCATCCACTTCTTTGCGGCCAGGAAGTGGATGGGACGCTGCAGGAAAGGCAGCTGCCCTAACCGTTCCGCCACGCGGGCACGAATGGAACCCGCTCCCCCTTTAACTGCCTCAGTACCCGGAAACATCACCAGATTTCTTTTATCCATTACGCTGGCACCCCATTCTTCACGAATTTGTTGGTCCCATTATAAAACCCCCGTTTCGGAAAGTTTGTCAGAACACCGGACAAGCCCCAAAGAAATTTCCGACAAAATCAACGTGCCCTGCGAACGTTCGGGAAACGACCGCTCATCCCCCGCGCCCAGCCGGGTTTCCGCAGGTCTAGCCTGGGGCGTTCGGGCAGACCATTTCCCGAATTGAGGCGGCCACCCTGCGTTCATTCCGCAGATTGGCGCCGTAAAATGCGTAGGAACCTGTCGTACCCTTGGATGCAACGACAAAAAAACCGCAGAAGGCAATTTCCCTCTGCGGTCAGTTTATATTTTATCGAATTACATACGTTTGGCTCCGCGTCCGCCGCGTTTGCCTTCCGTATTCTTCTTGAGCGAAGAGATTCGTTCTTCACTGTCTTTCAGGAAGCGTGACATTTTATCCTCAAATGAAGGCTTGTTGGCCGCAGGCTTAAACGGGCGTCCACCGCGTTCGCGGTTGAATCCTCCTCCACCGCCACCTCCGAATCGTTCTCCGCCGCCTCCACTGCGTTCCGGTCTCGGTGCGCGGGGTGGACGACTTTCGGAAGCCGGCTTGTCGACAGCCTGCTTGATCGAAAGACCGATCTTGCCGTCCTTGTCGACATTAATCACCTTCACGGTAACGACATCGTTGATCTTCAAATGATCGTTGACATCCTTAACGTAGTTGTCGGCGATTTCCGAGATGTGAACGAGACCCGTGACACCTCCTGACAGATCCACAAATGCTCCAAAATGCGTTATGCCTGTCACCTTGCCCTCTAACTTGGTGCCCACTTCAATTGCCATAGAATAAAATGATCCTCCCTTAAAAATATACAGTCCGATTTAGAAATCGCGCTGCGGTGATTTGATTATACGATAATGACCTAAACAAGGTCAACAGACGTCTGTCATGCCTAATTACGGCGATTCGCCCGAATTTTGGGGCTGAATGATCGGCGTTTCATTCGGCAGATACAATCCGAACTTCTTGCGGGCAATCTGCCCGATATATTCTGGGTCCTTCAATCGCTCCACTTCGTGAGTAATCTGGATGAGCGACTGTTCAACGGACTTATAATCCTCTTGCTTCTGAGCTAGCGCTTCGTTCTGATTACGGATGCGGTCATTCTGGGACCAGAGCGTTGATCCTGCCCAGATCAAAAACAGCGCCATCATCGCCACAAACATTCTCTTACGCCGGCGGGCGCCTTTGTTCTTTGTCTTGGTTTGTTGGGGAGCCTGCTTCGATGGATCAGCAAATCTTCCCATGACCATACCTCCTAAAACCAGCGCTTCCACGCCTTGATAACCTTGTCCGCTAATTGCCTGCTCCATGCCGGCAGCCTGACCCTGGACGTGATCGGTCTCAGCGTCCATTTCAGGAGTCGCCAAAAAGGCATGAGGCATTTAAGGATTAAACGCAACAGCGACAGGAGAAACTTCCATAGAAACCTTAACAGCCCTAAGCCCAGCATCAGGATTCCTTTGATCGGATTCCATAACAGCATACGGAACAGCTTGTACAAAAAGGACAGCAAGCCTTTTGTCACTTGAATTAACATTACCACAAAACGCTGGGTTATGACACTCCATAATAAAAAATAGATCCAAACCCCTATAAATAGCCCCACAAACACATAAAAGCGTAGCTGCCCGTCATTGGTCATGTATAACATGCGAAAAATGAAGAAGGCTGCCGCAATCCAGTAAAGGAAGTCCAGGGCATGCTTGGACCATTGCGGGAAACGGAGCTGCCCTGCCAGCACCCGGTAGCTGTCGAAGGCGACTCCCATCGCTGCTCCGGAGAAGAGCATCCAGAGCAGCGTGATCCATTGTACGCTGGGATTCATTTAAAAAGCTTGCCCAGCAGACTCTTGTTCTTGGTCTGCGAACCGGGATTCAAATATATCAGGGAGTGCACCTGACCTTCAATCGACAAAAGCCCCTCTTCCAGGCTGAGATTTTTAATATGTAAATTTTGCCCCCGAATGGTCAGATGCCCAAGCTCGGTCTGAAGCAGGAATTCTTCGCTGTCAAAGCTCTCCACGTTTTGGACACCCGTAATGTCCAGCAGCTTCCGGTTCTGCATCCGCAGATCATGAAACTTGCCCTTCCCTTGGTCGATCATGGCATGTACCCCTCCTTTTAACAATAGCTTATGGGGAGGTGCCTGTCTTTAGAACCGGAAGCGGCGCACACCTTCATGAAAGATCGGAAAGCAGCCGGGATGCTACATAAACGAACGGGAGCCCGGATCTCCCGTACATATATACACGCCAGGATGAAAACAGAAACGTCCCCCCCACCTTATGGTGAGAGGGACGTTTCATGGAACGGCTCGGGCTGTTTACCAGTCCAATCCGCGATCTTTAACGATCGGTTCTTCCTTGACCAAGGTATAGAGGCTGGTCGCCTCATCTTTACGGGTTGTCTCGGTAAGACGCTCGACCCGGACGGTCACCAGCTTCTGGCCAAACTGGACGGTGATCTCATCGCCCACTTTAACCGTGCTGCTCGGCTTGGCCTCGCGGCCGTTGATCAGCACCCGGCCTTGATCCGATACATCTTTCGCTACGGTACGCCGCTTGATTAACCTCGATACTTTCAGGAATTTATCGACGCGCATTATTTTACAGCTTCTTTAAGCTTGTTGCCTGCCTTGAACGCAGGAACGTTGGATTCTGGAATTTCGATCGTGTTTCCTGTTTGCGGGTTGCGGCCTGTGCGTCCAGCGCGCTTGCGAGTTTCGAATGTACCGAAGCCGATCAATTGAACTTTATCGCCATTAGCCAAAGCTTCCGTGATTTCGCCAAGGAAGCCGTTCAGGACGTTCTCTACGTCTTTTTTAGTCAATCCACTTTTACCGGAAATGTTGTTGATCAGATCTGTTTTGTTCATGAATTAAATCCTCCCAATTATCAGAAAAATATAAGATTTACGGTTATTCGGTTATACCGCCTTGCACTCTGCAAGATTTCACCATTAATGATTATTCTGGATGCCTTGCGGAATTCCTGCCGCATATCCCTATTTTTTTATTTTTTACGTGAAAAGATGCGTTTTTTCACTCTTCGATACCGCCGTGATGCGCCGATCCCGTTTTGGCGGACTGCCACAGGGCTTCCATCTCGTCCAAGGTGCTTTCCTGCAGGGTTTTGCCCTGGGCGGCAAGCTGCTCCTCTATGTAGCTGAAGCGACGGATAAACTTCCGGTTCGTTCTCGAAAGCGCCTCTTCCGGATCCGCGCCGATGAATCTTGCCGCATTGGAAACCGCGAACAACAGGTCACCGAGCTCGAGCGCCGTTTCCTCGTCGGATTGACCCTCCGTCACCGCTTGTCGCAGTTCACCGAGCTCTTCCTCAATCTTCTGGAATACGCCGTCGATGTTATCCCAATCGAAGCCCACCTTGGACGCCTTCTTCTGGAGCTTGTACGCCTTCATCAAGGCGGGAAGGTCCCGCGGGATGCCGTCCAGCGCCGAAGCCTTCTCCGGGGAGAGCCCCTTGCGCCGTTTCTCTTCCGCCTTCATCTGCTCCCAGTTCTGCAGGGCGGATTCCGCGTCTTTGGCGCTGCTCTCGCCAAAAACATGCGGGTGACGGAAGATCAGCTTGTCATTCAGGGCTTGAATGACGTCGTACACCGTGAAGGTGCCCAGCTCTTCTTCCATCTGGGAATGCAGCATAATCTGCAGGAGCAGGTCGCCGAGTTCCTCCTGCATATGCTCGGGGTCATCCTCGTCAATCGTCTCCAATACCTCGTAGGTTTCTTCGATCAGATTTTTGCGGATGGATTCGTGGGTCTGCTCACGGTCCCACGGACAGCCTTCGGGACTGCGGAGAATGCCAACGATCTCATGAAGCCTCGCAAACGTCCGCTGCCTTAGATTACTGTCATCGCTTCGGGGTACATAGATCAGCGACAAATTGCCGTAGCCGTCGATGCGATCGAGCTCGAAGAGCGGCACTTGCTGGATCGCTTCCTCGCCCTCAACGCCCAGCGCATGGCCGACAATGACCGGATAATCGTCCGGATACAGCTCCATCAGCGCCAGTTTCACTTCCGAAGCCGTAAACATGTCATACACCTGGCCGATCAGGGTATGCAGCTGCGGCTGGATGACGCTTGCCCGAAGCTCAGCGGCATCGAGCAGCTGGAAGCCCTCAATGGGATCGAAACCAAGGCGGACGAAGGCCTCGTCCAGAAAGCTCTCGCCGCCGAGCACCGTAAGCGTCACATTCTCTCCGGGGCAGCGCTCGCGCAATAGCCGGACCGTTGCCTCCGCTACCATCGGATGCCCGGGTACCGCGTAGACGATCTCGCGCTCGTCGTCCTTCGCGGCTTTGGCCAAATTGATTAGAGCGGCCGCAATGGATTCGTACACCTCGGGAAAGGTGTCATGCGCTTCATACACATGGTCAAACGATTCCGGCTGTACCTGGAACTCTTTCAACGCAGCCATGACGGGATGGGATAATGTGCGCACATACACCTTCGATGCCCGCTGCATGGTTTTGATGATGCCTATCGTCAATCGATCCGGATTGCCAGAACCCAAGCCGACCACCGTAATGGATGCACTCATAAGCTACTTCCTTTCGTCTTCGTCCGCCTTTGTCGACGTCGTTATCGTACACTACTATATCACAGAAGATCAAACATCTGCACGTCTGCCCGGTTCAGCGCAGCACGCGCAGGGCCCGCAAGAAGGCTGCCAGCGGTCTTCCGACCTTCGGCAGCATCCGAAGCTCCTCCTCGGTGAGGAGCTTCGTGAGCGCGGCGCCGATGAGGAAGGCGCCGCAGCCGGCCGCGACGCCGCTCAGGCTCGCGACCGCGTGGGTCAGGCGGCCCGGAGCTACGCCGGCCGCCCCCAGAAGGCCGCCGGACGCGGCACCTGCGCCCCAGGCGGCCAGCGCCACCGCAGCGAGGACCGGCAGCGTCCTCGCGAGCATCCCGCCGGCGTCAAGACGGGCGCCGGCCCTTCGCGAGAGCAGCGCGAGGTTGAGCGCGGCGGCGGTCAGATGCGCTGCCACGCCGGCGATGGCCGCGCCGGTAATGCCGAACTGCGGCACCAGCAGCAGGTTGAGCAGCAGTTTCAGACCTGCCGCAGCCAGCAGGTGAATCGCCGGCCCCTTGACCATGCCGATGCCCTGGAGCAGCGCTGCCGTAATCGTGCTCAGCGTCCCCCCGGCCGCTGTAAAGGCAATCACCTGCATCGTGCCCGTACCTGCGGCATCCTCATACAGCATGATATTGATCGGCTCAGCGAGCACAGCCAGGCCTACGGAGGCCGTCATGCCGATCAGCCAGAACCAGCGAAGGGCCATGCGGCTTTGGCTTGCGACCCGGTCCGATTCTCCCTTGAACTTGGCTTCCGCCAACGCAGGGATGAACAGCACCGACAAGGAAGCGGCCAGCATCGTAACCAGCTGGACCAGCGGCAGGCCGCGGTTATAGACCCCAAACTCCGCCATGGCCAGCGATTCGCCAAGTCCGCCGGACGCCAATAGCCGGGGCACGGTGAAGGTGTCCACCAGTCCGATCAGCGGAACCGCCAGCAGACTGAGGCAGACCGGGATGCCATAAGCGAGCAGGCGGCCAAGCAGAACACCTGCTCCCTCTTTAGTTACATCGGCACGCATCTCCGTTTTGTTCATACCGGACTCTCCGAATTCGTGCCTTGCTGTTCCCCGCGAAGCGCTCCGAGATGCCCGGTTATGCTTGCGCCAGTAGATCCCCATCACCAAAAGCCCGGCGGCACCGCCGGCAGCAGATCCAAGCAGCGCCCCCGCCGCAATCACGTCGGCATCGGCGCCGACACGGATCAGGTAGAGCAGCAGCACGATCATGACCCCGACGCGGACCATCTGCTCCGTAATCTGGGAGATGGCCGTCGGCACCATATTATGCAGCCCCTGAAAGTAACCGCGCAGAACCGACATCCAGGGCACGAAGGCCAGCGCCAAAGCTCCTGCGCGGAGAGCCGGTATTACCTGGCTGCTGCCGATCCACTTCCCGATCCACGGAGCGCAGGCGTACATCAGGAAACCGAGAACCAGACCGAACAGCACCAGCGCGGCGGAGGACAAGCGCAGCAGCCGATGACCGTCCCGCGTGCGCCCTTCCGCCTCATACTCTGCCACATACTTGGATACGGCCGCGGGAAAGCCGATCGCCGCGATCGTAATGATCATCATATAGAACGGATAAACCGTGTTGTAGATGCCAAAGACGGCATCGCCGCCCATGTTTTGCAGCGGTATTTTTTGCAGCGTGCCAATCAGCTTGGACAGAATGGCGGCTGCGCTGAGGATAAACGCTCCCTGCAGCAGCCTTGCCCCGGTTTGATCTGGTTTCATATCCTCTTCCAATCCCCTAGTCTCTTCTTTCGCATCGCAAGCCGATCCTCATGCAGACGCTGCCATGCGTACCTCCATTATAACCAAGGGTGGGAGAGTGGCACAAAAATCGACCGGACAAACAAAAACTCCCGCTGCCGATTGACCCTGTGATCAACGTTCAGCGGGAGTCTCCATCCAAGGAACGATGTCCTCGTCTACTGTTCCATTTGCTTGCCGAGGAAACCTGCGGCAGTTTCAGCCATTTTCACTTCCATCTCGCCCATGTTCACGGATTCGTCCTTGTTCAGCAGCACGACGCTGCCAATCGGGTCTCCTCCTGCAATGATAGGCGCGGCGACAAAAGCGGACAACGCTTCCGGATTGTCTTTGCTGATCTCATACGTACCGTTGTTGCTTTCCAGTACCGTCTTGCGATTTTCCATGCAGTTTTCAAGAAGGTTGCCGATCGGCTTGTCCAAATACTCCTTCTTGGAGCCGCCTGCAACGGCGATAAACGTATCACGGTCCGATATGATCGTGATGTGGCCTGTACTCTCATAAAGGGACTCTGCATATTCCTTCGCAAAATCGCCCAATTCACCGATCGGTGAATATTTCTTCAGAATGACTTCGCCATCCCGGTCCACGAAGATTTCGAGCGGGTCGCCTTCGCGAATCCGCAGTGTGCGTCTAATTTCTTTTGGAATGACCACGCGCCCGAGGTCATCAATACGGCGGACGATACCAGTAGCTTTCATGTCACTTGTTGCCCCACTTTCATAAGAAGATTTTTCAACTACTGTTCCATTCGGGAAGAGGATGTCCCCAGGTATATAAGAGTTAATGTCTGACCATAGTATTCATCCATTCCCAATTCCTTATACATCATCTACCCTCTGTTGGTTGCGAAATCCAAAAATAAATCTCGTCAGGAGCGACTTCACCGCCCGGGGGGAGAAAAAATCCATAACGCGCGCATCGCACGTTATGGATTCACAGGATCACGCCATTTCATCATCACGCTGGCCGTCGATTTGGCATCACTCGCAGCACAATATCCTTGTGCCGATGCCGGTCCACGGGCCACGGGCTTATTTACCCGTATCTTCCTTGCCTGCATCCGGTGTTTGGTCGCCCTCTGCCGGTTTGTCGGTCGTGCCGTCCGTCTTCTGGTCGCCCGTGCCTTCGGCAGGCTTGTCCGCATTCTCGCTCTTCGGAAGGTTCATGCTCTCAATTAGGTTGTTGAGTTCATTCTGCATAAAGTTGTCGATCTTCGCCGAAGCCAGTTCGCTACGAATGCCTTCCTTCTGATCGGCTGGAAGCTTGTCATACGTCACTTCCTCGCGCTTCTCCACTTTCATGACATGGTAGCCGTAATCGGTTTCTACCGGATCGCTGATTTTGTTCAGTTCCAGCGTTAAGGCCTTTTCCTTAAATTGAGGCACCCAACTGCCTGCCGGCTTGTTCTCATACAGGCCTCCGCTGTCCTTGGAGCCCGGGTCCTGGGAATATTCCTTCGCCAAAGCAGCAAAATCCTCCCCTTTATTCAGCTTGGACTGTACTTCCTTGGCAATTTTGAGCGCCTCGCCCTCCGGTCTCTCCTTGCCTTCGGCATCTTGAAAAGCAATCAGGACATGACGAACGCTAATGTTGGTGTAGTCCTTCTTGTTCGCATCGAATTCCTTCTTGATATCCTCTTCGGTTACCTGATTCTTCTCATGCTCCATGACGGTCATGACGCGAAGCATATAATTCTTCAGGTCGTCCTCCGTCAATTTTTGGGATTCCAGGGCGGATTTAAACTGTTCCTCGCCCATTCCGGCTTTTTGCTGCTTTAACAAATCATCCGTTTGCTTCTCGGCAGCTTCCTTGGCTTTATCGTCAGCATTGGCGTACAGGTACTCATACGCTACCCCCTGTTTCGCCAAATACTCCTTAAATTCATCCATTTGCAAAAATTGGGCATATTCCGGGGACATGAACTGAATCATGCGCTGTTCCAGGTCAAATTCCTTCTCGGTAATTTCTCCACCCTTATATTTGACAATGACTTTGCTGTTATCTTCTTCGGCACCTTTAGTCTTGTCGTTTCCGCACGCAGCGATCATCGACATGGATAGTACAGCTGTGATCGATACAATAAACGTCTTCCATGCCTTATTATTTCTTGACGGCATTTTGTAGTTCTCCCTTCAGGTTGAATGGCCCTTTTGCAGCCTCCAGGAATTGCTCAAGCAATTCTAACAGTTGTTGATCGGATAGTCCCTTGCCTTTGATTCGAATGGCCATCGCCGGCCCTTGTTCAAATTGTACACGTCTTTCGAACTGATTTCCAATTTGCGCAAGCCCTGCGGTGTCCACCGCTTTATCTTGCCCTTCATAAAACTGCAGGAGAACGTCGTCCCCGCGCTGGGTAATGGAATCGATCCCGTACGTACGGCCATATACCTTCAAACGGGATACGGCAAGCAGGTTGCTTACCGCCAGCGGCAGCTCGCCAAAGCGGTCAAGCAGCTCGTCCTCAAGCTCAGCCGATTCGTCGATCGAGGAAACGACGGCCACTTTTTTATAAATTTCGATCTTCTGAATGCTGTCATAGATGTAATCGGACGGCAGGTAAGCGTCAATCCCCAAATCGATGGACGTGTTCCAGTCCTTCGACGGCAATGACGGCTCGCCCAGCATGCTGACTTTGCGTTTCTGAATCTCCTCTGCCAGCATCTGTGAATACAGGTCAAACCCGACCGAAGCGATGAAGCCATGCTGCTCCGCCCCGAGCAAGTTGCCCGCTCCGCGGATCGACAAGTCCCGCATCGCAATCTTGAATCCGGAGCCCAGCTCCGTAAACTCTTTAATCGACTGCAGCCGCTTCTCGGCTACTTCGGTCAGCACCTTATCCCGCTGGTACGTGAAATAGGCATACGCGATCCGGTTGGAACGTCCGACGCGCCCACGCAGCTGGTACAGCTGGGAGAGGCCCATTTTGTCGGCGTCGTGCACGATAAGCGTGTTGACATTCGGAATGTCGACACCCGTCTCGATAATGCTTGTGCTCACCAATACGTCGTATTCGCCGTCCAGGAAATCGAGAATGGTCTTCTCCAGCTCCGTTTCCGACATTTGGCCATGCCCTACGCCTACGCGGGCCTCCGGCACCAGCATCGATATCTGGGCAGCCATCTCTTGGATCCCTTGAACCCGATTGTAGAGATAGTATACCTGACCACCTCGGGCCAGCTCCCGTTCAATGGCTTCCCGCACCAAAGTCTGGCTATGCTCCACGACATACGTCTGCACCGGAAAACGGTTCTCCGGCGGCGTCTCGATCACGGACAAGTCCCGAACGCCGAGCATCGACATATGCAGCGTGCGCGGAATCGGCGTTGCCGTCAGCGTCAGCACGTCGACATTGGTCTTCAGCTTTTTCAATTTTTCCTTATGCGTAACGCCAAAGCGCTGCTCCTCATCCACGATCAGCAGCCCCAGGTCCTTGAACACAATATCCTGGGACAGGAGTCGGTGTGTGCCGATCAGAATATCGACCGAGCCCTGCTTCACTTTTTTGATCGTCTCATTCTGTTCCTTCCGGCTGCGGAAACGGCTCAGCACCTGGATATTGATCGGGTAATTGGCGAAGCGCTCCCGGAACGTCTCGTAATGCTGCTGGGCCAGAATCGTGGTCGGTACCAGCACCGCAACCTGCTTGCCTTCGATCGCCGCCTTGAATGCAGCGCGAACCGCCACTTCCGTTTTCCCGTAACCGACGTCACCGCATAAGAGCCGGTCCATCGGCCGGTTCTGCTCCATGTCTTTTTTGATTTCGGTAATGGCCCGAAGCTGATCGGGGGTTTCATCATAAGGGAACATGTCCTCGAATTCCTGCTGTTCGGACGTATCCTTCTCAAATCCGTACCCCGGCGCAGACTGACGCTCGGCATACAGCTTGATCAGATCGTCGGCGATATCCTGAACGGAGGAACGAACCTTGTTCTTGACCCGCGTCCATTCATTTCCGCCCAGCTTGTAAACCTTCGGCTCCTTATCCTCGGAACCTACATATTTCTGGATGAGATCGATCTGTTCGATCGGAACGGACAGCTTATCGCCCCCAGCATAGAGAATATGCATGTAGTCCTTATGGATTCCGTTGATTTCGAGCGTCCCGATCCCCATATATTTCCCGATGCCGTGGTTTTGATGCACTACATAATCGCCGACCTTGAGCTCCGTATAACTCTTGATGCGCTCGGCGTTGTCCATATTCTTCGTGGTTTTGCGTGTTTTTCGCTGCTTTGAGGAGAACATCTCGCTCTCCGTAATAATGGCCGCGTGAACCGAGGGCATCTCGAAGCCGTTCTGGAGATGGCCTTCCAGCATAACCGGTTCTTCGATGCCGTAGTCCTGCAGAACCCGCCGCATCCGGTCCATCCGCTCCGCATCGCCGGCAAGCATCATGACCTGGACGCCTGACTTCTTCCAGCGTTCCATCTCGGCCTTGAGCACGTTCATCTGGCCATGGAAATCCTGCATGCCGCGCGTAATGACATTGACGATATTCTGCGGCTGCATTCTCGGCACCTGGCGCAGGAAGATGGAGATCATCAGACTCTGGTAAGGATGCTGATAAATCAGCTCCTCCGTATCCAGGGACAACGGCAGATCCGGCAGCGATTTGCCGTTTTGCATCAGATGCAAATTCCATTCCGCTTCATCCCGCTCCAACTGCTTGGCTGTTTCCAGCAGACGGGCAGGCTCATCCATGATCAGAATCGTATCCTTCGGCATGTAATCGTACAAATTGGTCTTCTCCGGATACAACAAGGAGATATATTTATAGATTTCAGGGAAGTAGATCCGCTCGCGCAGCATTTCGACTTCCCGGTGTATTTCATCCCGCAGGCGGAGCTTGGCCTGACGGTCGCTCATGCGTTCAAGCTGCGCCTCCAGCAGGCGGACCACCGTATCCGCCGTGCGGCTGAGCCGCTCCGCATCCGCAATGATTTCCTTGCACGGTGTGATCATGACCTCCCGGACCTTGTCGATAGAGCGCTGATCCGTCGGATCAAAGGTTCGGATCGAGTCGATATCCTCATCAAACAGCTCGACACGGTACGCCATGGCCGTTGTCATCGGGTAGAAGTCGATGATCCCCCCGCGGACGCTCATCTCGCCGCGGCGCTCTACCCGTTCCACGCGTTCGTACCCCATCTCGATCATCCGGTTGAGGAAGGCGTCCAACACGAGGGTCCCGCCGTCGTGAAGCACGATTCGGGCATCGGACATCACCTCGGGAGCGGGGAGAAGGCGGCGCACGCCGGAAAATGGCGCAACGACAATACCCCGGAAGCCTCTTGCACAACGGACGAGCACATCGATCCGCTGCGCCAGAGTCTCGGGGCTTGAAACGGCCGACTCCGCCGCCACCAGTTCATTCGCAGGGTATAACAGCACTTGATCCGATGACAGCGCTTCCTGTAAATCATCTGCGATTTTCTGGGCTGAAAACATATTATGAGTGACCACGAGCAGCGGGCGCTGCTGGTCCTGGTGCAGGGCAGCCATTAAGATCTGCCTGGACGACCCGGAAAGACCGGAGATCAATTGCTCCCTCATGCCGGCATGAACGCCAGACGTTATGGATTTGAAGTCCGAATCCTTCGAAAATACATCAATAAGTGCTTGTAACAAAAGGGGCACCTCTCTTATGCAAAAGAAATGAATTTCCTAGACTCTATTTCTCATGGAATTTTAGACGATTGCCGAAAAATTATAACCGAAAAGAAGCCTTGAGCAAAACTGCCAAGGCTAAAGCAGCGGCAGGCTCTGCCGCTGTATGTCGTCTACGAAAAAACGTCGTGTACCCCATTATACTCTCATTGCAGGGGGTTTGCCAAAAGGCTGAGTTCCGGATGGGCCTCGAGCGCTTCCCTGCAATGATCGCAGGTTACCCGAACCATCACTTCTCCGTTAAAATCATACGCTATTATATCCCTGCGTTCCTCAGGGGTCAAGGAATCAAATCCGAGACGGGCTTCGGATACATCATGGGAATCGATGCGGCCCTGGAACGCTCGACAATGTCTGCAAACATAGGTTATCGCCATCATATGCCTCCTGAAGGTCGTATATTACCTTCAGTATGTCCGGATTTCCCTTGTTTAAGACCCGGATGTCCCCATTATCGAATGCCTCGGAGTCATCTTACCGGGATACTTCATCTATGTTCCTCATCTATGTTGCTCTTCTACGACTTGTTAAACTTCGCCATAGTCTGCTCAAAGGTATGACCCAAACTGAATTCCAGTGCGTCACAGGTCTCTTCCACCATGTGCTGCAGCTGTTCGCGCTCCTTCTTCGGGAACGTCCCGAGCACGTAGTCGACAATCGCATAACCCGGCTCGGGTCTCGAAATGCCCATTCGGACCCGGTTGAAGCTCTGGGTCCCGATATGCTGAATGATGGACTTGATACCGTTATGTCCTCCGGCGCTGCCCTGATACCGCAGGCGGATTTTACCGACGACGGTATCCAAATCATCATAAACCACAATCATGTCTTCCAGGCTCACCTTATAATAATCCATATAAGCACGCACAGCCTCGCCCGAGAGATTCATGAACGTCATCGGTTTGATCAGGACGGTTTTGGTGCCGCCAATCATTCCTTCGGCGATGACCGATTTGCATTTATTCTGATTGAACTTCAGGCCATGGCGCTCTGCGAGGGCATCCAATGCCATGAATCCAACATTGTGGCGTGTCTTCTCATAATTGGGACCGGGGTTGCCCAGTCCGACAATCCATTTCATCACAGGTTGATTCCTTTCACGATTTATACTTTCTTCTTTGCGCATTTCTGAGTACAATATGAACAAAACCTATTGGCGTTATGCCCTCATAAGAAGGTGAATCGGCATTGAAAGCTTTCGAACAGAAATTAACGCATCACAGCCATTTTCAATACCATATGAAGCATGGCATCCCTGTTCAGGTCTATGAACTCGGTTGTCACATCGACGTGGGTCTGATCACTGCGGTCGACGCCTATTTTGTCGAGCTTGAGGGAACGCTGTACAACCGGAGTACGTTCACTTTCATCTCCAGGCCCGGATACTGACAGGGGATGGACGTCGCCCTGTTATTGGCAGGTCATGATTTTGAAAACGTTTTCTTGGTGGCTGTCCATCTGCATCTGCTCAAAGGCCGTAATGCCGTCATAGCCGACAAGGGCTACATTTCCCTCATGAGGAGATGTAACCCTGCCTTTTACACGGTTTATTATTCTATTTCAAACAACTTGCTGATCGACAATTCCTCGTGAACCCGGATGATGGCTTCACCCATCAACGGAGCAACCGACAGTACCGTCAGTTTGCTGCTAGGGTTCGGATTGGTGATCGGAATCGTATCCGTTACGACAACTTCCTTCAGCGGGGAGTTTTCCAGACGCTCATGGGCAGGGCCCGAGAGAACCGGATGCGTACAGCACGCATAGACTTCCTTCACGCCGCCTTCCATCAACGCATTGGCACCCAGCACAATCGTTCCGGCGGTATCGATGATGTCATCGATCAAAATGGCGGTCTTGCCTTCGATATTCCCGATAATGTTCATGACTTCACTGACATTCGGCTCCGGCCGGCGTTTATCGATAATCGCCAGCGGGGCATTCAGGAAATCAGCAAGCTTTCTCGCGCGAACCACGCCGCCGTGATCCGGAGATACAACGACCGGGTTCTCGATCTGCTTCGAACGGAAATATTGGGCAAGGATCGGCACGCCAAGCAAATGATCCACCGGAATATCGAAAAATCCTTGAATCTGCATCGCATGCAGGTCCATCGTAATGACGCGATGAGCCCCTGCCTTTTCGATCAGGTTGGCAACCAGCTTAGCGGTGATCGGATCCCGCGAACGCGCTTTACGGTCTTGACGGGCATATCCGTAATACGGAATAACCACGTTGATGCTCTTCGCGGATGCCCGCTTGAGCGCATCCACCATAACCAGCAGCTCCATCAGGTTATCATTCACCGGCAAGCAAGTGGACTGCACAATATAGACATGACAACCCCGTACGCTCTCGGAGAGCTTAACTTGAATCTCGCCGTCACTGAAGCTGGTTGTATGCGACTCTCCCATCGGAATGCCGATATAATCAGCGATTTGATGGGCAAGTTTAGGATTGGAATTACACGTGAATATTTTTAATTTAGAATCAAGATAAGTCATAGAATAAAAACCCTCCGTGCTGGTTCGTTGAATTAGGCTATCCGATCACCGCTTCTTATCTTGGAAAAGAGAAGCAGGGATAATTACGATTTCTTGTTCTTCTTGGCGATGGCGCGTGCCCGGATCTTCTCTGCGTACCCTGGCTTGTTCTCCTGACGCTGTCTGGCGATGGCCAGATCATTGTCCGAGACGGAATGCGTAATGGTCGAGCCTGCAACAACGAATGCGCCCTTGCCCACCTTCACCGGTGCAATCAAATTCACGTTGCTGCCGATAAATGCATCATCTTCAATCTCGGTAATGGACTTATTATAACCATCATAGTTGACTGTAATCGCACCGCAGCCGATATTGACGTTTTTGCCGACTTTGGCATCGCCAACATAACTGAGATGGGATACCTTAGAGCCGTCGTCAATCGTCGCGTTCTTCACTTCGACGAAGTCGCCCACCTTCACGTCAGCTCCGAGTTTTGCCCCCGGACGGAGATAAGCAAAAGGCCCTACCGAGGTTCGGGAGCCGACTTCAGCGCTGCTGAGCACCGAATGTTTGACGCTGGCACCATCCGCGATAACGGAGTCCTCGATGTCGGTGTCCGGCCCGATGACGCAGTCTTCGCCGATTACCGTGTTCCCTTTCAGAACGGTACCGGGATAAAGCACGGTATCCGAACCAATCTGAACGTCGGCTCCGATATACGTAGAAGCCGGGTCAATGATGGTAACACCGTTCAACATGTGCGAGCGGTTGATGCGCTCTCTCATGAAGCCTTCGGCTTCCGACAACGCCAGACGGTCGTTGACGCCAATCGATTCGGCGTAGTCATCCGTCTGATAAGCAAGCACGGTCTCGCCGGCTTGTTTCAGGATGCCGATGCAATCGGTCAAGTAATATTCCTGCTGCGCATTCTGGTTGGTTACGTTATCCAGTGCAGCAAATAGCTTTTTATTGTCAAAGCAATAGGTACCGGTATTAATTTCAGTGACGGCGTCCTCTTCCGGACTGCAATCTTTCTGTTCGACGATCCGAAGCGCGCTTCCATCCTCGCCTCGAATGACCCGGCCGTAGCCTTTCGGGTTATCCATATGCGCGGTGAGCACCGTGGCGGCCGCGTTGCTGCTTTCATGAAGCTTCAGAAGATTCTCCAGCGTCTCAGACGTCACCAGCGGAGTGTCCCCGCAAATGACGATCGTGGATCCCTCTTCACCGCCAAGCAGTTCCTTGGCTTGCTTCACGGCGTGACCCGTTCCGAGCTGCTGCTCCTGCAGAACATACTCGGCTGCGTCTTGCAGATAGGTGCGAACCGCTTCCGCGCCGTGGCCAACGACCACAACACTGCGTTCGCAGTTCACCTGCTGTACCGTTTGGACCACATGTCCGACCATCGGCTTGCCACAAACAGGATGCAGCACTTTATATAGTTTGGATTTCATACGTTTGCCCTGCCCAGCGGCGAGCACAATAGCAAATCTTTTCAAGGGCCATGCCTCCTCCTCTTGAACTCACTACTGAATATATATCATTCTACAAAAAAAGAAAAGAGAGCCATAGGTATGGCTCTCTTTTCCTTGAACCCCAATTATAAAACTTAAGCGCCTTCTTCAATCACTTCTTCTTCAGTAGCCGCTCGCTCATACTCGGCCAATACAGCCGATTGAATCTTCTCGCGGGTACCGGAAGAAATGGGATGGGCAATGTCGCGGAACTCTCCGTCAGGAGTGCGTTTGCTCGGCATTGCAACAAACATTCCATTGTTTCCGTCGATGACGCGAATGTCGTGAACGACAAATTCATTATCGATGGTAATGGATGCGATTGCCTTCATTCTCCCCTCAGAGTTAACACGGCGGAGTCTGACATCCGTAATTTGCATATGTGTTCACCACCTTTTTCCATCAGAGACTTGGTGTATAATTCCACACAGCAAACCCGAAATCCTTCTTTTTTCTACTACAAAATGTCCTAAAAACAGGAATTTTTTTTAGAATGTGATATTTTCGACAGACTTCGTGCCGATTCGAATGAAAACGCTATTATATCGACAAAAACCGCGTGCCTAGTTTTCGAAATAATTACCAGGTTTGACGGTAATTCTCTTGGTTTTGGAGTCTACGTCGCTCAAAACCGCGAGTGAGATATAGTCCTCCAGGAGTCTTTCCTCGGTTTCTACCGATCCCGATTCCACGAGGACCCCGACGCCTGCGACTTCGGCATTAAATTCACCCAGCAGATCGACCATCCCCTGAATGGTGCCTCCTGCCTTCATGAAATCGTCCACGATCAGCACCCGGGAGCGTTCCTTGAGCGCCCGGCGGGATAAAGACATCGTATGGATGCTCTTGTGCGAGCCCGACACATAATTGATGCTTACGGCCGACCCCTCCGTCACTTGATGGTCCCGGCGAACTAGTACGACCGGCAGGTTCAATTGCGCCGCCGTCGCATAGGCCAACGGAATTCCTTTGGTCTCCACGGTCATGACCACATCGATCTCCCGGTCGGAGAATGCCGTCGCAATGATCTTGCCCGCTTCGTTCATGAGTGTAGGTTGTCCGAGCAGATCGGACATGTACAGGTAGCCGCCCGGCAGAATCCGATCCGATTGCTGAAGCTGCTGGCACAGCTCCTCCGCAAAGCGCAGGGCATGGTCTCTGCGCAGCTTCGGAATGTACCTTACCCCTCCGGCCGCGCCGGCCAGCGTCTGAAGCTCTCCGAGCCCCTCGCTCTCAAATACGTCCTTAATGATCGCCAAATCCTCGCTAATGGACGACTTGGCTGCTCCATATCGCTCGGCGAACGTTGTCAGCGGAATCAGCGTATGCGGTTTGGATAGTAAATATTGGGTCATATCGACCAATCGTTCGCTTCGTTTTAATTTTTTCACCTAGGGTTCCTCGCTAAATCCGAATATTATATGTTAAATATAACACTTTTGTACGTATTTATACAACTTTGATTGCAATTCGCCCCCGAATTGTCAATTCCAACCGTTTCTAAGTGAGCAGGCGAACGGCATACACTTCCTTGCAGAAGCCCCGAAGGCCATTGTAAATCCGGGCCACCTTGGATTCCTTGGAGACCAGCCCGAAGACGGTAGGACCGCTGCCGGACATCAGTGCGCCGTCAGCGCCCAATTTCAGCATACCTTCCTTCAGCTGCTGAACTTCCGGGTGCATCTTCAAGGTGACTTCTTCCAGCACGTTGCCCAGCGACTGGCACATCTGCTGGAAGCTGCCCTGCGCCAGCGCGTCCACCATCCGCTCAGCCGAGGGATGGGACTGAATTTGCTCGCTGCGCAAGCGGCCATACACCTCCGCCGTCGACACATTGATCGGCGGCTTCGCCACGATCACCCAGCATTGCGGCGGATTCTGGATCGGCGTGAGGACTTCGCCGCGCCCCGTAGCCAATGCCGTGCCGCCAGTCACGCAGAACGGCACATCGGAGCCGAGCTCGGCACCGAGCGCGAGCAGCTCCTGCTGGGGGATGCCGAGCCCCCAGAGGCGGTTCAAGCCGCGCAGCGTTGCCGCCGCATCGCTGCTGCCTCCTGCGAGTCCCGCGGCAACGGGAATTTTTTTGTCCAGGTGGATATGTACACCCTTCTTCACGTCGTAGCGCTCTTTGATTAGTCTTGCTGCCTGAAAGGCCAAATTCTTCTCGTCCAGCGGTATGTATCCTGCCTGCGAGGTGATGATGATGGTGTCCCGCTTCTGTTCGGACATTTCGAGCCGATCGGCGAGGTCGATCATCGTCATGACCATCTCTACCTCATGAAAGCCGTCAGGACGTTTATGGAGTACATCCAGCATCAAATTGATTTTGGCCGGTGCTTTTTCGTATATTTTCAAGAACGTTCACCTATCCTTAGCTTTTCCCATATGCTTGAACTTAACATATTCGAGGAAAAACATCTAATGCCTCTATATTATCAAACTCAGGCTTTGAAGTCATGGGACCGTTTGATGACGTTTACGATGCACCGGCTTTAAGAAAAACGCCTATCGACGCGCATAACGTAAGCTGTTCCTGCGAGTCAGGAAGCTAAAGATGAAACAAACAGGGCCTTCCGCTTAATCGGAAGACCCTGCTGCGATGCGGCCATACTCTTACAGGTCGGATTTGCGGGCTGCCCGCTCGGCGAGCTCAATCGCCCGTTTTACCATGTTGCCGGCATCCTTGGCCTTAATGCCTCCCCAGCCCTCTTTTTCCACGGTGTCGTAGAATCCCAATTCTTTAGCCAATTCGGTCTTCAATTGATCGGACATGATGCTTCGTCTTCTTCTGCTCATCAATCCCGCCTCCTTGGAAAATGTATTGAGTATGGCATGAACAGCATCCTGCGCGACGCAGCGGCCTTCCATGGGCCTTACGCATGCTTAAGTCTCCGTCACCGCGTATAGAACGGCTGGGATAAGCTTCGCGCAGCTTTAGTATGCGTTCAACCCGTCCTTGTCATCCCTCCGGAAGGATGGCAACAAAAAACAGCCTCCCTGTAAGCGGAGACTGCTCTCATGACGTATCGTTATGACTTGATATAGGTGATTCGCATCTCGTTGTCGTCACCGGTGACCATGATCTCCACGGTTTCGGTCAAAATATCCGCATAACTGTAAGACACACGTTTAAAAGTTTGCTGGTCTTGGTCCAGCTTCACAATGAAAACAGAAGGGTACGTTTCTTCCAAAACACCAGTACGCTCGACGGTCTTCCGACGGCCACCGTTTGCCCGAAGCGTAATTTTTTGCCCTAAATGGGCATCGAGACTGCGTTTGATTTCCAACAGCGCATTTTTAGCCATTGTCGACGACCACCTCTTTCCTTGTCCATTATACCGAAGATTACATCATTTGTCAATTCAAAAACATTAATTATATCAGCATCAAAAATATATTGTCAATGTATTTTTTTTGACCCTGCCATTCTCGCGCTCATTTGCTTTAATATGTGCTAAATTGACAAGCTTTATGTATTTTTTTTGACAACTTTCTTAACGAAAAATAAAAAAACCCCAGCGAGTGGGGTTCTTCTTGGTTCATTTTCCAGCGGTTATTGGACCTCTGATCGAACGGATTAGGCGCCTAACTGACTGAAGGCGTAACCTTCAAGGTGGACAAATCCTGCAGCTTGGGCAGACCGATCCGGTAGCTGCCTCTCGTCTCAATTCCGCCTACGCCCTGGCTGCCGCTGATCGTATGATGGACCACGTCATGGATGTTCACGGTATCCCGGACCGACGTATAGGCCGCTTTAGCGGCGACGTAAACGGGATCCAGCGCATGGATGAGGATTCGCCCCGGCGAGCTGGCAAAATTGGCTCCAGCCTGCAGCAGCGCCTCAAAATGCGATTGGCACGCTCCGGCCACGATGACCAGGGAATCCAGGTTCCGCTCATATTGACGCGCCACCTGAATCGCCGTGACGAAGTTGTGGGAATTCTTATAGCTGTCCAGGCTATATAAATCGTATGGCTGACGTCTCTTCAGAACCCCATCATGTCCCGTGATCACAACGATATCAGGTCTTACCCGCGGAAGAAGACGATATAATGAATCGGCCATCCCCGACTCATTGATATAATGGCCTTCCGCTGGGACCCGAAGCTGGTTGTACAAGGTCATGCTCTTCTTCAGATATTGGGGATCTCCATCCAAATGCAGCACCTTGCCCGGCACGTCAAAGTATCCTTTATCCGCAAGCTGGCCGCCGTCAGTATGCCGCAGGCTGGCCAGTTGACGCTCGCTCTGCTCCTGTCTTTGCTTCTGCAGGCGGTCCAGCGATTCATTGGCTTTGATCTGCGCCTGCTTTGTTCGTTCGCTTAAGGTGGGATGCGGGACCGTAACCAGATCATCAACGGGAGCATCGGCCAGTAACCGGAATTCCGTCCCTTTGATGACGATATTGTTATTTTGCCGCATGCCTTCTACCCGGAACGTTACATCGCCGCCGTAGGATTTACGAACGACCAAGTCTCCCAAGTTCATCACAACATCACCCCTACCCTATGGTATGGGCTACTGTGACTATTGGTTCTTGTTCAGCGCCAATTTATCGCGCGGAGGCCATCCGTAAGCTCCAGAGACTCCCTGAACGGCTGCGTCAACGGATATTGGCGCCGAACAGCACGTTGCTAAGCCGCGCATACTCCTCAATGCTAAGCGTCTCCCCGCGCCGTGAAGGGTCGATCCCTGCTTCCTGCAGCAGCTGCTCCAGCCGTTCACGTCCCTCACCCGGGAAGAACCGGCTCTTCAAATTGTTGGCAATCGTCTTCCGTCGCTGTGCAAATGAAGCCTGGACCACCTCGAAGAAGAATCGTTCATCTTCCACGCGGACGGGCGGCTGTTCCCGGACCGCCAGGCGAATCACGGCCGACTCGACGTTCGGCTGCGGAATGAACACCGTGTGCGGCACGATGCAGACCAGCTTAGGCTCGCTGTAGTATTGAACGGCAATGCTGAGACTTCCGTAATCCTTGCTTCCCGGTGCAGCGGCCATCCGTTCGGCCACTTCCTTCTGAATCATCACCACGATGTTCTCCAGCGGCAGCTTCTCCTCCAGCAGCTTCATGAGAATCGGCGTCGTCACGTAATACGGCAGATTGGCAACCACGCTTACCTTCGATACGTCCGCGAAATCCTGACGGAACAGCTCATGAAGATCCACCTTCAGCACATCCCCATGATGAACCCTCACGTTCCCGTAGGGCTCCAGGACTTCCCTTAGGATGGGAATCAGGCGCTGATCGATTTCGACCGCGGTGACGGTTCCTGCCGTCTGTGCCAGCTTCTCCGTCAGTGCACCGATGCCAGGTCCGATCTCGAGCGCGCCTTTATCTTCATCCAGTCCTGCAGCTTCCACGATTTTATACAAAATATTCTGATCGATGAGAAAGTTCTGGCCCAGACTCTTCTTGAAGGAGAATCCATGGCGCGAGATGATCTCCTTCGTCCGTCTTGGTGTTGATATATCCTCGATCCGACTCATTAGCTAAACGCCCCCTTCTTCCAGCTGTGCAAGTGCTGCCAGAAATTCTTCCCGCGATATTTGAAACATGGCCAATCGTTTATGGAACTGCTTGCTGTTGCAGTATCCGATGCCCAGCAGATTACCCATCGCCATCCGTCTTGCCGCAGCCTCCGGGTGAGCCGATAATCCTGCCTCCAGCATATCCTCCAAACTGATCAGGCTCTCTCCACCCTCAAAAGACGTGTGAACCCGCTCCAGCGCCCGCCGGATCGCCTCTGGCGAGGCATTCTCCACGCCGATATCCCCTTTCCGGGTAGCATCCGCTTCCGGAATGAAGGCGTGCTTGCAGCCGGGTACGCCCTGATCCACGATTTTGCGGATTCGTTCACCCGCATGGTCAGGATCCGTCAATATGATAACGCCTCTGCGCTCCTGGGCAAGCGCTATGCGCTTCAGGATTTGTTTGTTGATCGCTGAACCGCCGGTTTCGATCGTGTCGGCTTCTACGGCCCGTTTAATGGCAACGGTATCGTCCCTGCCTTCCACGACAATCACTTCTTTAATCATGCGTTCGTTCTCTTCCTTCCCAAGCAGAGCAGGCCTGTACAATGTTAAGGCTCAACCCGTTTAGCCTTGATTACTCCGGTCTTAACAAAACAAAAGAAGAGGAAATATTCCCTCTTCTTGATCATCATATATTATAAGCTAAATAGTATAGCATTAGAATGGCAAAGTAAATTGGAATTCATGCGTCTAGTTCAATTCAGGTTTAACCGGACCGATCACGTAAACGGTGCGGCCGCTCTTCCGGCCGAAATTCATGGCCGATTTCAACGAATCGTAATAGACATCGATTTTGTTGCCTTTGATGGCGCCGCCCGTATCTTCAGCACGGCGGAAGCCGATGCCTTCGATGTAAACCCACCATCCGATCGGGATGATATTAGGATCAACGGCGATGGTGCGACCTTCCGTAACGCGTGTGCCGGATGCGGTACGCGTACCGATTCCTTGCTGTTCGGCGGAATACGCGGTCATCGACACGTTGTTCAATACCTTCTTGTATTTAAAATCAACGCCTGCGCGGGAAACCACGTTGTTCTCAACAGCCTTGGCGGTCGTTACTTTTTTCGTGCCGGACAATTTAGCCGGTGTAGCTTTTACATCGGTGGCTGCCGCCTGGACGATAACAGGCTTCTCCACTTTTTTCGTGCCTACGGCAATGATTTTATCCTTCGTTCTGCGTTCGATTTGTTGGGAGACCTTCGTCTTGGAAACCAGCTTGCCATTGTGGTAGACCTTCTCGTAATGGTTCACCATAAGACCAGACTCGCCCCGCTGAATGACGCGGTTATCGCCCTTTTCAAGCGATGGATCGGCCGTCTTGATCACGCGGAATTCGCGGTCTTCCGTTTCCTTAACTTTTTGCTTCGTGACGCGAACGACATGGATATTCATATTGCTGGTCAGCTTCGTGTCTTGCGACGGTTGTACTATATCTTCACCCTGGATCGTAACGCCAGCCTCTTTGAGTACATGATCAACTGTATCCTGGGATGTAAATATGGTTTTGGTTTTGCTGCCTACCGTAACGTTGACTGGAATAGCTCTGTCAATAATAATTCGGTCTCCGTCCCGGATTGCGCCGTTCAGGGGCATCGAAATTTGATCTTGGGGACTCAACGTGATCGCTTGCTCATCCAGCAATTCCTGCAGCAACGATCCACGTGTTTCCACCGTAGTGACCCGGCCGTCGACGACAAGCTGAACTTCCTTGCCTGCCTGGTCATGTACAACCAACGATATGAGAAGTGATACCGTAACGGCACCCATGGCGCCGAGCAACATCAGTTGACGCAAATTGTCATGCTTCCATCTCAATGCGTAAGACATGCTGGATGATTGTGATTCATGGGTTTCTTCAGGTTGAAAAATGCCCACTATTCCATCCTCCTTCATAGTCCCGCCGTCTAGGTAAACGCATGAATGCATTTGACGTGACTATAGCAATTTTTCTCACAGGGCGCCCTGCTATCTATCTACACCCTGCGTCAATTCCCGTCTTCCGTCCATCTGCCATCACCTCCTGTTTACCAAGAGTATGATGGACCCGTCTCCATTATTCAAAAATAAAAGAAGCCATTGAAAGAGTACTAGAGGCTCTAACGTGGCTTCCTGATGAATGAAATCATGGAAATGGTATGCACGAGATTTCCCCTCTTATTTCGCTTACGGAGTTAGCTGTCGGGTTCGGACGTAAGAGAGACGCCCTATATCCGGATGCCCGCTCATGGCGAGATCCTTCAAATTCACCCCAAAGACCCGAAAAAGAAATCAAATACAGCTTCGTGCATCCAGACCAGTATGCACCGCAGTATCGGTTCCCCCGTTCTCCAGAATTTCGGAGATTAAGCGAGACGGTTCATGAAATATTCGGCTGCGATCTGCACATCGCAGCTTCTTATCACTGAAAAGATGATATCCTGTTTGTATGCAGGTTGTAAAGCGACATTCAACCACATTTTCTCAAGTAAAAGGTTAAAATATTGTAATATCAACGCCTTTTCTGATTAAAAAACTTTAATTAATCGAAAATGCTCCCTTTTTCATGGCTTTTGCTCTTGTTTTCGTTAAATACCAAATCGTTCCAGCGCATTTTTGGTGGTAATTTGGGCCAATTCCTCATAGGACAACCCTCTAATTTCGGCCGCCGCCTCCGCCACCAATTTTACATATGCGGTCTCATTTCGTTTCCCGCGGAAGGGATGAGGTGTCAGGTAAGGCGCGTCCGTTTCGATCAATAATCGATCAAGCGGAACCTTTGCCAAAACCTCTTTGGGCTGCTTCGCATTCTTGAACGTAATCGGCCCCCCAAACGAGATATGGAATCCCATATCCAGGCACATTTTGGCCGTTTCCCAGCTTCCGGAGAAGGAATGCATGACACCGCCGACCTCGGAGGCTTTTTCCTCACGCAAAATGTTAACGATATCTTCATGCGCATCCCGGTTATGAATGACAATGGGCATGTTCAATTCCCGGGCAAGCCCGATCTGGCGCCGAAGCACGCGGTGCTGCACTTCCTTGGGGGACGTATCCCAATGATAGTCCAAGCCGATCTCCCCGATTGCCACCACTTTATCGTGACTGCATAAAGAGGCGATCCAATCCAGGTCCTGATCCTCCATGGTGATCGCATCTACAGGATGCCAGCCTACCGCTGCATATATAAAATCATAAGTCTCAGCCAGCTTCATCGTGGTCGGGATCGTCTCCCGGTTAAATCCGATATTGATCATCCGCGTAACGCCGGCTTCAAGCGCCCGCTGAATTGCAGCTTCCCGGTCTTCGTCGAATTGGGGAGCGTCCATATGAGTGTGCGTGTCGAACAGCATACTATCCACACTCTCCTTCCTGTCGTTTCTATGTCGTCTATTTTCCATTAGTTGGTTGAATGCAAGGGGATTAACGGTTGTCCTGTTTTGCCTGATTTAATGCTGTTGTTTGAAAACGTCGGCTATCGTCTCCGGCATTTGACCCAGGAGCGGGCCCACCTTCTCCTCCGGATAATAAAGATGGTACCGCCCTTTATGAATGCCGCTGATCGAGCGTACGATATCGGATACCTCCGAGATTTCCCTCAGCTCGTCATGCCGGTCCAGAAGGAGAATCTGTTTCTCGTTAAGCGGCATATCGGAATGAACCTTATCATAAGGAAGATCCGTTGGAAAATCAATCTCCAGGTCATATTCCGGATGCAGCCCCACCGCGCGGAACGCTTGGCGGATCCCGTCGATGGTTTCCAGATCGATGTTGTCGATTTCTACGTATTTGTAGAGCTTTCGGTGCATGAAACGGCCGCATAATTCGCTAAGAAGCGGGTCTTCCTCCTCCGTCCATTGCAGAAAGGCCGTTTGAATCAAGGCTTCATCAAGACGCAGGTATTGTTTCACGCCGATATTCCCCGAAAACAACGCAGGCAGCGGTTCGATCATGAAACGGAAAGCATATCCACGGTCATGCAGCTCCTTGGCCCGGCGAAAGATTTGGCGCAGGATGATTTCGGAGCTTCGGGTGACGGGATGAAAATACACCTGCCAGTACATCTGATACCGCGACATGAGATAATCCTCCACCGCGTGCATGCCCGATTCCTTCACGACGACCCGATCGCGGTACGGCCGCAGCATCCGCAAGATTCGGTCGATATCAATCGTTCCATAATTGACTCCCGTATAGTAGGCATCCCTTAGCAAATAATCCATCCGGTCTGCATCCAGCGGACTAGTGACCAGATTCATGACAATTGGCTTATCGTAGGTTTTGTTAATAACGGAGGCGACCTTCTCGGGAAAATCGGAACCGAGCTCCTGAAGTACCTGATTGACGCAAGTATCTCCGAGCAGGATCCGGCATGTCCAATCCTCGTGGTTCATATGAAAAGCTTCTTCTATGGAATGCGAAAAAGGTCCATGCCCCACATCATGCAGCAGCGCCGCGCAGAGCGCAACTTGCCGTTCCTCGGCAGGCCAATCGGAATACCCTCTCCGTTCGAATTGAGAGATGATTCTTCTCGTAATTTCATAGACTCCAAGAGAATGGGAGAATCGGCTGTGCTCAGCTCCATGAAAGGTCAGGAAAGAAGTGCCCAACTGCCTGACCCGGCGAAGCCGCTGGAATTCCGGGGTATCGATTAACCGCCAAATGATGTCGTCCTGTACATGAATATAGTTGTGGACGGGGTCCTTAAACACTTTTTCTTCCGAAATGGGTGAATGCATTTCATCTCAACTCCTTCTCGTTAACTCTTTAGTTTTAGCCGATAAACACTTCTTTTGACATCTAATGTCGAACTGTGTCGAATAACGTAAAATCGCGCTTTCCAAATCGACAAATCCAAAATCGTCGTGAAAATTGGTTCGATTATGGTAATTCCGTTGCTATATAAGGCTTTTGTTCACTATACTTTCGTAAACAGGTTCCGATTTCTCAAAAATATAGGTTGACTGTTTTGGGAATCGTTGGTACTATAAATAACATAAAAACTAGAACTATGTCGAATTATGACTTTTTTAAATTATGGCGAGAGGGGCATTTATAAGTTATGATGAAATCAACAGGAATTGTAAGGAAAGTCGATGAGCTTGGACGGGTCGTCATTCCGATTGAGTTGCGCCGCACGCTCGGAATTGGTGAGAAAGATGCATTGGAGATTTATGTAGACGGCGAACGCATCATGCTTAAGAAATATGAGCCTGCGTGCATCTTCTGTGGTAACGCTGAGAACGTCACTTACTTCAAAGGTAAAATTGTTTGCCATGAATGTATCTCGGAAATCCCTACACCTGTGACAAATTAAGATTTTTAGTATATAATAGCATTATTACATTTTGTTAATTCTAACCTTTTTCATATCTCCTTGGTGCCTTCCTCGGCTATGAACCCGGCCGCAGGAGGGTCTTTTTTTGGGATTAAAGAATTATACGTTTTCAGTGAAGC
Source organism: Paenibacillus sp. CR_12 (assembly GCF_041953985.1). Taxonomy (NCBI): domain Bacteria; kingdom Bacillati; phylum Bacillota; class Bacilli; order Caryophanales; family Paenibacillaceae; genus Paenibacillus; species Paenibacillus sp. CR_12. Next base: position 9,838 of record NZ_JAVFHO010000015.1, on the reverse strand, counting down.
GTATCCTTTCTTTAATCCCATTTATATGTTTTGGGGTCCCCGTAAAGTATTTGGAATAAGCATCGAAGCTTGGGTCCACTTTGTGGGGCTTTTTGTTTATCCCCCTTGGGCCAGGCAAGCCATATTCACGACTCCGTCAGGAGTGCGTTATAGATGTCCCTTTTCGATACGCCGCGATCACCCGCGGTTTTTTTCATGGCATCCTTGCGGCTTAGTCCTTCCTGCTCATAGTGCCCCACATGCTCCTCCAGCGAAAGCTCCTGCCACCAGGCATTTTTCTCTTTCTGCTCCTCTTCTGCACTGCCGGCTTCCACCACCAAACAATATTCGCCCAGCGGCGGATGCTCCGTGAGCCAGTCCAGGCATTCGGAAATGCTGCCTCGCACAAATTCCTCGTAGCGCTTGGTGAGCTCCCGTGCCAAGGTCACCTTCCGATTTCCCAGTACCTCCTGCAGAATCTCCAGCGTCTTCTTCACGCGATGCGGAGATTCATAAAATAATAACGTTCCCTGCGCCGATTGCAAAGCTTGCAGCTGTTGGACGATATCTTTGCGCTCCCTCGGCAAAAAACCGATAAACGTAAACCGTTCGGTCGGCAAACCCGACACGATTAAGGCGGATAACGCCGCATTGGCTCCCGGGATCGGAATGACCGAAATTCCTGCCTCAATCGCAAGCGAAACCAGATCACTGCCAGGGTCTGAAATCGCCGGCAGACCGGCATCGCTGACGAGTGCCACATTTTTTCCTTCTATTATATAACGTATGATTTCAGGACCGCTTGCCGCCTTGTTATGCTCGTGATAACTAAACAGCGGTTTAGCCGGAATTTCGAAATGGGTCAGCAGCTTGCGTGACTGCCTTGTATCCTCTGCCGCTATAATATCGCATTCCTGCAGGATGCGTACGGCCCGGTACGTTATATCCTCTAAATTCCCGATCGGCGTTGCCACCAAATACAGCGAACCCGGACTTCCCGCTCCCCGGTCAGCATAACTCTGTTGCACAAGATTTCTCATTCTTTTGTCTCATCCTCATGTGTTCCATAGTAAATTTCCATAAAATCCGGGCCGTAATTCCCCTGCTCATCATACACAATCAGCGGTGGCTTCAGCCGAACCTCGGGCTTTCCATCCCGAATGCCCTCGATCAGGACCATGTTGGCTTCCATCTTCACTCGCGGATGCACAAATCGGATGACCTTGGGCTCAATCCGGTATTTGCTCATCAGGGTGATAATCTCCGCCAGCCGCAGAGGCTTATGAACCATGCTCATCTTCCCGCCTTGTTTGAGCAGCCTTGCACAGGACTCAATGACTTCTTCAAGCGTACAGTGAATTTCATGCCTCGCAATCGCCTGATGCTCATTCAGCTTCAAGTCGCTGCCATTCATCGGCATATAAGGCGGGTTGACCGTAATCAGGTCATACGCTCCATATCCCTTTTCCTTGTACAGTTCTCGCAGATCGCCTTCATGGATCGTGATCTGGCCCTGAAGGTCATTCATCGCTACGCTCCGTCTGGCCATATCCGCAAGTCTGGGCTGAATTTCAATCCCCTCGATCGGCGCGCCTGTACGTGTCGACAGCAGAATGGGAATTACCCCGTTACCCGTGCACATATCCAGAATCCGGCCCCTGCGCGGTATGCTGGCAAACCTGGCAAGCAGGACCGCGTCCATGGAGAAGCTGAATACCTCTTCGCTTTGAATGATGCCGAGCTCATGGGTAAGCAGATCATCGATCCGCTCGGATGGTTGCAGTAACACTTCTTTCAATTTCATGGTTTCAACCCTTTATCTCTATAATTCGTTATATCCCCGCTACTTTGGTGTGTAACTCTTTCCACCCTTGCCTGATGATATGAAATACGTAAAAGGCTGCTCTTCACATTGCATGACAAGCAGCCATATGTCTCACTCGCGATCCTTACAGTATAACCTTTCGATTCTAGAAAAAAACCGTAGGCAATTTCCCCTACGGCTTCTTATTTATTCAGAAAAGACAAGCAGAACAGGCAATCCCCTTCCGTCCGCAGATGTCCATAATAGACATTGCAAATGTGGAAGCCTTCATGATACAGCCGTGCCAGGTTATCGTACCCCTCACCGACCACATCTTCATGTTCCTCATCCTTCACATGAGGCTGAGGTTGTAAAGCAACTGGGTTTTCCAATTCTGCCGGATTGACTTCCCTCTTTAATATTTTCCGGAGCTGTTCATTTTCAAGACTGAGGCGATGGTTCTCTTCCAGCAGTTCCTTGATGACCAGCTTAAGTCCACCCAGTTCACTGTGTATATGTCCCATCTGTGTTTCCAACTCTTGAATGAGCACAAAAATGTTTTTCTTCTCCAAGTCTACACCCCGAAAATAAACATTCTATTGGACTATTTGATGACAACGTCATCCATTGGAAGTTCCTTGACCTTTCCAATTTCAAACAGCTGAACATGAACCGTCCGCTTATCCGCATTGAGCCCGACTACTTTGCCTTCTCCAAGCGAAGTAACGACCAGTTTCCCAGCGGATGGAAGCTCTTCTTTCACGCTTTCATAATTATCATGCTCAAACTTCAGGCAGCACATCAATCTTCCGCATAGCCCGGAAATTTTAGTCGGATTGAGCGATAGGCTTTGATCCTTTGCCATCTTGATCGATACCGGCTCAAAATCACCAAGCCATGAGGAACAGCACAGTACGCGTCCACAAGGTCCAAGACCGCCGAGCATTTTGGCTTCATCGCGAACTCCAATCTGGCGAAGTTCGATTCTTGTTCGGAATATGCTGGCCAGATCCTTAACCAGTTCACGGAAATCCACACGGCCTTCCGCCGTGAAGTAGAAAATGATTTTGTTTCGGTCAAAGGTAAATTCCACGTCGACCAGCTTCATTTTCAGTTCGTGATCCCGAATTTTATTTAAACAGGTGGTGAATGCATCCTTCGCCGCTTGTTTGTTCTCTTCAACCACACGGGCATCGGAGTCACCAGCGATACGAATGACCTTCTTGAGGGGAAGGACAACGTCCGATTCACCTACCTCCTTCTTTCCTATCACAACTTGACCATACTCGATCCCTCTCGCGGTTTCCACAATTACGGATTGTTCCTTCTCCACGGGGAGGTCGAGCGGATCAAAGTAATATATTTTGCCCGCTTTCTTAAAGCGGACACCTACTACACTGTACAAAAATAAACCCCCTTGTGCCTGTACATATTGGCCATTCTTCGGGCCTGGGGGTGTGCTCACGCCGGAGTGTTACCGCCCAAACCCATCAATAACTGCTCTAAACTGAGCTGTCCATTGACATTATAGCGTAACTTCTTCTGACACTCTGCGGCCAAATCCATGTATGACACCCACTGTGCTGTGCTGCGGGCTGATGCATGACCAGAGATATACTCTGCCTGATCTATGAAAACGAGAGACTCTTTCCTTCCATACTGGACATGGATCATGTCCTTAAACCATAAATGAAACATACTGAACAATAAGTCCAGATGATCGGAGAGTTCGGTTTTGAACACTTTTTGACTCGCGGTGATCATCGCAGAGCCGCTACGGTTCAAAGACTCCTTCCCTAATTGTAACACTACGTTTCTAATTTCTGCAAACCAATTCTCATTCAATATTTTCCTGCACTCGTCAAGCCCGGATGCCAGATGAACGGCACAGCGTACAAGCGCGGCAGGATAGCCCTCACCTACAAGGACCTTTTCCATCATCTGCGGATCGAGTGCCCGAAACGGGACTAACTGGGATCGCGATTGAATGGTGGGCAGAAGGGCTTGTCCATTCTCGGCAATCAGTATGGCGACGGCAGGCGCCTGCGGCTCCTCAAGAAATTTCAGCAGGCTGTTGGCTGCCTGCGTGGTCATCTTCTCCGCACGGTCAATAATATATACCTTGGGGTTCCGATTCTCCGATCGATAGGAGAATATCCGCTGAAGATCGCGGATCTGATCGATCTTGATGCTGGCCCCATCCGGCTCGACCATCGTCAGATCCGGATGGTTGCCGTGCTCCACCTTGCGGCATTCCAAACATTGCCCGCAAGCATCGTCTTCCCGTTCCGTACAAAACAATGCCTTGGCAAACGTAAGCGCCGTCTGCATCTGTCCGGCACCGTTCGGGCCGCTAAACAGATAGGCATGACTGACAGCATTACGGCGCAAGGCATTTTGCAGCAGTTGCTTCGCAGTCTCTTGACCTACGATATCGTTAAAAGACATATGTCCTCACCTTCTACCAATCCTTCATGATCCTCTATGACGGAACAGTCCATCATTTCAAGTAAACTTTCTTACGCTTGCGGCTAGAATACAAGATTGATCAGCATGCCCCGGATTTCCCCTACCTTGTTCAGCAGATCAATTCTCCCCTGTTCCGTATCCAGCAGCTCATCCGCCATCTCGAGCAGCGCCGAATCGACCTCATCGATTACGTTATAGCGCTTGCCGCGCCCCCGGCGGTCCCAGCCTCGCGTTTCCTTCATTTTTACGCCGCGACGAACCGTTTCTTCCAGGAAGCGGCGAACCATCAATTTATATGCCTTTAACTCCCGGACGGTCATTGCTTTGGCCAAACGATCCCCTTGCATTGCAATTTCACGCATTTGACGACTCAGCTCTTCATGGGTCGCACGTTCTCCCTGCTGCTGCATCATATCCGAGAACGATCGCTTCTGAATCGGTCTGGCGTTGCCATCCGGCACCGTGATTTCGCTTTTCATGGGCCGAAAGCCCGGATTGATCTTCACCTGAATCCACCGCCTATTGCGTTATTTGTTGCATCTAATAAAACGGAGGCATCTGGTACGTTCATATCGAACAACCTATGCCTCACGTGAACGTACCTTGAAATGGTTATCTTGTCAAGCGATTCGCCGACAATGATCGAAATACGGGGTGCTTGATCCGGAGTCCATCTACAATATCCATTTATGAAAGATCATCTCCCGATTGCAGCGATCTACGGTAACTATTTTTATTATGATACAGAAGTGGTTCAGAAGACTTTCAATACAGGAGAACACAGCCGTCAAATATCCCAATAAAAACATCCGTTACGTATCTATCGCAGATCTAGAGAATGAATTTAGAAATGCTCGAAACGTTCTACAGGGAGCACAAATACCGTTGCGCCGCCAACCTGCACTTCAACCGGAAGCGGCAAATAGGAATCGGTTGTACCGCTCATAGGGGTTACCGGAGTGACCAGCTGTTCGCGGACCTTACAGCTTGTGCGAATGACGCTGAGCACACTTTCAACCTGTGAATCGTCTACCCCAATCATAAAGGTGGTGTTCCCCGCCTTCAGAAAGCCGCCCGTACTTGCAAGCTTTGTCGCCCGAAAGTTAGCTTTGACCAATGCGGCGGAGAGACGGTTGCTATCTTTATCCTGGACAATCGCAACAATCAATTTCATGGTAAACCCTCCTTGTTTATTTTGGGCATCGTATGCCCTTAACACTACTTATTTGACAAACAACCTCAAAAATCCTTTAATATCGCGTCTTCCAAGTGGCGATTCATTTCCCTTTCGACCTGCGCGGGCGTCTTGGAAGCATCCACGATGCGAATTCGATCCGGATTACGCTCTGCTACCAATAGATAGCCTTCCCTAACTTTCTCGTGAAATGTCAGGTTCTCCATATCCAGTCGATTCCATTCCCGTTCTGCATTCGCCGCGATCCTTGACAGGCCGATCCTCGGCTCGATATCGAATAACAGCGTCAGATCCGGCATCCGGGTATCAATGGCGAACTGATTGATGCTCCATACCTCTTCCATGCCCAATCCTCGCGCATACCCCTGGTAAACCAGGCTGCTGTCCACGAATCGGTCGCATAGGACGGTCAATCCCTGCCTTAATGCCGGCTCCACCTTCTCCACAAGATGCTGGCGGCGGGCTGCCGCGTATAACAATGCTTCTGTGCGTGCATCCATCGCGGTGTGCTCCGGATCCAGAATAATGGAGCGGATCTTCTCGGCGATGTCTATGCCTCCGGGCTCGCGGGTAATCAGATACGGGATCGAATGATTCTGCATAAAGGCGGCGAGTCTGCCCATCATGGTCGTTTTACCGGAACCTTCTCCTCCTTCTACGGTAATAAATAGTGGTCTGCGATTATTCATAGCGTATCCTGCTTTCATCATTTGTTGATCATATGCCCCAAGTTTTACGTACCGGCGCATTACGGAGGTTTCCATCCTTTACGTTTCCTTGTAAACGACAATGGTTTGCAGCGTGGGATCGGTTATTCCTTGACACTTGGCCCCGGCCATCCTCAATGCCAGCATTCTCTGTTCCATTTCTGCTGTTATGTCTTCGCCGGGGTATAATATCGGAATGCCTGGCGGATACGGAATAACCATCTCGGCCGCCTTTCGCCCGGCGCTATTTGCTAACGGCACCGATTCCAATCGCTCCTTGTCAATCGGCTTAAGCGAGAAAGGGACTGGAGCTGAATATGGAGCCTGTCGCAGCAAATTGTTCCACGTGGAAACATCGGAGACCGAATTTTCTTCAGTTAACAAGTTAGCATCGACATTGAAGTGAGAAGAACCCTCATTCAAGTGGATACCCGGCCGCTCGTACTTCGCGAAATCCCCCTGTTCCCGCAATTTCCGGATCAGTAATTCCGTATCTTCCGCAGCAGTGCCTGGTTCCATTCCGGTCTCATCTGTCTTCTCCCCCTGCTCTACAATATGCACAAGAGCCCATAAGACGTGATTCGCATCTTCGCGGGTCGATCCCAATGTAAACAATAAGACGACGCGCAGCTCGTCACTCATCTCCGGCACGCAGCCGCGCGCCTCCAGTGCGCGCTGTAGTGCATACCCGCTAAGGGCCCCGGTGCGGTCATAAATGACCGCCTTGAACGGGTCCTGGCGGGTGTACGCCGCGGCGGCTGTGCCCGCGGCGCCTTCCATGGGCTGCGGCGGCTGCAGCAGCCCGAAGCGCGGCAGCTTCGCGAGGCCGCGCCGGAAGGCATCCACGGCGGCTAGGCCAGCCGTGAAGGCGCCTGCGCCCTGCGTGTGCAGCAGGCGCCGTGCCAGATCCAGCGAAGCCATGAGCGGGTACGAGGGGCTGGAGCTTTGCACCATCGCCAGCCGCTGGCGCAGCAGGCTCCGGTCGAGCAGCCCGCCCTGTACATGCAGCATGGCTCCCATCGTCATTGCGGCTAACATCTTGTGCGTGGATTGGACCACGCCGTCCGCGCCGCATGACAAAGCATTCATCGGCAGCTGTGGATGCTGCCCGTAATGCGCTCCGTGCGCTTCGTCCACCAGCAGCGGCACTCCGCGCTTATGGCAGGCCTCCGCCAGCGGCCTTATGTCGCTCCCCATCCCGTAATAGTTCGGCATCGTGATGATCGCTCCCTTGGCCTCAGGGAAGGCCTCAAGAGCCGCTGTCAGCGTAGCTTCTGATGGGGCAACGGCTAAACCGCTCTGCTTGTCCAGCTCCGGCTGAAGAAACACCGCCCTTGCACCGGCCAGCATCAATCCGTTCAACACGGACTTATGTACGTTCCGCTGCACCAGCACGAGATCGCCCGGCTCACGGCATACCGTCAGGATCAGCGCCAGATTGCCGGCCGTGCTTCCGCCCACCAGAAAAAAGCTTTCTTCGGCGCCAAAACAATCGGCAGCCAGCTCCTGCGCTTCCTGAATCACGCCTTCCGGATGAAATAAATCATCGGTTCCGGTAATTTCCGTCACATCGATGCGCATCGCCTCTCGCAGCATCTCCGCTGCGTCACCTTCTGCCCCGTATGCCCTGCCGTTCTTATGGCCGGGTACATGAAAAGATGAAGCCCCGCGTTCCCGGTATAACCTTAAAGCTTCAGCAAGTGGGGCACGCTCTCTATGTGTAGTCATCGACATATCCCTTCGGATTACATTCTCTAACCTATTTTAACTCAAATTGAAACCTACGCCTACGTTTCCATGCCCTGAAAATCCTCTCTAAACAAAAAAAGGCCCTTACTTCAGGCCCATTTAACACGCGTACCCGCGCCTATGCATTCTTCGGCATCGCAATCTGTTTTAATTGACGGATAAAAAAATGATATTTGGCATCTTCCGCACTGGTATGGACGATTTCCGATTCACATTCCTCGCATACGAATTGCGATACAATGGTGATTCCATCGGTCTTCGACTGATTGCATATGATACACACGTGTTCGGTCAATTCTTCCATAACCATCCCACCTTGATCCTTTTCCTATTAGTATGACACAGTTTCTATTATTTTAAACCTTTTCATAGGATATCTTTCTACGCTTTATTTATATGTACCCCTTGATGGCCTTGTGTCTGTACCTTTTTTTTCAGCTTAATAAAAATATGATTTTGTCCGATAAAAACATAAAAGACTAAAACTTCTCGTCTATCGAAATTTATCTTCTATTTAAAGGGGGACGGCATAGCCCAATGGCAGATCCACACGGTCAAGCCACCTTTTATCACTACCGCTTAATCAAGAAAATCCAGTTTTCCAAAAGCTTGCTCATCCTCTACTTAAGTCTGCCTTGGCTTGCTGCAGCTGCAGGGACCCTATGGGTGTCTCCGTACATTCTGCTTTATATGCTCATCGCTTTTCCGCTTATGTTATGGATCCAGTACGTTATCGGTCATACCGTGCTTGTCCTTCTGGGAACAGGCTATCGAAAGCGCTGGCGCTTCAGGCTGAGGCTGCCTTGGCTTGGTTATATCCCAGATCAACATGTCAGCCGTCGCGTATTCATGTTGGTGCAGTTCTATACCTGTTGGGTAGGGATAGTCTTAAGCGCTATCATGGCCTTCTGGTCATCGCTGCCGTTTGCCATTGCGATTGTGTTCTGGCATCTATGGCTGCTTCTTCCGCGAGCTTATACCATGCTGCGCCTGAGCGGTCAGCGCAAAGACGGGATGTTAAAAATGAATGAGCAGGATATCTCATACTACCAGCAATAAAGTAAAGGATTTTTCGTGTTTGAATTTATTACATAGCATTGTAACCATATTCTCTTGTACATGAAATAAAGACCTCATTCCGAAGCCGGAAGAGGTCTTTATTCATTCGCTTTATTGCTTTCCAATCCTTGTATGACTTGTTTCTTAAGCTGAGTAGGAACCGTGATTATGAGAAAATCGTCTTGCACCGACAGGTGGACGATACTTTTACCTTTTTCAAACACTAACGAAGACCCGTTGTCTTCAACTTCCTTCTGCTTCCATCCCCAGGACTCGATTTCATCCAAGTAAGGCTCAGGAATACTGTCGTCTTCCTTCAAGCCTGGAAGCGCATAGCGTACATAATCCAAGTCACTATTGCCTGTCGTCTGCTCCGTTTTATTCGCTTCCTTCGGAACCGGGAATGATTTCACATTCGCTGCCCCGTCAAAGGATTTCCAGCTTGGTTCCGTGGATGCCCCGCATCCGGATCCGATTAACAGTATCGTACCCGCACAGATCATTCCTGCCACATGCAGACCACTTTTACGCAACATGTCATTGTCCTCCTTCCCCCACAATAACCGGTCTCCAGATGAGTATTCATAGTTGGTTGGTTAATGGAGAACCTTCCAATCAGGCCTTCATTCCTATAGCCTGCGTAAATCGGTAAACACTTACCCGATTATGCCTAATTCTATTATACTGATTTTCGGCGTGGTATCGGTAACAAAATCTTCATCTGTTTACGTCAATTTTATGATCATGTTATATAACAGAAAAGCCGCTGGCACTTACGTTTGGTGCTATTTTAAGCGTTGGACCTCTTAATACGGCAAAGCATCAAAAGTCCCATAAACAAATAAAAACCACCATCGATTACATCGACAGTGGTTT
>NZ_JAVFHO010000014.1:0-76433 GCF_041953985.1 Paenibacillus sp. CR_12 | reverse complement strand
AAAAGTGGTTCGTTTTACTCACTCGTTGTTCAGTTTTCAAAGATCAATCTGTGTTTCTTATTTGTCATCCGCATCTCAGCGGCGACTTTTATAATATATCATACTTCCTATCAACTTTGCAAGTACTTTTTTTAAAAAAGTTTTTTGAAGTTTGTTTTGAAGTTTGATGGCCGCCGGTTGGCGGCATCACCTTCGAAAAGGAAGCGAAAATTAATTTAACATATAGTTAGCTGGTTAGTCAACACTTTTTCGCAGAATTAATGTTTGATTTGCGGAAACTTCCCGTTACGCGCATATTTGGAGAGTTCTTTCTGCGGGGCAAAGCGGGCATACATGCGAAATACCGTTTTATATCGGTTAGCGATCGCCTGCCTGATATTTTGGTCCAATCGTTGGTCGCTCAAATCCAGCAGCATTTCATCCAGTTCTTTTCGCAGTACATAATCAAGCTCTTTGCACTCTTTCTCATTGAATAGCATTCCCAGCATGATAGGACCTCCTTATATTTAAGCGAACATGTCACGTCTCTTCAATCGGATTAAAGCTGCACTTGCCTATGTAATGGTGATTAACCGTTTTGGCGGGATCTCTAAACCGAATGAAAGCTGTCTGAACATCATGATGTACGCCCTGTCCACGCAGCTCTCTCTTTGCTCTGCCAAGCTGCTTTATTAGGTATGCACAATTTCCGGGAAAATTATGACATCAGCCACAACGTAATTGTACTTTCGATCATAGCGGCCACGAGCAGCAGCACGACAACCCATAAAGAAGCAGTACCCAGCTTCCGCCAAAAGCCTCGCCACTCCGCGCCTATCCCGCTTCTGCGTTCCCCTGTTGCCACAACGCTTCTCAATACCAGCCCGCCAAAAGCCAGGCCGTACCCGCAGGCAATCACAATAACCGGTATCTCAATGATGCCATGAGGCAGCAGCCCCTTCACGATCAGATCGAACAGACTCTCTCCGCTCTCCCCCACGACTTTCACCAGGAAACCAATCACCATGCCGTTAACGACCAGGAAGAAAAATGGAATCACTCCCAGCAGCAAGCCCGAAAACATAACCAGCACGCTTTTAATGCTGTTGTTCAGAAAGATGAACACAAAAAAGTTCCATTCCGGATGATCGGAGGAACCTAGCTGCTGGCTAATCTCCCCCAGCCCTTGAAGCTGACCCAGAAGGAATTGCTCAAATCCCTCTGAGCTTGCTCCCGCTGCGATTCCGGCTATAAATAGAACCGCCGCCAAGAGCAATGCCTTCCGGATGGATCTTAAATCTCTAAGAAAAATGCTAAAACGTAACATTCGAGAACCTCCTAAATTGGTATAACTCGCAAGTACGAGCATATGTTGAAAGTAAACAAGCTATTGCACACTGAAGGGAGAGGGGCGCACGTATTATGAATTCTTTTTATGTATTCAACGGCAGAAAGATTAAGCGGTTTTTCTTCGTTCTTGCCGCGGCGATCTTTGCAATCGGCGTTATTTATGTGGAGAGTGACAACATCTCGGTCTTCTCCGAGGACAACCCGTCAGCGATTTACAGCGTGTCTACGGACAAGAAACAGATTGCGTTGACCTTTGACATCAGCTGGGGCGAAAAACGCGCAGAGCCCATTTTACAGGCCTTAAAGGACAATGGAGTTCAAAAGGCAACCTTCTTCCTGTCTGCGCCATGGAGCAAAACGCATCCCGATATCGTGAATGCCATCAAGGAAAGCGGATATGAAATCGGGAGCCACGGCTTCAAGCACGATAATTACAGCACGCTCACCGACGAGGAAATACGCAAGCAGATTTCTTCGGCACACACTATTTTAACCGCAATGACCGGACAAGAACCCAAATTGATACGGATGCCGAACGGGGATTTTGACAAAAGAGTCCTCAGCATCGCCCAAAGCCTGAACTACACGGTGATCCAGTGGGATACCGACTCCAGGGATTGGAAGAACATCGGCGTCGAGAAAATCGTCGATCGCGTCGTCTCCAAAGCCCATCCGGGAGATATCGTGCTGATGCACGCCAGCGATTCGGTGAAGCAAACCCATGAAGCGCTGCCTCTCATCATCAAGGAACTTCGCAATCAAGGCTACGAGTTCGTCACGGTCACCGATCTGCTTCAACAGGGCAGCACCCAAGGCACCGAGGTCCGCGATCACGCTTCATTGCAGAAGAGCATCGAAGACGCAGGCGGGCTATGACTCATGAAGACCCTTAACATTAAATAATGCTTAACAAAAAAAGAGCTAAGGCGTTAGCTCTTTTTTTCGTCTTGTGTAACTTTATGAAGCGTCAGAATCTGGTATGCATTACAGATCAGCAACGGTACAACCATAAAAATCGTGGCGTTGCTCACTCCGATTTGCAGCACGCCGATAATCTCTACGATGGAAATGGCCATCATGAAGAACAGCGTCGGGATCCATGCGTTGGCATTTGTGCTCTTTACTTTGAGGTAAGCAACGACAATGGCAATGACCAGTATGGAGATACCCAGAATCAAATCCTGCTGCAGGCTGGTGGATCCGCCGACAAACGTACGGAAGAACATCAGCTCCAGCAATGCCAGTACAGCCAACACGATCTGAATGTATTGCCAAGTCTTTCTTCGGAATATGCCAATCCCCATATAATTTAACGTCAGGTATGCAAAAAAGCCCATCTGGGAGTATACGCTCACCAGCGCCCCAGAGCCTAACAAAATCAGCGGGTATATCAATAAATCGGCCATTCCCGTGAACTCGATAGCGCCATTAAACAACTGCAGGACCAGACCTACGATCAATGCCGCCACTGCCCCGACGAGCAGCGTTTTCAAAAACAATTTGGACCACTTACGTAAGCTCAACTAACTTCCACCCCCACAGATCATTATTTTACCAACGTTCACAATAAAAAACCATTCTGAATCCGACATATTTCTGCAAATCCATCGCATACTATGCGAAGACCCGTAAGAAAAATGACATTCAACTTACTTTCACGAAAAGACAGACCGCACGCAGAAGGATTTTTCTTGCGAAAAAAGGAGGACAACGGTAATGAAGTGGCCGTTATTTCGTTTATGTATTATCGTCTTCGTTGCTGCCATGGTGCTTACCGCTTGTGGCGTAGAACAAAGCTCGTCCCCGCAGCTTGGCTATAAAGAAATCAAGTCTATGGTGGTCGACATTCTGAAAACCGACGAAGGCAAAAAAGCGGTGGAAGAAGCGATGGGGGGCGGAGCCGGCGGTTCCTCAGGCAGCGGAGGCTCAATGGGAATGCGGATGATGTCCGCCCAATCTGGCGATCAAATTCGGATGGCTGTTAAGGATACGCTGGTGTCGGATGAATATAAGAAGGAAATTGAGAAGATCATGACCGATCCGCAATTCGCCGGCGATTTTGCCAAGGCCATTAATTCCGAGAGCAAGCAGCTGCATATGCAGCTGATCAAGGACCCTACGTATCAAAAGGCTATTCAGGATATGTTAAAATCACCGGATGTGATGAAATCGTTTCTTGAATTGACCAATACGCCGGACTATCGCAAACAGTCCATGACCGTGATGCAGGAAGCTATGCAAAATCCGCTGTTCCGCATGGAGGTTCTGGAACTGCTCAAAACGGTCGTGAAAGATGAACTTCAGCCTAAAGTGGAAAAGAAAAAACAAGGCGAGGGACAAGGCCAAGAAGAGCAAGGCGGTGGCGGCGGTGAAGGTAGCAGTGAAAGCGGCGGCGGCGAAGAAGGCGGCGGTGATGGCGGCGGCGGCGGTTAAAGCATCCATTCCGAAAAATAGAACAAGCTCCCTGCAGAGGGAGCTTGTTTCGTCATATTATGAGTTGGTCTTAAACGGATCCTTCAAGCTTAGCCGCGATTCGTGAGGCGATCTCTTCGTAAATCGCTGCGCTCTCGGTCCCCGGTTTATAAACCGATGGCGAGAAATCCGGCTCCGAAGGGTGATTATCCGGGGCCCCCAACGGAAGCTGCGCGAGAAGCTCCGTATGAAGCGTCTCGGCAAGCTTGCCTCCGCCTCCACGACCGAACACATAATCCTTCTCACCGCCATGGGAGCAGACATAATAGGACATGTTCTCGACGACGCCTAGAATTTCATGATCGGTCTGCAAGGCCATCGCACCCGCTCTGGCGGCAACAAACGCCGCCGTAGCATGCGGGGTGGTTACGATGATCTCTTTGCTCTGCGGAATCATCTGATGCACGTCCAGCGCCACGTCACCGGTTCCTGGCGGCAGATCAAGCAGCATGTAGTCCAAATCCCCCCAAGCGACATCGGTGAAAAATTGACGCAGCATTTTGCCAAGCATCGGTCCGCGCCAAATCACCGGACTGTTCTCACGGATGAAGAAGCCCATCGACATGACCTTGACGCCAAAGCGCTCAACCGGGTGAATGACGCCGTCTTCGGTTACGGAGGGCCCTTCCTCAATACCCATCATGTCCGGCACGCTGAATCCGTAAATATCCGCGTCAATCAGACCGACCCTCTTCCCTTGTCGGGCCAAAGCTGCGGCTAAATTCACCGTAACGGTGGATTTGCCGACGCCGCCTTTGCCGCTTGCGATCGCAATGAAATGAACGCCGGATTGTTCGCTTAGAAGCGTATTCTGCTCCATGCCGGCAGCATGCCCTTTTGTCAGCTTGTCGCGATCGTTGGCTTCCTCGCGGTTCGCTTGGTTTGAGGCATTGTCCAGGGGACGCATGCGGATATGAATATCCTCCGCCCCCATCGCCTCCAGAATTTCTCTGATCTGCGCTTCCAGGGAAGCGCGTACATCTTCGCTGCTGTACGTCACGGATAGTCGAACCGTGCGTTCCTTGACTACAATATCTCGAATACGCTGGAGCTCCATCAGGCTCTTCCCGGTTTCGGGATCACGTAAAGGCTGGAGTATCTCCTGCACCGTTTCTCTAGTCAGCATATAAGCACCTCTGCTCTATGTAATGGAATAGACAATGTTTCGTTATTCGTGTCTATTATACCATTACTCTGCAGCTTGTGACGACTCGCTGATGGACTCTCCGGAGGTATACCGCAAAATGCCGTTATACACGGAAGCTGCGACCTTCCTCTGGTATTTCTCGTCCCGAAGCAATTCGGATTCCTGCGGGTGGGACAAGAAACCGACCTCGACCAGGGCGGATGGCATGCGCAGGGCTTGGAGCAAATATATCTTGTCGTCCGTTTTGGCCAGACGCTGCGTATTCTCCAGGTTATGCCTAATTTCAGCCTGGATCAATTCGGCAAGTTTCTTGCTGTCCTCGTTATTCGGCGGGAAAAAGGTCTGCGCGCCTCTCCACCGATTGGACGGAATGCTGTTCAGATGCATGCTGATAAACAGGTCGGCCTTGCTGTCCTCGATCATCCGCACGCGTTGTTTGAGGTCTTCCGTTTTCCGCTTGGAATATCCCTTGGTGCTTTCCGCAGCCAGGTCGTAGTCTCCTTCTCTTGTCATAATGACAAGCGCGCCTGCCTGCTGCAAGTAATCACGTAGATACAAGGTGATGGCCAGGTTTACATCCTTCTCTATGACGCCTTGGCGGCTTACTGCTCCCCCGTCTGGCCCGCCATGGCCTGCATCAAGGGCAATGACTTTGCCGGCAAGCGGCAGGCTCCAGGTATTGGACGTTTTGGCAGAGGGGATTTCGTACGTCACTACGATAATGAGCAGTGCCAGTAGTACGGCACCAATCAGGGTTTGTTTGATTCTCTTCAACGATATCCATACCGTAACCTTGTCCGTTCTCCGCCTGGACATAACAAAACCACCTCGTCCCATGAGTTGTTCTACTCCATCATATGGGACAAGGTGGTTATTTATGCCTTCGTTATACCGTGATCTGCTCTTTCATGCCTTCGATCAGTACTTGCGCAACTTCCGGGCGCGTAAATTCCGGCGGCGGGCACTGCCCCTCGCGAAGCAAGCCGCGAACCTTCGTTCCCGACAAGGTCAGATGGTCCTCCTTAGGATGCGGGCATGTTTTGCTCGAGGCCATGTTTCCGCACGTTGTGCAGAAGAAGCTGTGCTCGAAGAACAGCGGGGTAATGCCTAACTCTTCCACAGTGAAATTCTTGAAAATTTCCTGTGCCTCGTAAGTGCCGTAGTAGTCGCCGACTCCGGCGTGATCCCGGCCCACGATAAAATGAGTGCATCCATAATTTTTACGAACCATGGCATGGAATATGGCTTCCCTTGGGCCTGCATAACGCATGGCAGCCGGAAATACGCCCAGGAAGGTACGATCCGCGGGGTAATAGTTCTCCAGCAAGGTGAGGTAGCTCTTCATCCGCACGTTGGCAGGAACGTCATCCGATTTGGTCTCTCCCACGAGCGGATTGAGGAATAGCGCATCTACGATTTCCATTGCGCTTTTCTGAATGTACTCATGTGCACGGTGGACCGGATTTCGGGTCTGAAAGCCGACAACCGTATTCCAGCCCTTGGCTTTAAAATGTGCGCGTGTTTCTGCCGGATCAAAATAAAACTCGCCAAAACGTTCCGGCTGTGGACGATTCAATACTTGAATCGGACCTCCAACATACGTCGCAGGTCGTTCCAAAAGCTTTTTCACGCCTGGATGTTCCGGATCATCGGTCTTGAATACTTGTACAGCCTCGAATTGCTGATCGACCTGGTAGACGCTCTCGACATCGATGACGCCATAAACGACGCCGTCTTCTTCTCCTACAAGCGCCGCCTTCTCGCCGACTACGAGCTTCGCCGCCGTGTCTTCATCTACGGCCAGCGTGACCGGTATGCTCCACACCGTTCCGTCAGATAAACGCATATTGGAAACGACAGATTTGTAGTCCTGCTCGTTCAGAAATCCCTGCAATGGCGAAAATGCTCCGACCCCGATTAGATCCAAGTCCGAAATGCTCCAGGCGTTTACAGGGATCTTATGAAAGGTGTCAACCTGCTTCAACAAAGCTTCACGTTCTTCTCCTTGGGCTACCCGCTGTACCAGCGTACCGCCATGAGGGAGTATGGCTGTCATGAATAATTCCTCCTTCTTATGCTGCAACTGTGATAAGGCAAGTGGTTCTTATCTGTTTATTTATGAAGCCCGCACTCCGTCTTCTCATGCCCGGACCAGCGTCCTGCACGTGGATCTTCTCCCGGCATGACCTGCCGCGTGCAGTATTCGCAGCCAATGCTCGGATAATTCTGATCATGCAGCGGGTTGTAGATGATCTCGTTCGTGCGGATGTAATTCCACACATCCTCACTCGTCCAGCCCGCGATCGGATTGAACTTCACCAAACCGAACTTGGTATCATATTCAATCTTCTTCGAGTTCGCCCGGGTAGGGGCTTGATCTCTTCGTATGCCTGTGATCCAAGCCTCGTATTGAGACAGAATCCGGGTCAACGGCTCTACCTTGCGGATGTTGCAGCATTCGTTCGGGCTGACGCTCCATAATGCTTCGCCATGCTGAGCCGCTTGCTCTTCCGGCGTGATGAGCGGAGATACGCGCACAAATTCCAGCCCATAACGTTCTGCCATACGATCCCGCGTTTCGTATGTCTCCTTGAAATGAAAGTCGGTATCCAGATAAAAAATATCCGTCGACGGACTGATCTTCTGAATCATATCGACCAATACCACATCTTCTGCTCCAAAGCTGCAAGCAAACGTTATGTTAGGAAACGTCTTGATTGCAAATTCGATGACTTCCTCAGCGGATGCGTGCTCAAGCTCTTCAGCTTGCACTCTGATCAGATCTTCTTTCTCCAGCAAATTCATGATTGGATGCCTCCCCCATTTTTCATTAATCCCGATAATCCTACTGAAATAATATGAATTAAATACAGTATAAAACATTCCTAATAAATGTCAACCATCAAATCGTTACCATAAAAAACGAAAAAACCCTTCCTGCGCAAGCAGGAGGGGGCTTCTCTCTATTCTATTTTCCAAACATTATGACAAGTCTTGGACCTTACTCCGATGCTACGGATACCTCTTTGGCTCTCATGCCTGCACCGGCACTTTTTCCTTCCGAATCCTCGGACTTGGGAGCCGATGCCTGATTCGTTGTCCGCAGCGGAATTTCCTTCAAGAAGAATACGAGCAGCAATGCGACCACAAGCACCAGCATCCCGGTAAGGAATACCATGGATAGCGTATTTCCGAGCGCATCGCGAATGCTGTCTATCATCTGCAGGAATAGTGGCTGCACATCTGCAGGAAGGCTTGCTTGCGTCTGTTCGATCAACGGCTTATTCATCAGCGTCTGCGGATTCGCGAACGATAGCATCTGCTGGGCCATCTGCGGATCCAAGGAGCTGAAGTCAGGCGCGCTCTCCGACTGAAGTGCATCCTTCAAATTCTTCGTCAGGTTATTCGACATAACCGTACCCATAACCGCGATACCGATCGTACCGCCAAGATTACGGAACAATTGGGAAGAAGCCGTCGCTACGCCAAGCTCTTTGTGCGATACCGCATTTTGCGTGGCCAGCGAGAATACCGGCATGCCCAAACCAAGACCGACACCGAAAATGATGGTACTGACCACGGTCAGCCACAGGTTATCCATGAATACCATGATACCCATGCCCACAATCATGATCGGTACGCCAAGCAGCGCGTAACGTTTGTACTTCCCGCTCTTCGCGATCAGCTGGCCCACGACGGCGCTCATTCCCATCATGAAGACCGACATCGGAATCGTTACATACCCGGCATAGGTAGGCGAAATGCCGAGTACGCCCTGCACGTAGAACGAGATGTAAATCATCGCGCCCATCAAACCGAAGTTCATAATGAATCCAATCAGATTGGAAACCGTAACGACGCTGTTCTTAAACAAACTCAGCGGCAAAACCGGTTCCTTGGCCTTTGTCTCAACAAATATAAAGATGATGGCCGATACGACCGAAGCCGCTATGAGACCGATAATTTCCGGCGATCCCCAAGGATATTCCGTACCTGCCCAAGAAAAGGCAAGCAGCAACGGAACGATGGCCGTTGTCAGGAATAAGGAGCCCAAATAATCGATGGATTGACCCGGTTTGCGTTCGACCTTAGGGAACAATGTCATGATCATGATAAAGGCAACGACGCCCAGCGGCAGGAAGATCCAGAATAACCAGCGCCATTCAATGTTATCGACCAGGTAACCGCCAAGCGTAGGACCCAGGACACTGGAAAAACCGAATACCGCCGTCATCAGGCCCATCCATTTACCACGTTCCCGCGGCGGGAATAAGTCCCCGACCGACATAAATGCCGTTGACTGGATAATGCCGGCACCGATACCTTGAATACCGCGATAAATGATAAACTGATACACGTCTGTCGAAGTACCCGTCAGGAAAGCCCCTAACATGAAAAACAATATACCTATCATTATAAACGGCTTACGTCCGAACATGTCGGACAGCTTGCCAACCAGTATGGTAGCGATCGTTGATGTTAACAAATAAATGTTGATGGTCCATGTATAATAATCCATGCCATCGAGAATGGCGATAATCCGCGGCATCGCGGTGCTTGTTATCGTCTGGTTAATGGCTGCGAAGAACATCGCAGCCATGATCGCGATCATAATCGAAACTTTACGTTTAAGCGTTAAATGCTCCATGCTCCACCTCTACCCGTTGTGATTGTTTTTATCTATGTTTGACAGCATCAAGGAGAAGATTCTTCTTAAATGCTGAATGTCTTCCTCTGAGAGGAAGTCGAAAAATCCCTGGATCATTTCTTTTTGATCCTTCTTCACTTTCTTAATGATCTCAAGCCCCGGTTCCAAGAGCGTGATGTTGACAACTCTGCGGTCATCCTCGGCGCGTTCTTTCTGCAGATATCCTTCTGCAACCAATTTATCCGTCAGTCCGGTTATAGCCGGCGGCGTCAAAGACAAAACTTCAGCAAGCTCCGAGACCTTTAGAGGTCCTCTCATCTTTAATACATACAGCACCTGAAATTGAGGGAAACTTAAATTGTATTTCCCGGCGCTCGACTTGTTCCATTCTTGAGAAATGTTCTTCAGCAGCGCCCGGAACATCGACGACACCTTAAAAATCTCTTCATTGCGATCCAACCATATCACCCCTTACTGCTCCAAGAAATTACTTATCTAATTAATGATTAAATATTAATTATTTAAGTGCTTAATTAATTTGCAATTAATAATATATCTCTATTTACATATGAAGTCAAGTGTTAACGATGTCAGATGATCATGCTCGGAAGCCAGCTTCATTCTTTCTATCCTCAACCTGTGCACATGATGTGAACAACATGCCCCAAAACACGCGAACGTATCCCTAATGTGCTCACCATGATGTGCATATCTTTGTGGACAACCTGACTACAATTGTCTTGTCCACTTTTCCAACACAGTGGACAGACTTCGTGCAGAGGACGGTGTGTTGCCATAACCGGGAGACCTATGCTTCGAGAATTATGCTTTCAGACACCACAAAAAAGCCCTTGACCGTAATGGTCAAGGGCTTGGTAAATCGAATATTAACGTTTGGAGAACTGAGGCGCGCGACGAGCTGCTTTAAGACCGTATTTCTTACGTTCTTTCATACGAGGGTCGCGAGTCAGGAATCCAGCTCTTTTCAGAGAAGGACGGAATTCAGGATCTGCTTTCAGAAGAGCACGGGAGATACCGTGACGGATTGCTCCAGCTTGACCGGAGATGCCGCCACCGTGAGCGATGACAAGCACGTCATATTTGCCCAGTGTTTCTGTCAGATTCAAAGGTTGTTTAACGATCAGTTTGAGTGTTTCCAAACCGAAATATTCATTGATATCACGTTTATTGATGACAATGCGTCCTTCACCCGGTACGAGGCGTACACGTGCTACCGAGTGCTTACGACGACCTGTCCCATAGTATTGTACTTGTGCCATGAAACTGTCCTCCTTTTTAATTAACCGCGAAGTTCGTAAACTTCTGGTTTTTGTGCTTCATGTGGATGTGCCGTGCCTGCGTATGCTTTCAGTCTCAGCTTCATTTTCTCGCCCATGCGAGTTTTAGGAAGCATGCCGTGAACCGCGCTTTCGATTACACGCTCTGGGAATTTAGCAATCAGGTCTTGAGCTGAAGTTACTTTCAATCCACCTGGATGCAGGGAGTGACGATAGTATTTCTTGTTCTCCATCTTTTTGCCAGTGAGGTGGATTTTCTCGGCGTTGATAACAACCACGAAATCCCCTGTGTCAACATGTGGAGTGAATTGAGGCTTATGTTTGCCGCGGATCAGAGCCGCAACTTCACTTGCCAAACGGCCAAGCGTTTTGCCTTCGGCATCAACGATGTACCATTTGCGCTCAACTTCATTTGGCTTCGCCATATAGGTGGTACGCATGTATAGTTCCTCCTTGTATTCGTCCGAAAATCATCATTAATTTTCATCATTTATCTTCGTTCATGTGTAAAGCATTTTCATGGTGTTGCTGTCTTGCTATTGGCATTCTCTTAACCGGGGCTGTGGGAGAGCCGTTAAGAAAACACAACTTATATAATACAGGATTACGCCCACTTCCGCAAGTGTTTTTTGCTTTTCTACCTTACACCCTGCGGTTTGATTCAAACAAGCCGCCAAACGCATCCCGAACGCTTTCCGGTTCTTTGGGGAACAGCCGTCTGCGTGGCACGTATCGCGTCAGTCATTGCAGCTTCTCTTGGCCGGCGATATCGTAATCCACTTCCCATAACATCAAGCCCTTGCCCATCGCTGTGGGACCGGCTGCCGCCCGATTTTGGGCTTCCAATATGACCTTCATATCATCCGGATGGCGCTTGCCTTCCCCTACCTCTATCAACGTTCCCATAATGATCCGGACCATGTGCTGCAGAAACCCGTTCCCGGATACGTACGTATGAATGATTCCTTGATCTCTGGTGCCTGGGCGGCACATGGATGTATCCTTCTCGATCCAAGCATCAAAAATCGTACGGACATGGGACGGCTTCGTCGACTTTCGTGACGCAAACGTTGTAAAGTCGTGCGTTCCGATCAGATGAGAAAGTCCCTGCTCCATCGCTGCGATATCCAGTTTTCCATGATGATGGATCTGGTACCGCCGGTTGAATAGATCCGGATATTGATTCGCATTAATGGTAAAACGATAGGTTTTGCGTTTCGCTGCATGGCGGGAATGGAATTCCATCGGT
Source organism: Paenibacillus sp. CR_12 (assembly GCF_041953985.1). Taxonomy (NCBI): domain Bacteria; kingdom Bacillati; phylum Bacillota; class Bacilli; order Caryophanales; family Paenibacillaceae; genus Paenibacillus; species Paenibacillus sp. CR_12. The sequence continues at coordinate 64,290 of NZ_JAVFHO010000014.1, read as the reverse complement.
ACCTCCATTGCATCCGAAACCACGATATCTTCCGGCAGCCAAGTGTTTAATGCCATGCACCAACGCTCCACGGGAATGGGGGAAGCCGTGTAAAAATTAAATACCTGGGCGCGGGCATGCACCCCGGCATCTGTCCGGCCGGAAGCCGTAATCTTGAGCTGCTCTCCGGACAAGCGGCGAATGGCTTCCTCCAAATAGTCCTGAATCGTGTGGCCACCGGGCTGGGTCTGAAAGCCGTTATAATCGGTACCGTCGTAACTGACCTTCATCAGAAGATTACGCATTGCTTGCCTCCTGCGTGCTTTCATCGAATGATTCCGAAACGAAACTTGCGATTTAGAACCTCATCAGCATCGCTGATAACTCATGAGTTCCATATCTATCAAAAAAAGAGCCCCATAGGAGCTCCTTTTCATCATGTTAAGCCGCACCCTTCGAGTCAGCCACATGACTAGAAGGTCCCCGTTATCGTAGCCCATGGAGTAGTCGAGACGAGTCGAACCAAATGATCGACTATATCTCGCACCACTTCCCGTTCATGGCTCCTAGAATAAACATCTGAAGAGCCGGGCATACATAACTTCAGTCACTTCAATGGAACAAAAACGAAATTACGCGCGATCTACCAGTTCCAAATAAACCATTGGAGCTGCGTCACCACGACGAGGACCCAGTTTCAGGATACGCGTGTATCCGCCTGGACGCTCTACGTAGCGAGGAGCGATTTCGGAGAACAATTTTTGGATTGCATCTTGTTCACCGTCAACCGTTTCACGACGCACGAATGCAGCTACTTGACGACGAGCGTGCAGATCACCTTTTTTTGCTTTTGTGATCAGTCTCTCAGCGATCGAACGAACTTCTTTCGCTTTGGCTTCAGTCGTTTGAATACGCTCATATAAGAAAAGGTCGGTTACCAGGTCACGGAACAACGCTTTACGCGCACTGGAATCGCGGCCCAACTTTTGGTATGCCATGTGTTTTTCCCTCCTTTGCTAAGCTAAGCCGAATCTGTTATTCTTCCGTACGAAGTCCCAGGCCCAACTCTTCGAGCTTCTCTTGAACTTCCTCCAAGGATTTGCGTCCGAGGTTCCGGACTTTCATCATATCCTCTTCGGTTTTCGTAGTCAGCTCTTGTACCGTATTAATGCCGGCACGTTTCAAGCAGTTGTAGGAACGAACGGAAAGATCCAGCTCTTCGATCGTCATTTCAAGCACTTTTTCTTTCTTGTCTTCTTCTTTCTCGACCATGATCTCCGCATCCTTCGCTTCGTCGGTCAGACCCACGAAGAGGAACAGATGCTCAGTCAAGATTTTCGCGCCGAGACTAACGGCTTCTTCTGGGCGGATGCTGCCATCCGTCCAAATTTCAAGCGTCAGCTTGTCGTAGTTGGTTACTTGGCCAACACGCGTATTTTCCACGCCGTAGTTAACACGGCTAATCGGAGTGTAGATCGAATCGACGGGAATGACGCCGATAGGCTGGTCATCGCGTTTGTTCCGATCCGCCTGGACATAGCCACGACCGCGACTGGCAAAAATACGCATATGAAGTCTTGCACCAGGGCCCAGCGTCGCAATATGAAGATCCGGATTCAGAATCTCCACATCACTATCCGCACGGATGTCACCAGCAGTAACAACCCCTTCACCCTCCGCATCAATCTCGAACACTTTCTCTTCATCGGAATGAATTTTCAGAGACAAAGCTTTCAGGTTCAGGATGACCTCGGTCACGTCTTCCATGACACCCGGAATCGTGGAGAATTCATGAAGCACGCCATCGATTTGAATCGATGTGACGGCTGCACCCGGGAGTGAGGATAACAAGATGCGGCGAAGCGAGTTCCCCAGCGTCGTGCCATATCCTCTCTCTAGAGGCTCAACAACGAATTTCCCATAGGTTCCTTCTTCATTGACATCAACGGTCTCAATTTTCGGCTTTTCGATTTCAATCACGCAAGTACCCCTCCTTCAAACGTCGCTCCTATATGAAACTGTCATCTTATCCAGTAATCCATGTAGTAGTATGCCTAAACAACCATTATTAGCAGATTGCAACGGATTTATACCACATTAACAGGATGACTTCATTATACGCGACGACGTTTTGGTGGGCGGCATCCGTTATGTGGAATTGGTGTTACGTCTTTGATCAGGTTCACTTCGAGACCTGCTGCTTGCAGGGAACGAATTGCTGCTTCACGACCAGCACCAGGACCTTTAACCATGACTTCCACCGCTTTCATACCGTGTTCCATAGCCGCTTTGGCAGCTGTTTCAGCAGCCATTTGCGCAGCGAACGGGGTCGACTTACGGGAACCTTTAAATCCAAGGCCGCCGGAGCTTGCCCAAGAAATCGCGTTTCCGTGAGGATCCGTAATCGTTACGATTGTATTGTTGAACGTGGAGCGGATATGAGCCACGCCACTTTCAATATTTTTGCGGTCACGACGTTTAGTACGTACGACTTTTTTTGGTTTAGCCATTGTCTATTATCCCCCTTTCTTATTTCTTCTTGTTCGCTACGGTACGACGAGGACCTTTACGTGTACGAGCATTCGTTTTAGTACGTTGACCACGAACAGGCAATCCACGACGGTGACGAATACCGCGGTAGCAGCCGATCTCCGTGAGACGTTTAATATTTAAGGAAATTTCACGACGCAGGTCACCTTCTACCTTAACCATACCATCGATCGTTTCGCGCAATTTGCTGACTTCATCTTCTGTCAAATCACGGACACGAGTGTCTGCATTGATTCCAGTTTCTTTCAATACTTTCTGGGAAGTCGTTTTACCGATTCCGAAAATGTAAGTCAAGGCGATCTCAACGCGTTTGTCACGTGGCAAATCCACACCAGCTATACGAGCCATTTTACGCTACACCCCCTTCTTTAACCTTGTTTTTGTTTGTGTTTCGGATTTTCACAGATAACCATTACGTTCCCTTTGCGGCGAATGACTTTGCATTTTTCGCAAATAGGCTTTACAGAAGGTCTTACCTTCATGCTAATTACCTCCTCCAAGTTTTACGTTGTAAAACCAGCTTCGAAACTAAAGTAGTTTGTTACCGCTGCTGAGTTTTACGTCAGTAAAACCGCTTCGCAGCTTTCCTTGATTCCCCGGGGGAACCTTGAATCTATTTACGGTACGTGATACGACCTTTGGTTAAATCGTACGGCGAGAGTTGAACAACCACTTTGTCTCCTGTAAGGATACGGATAAAGTGCATCCGCAGCTTTCCGGAAACATGAGCGAGAATCTGGTGACCATTCTCCAGCTCGACTTTAAAGGTAGCATTCGGCAACGGCTCGATGACCGTTCCTTCGACTTCAATGACATCTTCTTTAGCCACAGTTAGTCTCCTTTCTGATCTGCCTTGGATTTATCGGATACAAATTGGCCAAGTGCGAAACGCAATTTACCGTTTGTAACCCGACCGCTTTCTTGCAAACTGTTTACCACTTCACTGCTAATGTAGGATTGAGGTTCAAGATGAAGAACATTCTTCTTCTTGGCCCCGTCAAACTTGCGTTTGTCCCCATCCGCGATCCACACGAACCTGCTGTCCTCAATCGAAACGATAACGGCATACTGTCCGGCATCTCTGCCCTTCAGTATCTTAACAATCTGACCGGGTTGAAGCGTGATTTCATGATTCAATGTCATCACCCTATTCCGGCAGCTTCGTCAAAATTTCCATGCCATCCGGCGTGACTGCTACCGTATGCTCGAAGTGAGCACATAGTGAGCCGTCAACCGTAACAACCGTCCAGTTGTCTTCCAGCGTCTTGACATGCCGTTTCCCGGCATTGACCATCGGCTCAATCGCGAGCACCATGCCCGGTTTGAGTCTTGGTCCGCGGTCAGGAATGCCATAGTTCGGAATTTGCGGATCCTCATGCAGATCGGTACCCACGCCATGACCAACGTACTCCCGGACGACAGAGAAACCTGCATCCTCGATATGACGCTGAATGGCATGAGAGATTGTAAACAAGCGGACATCGGGTTTGACTAGCGCAAGTCCAGCATAGAGCGATCCTTCCGTAACGTCCAGCAAACGCTGGGCCTCTTCGGAAATTTCTCCTACAGCGTAGGTCCATGCCGAGTCACCATGGTAACCCTGGTATTGCGCGCCGATATCAAACGTAACGATATCGCCCTCGATCAATTTGCGTTTGCCTGGAAATCCATGCACCAATTCTTCGTTGACTGATGCGCAAATGCTGGAAGGAAATCCGTTGTAGCCTTTAAAAGATGGCACAGCGCCTTGGCTTCGAATGAACTTGTCGGCCATCAGGTCCAGTTCCCCGGTCGTAATGCCCGGTTCAACATGAGCGGCAAGGAGTTTGTGGCATTCCGCCACGATCCTTCCTGCTTCTCTCATCAAGCTCAGTTCCGTTTCGGATTTACAAATGATCATTATACTTAACCTCTCAGTATAGACGCAATTTGTGATGAAACCGCGTCGATTTCCTGATCACCATCGATTTGACGCAAAAGACCTTTGTTCTCATAAAACGTGAGGAGTGGTGCTGTTTTGTTGATATATTCGTCTAAACGAATGCCGACGCTCTCTTCGTTATCATCGGAGCGTTGGTACAATTCGCCGCCGCATTTATCACAAATGCCTTCCTGTTTAGGAGGATTAAAGATCACATGATAAGTCGAACCGCAGTTTTTGCAAATCCGGCGGCCGGTTAGGCGGGCCAGAAGCTTTTCCCGATCCACTTTCAGGTTGATGACGTGATCGAGACCAGTATTCAAGCGGGCGAGAATGTCATCCAGCGCTTCCGCTTGCGAAAGGGTTCTTGGAAAGCCGTCCAATAAAAAACCTTTTTCGCAATCGGACTGCTGCAGACGCTCTTCCACAATACCAATCGTTACGTCATCGGGTACCAGCAGACCCTGATCCATGAATTCCTTCGCTTTGATCCCGATGGGAGTTCCTTGTTTAATCGCGAGACGAAATGCATCGCCTGTAGAAATATGAGGAATACCGAATTCATTCACGATGTTTTCTGCTTGCGTTCCTTTTCCTGCCCCAGGAGGACCCATGAATAAGATGTTCACCTTACGTCACTCCCTCCCCTTGATTGACTAGCAAGAACAACACAATAGGCGCCGGGAAGCGATACAGACCACTCGCCGGAACCTATCGCCTATTTATTGATAAAACCTTTGTAATGACGTTTGATCAGTTGGCTTTCGATCTGCTTCATCGTATCCAGTGCAACACCGACGACGATCAAGAGGGACGTGCCACCAATCTGAACCGTACGAGGAAGACCTGCAAGTGATCCGAAGAACACCGGAAGTACGGAGATCACGGCCAGGAACAGAGCTCCTGTCATGGTCAAACGGGTCATAACCCGTGTCAGATACTTCTCGGTAGCTTTACCAGGACGAATGCCCGGCACATAGCCGCCGTTCTTCTTCATATTATCAGCCATTTGGTTCGGATTCATCTGCACGAAGGTGTAGAAGAACGTGAAACCAATGATCATGAGTACATACAGTACCATTCCAAGCGGGCTGTCATAAGCCAGGTTCGCCGTAATCCATTTCGCCCAATTCTGGTGTGCCCAGAAGCTGGCCAGGATAACCGGGAACTGCAGCAATGACATCGCAAAGATGACCGGAATAACGCCTGCTCCGTTAATCTTGAGCGGAATGTGTGTGTTCTGTCCACCGTACATTTTGTTTCCTACAACACGCTTCGCGTATTGAACCGGAATTTTACGGATACCTTGCTGAATGAATACAACACCGGTAATGATCAGAACCAAAATCAAGAGGATGATGACACCCTTCAGAATGTTCATGAAGACCTGACCATCCTGAATGAAGTTCGATTCAATCGTTGTCCGAATGTGCATCGGAATACCAGCAGCGATACCTGCAAAGATAATGATCGAAATACCGTTACCGATTCCGCGTTCCGTAATCTGTTCGCCGAGCCACATCAAGAATGATGTACCTGCAGTAAGAACGATCGCGATCACGACGAAGTCGATAAAGGTTGCTCCAGGAACCATTTCGGCGCCATACAGGCGGTTAAACCCGATGGACATACCGAACGCCTGAATCAGACCCAGTATTACCGTACCATAACGAGTAATTTGAGCCAACTGCTTCTTCCCGTGTTCCCCTTGTTTGTTCCATTCCGCGAACTTTGGAATGACGTCCATCGACAGCAATTGCACGATAATGGACGAAGTAATATATGGAAATATCGAAAGGGCGAAGATCGAAAACTGCGATAACGCGCCCCCCGAGAACGTGTTAAGAAGACCGAACAACTCATTGCCTGCCTGATTCGTCTGGGTAAAGACATCCTTGTTAACACCGGGAACCGGTACAAAGGATCCGATACGGAAGATGATCAGAACGAATAAGGTGAACAAAATACGCTTGCGAAGGTCCTCGACACGCCATATATTTTTCAGGGTCTTAAACATTAGATCACCTCGGTTTTACCGCCGGCAGCCTCGATCTTCTCTACCGCAGATTGAGAAAACTTATTAGCTTTTACAGTCAAAGAAACGGTAACTTCACCGTTGCCAAGAATTTTGATTCCGCTCTTTGTATTGTTAACAATACCGCTCTCAACCAAAACTTCTGGAGTCACTTCAGTACCTGCTGCAAAGCTGTTAAGTTCTTCGATGTTCACAATCGCGTACTCTTTCCGAGTTGGGTTTACGAAACCGCGCTTCGGAAGACGACGATACAATGGGTTCTGTCCACCTTCGAAGCCTGGACGTACACCACCGCCGGAACGAGAGTTTTGTCCTTTGTGACCGCGACCCGACGTTTTACCCGTACCGCTACTAGTACCGCGTCCAACGCGCTTGCGCTCTTTGCGGGATCCAGGTGCTGGGCTCAGCTCATGTAACTTCATCGTTCGTTGCACCTCCTTAATATGTCCGGGGATAAACTGCCCGGGATTAACCTTCGATTTCTTTAACAGAAACCAGGTGATTTACTTTCTTGATCATTCCGCGAATTGCAGCATTGTCGCTTTGAACCACGGAATGGTTGATTTTGCGAAGTCCGAGTGTTTTCACGGTTGCACGCTGATCCTCTGGACGACCAATCACGCTGCGTACGAGGGTGATTTCAAGTTTAGCCATGAGATTCCCTCCTTAACCCAACAGCTCTTCGACGGATTTGCCGCGAAGCTTGGCAACATCTTCAACACGCTTCAGGCGGGACAAGCCTTCCAAAGTCGCATTGACCATGTTCATGGAGTTCGAAGAACCTAGAGATTTTGTCAAAATGTCGCCTACGCCAGCCAGCTCGAGTACTGCACGAACCGGTCCGCCAGCGATAACCCCAGTACCTTCAGATGCCGGCTTCAACAATACGCGGCCTGCTCCGAAGTGTCCTGTTACGAGGTGAGGAATAGTGGTTCCAACAAGTGGAATGTGAATCAGGTTTTTCTTAGCATCTTCAATACCTTTGCGGATTGCATCCGGTACTTCGCCTGCTTTACCGATACCTGCTCCTACCCAACCTTTGCCATCACCGACAACTACCAGTGCGCTAAAGCTAAAGCGACGTCCGCCTTTTACAACTTTAGCAACGCGGTTAATGTTTACTACTCTTTCAGTCAGTTCTAAAGTGTTAGGATCTACACGCAAGTCGTTTACCTCCTTTTGAAAATATCTTAGAATTCAAGGCCTGCCTCGCGAGCTGCCTCTGCAAGTGCTTGAATACGTCCATGGTACAAATATCCACCACGATCGAATACGATCGATTTATAACCTTTGTCTGCTGCACGTTTTGCAACGAGTTCGCCGACTTTACGAGCGGATTCAACGCTTCCGCCGTTCTTGATGTCGTTAACCAGTTCTTTGTCCAGCGTAGAAGCTGATGCCAAAGTCACGCCAGCCACGTCGTCGATCAATTGAGCATAGATGTGTTTCGAAGAACGGAACACGTTCAGACGTGGACGTTCTGCAGTGCCTTGGATTTTCTTACGGACACGCAGGTGTCTTTTCAGACGAGCTTTGTTCTTGTCTTGTTTCGTGATCATGCTTCCATTTCCTCCCTTCAGTTTTGCCTTAAGAGCTTCACTTTTAGACGCATCGGGTAAGTATGGGAGAAGAGGCAAGTTATCAACCAGGTAGATCCCCAGTCAGCTAACCTTACTTCTTCTTACCAGCTTTACCTTCCTTACGGATAATGCGTTCACCTTCGTATTTAATCCCTTTACCTTTGTAAGGCTCAGGCTCACGTACGGAACGAATCTTAGCAGCGTATGCACCTACGCGCTCTTTATCGATACCGCGAACCGTGATTTTCGTGTTAGCCGGTACGTCGAATTCAATACCTGGCTCCGGTGTAATTTCAACTGGGTGGGAGTAACCCACGTTCAGAACGATTTTATCTCCGGATTTGCTTGCACGGTATCCGACACCAACCAACTCAAGGTTTTTCGAGAATCCTTCAGTTACACCGTTGACCATATTCGAGACAACGCTGCGGGTCGTGCCGTGAAGAGAGCGATGTGTTTTGTTGTCGGAAGGACGAACAACATTGATCTCGTTGTTTTCTACTGTAATTTGCATGTCTTTATGCAATTCACGAGTCAAGGTACCTTTAGGTCCTTTTACAGTGATTACAGTGTTATCCAGTGTGACTTCCACACCGTTAGGAATAGCAATTGGTTTACGACCAATACGGGACATTCATTACACCTCCTATCTTGTGACGTTGATTACCATACGTAGCAGAGAACTTCTCCGCCAGCTTTGGATTGACGAGCTTCTTTGTCGGTCATAACTCCCTTAGACGTGGAGATGATCGCAATACCCAAACCACCAAGTACGCGAGGTACTTCGTTGCTCTTCGTGTAAACGCGAAGACCTGGTTTGCTGATTCTTTTCAGACCTGTGATTACGCGCTCGTTGTTGGAACCATATTTCAGGAATACACGAATGATCCCTTGTTTATTGTCTTCCACAAACTCTGCATCACGGATGAAGCCTTCACGCTTCAAGATGTCAGCGATTTGTTTTTTAATCGTCGAAGCAGGCATTTCTACTGTTTCGTGGCGAACCGTGTTCGCGTTACGAATACGAGTTAGCATATCTGCAATTGGATCGGACATAGTCATGTAGGATAAACCTCCTTCCCGTTTATAAACTTCTTACCAGCTTGCTTTTTTCACGCCAGGAATCTGGCCTTTATAAGCTAATTCACGGAAACAAATTCTGCAAATTTTAAACTTCTGCAGTACCGAATGTGGGCGACCACAACGTTCACAACGGGTATATGCCCGTACTTTGAATTTCGGTGTACGTTGTTGTTTAACTTTCATCGAAGTTTTTGCCACTTAGCCTGACACCTCCTAAATAGTTTCGGAGAAAAGGACAACCGTCTTATTTCGCGAAAGGCATGCCCAGTTGAGCAAGCAGTTCACGGGATTCTTCGTCGGTTTTGGCTGTCGTTACGATAACGATGTCCATACCGCGAACCTTATCCACTTTGTCATACTCAATTTCAGGGAAAATGAGCTGCTCTTTCAGACCGAGCGTATAGTTACCGCGTCCGTCAAATGCTTTGGTGGACACGCCTTGGAAGTCACGTACACGTGGAAGTGTAACGTTGAACAGCTTGTCGAGGAAGTAGTACATACGCTCACCGCGCAGCGTTACCTTCACACCGATTGGCATGTTCTCACGCAGTTTGAATCCCGCGATGGATTTCTTTGCACGGGTGATAACCGGTTTTTGACCAGCAATCAGCTGCATGTCGTTCACAGCGGAATCAAGCACTTTCGAGTTGGCTACAGCGTCACCCACACCCATGTTGATGACAACCTTCTCGATTTTTGGTACTTGCATTACTGTCTTATAGCTAAACTTCTGCATCAGAGCAGGAGTTACTTCGTTCAAAAAACGCTCTTTCATTCTTGCTGCCATGATTCAAGGACCTCCTTTCTAAACCGTCTTATTTATCGATAACTTCTCCGGATCTTTTAGCTACGCGAACTTTTTTGCCGTTGTCCAGTACTTTGTAACCGATACGAGTTACTTTTCCGCTCTTCGGATCAACGTGCATAACGTTCGATACATGGATCGGAGCTTCCTTCTCGATGATACCGCCTTGTGGGTTCATTTGGTTTGGCTTCTGGTGTTTCTTGATCATGTTCACACCTTCAACCAAAACACGATTTTCACGAGGGTACGCTGCGATGACACGGCCTTTTTTGCCTTTGTCTTTACCGCTGATGACGATAACTGTATCATCTTTTTTCACGTGCAGTTTGTTGCTATGGGATTCCAGAACTTTTTTCACTTTAGGCATTCGTTACACCTCCTATGACTAGCCAGTTCAACTATTTATCGGGTTCCCGAAAAGTTACGTCACTTTTTGGGGTGTTATTAGATTACTTCCGGAGCCAAGGAAACGATTTTCATGTAGTCTCTTTCGCGAAGTTCGCGAGCAACTGGTCCGAAAATACGAGTTCCGCGTGGGCTTCTGTCGTCTTTAACAACAACAGCTGCATTCTCGTCAAATGAGATGTAAGATCCGTCTTTACGACGTACAGAACGCTTCGTACGAACGACTACCGCTCTTACTACATCACCCTTTTTGACAACGCCGCCTGGTGTTGCTTGTTTGACGGAACATACGATCAAATCACCGATTTGAGCTGTACGACGACCAGTACCACCCAATACGCGGATACACATCAGTTCCTTCGCACCGGAGTTGTCAGCAACAGCTAAACGTGTAAATGGTTGAATCATTTAAATTTCCTCCTTCCATCAAAAACTGATCATATCTTAGATGATAACCGCTTTTTCAACCACTTCTACCAGTCTCCAGCGCTTGTCTTTGGAGAGAGGGCGAGTTTCCATGATTTTAACGGTATCTCCGATTTGAGCTTGATTGTTCTCATCATGCGCTTTAAATTTTTTCGTGTATTTAATGCGTTTGTGATACAAGTCATGCTTCTTATAAGTTTCAACAGCTACAACAATGGTTTTATCCATTTTATCGCTGACAACTTTACCGATTTGCACTTTACGAGCATTGCGTTCTTCGCTCATTTGTTAGCCTCCTTCCTGAATACAGAACATGACGTTCCATTTCATTAACTAATCCCAAGTTCTCTTTCACGGATAACGGTTTTAGCACGAGCTATTTCTTTGCGAACGTCACGGATCCGAGTCGGGTTATCAAGCTGGCCAGTGGCCAATTGAAAACGGAGGTTAAAGAGTTCCTCTTTAAATCCGGCGATTTTTTGCTCGATTTCTGCAGTGGTTAAGTTGCGCAGTTCATTAGCTTTCATTTGCTTCACCACCCACTTCTTCTCGTTTCACAAACTTCGTTTTTACAGGCAGCTTGTGAGCGGCGAGACGCATCGCTTCGCGGGCGATTTCCTCGGACACGCCTCCAAGTTCAAACATGATCTTGCCTGGTTTTACAACGGCAACCCATTTCTCAACGTTACCTTTACCGCTACCCATCCGCACTTCGAGAGGCTTTTGAGTAATCGGCTTATCTGGGAAAATCTTGATCCATACTTTACCGCCACGACGGATGTAACGAGTCATCGCGATACGAGCAGCTTCGATCTGACGGTTCGTGATCCAGCCTGGTTCTGTAGCTTGCAGACCGAATTCGCCGAAGTTCAGTTCAGTACCGCCTTTCGCTTGGCCTCTCATATGGCCGCGCTGTTGTTTGCGGTGTTTTACACGTTTTGGTACCAACATGATTAGTTGCCTCCTTCCTGAGCAGCTTGTTTCTTAGCCGTAGGAAGAACCTCTCCACGATAGATCCATACTTTCACGCCGATACGGCCGTAAGTCGTATGCGCTTCTGCTGTACCATAGTCGATGTCTGCACGAAGCGTATGAAGTGGAACAGTTCCTTCACTGTAGCCTTCCGTACGAGCAATCTCGGCTCCGCCAAGACGTCCGCTGACCGATGTTTTAATCCCTTTCGCTCCAGAGCGCATAGTTCTTTGAATCGCTTGTTTCAGTGCACGACGGAAAGATACACGACGTTCCAGCTGTTGTGCAATGCTTTCAGCAACAAGAATTGCGTCCAGTTCAGGGTTCTTGATTTCAGAAATGTTGATGTGAACTTTTTTACCGCCGGCGATTTTAGTCACTTGTCCGCGCAGTACTTCTACTTCGGAACCACCTTTACCGATAACCATACCTGGCTTCGCAGTGTGGATCGTCACGTTCACACGATTAGCCGCTCTCTCGATTTCGATACGGGATACAGCGGAGTCTTTCAATTTATTTTTCAGGTATTCACGGATTTTCACGTCTTCCAGCAAAAGATCACCGAAATCTTTGCCTGCATACCATTTGGATTCCCAATCACGGATAATACCGATACGGAGTCCTACTGGATTTACCTTTTGGCCCACACGTTTTCCCTCCTTATTTTTCAGCTACCACCAAAGTAATGTGGCTGGTGCGTTTATTGATCCGGCTTGCACGTCCCATCGCACGAGGGCGGAAACGTTTCATAGTCGGTCCCTGGTTGACATAAGCTTGCGTCACAACCAATTTAGTTACATCCAAAGAGTAGTTATGCTCAGCGTTTGCGATAGCCGAGTTCAAAAGCTTCTCAACAACCGGAGATGCAGCTTTCGGAGTGTGACGAAGAATTGCGATCGCTTCGCCCACTTGCTTACCGCGGATCAAGTCAACAACGAGTTGAGCTTTACGAGGAGCAATACGAATCGATCTAGCATGTGCTTTTGCTTCCATATGTTTAACCTCCTCTCAAACAAAGAGCTTCGTTAATTATCTTCTTGTTTTCTTATCGTCTTCATGACCTTTGTAAGTACGGGTTGGAGCGAACTCACCCAACTTGTGTCCTACCATGTCCTCAGTTACATATACAGGTACATGTTTACGGCCATCGTATACACCGAACGTGTGACCGATAAATTGCGGGAAAATAGTGGAGCGGCGGGACCAGGTTTTGATCACAGCCTTTTTGCTTGCGGCGTTCATATCCTCCACTTTTTTGAGCAGATATCCGTCAATAAAAGGTCCTTTTTTCAAACTACGGCTCATATTGAAATCCTCCCTTCATCAAATTGTCTCGTTACCTTCGGGCCTGACACGAAGTTATGCACTTAAGCGCGCATTACTTCGTGCGGCGGCGAACGATATATTTGTCAGAAGCTTTGCCTTTTTTACGAGTCTTAGCACCAAGGGTTGGTTTACCCCATGGAGACATAGGAGACTTACGTCCGATTGGAGCGCGGCCTTCACCACCACCGTGAGGGTGATCGTTAGGGTTCATGACGACACCGCGTACTTCAGGACGTTGTCCGAGCCAGCGGCTGCGGCCTGCTTTACCGATTTTGATCAACTCATGGTCTTGGTTACCCACAGAACCGATGGTTGCACGGCAAACTTTCAGGATGCGACGAACTTCACCGGAAGAAAGACGAACCGTTACGTACTTGTCTTCTTTACCGAGAAGCTGAGCTTCTGTACCAGCAGCACGAACCAATTGTCCGCCTTTGCCTGGTTTCAATTCGATGTTGTGGATAACTGTACCTACTGGAATGTTTTCCAGAGGAAGCGCGTTACCGATCTTGATGTCAGCACCTACTCCAGATACTACTTGGTCTCCAACTTTCAGACCTTTAGGAGCGATGATATAACGCTTTTCACCATCTACATAGTGAATCAGAGCGATGTTGGAAGTACGGTTCGGGTCGTATTCAATTGTAGCAACGCGACCTGGAATGCCGTCTTTATTCCGTTTGAAGTCGATGATACGGTATTTACGTTTGTGTCCGCCGCCATGGTGACGAACCGTAATTTTACCTTGGTTGTTGCGGCCAGCTGTTTTGCTCAGTGGAGCCAGCAACGATTTCTCCGGCTGATTCGTGGTGATTTCTTCGAAAGTCGACACGGACATGTTGCGTCGAGCCGGGGATGTCGGTTTATACTTTTTAATAGGCACTGAATTTTCCCTCCTTACTTAAGAAATTCTTATTCAACCGATTCAAAGAACTCGAGCGGTTTGCTGTCTGGTGCCAAAGTCACGATTGCCTTTTTCCATTCGGTTGTGTAACCGGAATAACGGCCGTAACGTTTTGGTTTAGCAGGGACACGCATCGTATTCACGTTCGATACTTTAACTTTAAAAATAGATTCGACAGCTTGCTTGATCTCGGTCTTGTTAGCACGGATATCCACTTCAAAAGCATATTTCAGCTCTGCCATGTAGTCAGCCGTACGTTCCGTGATCACCGGGCGCTTGATTATATCGCGTGGGTCTTTCATTACGCGAGCACCTCCTCTACCTTCTGAACTGCTTCCTTCGTAATGATCAGTTGATCGTACGACAGTACGTCAAGAACATTAATGCCGTCAGCCGCTACGAATTTCACACCAGGAATATTGCGTGCGGAAAGGGCTACATTATCATCATAGCTTGGAGCAACGATCAGAGCTTTACGGCCTACTTTCAGGTTGCTAAGGATGTTAGCAAACTCTTTCGTTTTCGGCGTGTTCAGCGTCAGTTGATCCAATACGATAATTGCGTTGTCAATCACTTTGGAAGACAAAGCGGATTTGATAGCCAAACGACGAACTTTCTTAGGAAGTTTAAACGTGTAGCTGCGCGGAGTCGGTCCAAATACCACGCCGCCGCCTTTCCATTGTGGAGAACGGATCGAACCTTGACGAGCACGGCCGGTACCTTTTTGTTTCCAAGGCTTACGTCCGCCGCCGCGTACTTCAGAACGTCCTTTTACTTTGTGGGTACCGCGACGAAGGGAAGCGCGCTGCAACAACACTGCGCTGTGCAGTACGTGTGCGTTCGGCTCGATGCCGAATACAGCTTCATTCAATTCTACTTCGCCAACCTGGCTACCGCTGACATTATAAAGTGCTACTTTAGGCATTGTTTGTTCCTCCTTTCTTTAGGCGATTATTTCTTCACCGTTTCTTTGATTTGAACGAAACCTTTTTTAGGTCCTGGAATGGAGCCTTTAACAAGGATTACGTTACGCTCTGCGTCGACTTTAACAACTTCGAGCTTTTGGATCGTAACTGTCTCATTGCCCATGTGACCTGGCAGACGCTTTCCTTTAGGAACACGGTTTGCCTGGATCGAACCCATGGAACCCGGTCTACGGTGATAACGGGAACCGTGAGACATTGGTCCGCGGCTTTGGCCCCAACGCTTGATTACGCCTTGGAATCCTTTACCTTTGGAAATACCCGTTACGTCAACAAATTCGCCTTCTGCGAAGACATCAGCCTTCAGCTCTTGTCCGACCTCGACACTCGCGAGGTCAACACCGCGAATTTCGCGAACGTAGCGCTTAGGCGCAGTGTTTGCTTTTTTCGCATGGCCTGCTTCTGGTTTGTTAGATCTGTTCTCTTTCTTATCGGAGAAACCAACTTGGATCGCTTCGTATCCGTCGTTTTCCAGATCTTTCTTTTGTAGAACAACACAAGGACCTGCTTCGATAACCGTTACAGGAATTACAACACCCTCAGGGGTAAATACTTGAGTCATTCCGAGCTTTCTACCTAAGATACCTTTCATGTTGACACCTCTTTTCTCTTCTCTAATTCGTTATGCAATGCTTACAGTTTGATTTCGATATCTACACCGGACGGCAGGTCCAAGCGCATCAAGGCATCCACAGTTTGTGGAGTCGGGTTCACGATGTCGATCAAGCGTTTATGTGTACGCATTTCGAACTGTTCCCGAGAATCCTTATACTTGTGCACCGCACGGAGAATGGTAATTACTTGTTTCTCAGTTGGAAGCGGGATCGGACCGGATACACCAGCACCCGAACGTTTTGCTGTCTCAACAATTTTCTCAGCGGATTGATCAAGAACTCTGTGGTCGTATGCTTTCAAGCGAATACGAATTTTTTGCTTTGCCATTTTATTCCCTCCTTCTATCGCCCAATTTGGTATCGGACATACTCCGTGAAAATTTTCCAACCACCCACCTCATGGCAAAGGGGCCGGGTGTGTCGGTAACCTCTCACATCATCGCAACGTCGCAGAACAACATTCACTATTATATATAAAAGATAGGCGCATTGCAAGCACTAATTCATATTTGATATGTATTTACATTCGCTCCGTGCTTTCCTTGAAATTTTCGGCTGAAACCGCAGCTTCGGACGTGGCTTCCCGGATGCTTCCAATCGTCATGGAGAGCAGCTTCATTTCTTTCTCCGCGCTCATCATTCGTTCTGCACTGGACTGTACGGACATCAGAATGCTGGAGAACAGCTTGCTGGATTCCTCGGACTGCCTCTTCCCTTGCATCGTTAGCCCTTGAACCTGGTTAATAGATTCTACCACTTCTGCCGTGATGGATCTCGACTTGGATACGATATCTGCAATTCGGTTCACGGTCGTCCTCGTGTCCTCCGACAGGCGGCTTACCTCTTGGGCTACAACGGCAAAACCCTTTCCATGCTCTCCGGCGCGTGCTGCTTCTATGGTGGCATTTAAGGAAAGCAGCTTGATCTGGGAGGCTATTTCCTGAACATTCACCGCTATAACGGAAATCTGCTTGGAGGATTCCTGAAGTTCTTGCACCGCATGCTGCATCCCGGCCGCGCTTTGGTCAATCGCATTCATTTGATCCTCCAACTCTGCTATTTTTGCTTCACCGGCCCTTGCATCCGATATCGAGCCCTGCGTTGTGGTCGAAGTGCGTTCAAATGTATCAGCCATCTCGCTACTGCTGGTCATCAGGCGTTCTACAGCCTCATTAATATCCAGCGTCAGCCCGGATAATTCGCTAACAAAAGCAGCAATGTTCTGTTTCAGCTCTTTTCTTACCCTATCATACTGGAACTGCTTCTCACTTAAGTTTTCTCTCTCGTAAGCTTCCAGCACTAGCTGCTGCTCCAGGCTAAGCAACTTGGTAATCGTCGACACTAGCCGTATTTGTTGTTCTTCTCCTACAACCTCTCTATAGATCATCTTGAAGAATTCGTTCTGTAAGTTCTGGAAAGCGGACAAGTACCATTTAGGCTCAAGCCCCACGCGCTTATGCACCTCGGCAATGCGCAGCCTTTTTGCCACATAAGCTTCATTGATTTCTCCATTCCATATTTCGAGAAGATGATCCTTTAATGTCTGCTTTAATCTTTCAATCGTACTGTGTTCCACGATAATCACCCTTAACTTATCCACACCCACGACAGATTGATAAAATGCTTCTGTTATCTCCTCGAGCCTCTCCTCCATTTGCGGACGGAGCTGCCTCAAAAGCTGAAGATCCCCCTCGGTAAGGCCAATCATCCGCATTTGATCATTCAACTCGCCTAATGGTTCTTGATACACATAACGGGCATCTTCTGAATTGCGCAGTTCTACTTCAGGCTGAACTTCATCTTCCAAACTCCTCTTCATCCATGCAAACGGACATTTCATACAGGCTGTGATCTCCATTCTATACAATAGATAGTTTCTAATTCCTTAACTGACTTCAATCAAAGATTGTAATCATACTGGAACCAAATAAATAGAATGAATCCTTCAATATATGGCATATTCTGTACAGTAAGCTTGACTAATTTTCTACAAATCCTACACTTAAGCCTTTAGTTTAGCCGCAAAGATTACAGGGGTATCACTACAAATAGAAAAAGAGCCCGATCCAAGGGATCAGACTCTTTTATCAGGACATCACACTGTTGCTCGTTACAATACACTGTTGCTATATGCAAGGCTGTTCGAAGCCTTAATTATTTAATGATGGAAGCAACGGAACCAGCACCTACGGTACGGCCGCCTTCACGAATGGAGAACTTAGTTCCTTCTTCGATGGCGATTGGGCTGATCAGGTTAACCGTTACAGTGATGTTATCACCAGGCATAACCATTTCAGAACCTTCTGGCAAGTTGATCACACCAGTTACGTCCGTAGTACGGAAGTAGAACTGTGGACGGTAGCCAGTGAAGAAAGGCTTATGACGTCCGCCTTCTTCTTTGCTCAGTACGTATACTTGAGCTGTGAACTCAGTGTGTGGTTTAACGGAAGCAGGCTTAGCAAGTACTTGACCGCGCTCGATTTGAGTACGCTCAACACCACGAAGCAATGCACCGATGTTGTCACCAGCTTGTGCGGAATCCAGCAATTTACGGAACATTTCAACGCCCGTAACAACGGATTTCTTAGTTTCTTCAGCGATACCAACGATTTCGATCTCGTCACCAACTTTGATCGTACCACGCTCTACACGACCTGTAGCAACGGTACCACGACCAGTGATGGAGAATACGTCCTCGACAGGCATCAAGAAAGGCTTGTCAGTGTCGCGCTCAGGCAATGGGATGTACTCGTCGATTGTTTTGAACATTTCAACGATTTTTTGTGCCCATTCTCCTTCTGGGTTTTGCAGAGCTTCACGAGCGGAACCACGAGTGATCGGAGTGTCGTCGCCTGGGAAGTCGTACTCGCTCAGAAGGTCGCGAACTTCCATCTCAACCAATTCCAAGAGCTCTTCGTCTTCAACCATGTCGCATTTGTTCAAGAATACAACGATGTAAGGAACGCCTACTTGGCGGGACAGCAGGATGTGCTCGCGAGTTTGCGGCATTGGGCCGTCAGCTGCGGATACAACCAGGATTGCTCCGTCCATTTGAGCAGCACCAGTGATCATGTTTTTAACATAGTCAGCGTGACCTGGGCAGTCAACGTGTGCGTAGTGACGAGCATCAGTTTCATACTCTACGTGGGAAGTAGAGATTGTGATACCGCGTTCGCGCTCTTCTGGAGCTTTGTCGATTTGATCGAAGGACATTGCTGCGCCACCGTAAGTTTTGGACAATACAGATGTAATTGCAGCAGTCAAAGTTGTTTTACCATGGTCAACGTGACCGATAGTACCGATGTTAACATGGGGTTTCGTACGTTCGTATTTAGCCTTTGCCATTTGAACAATTCCTCCTTAAGGGGATTATATATGTTGGGCCGGAAGCGGAGTTAACGGGATGTTTGGTCCCGCCTCCTATCCAGCAGGTAAAACGTTATTATTCTCCGCCTTTGATCTTGGACACAATTTCATCGGAGATATTCTTAGGAACTTCTTCGTAGTGGGAGAGTTCCATGGAGAACACGCCGCGTCCTTGTGTACCGGAGCGAAGGGTAGTGGAGTAACCGAACATTTCGGAAAGAGGCACTTTCGCACGGATAATTTGAGTACCACCACGGGAGTCCATACCTTCGATACGTCCACGGCGGGAGTTCAGCATACCCATTACGTCGCCCATGTATTCCTCAGGCACGGTAACTTCAACTTTCATGATTGGCTCGAGCAGGACAGGCTTACACTTGTCTTTAGCTGCTTTCAGAGCCATGGAACCAGCGATTTTAAACGCCATTTCATTGGAGTCAACATCATGGTACGAACCGTCGACGATGGTTGCTTTAACGTCAACAAGCGGGAAGCCGGCAAGTACACCGTTCTTCATTTGCTCTTCGATACCTTGTTGTGCAGGACCAATGTATTCTCTTGGTACAGAACCACCGACAACCTTGCTGTCGAATTGGTTACCGCTACCAGGTTCCAGAGGTTCGAACTCAACCCATACGTGACCGTATTGACCACGACCACCGGACTGACGAACGAATTTACCTTCAACGCGAGCTGGCGCACGGAATGTTTCGCGGTAAGCTACCTGTGGTTTACCCACGTTGGTTTCTACCTTGAACTCACGACGCATACGGTCGATGATGATGTCCAAGTGAAGCTCACCCATACCTGCCAAGATCGTTTGGCCAGTTTCTTCATCGGTATGCGCACGAAGAGTTGGATCCTCTTCCGTCAACTTACCGAGAGCCACGCCCATTTTATCTTGGTCAGCTTTTGTTTTAGGCTCAACTGCGATTTCGATAACCGGATCAGGGAAGTTCATGGACTCCAGGATAACCGGGTTTTTCTCATCACATAGTGTATCACCTGTGCCCGTATCTTTCAAACCTACGGCAGCTGCGATATCTCCGGCGAATACTTCGGAAATTTCTTGACGGCTGTTCGCATGCATTTGAAGGATACGACCAATGCGCTCACGCTTGCCTTTTGTTGCATTCAGTACGTAAGAACCGGATTGCAGTACGCCGGAGTATACGCGGAAGAATGTCAGCTTACCAACGTAAGGGTCTGTTGCGATTTTGAATGCCAAAGCCGAGAACGGCTCGTCATCGGAAGAATGCCGAATAGCTTCGGTTCCGTCTTCAAGGGTACCCTTGATGTCTGGAACGTCAGTTGGAGCCGGCAAATAATCGATTACGGCATCAAGCATCAACTGAACGCCTTTGTTACGGTAAGAAGATCCGCAGATAACCGGGAAGATCTTAACTTCGACAACACCTTTACGCAGAGCAGCTTTCAACTCAGCGATGGTGATTTCTTCACCTTCAAGATATTTCATTGTCAAGTCTTCGTCAAGTTCTGCTACCTTCTCAACCAACTCGTTGCGAAGCTCTTCCACTTGATCCTTGAATTCTGCTGGAATTTCGGTTTCTTCGATATTTTGCCCGAGGTCATCCTTATACATATAAGCTTTTTCCTCGATAATATCGATGATGCCAATGAAATCGTTCTCTGCACCGATCGGAAGCTGAATTGCTACCGCGTTCGCTTGCAGACGCTCTCTCATATCTTTAACTACGTTCAAGTAGTCGGCACCGATAATATCCATTTTGTTTACGTATGCGATCCGCGGAACTCCGTAACGGTCTGCTTGTCTCCAAACAGTCTCCGACTGAGGTTCAACGCCCTCTTTCGCACTGAATACACCTACTGCCCCATCCAATACACGAAGGGAACGTTCAACTTCTACTGTGAAGTCAACGTGCCCCGGGGTGTCGATAATATTAACGCGATGACCCTTCCAAGAAGCGGTAGTCGCAGCGGACGTAATCGTGATACCGCGCTCCTGCTCCTGTTCCATCCAGTCCATTGTAGCTGCACCCTCGTGAACTTCCCCGATTTTGTGCGTACGGCCTGTATAGAACAAAATCCGCTCTGTAGTGGTCGTTTTACCAGCGTCAATATGCGCCATGATCCCGATATTACGTGTATTTTTCAAGGAGAACTCTCTTGTCGCCATGCGAATAGTCTCCCTTCAAAATTTGAAGTATAAATTAGTTGCTGAATCCTACCAACGGTAGTGAGCAAACGCTTTGTTCGCTTCAGCCATTTTGTGCGTGTCTTCGCGTTTCTTAACGGAAGCGCCTGTGTTGTTGGAAGCGTCGATGATCTCAGCCGCCAAACGCTCTTCCATCGTCTTCTCACCGCGGTTGCGGGAGTAGTTTACGAGCCAACGTAATCCAAGGGATGTACGTCTCTCTGGTTTAACTTCGATCGGAACCTGGTAGTTAGCACCGCCGACACGACGAGCTTTAACTTCCAATACTGGCATGATGTTCTTGATAGCTGCTTCAAACACTTCCATCGGATCATTACCAGTACGTTCCTTGATGATGTTGAACGAATTGTAAAGGATGCTTTGAGCAACACCTCTTTTACCATCCAACATGATGCGGTTGATCAGACGAGTTACCAGTTTGCTGTTATACACCGGATCTGGCAGCACGTCTCTTTTAGTTACTGGACCTTTGCGTGGCATGGATATCCCCCTTTCTTCAGTCATGAGTCATGTTAAGAAAACATGAGCATCAATTAGCTTTTTGCTTTCGGACGCTTCGTGCCGTATTTGGAACGAGCTTGCATCCGGTTGTTTACACCAGCGGTATCAAGTGCGCCGCGAACGATATGGTAACGTACACCCGGAAGGTCTTTTACCCGTCCACCGCGAACCAATACAACACTGTGCTCTTGCAAGTTATGTCCGATACCCGGAATGTAAGCCGTCACCTCAATGCGGTTCGTCAAGCGAACACGAGCATATTTACGAAGTGCGGAGTTCGGTTTTTTCGGCGTCATCGTGCCTACACGAGTGCATACACCGCGTTTTTGCGGAGCGCTCAAGTCGGTCTCCTCACGTTTCAAAGCGTTAAAACCTTTTTGAAGAGCTGGAGATTTCGATTTGTAAACTTTAGCTTGACGGCCCTTGCGAACCAGTTGGTTAATTGTTGGCATGCTAGCCACCCCCTTCCCGTATTTATCATTCGATTACGAACCCGTTTAAGTCCACAGACCCAGGCGGTTCATAAAAGAACAAATGAAAAGTTTTTGCCGAGAGAAGTAACGCCTTCTCCAACAAAAACGATTTCTCAAATCATGATTTCAAGACAGCTACCATAGCTGCACCGACTTCAATACCGCATGCTTCCCCAAGCTCTGTCATCGTGGGTACATAGTTGATATGCACGCCATTCTTATCACACTCGGATACGACTTTTGAAATCAAACGCTGGTCGCAATCTTCAGCCACGTAAACCTCAGCGGCCAGACCAGATTCAACGGCCTTCATCGTTTGTTTGGTGCCAATCTTGATGTGTGCATCCTGTAATCCTTTATCATTAGACACAAGTCATTCCTCCAAAAGAACAGGGAACAAAGAAACTATTCACGCACCTTTGCTATATTAGCATCTGCCTTAAACGATGTCAAGCTATTAAATCAGGAAAAAAGAAACATTGGAACAGGGAGATTCATCGTCTTACGACGCGTCATCTCCCCGTCACCTGACTGTCTCTTAATCTATAGAAGCTGTTTCGAGTTCCTGACTTTCGTCATTCACATCGTCCTGTCCCGCGAACTTCACACTGCGATATCGGTTCATACCGGTTCCCGCAGGGATCAGCTTACCAATGATAACATTCTCTTTCAGACCAAGCAGCTGATCGACTTTACCTTTAATGGCAGCGTCGGTCAACACGCGAGTCGTCTCCTGGAAGGAGGCCGCCGACAAGAACGAATCAGTTTCGAGAGATGCCTTCGTAATACCGAGGAGAACCGGTTTGGCAACCGCTGGTTCTTTCCCGGAAAGAATAGCGTCTTTATTAGCTGTCTCGTATTCATGCATATCCACGAAGGAGCCTGGCAGCAGGTTGGTATCTCCCGCATCCACGATACGGAATTTACGCAGCATCTGTCTGATCATAACTTCAACGTGTTTATCGTTAATTTCTACGCCTTGGTTACGGTATACGCGCTGAACTTCCTGAAGGATGTAGTTCTGCACGCCACGGATACCCTTGATGCGAAGCATCTCCTTCGGATCAATGGAACCATCGGTCAGCTCATCCCCAGCTTCGATGTGCTTGCCTTCGCTTACGCGCAGACGGGAGCCATAGGTAACCGCGTAAACTTTGGTTTCAGCTTCACCTTGAATTTCGATTTCACGACGGTCCTTCGTTTCACGGATCTCTTTAACCACACCGTCGATCTCACTAATGGTTGCTTGACCTTTAGGATTACGGGCTTCAAAGAGCTCCTGGATACGCGGAAGACCTTGTGTAATATCATCACCGGCAACGCCGCCTGTGTGGAATGTACGCATCGTGAGCTGTGTCCCCGGTTCGCCGATAGATTGCGCCGCGATAATACCAACCGCTTCACCAATCTCAACATGCTTACCAGTAGCCAGGTTACGACCGTAACATTTTTTGCAGACGCCATAACGTGCACGGCAGCTCAAGATGGAACGAATTTGAAGCTTCTCGACGCCAGCTGCCACGATTTCTTCAGCTTTGTCGGAGTCAATCAATTCGTTGCGGTTTACGATGATCTCTTTGGTTTCCGGATGACGAACGGTTTCAAATGCATAACGTCCCTCGATACGGTCATAGAGATCCTCGATCACTTCCTTGCCGTCCTGAATACGGCTAACCATAAAGCCTTTATCCGTGCTGCACTCGTCTTCGCGAACGATGACATCCTGGGCCACGTCGACAAGTCGACGAGTCAAGTAACCGGAGTCAGCGGTACGAAGCGCTGTATCGGCAAGACCTTTACGCGCACCGTGCGTGGACAGGAAGTACTCGAGTACCGTCAGTCCTTCACGGAAGTTCGATTTGATCGGGAGTTCGATGATACGGCCCGACGGGTTCGCCATCAGACCCCGCATGCCACCGAGCTGGGTGATCTGCGATTTGTTACCCCGCGCCTTGGAATCCACCATGAGCATGATGGAGTTAAAGCGATCCATCGACTTCATGAGTACATCCGTAATATCGTCTTTGGTCTTGGACCAGATGTCGATAACGCGGTCATAACGTTCTTCGTTCGTGATCAAGCCGCGGCGATATTGGTTCGTTACCACTTTAACCTTCTCGTCGGACTCTTTCAGGATTTCGTTCTTCTCGTCAGGTACGATAACGTCGGATACCGCAACGGTTACGCCTGCACGGGTAGAGTATGTGAAACCGATCTGCTTGATTTTATCCAAAATCACAGAGGTTTCCGTTGTATGGTACGTTTCGAAACAGCGTGCAATGATGGAACCCAGGTATTCCTTGCCAACGGCTCCGCTGACCGGCAGTTCCTGGATCACTTTTTGAATATCTGCACCCTTCTCGTATACGAAATACTTCTCAGGCGTGCCTTGCAGCAGGTTCGTACGAGTCGCTTCATTGATGTACGGGAAGCTGGCAGGGAAAATCTCGTTAAAGATAATCCGGCCGATCGTCGTAATCAAAATCGCATCCTGCTGTTTGTCGGTGAAGCTGGTTTTGCCAAGGGCTTTAACCGGAATCGCTACGCGTGCATGCAGACCGGCTGCTTCACGCTGATAAGCGGAAACCGCTTCGTTCACGCTGCCCAGAATCATGCCGGTACCTTTCTCTTCCTTGTTATCCATTGTCAGATAGAAGGAACCCAGTACCATATCCTGAGACGGCGTAACAACCGGCTTACCGTCTTTCGGGTTCAAAATGTTGCCTGATGCCAGCATCAACAGACGCGCTTCAGCTTGGGCCTCAGCGGACAAAGGAACGTGAACCGCCATTTGGTCACCGTCAAAGTCAGCGTTATACGCCGTACATACGAGCGGGTGAAGACGGATCGCATGGCCCTCAACCAGAATCGGCTCAAATGCTTGAATACCGAGTCTGTGAAGCGTCGGTGCACGGTTCAGAAGAACCGGATGCTCTTTAATGACTTCTTCGAGCACATCCCATACTTCTGGACTTACACGTTCTACTTTGCGTTTCGCACTCTTGATATTATGTGCCAGGCCTTTGTTGACCAGTTCTTTCATCACGAACGGCTTGAAGAGCTCGAGCGCCATTTTCTTAGGCAGACCGCATTGGTACATTTTCAGGTAAGGACCTACGACGATAACGGAACGACCAGAGTAGTCAACCCGTTTACCGAGCAAGTTCTGACGGAAACGTCCTTGTTTACCCTTCAGCATGTGGCTGAGGGATTTAAGCGGACGGTTACCCGGACCTGTTACCGGACGGCCGCGGCGGCCGTTGTCGATCAGTGCATCGACAGCTTCCTGCAGCATGCGCTTCTCGTTTTGAACAATGATATCCGGCGCGCCGAGATCCAGCAGTCTTTTCAGACGGTTGTTCCGGTTAATAACACGGCGGTACAGATCGTTCAAGTCGGAAGTCGCAAAGCGTCCGCCATCAAGTTGAACCATCGGACGAAGCTCCGGCGGAATGACCGGCAGCACATCCATGATCATCCATTCCGGATTGTTGCCGGAGTTGCGGAACGCCTCAATCACTTCCAGGCGTTTGATTGCCCGGTTGCGGCGCTGACCTTGTGCAGTGCGCAGTTCTTCCTTAAGGAATTCAAGCTCCTTCTCGATATCAATGTCTTGAAGAAGTTTCTTGACCGCTTCAGCACCCATGCCCGCTTGGAAGCCGTAGCCGTACTTCTCACGGTAGCTGCGGTATTCCTTCTCGGACAGCAGTTGCTTCTTCTCCAGCGGCGTATCTCCTGGATCGGTTACAACATAAGATGCGAAGTAAATGATCTCCTCAAGAGATCTTGGGGACATATCCAGAGCCAGACCCATCCGGCTTGGAATGCCTTTGAAATACCAAATGTGCGATACAGGAGCTGCGAGCTCGATATGGCCCATCCGTTCGCGGCGGACTTTGGCGCGCGTAACTTCAACGCCGCAGCGATCGCAGACTACTCCTTTATAACGGACACGCTTATACTTACCGCAATGACATTCCCAGTCCTTCTGAGGACCGAAAATACGCTCGCAGAAGAGGCCTTCTTTCTCCGGCTTCAATGTACGGTAGTTAATCGTTTCCGGCTTCTTCACCTCTCCGCGAGACCAAGAACGGATTTTTTCCGGTGAAGCAAGACCGATTTTCATGTACTCAAAATTGTTAACGTCCAACAAGGAGCAACCCTCCTCAACCTAGTCCTATTTATGTGCTGTACGACCATAACACCACCGCCGACTAATCAGCCGACGGGGGTGAATGATTGACCGTTATTCCACTCCGACTTCAGCGCCTTCCAAGTTAAGGCTCAGTTTATCACCTTGAGCATCGTCTTCGTCATCGAGTTCTTTCATCTCGATTTCCTCTTCGTTCTCGCTCAGGATTTTAACGTCCATACCGAGAGACTGAAGCTCTTTAATCAATACCTTGAACGATTCAGGAACACCCGGTTCCGGAACGTTCTCGCCTTTGACGATCGATTCGTAGGTTTTCACCCGGCCGACCACGTCATCGGACTTGACGGTAAGAATTTCTTGCAGCGTATAGGCAGCACCGTAAGCTTCAAGCGCCCATACTTCCATCTCACCGAAGCGCTGTCCGCCGAACTGGGCTTTACCACCCAGCGGCTGTTGCGTAACGAGGGAGTATGGTCCCGTGGAACGGGCGTGAATTTTATCGTCAACCATGTGCGCGAGCTTGATCATGTGCATGACGCCGACGGTAACTTCACGTTCAAAACGTTCGCCCGTCCGTCCGTCGTACAACACGGTTTTACCATTGCGCTGCATGCCTGCTTCTTCCATCGTATCAAACACGTCATACTCGCTTGCACCGTCGAATACCGGTGAAGCCACGTGAATGCCGAGCTGGAGCGCAGCCATACCCAAGTGAACCTCAAGCACCTGACCGATGTTCATCCGTGATGGAACCCCCAGAGGATTCAACACAACTTGAACCGGCGTGCCATCCGGCAGGAACGGCATGTCTTCTTCAGGCAAAATACGGGCAACGACACCTTTGTTACCGTGACGTCCGGCCATTTTGTCGCCTTCGGAGATTTTACGTTTCTGTGCGATGTAGACGCGAACCAATTGGTTGACGCCCGGCGGCAATTCGTCGCCGTTCTCACGCGTAAACACCTTCACGTCCACGATGATTCCGTCACTACCGTGAGGAACGCGCAGCGAGGTATCGCGCACTTCGCGAGCCTTCTCACCGAAGATCGCATGCAAGAGACGCTCCTCTGCCGTCAGCTCGGTTACGCCCTTAGGCGTTACCTTACCAACGAGAATGTCGCCAGCGCTGATTTCGGCACCGATGCGGATGATTCCGCGCTCGTCAAGGTTCTTGAGCGCTTCTTCCCCTACGTTAGGAATATCGCGCGTGATTTCCTCCGGACCGAGCTTCGTGTCACGAGCCTCGGATTCGTACTCCTCGATATGGATCGAAGTGTACACATCCTCTTTGACCAGCTTCTCGGAGAGAAGAATCGCATCCTCGTAGTTGTAGCCTTCCCAAGTCATGAACGCAACGACGACGTTGCGGCCCAGCGCCAATTCGCCCATCTCGGTGGATGGTCCGTCAGCCAGGATGTCACCTTTTTTGATCACATCGCCGCGCTTGACGATTGGACGCTGATTGATGCATGTTCCTTGGTTCGAACGCATAAATTTGTGTAATTTATATTTAACAATATCGCCTTTGACTTCTTGTCCGTCGATATTTTCCACGCGGCGGAGCCAGATTTCGTTGGCGGATGAACGTTCAATAATCCCGTCGTATTTGGATACAATACATACACCGGAGTCTTTCGCAGACTTATGCTCCATCCCGGTTCCGACGAGCGGAGCCTTAGGAATAAGAAGCGGAACAGCCTGCCGCTGCATGTTCGATCCCATCAGCGCGCGGTTGGAGTCATCGTTCTCGAGGAACGGAATGAGCGCCGTCGCTACCGACACGACCTGCTTAGGCGATACGTCCATGTAGTCTACACGGTCGCTCGGCATCGGAAGGATGTTGTCGGATTGCTTGTTATAACGGACGATTACCATTTCGTCAGCGAAGGTACCGTCTTCGTTGAGCTCGGCGTTTGCCTGGGCAACGATGTAGTTATCCTCTTCGTCTGCAGTCAGGTAATCGATTTGGTCCGTGACTTTACCGGTCTTCGGATCCACCCAACGGTACGGAGCTTCGATGAAGCCATACTCGTTGATGCGCGCAAACGTCGACAAGGAGTTGATCAGACCGATGTTCGGTCCCTCCGGCGTCTCGATCGGACACATACGGCCATAGTGACTGTGGTGAACGTCCCGCACTTCAAAGCCCGCGCGCTCACGCGTCAAACCGCCCGGTCCGAGTGCAGACAGACGACGTTTGTGCGTCAGTTCCGCTAGCGGGTTAGTCTGATCCATGAACTGGGACAACTGGGAGCTGCCGAAGAACTCTTTGATCGATGCGATAACCGGACGGATGTTGATGAGCGCCTGCGGCGTTATCACGTTCGCATCCTGGATCGACATTCTCTCGCGAACAACGCGTTCCATCCGGGACAAACCGATACGGAACTGATTTTGGAGCAATTCGCCCACAGAACGCAGACGACGGTTACCCAGGTGATCGATATCATCCGTATTGCCGATTCCATGCAGCAGGTTGATGAAGTAGCTGATGGAGGAAATGATATCCGCCTGCGTAATATGCTTCACGGATTTATCGATGTTTGCGTTCGCGATGACCTTCACGACTTTTCCGTCCTCGATCGGAGAGAATACGTCGATCGTTTGCAGCGGGATATCCTCGCTGTCCATCACGCCTCCGGCAACATGATAATTCTTGAAGCCTACGCTCTTCTCAAGGTAAGGCATAATCTCGTCCAAAAGACGACGGTCTACGGTTTGACCGGCTTCCGCAACGATCTCACCCGTATCGATGTCTATCAAACTTTCTGCCAAACGTTGATTGAAGAGACGGTTCTTAATATGAAGCTTCTTGTTGATCTTATAACGACCAACGTTAGCCAGATCATAACGCTTCGGATCGAAGAAACGGGCAACGAGAAGGCTCTTCGCATTCTCCAGTGTTGGCGGCTCGCCCGGGCGAAGGCGTTCATAGATTTCAATGAGCGCTTTTTCCGTGGAGTCCGTGTTGTCTTTATCCAGCGTATTTTGAATATATTCATCATTGCCCAGAAGATCCAAAATCTCGGCATCCGTGCCAAAACCAAGCGCACGTAAAAGCACCGTTACAGGGATTTTACGGGTGCGGTCGATCCGGACATAAATAATGTCCTTCGCGTCCATCTCCAGTTCCAGCCAAGCGCCGCGGTTAGGGATAACTGTTGCAGTGTACGTCGTCTTACCGTTTTTATCCACTTTCGTGCTGAAATAGACGCTGGGAGAGCGAACCAACTGGCTGACAATAACCCGTTCGGCACCATTGATAATGAATGTTCCGGTTTCCGTCATTAACGGGAAGTCTCCCATGAACACTTCCTGCTCCTTGACCTCTCCGGTCTCCTTGTTAATGAGCCGGACTTTCACGCGGAGCGGCGCCGCATAAGTAACGTCGCGTTCTTTCGCGTCATCGACGGTGTATTTCGGTTCTCCAAGGCTGTAGTCAATGAACTCTAGCACCAAATTGCCCGTGAAATCCTGGATCGGCGAGATGTCCTGGAACATTTCGCGGAGTCCTTCCTCCAAAAACCATTCATAAGATTTTTGTTGGATTTCAATCAGGTTCGGAACTTCGAGTACCTCGTTAATACGAGCATAACTTCGCCGAGTGCGTCGACCATATTGAACAAGATGTCCTGCCAACTTAAACTCACCCCTCATGTCTACTCACTTTAAAAATTTCATTGCGAACCTCTGTTTGTAACACTATAATGGAACATACAGAGGACACTCCCATAAATAGAGAAAAGCCCTTATCGAATACCTTTTCGAAAAAAGAGCAGCTTATCCATGGTTATGATAATCATCTCATATCCTGTAGATTTGCCCAAAATGTACATATTATACGTCAATATGACCGACTTTATGCGTATTTCCGCATAATAAGTCTTGACATTTCAGCCAACTAAAGACAAAGAGACCATCCTAATACTGACATTTTATAATAATACCATACCAGCATACCCAAGTCAACAGCCTAGTCGAACTATTTTAAGAAGATTTCGTCGCTTTGAATATTCGGTACCCTTTATCCTTCGTTACTTCCTCAACCCGTTCAAATAAACTCTCCAGCTTCGCTTTGGCCGAAGGCGCACCCTGCTTCTTCTGAATCACAACCCACAACTGTCCATTCTCGCGCAGATGTTTCCATGATTCCTCGAATATGGCATGCACTGTTTCTTTTCCCGCACGAATCGGCGGATTGGTCAGAACCACATCAAATTGCTGATCCTTCACCGCCTCAAACAAGTCGCTTTCTAAGATCGTAACGTTGTTTATACCGTTGCGCTTCGCATTCTCTTTGGCCAATTCGACAGCCCGGCTATTGATGTCGATCATCGTCACATGGCCTTGTGTGGCCATTCTTGCCGCCGTTAGACCGATCGGGCCGTACCCGCACCCTACATCCAGCACTTGGGCATCCTGCCCGAAATCCATGGCGTCTATCAACACCTTGCTGCCATAATCCACGCCGCCCTTGGAGAATACGCCAGCGTCGCTGACCAAACTAAATGACTGCCCTCGAAGTTCCGTCTTTAGCTCCTTACGATCATGAGCAATCTCCGGCTGGTTTGAGTAATAATGTTGATTCGGCATCATTTCCTCCGTCTTGAATCAAATTCTGCCCGTCTAAGGCATATCGGCCTTAAGCGCTCCATTATTCCAGTATAACCTTTCCTGCGGAGAATCAGTACGCGTTGAACTCCCCGCCACAATAACAAACCCCTTGAACAAATATTCAAGGGGTTTGCTTCTTGCTGACATTCATCTAGAGAAGTAATTACTTCACTTCTACGGATGCGCCTGCTTCTTCCAATTTAGCTTTAACAGCTTCAGCTTCTTCTTTAGCTACTTTTTCTTTCAATGGTTTTGGAGCGTTGTCAACCAGTTCTTTTGCTTCTTTCAAGCCAAGACCTGTGATTTCGCGAACCACTTTGATTACGTTGATTTTGGACGCGCCTGCGCTAGTCAGGATTACGTCGAATTCGGATTGCTCTGCTTCAGCAGCTGCACCAGCGCCACCTACAACAGCTACTGGAGCTGCAGCAGTTACACCAAATTCTTCTTCGATTGCTTTTACGAGATCGTTCAGTTCCAGAACAGACATACCTTTAATTGCTTCCAAGATTTGCTCTTTGCTCATTTAAGTTGAACCTCCATTTATTATTAAGATTTGATAGTTGTTGTTACACAGCTTCAGCAAGACAAGGCTTATGCGCCTTGTTCTTCCTTCTCAGCAACGGCTTTAACTGCAAGCGCGAAGTTGCGCACTGGAGCTTGAAGCACGCTGAGGAGCATGGAGAGGAGACCTTCGCGGGACGGAAGTTCTGCCAGAGCTTTGATTTCGCTCTCTCCGATTACACGGCCTTCAACTACGCCGCCTTTCAATTTCAACGCGTCGTTTTTCTTAGCAAAATCATTGAGGATTTTTGCTGGAGCGACAGCGTCATTGGTACCAAAAGCAACAGCTGTAGGACCAGTCAGGACTTCGTCCAGATCAGTCAGCTCTGCTGCCGCAGTTGCACGGCGAAGCAGCGTGTTTTTCAGTACTTGGAACTCGACGCCAGCTTCACGAAGCTGCTTACGAAGTTCAGTTACTTGCGCAACGTTCAGTCCGCGATAGTCAGCAACTACTGTAGATACGCTCTCGCGCAGCTTAGCAGCAACGACATCAACCGCTTCTTGTTTCGCTTGAATCACTTTTGCGTTTGCCAATGATTACACCTCCTGGTTGTATTAGTAGCGTAAGAGCACCAAGCTCTCCGCTCTTCCTACGGGCACTAAAAAAGCCTCCGTAGAATCACGAAGGCCTGATGAATCATCATTTGGCCGGTACAACCGGACAAATTGTTGACGTTCTATCATAACACCTCGGTAGGAAATTAAGCCTGCTTAGGGCACCTACTGTCTACGGTAAGCATATTCAACTTTAAGGGTCAGTCTCGAAGACTCACAACTGTTACATAATATCAAACCTCATTGACTAAAGTCAATGGTAATATTATCTGTAAACGGTTGTGTTCACGCGAGCGCTTGGTCCCATCGTCGAGGAAACAGCGATGCCTTTCAGGTATACACCTTTAGCGGCAGCTGGCTTCGCACGATTCAATGCATCGATGAGAGCTTTGAGGTTCTCATTCAATTGAGCTGCATCGAAAGACACTTTGCCGATTGGCGCGTGAATTTGACCTGCTTTGTCCAGACGGTACTCGATTTTACCGGCTTTGATTTCTTGAACAGCCTTGGCAACATCGAATGTAACCGTACCAGCTTTAGGGTTAGGCATCAGGCCTTTACCACCGAGCAGACGGCCAAGTTTACCGACTTCACTCATCATATCAGGTGTAGCTACGCAGACATCGAACTCGAACCAGCCTTGTTGGATTTTGTTGATCATGTCCTGATCGCCAACAAAATCAGCGCCAGCCGCTTCAGCCTCTTTCGCTTTTTCACCTTTTGCAAATACCAGAACGCGTTGTGTTTTACCTGTGCCGTGAGGCAAGACAACAACACCACGAACAGCCTGGTCTTGTTTACGCGGGTCTACGCCCAAACGTACAGCCGCTTCAACAGTTTCGTCGAATTTGGCAGTTGCAGCCTTCTTCACAAGCTCTACAGCTTCCAAAGGCTCATAAGTTGCTTCGCTGTCAATCAGCTTGGCAGCTTCAACGTATTTCTTACCGTGTTTAGCCATGTTTGTTTTCCTCCTTTGTGGTGTTAGCGGAAATTCCTCCCACATAATCCGGACCTCGTCCGGTTTCAACCGAAAGACGATTAGTCTTCGATTGTGATACCCATACTACGGGCAGTACCTTCTACCATCTTCATTGCAGCTTCAACGGATGCAGCGTTCAGGTCAGGCATTTTTTGCTCAGCGATTTGACGAACAGCGTCACGCTTAACAGTAGCCACTTTCTTCTTGTTAGGCTCGCCGGATCCTTTTTCGATCTTAGCAGCCACGCGAAGCAGAACAGCAGCCGGTGGAGTTTTCGTGATGAACGTAAAGGAACGATCTTCAAACACCGAAATTTCAACCGGAATGATCAGACCAGCTTGATCAGCAGTACGTGCGTTGAATTCTTTACAGAATGCCATGATGTTGACACCCGCTTGACCCAATGCAGGACCTACTGGAGGAGCCGGGTTCGCTTTACCTGCAGGAATTTGCAGTTTCACAATCTTGATAACTTTTTTAGCCATGGTTGACACCTCCTTGCATCAATAGTGGTAGACGGACGCGTATTTACGCCCTCCCACAAGAAACCTGAAGAATCAGATCTTCTCCACTTGAGTATAATCCAACTCCAGCGGGGTTTCCCGTCCAAACATGTTGACGTGAACTTTCAACTTGCTCTTTTCAGCCAAAATCTCTTCCACGGAGCCCACAAAATTCGCAAAAGGACCAACCTTGATACGAACGGATTCCTTGATGTCGAATTCGATCTTCGGTTTCGGCTCTTCCATGCCCATATGCTTCAGAATCTGTTCCACTTCTTCCGGAAGCAAAGGCGTCGGTTTAGAACCGGACCCTGTCGAACCAACAAAACCGGTCACTCCTGGCGTATTGCGGACAACATACCAAGAATCATCGGTCTGAATCATTTCGACCAAGACATATCCCGGGTAAACTTTACGCATGACGGTTTTTTTCTTGCCGTCTTTGTTTACGATTTCTTCTTCCATCGGAACAAGAACGCGGAATATTTTGTCCTCCATGCCCATGGACTCGACACGTTTTTCCAAATTGGCTTTGACTTTATTCTCATACCCAGAATAGGTATGAACTACGTACCATCTTTTTTCCATATCAAGCCACCTGGGACCCTTCTAAATTATCGCTTCGATCACAGCGGAAATACCGATGTCTACAACCCAAAAATAAATCGTGACAAACACAATGGTGCCGAGAACAATGAGAGTATAGTTCGTCAGTTCTTTACGATTGGGCCAGCGAACTTTTTTAAGTTCCGCCCAGCTTTCAGAGAAAAAGGAAAACAGAGACTTGAAACCACGTTTCACGCCGACTACACCTCCAAAAGAAAACTATCTGGTTTCGCGATGAGGAGTTTGCTCGTTACAGAACTTGCAAAATTTCTTCATCTCCATGCGGTCGGGGTGATTTCGCTTGTTTTTGGTGGTTGTGTAGTTTCTTTGTTTGCAGCTTGTACAAGCCAAAGTGATAATTACCCGCATGATGTGCACCTCCCGAAGACGTCCTTCTTTGTCAGAAGAATCGATATTGATCCTAGTAGAAACAACCTTATTCTCATCGAAAACCGGTTATTTCTGCGAGATGAATAAAACCGTTGTTCCAAAAGCTGTAACAACGATCCATTCATAAAACACGCGAATTTAGGCCTACCTAAAACACTTTATCACAAGGGTAGCGCCATTTCAAGCCTTTTTCTCTCTGATTGCGGGCTGCAATAAATGCCATTGCCAGCTAAACCAGGGAATAAGTCCCCGGCTTATCGTACACCTTCCGCTGTAAAAAACTGTGGCGTTTCACAGTCTTTGTCCATCTTGCATAGCATTTAGCCTATATCCAGTATGTTCAATCTTCCAACAGATGAAACACCAAATATTACACATAATGCGAAAATGGACATCTCTGAATTGCTTCCTATCACGTCTGCCGTCAAAAGATCATGGCGGTAAAGCATGCAAAGATCCTTCACCGGCCATCCCGAAATACGATGCTCCAATTAAAAAAAGGCTCTGATTGAGCCTTCTGCTTCTTGTCCGACATTTGCTTTAATTATCCCTGACCTCCAGATAACGCTCAAGCTTTCGCTTTACCCGCTGAAGGGCATTGTCAATCGATTTCACGTGACGCCTCAAATCTACCGCGATTTCTTGATAGGAACGACCGTCCAAATAAAGCATCAAGACTTTCCGTTCCAGATCGCTTAAGATCTCTGACATCTTGTCTTCCAGGCCGACAAACTCCTCTTGATTGATGATCAGTTCCTCCGGATCGCTTACCGCTGTACCACAAATGACATCCAGCAGCGTACGGTCCGAATCCTCGTCATAAATCGGCTTGTCCAAAGAGACATACGAATTGAGCGGAATATGCTTCTGTCTCGTAGCGGTCTTGATCGCCGTAATGATCTGCCTGGTAATGCAGAGCTCGGCAAAGGCCTTGAACGAGGACAGCTTATCCCCTTTAAAATCACGAATTGCCTTGTACAGCCCGATCATGCCTTCCTGGACGATATCCTCCCGGTCGGCGCCAATCAGAAAATAGGAACGGGCTTTAGCACGTACAAAATTCCGGTACTTATTGATCAAATACTCCAGCGCCCCGCTGTCACCCTCGCGGACCGCCTCGACAATGTCTTCATCGCTTATCACATCATACCCTGACAACATGACTTCCTTGAGGTCCACACTCAATAGAATCCCTCCGGCCCGGAACGCACGGTAGCCCGTCACTCGCTTGAAATATATGACAAGTATATATGATGTCTACTAGACCGTCAACCACGTTCTACCTAAAATAGACCGATAATAACATTTAATGTAAACTATTTCGTAGATTCATATATTGTTTCATTTTCCAAATGAGCCGACCTTTCGTCCCTCATGGTGTAAAACTGTGTTACTCTCTTCGCCAGCGCTCGAACGCCTGTCTCACATCCGGCGGCAGCTTCCCGTCAAGCGTATTTCTGCTCTTGGTATGCTCTTTCGTAATCTTCTGCTTCACTTCCCGCTCGCTCTGCTCGACCTCGCTCAGCAATTCCCGGGCGGACAGCCGGAGTGCTCCTCTAGCAAAAATGACGTGCTGCTCGATTAAATCGCTGGTCGCCACATAAATTTTACGCCGTCGATGGCTAAACTCGCCGACAAGCCGCTCAATGCACTCATCGGCGGTTTCCTTCTCTTTCGTAAAAAACACCTGCACCTTGCCTTGCGTGTAGG
This sequence comes from Paenibacillus sp. CR_12, assembly GCF_041953985.1. NCBI lineage: Bacteria > Bacillati > Bacillota > Bacilli > Caryophanales > Paenibacillaceae > Paenibacillus > Paenibacillus sp. CR_12. The sequence continues at coordinate 28,096 of NZ_JAVFHO010000014.1, read as the reverse complement.
ATTTCCCCAAGCCGGGGACCCGGTACGCGTCAAAAATCACCACGACTCTGAGGCCTGAATACGCTTGGTAATCCGCTAATTTCTCAAGCAGCAAGTCTCGCGCTTCGTGCATGCTGCTGTTGGCAAGCTTCGCAAGATGCGGCCAGCCGCCGATCATGTTATAACCGTCGACCAGCAGCACATCCCGCCAATCAGCCATCATCGCTAACCTTGCAGGCGGCGACGGCGAAGCACTTCGTACATGACGACGCCTGCGGCAACCGAGGCGTTAAGCGAATTGATTTTTCCGGCCATCGGCAGTTTCACAAGCACATCGCATTTCTCGCGGATCAGACGCCCCATCCCTTTATTCTCATTGCCGATAACGATGGCGACCGGCCCGTCGAAAACCTCGGTATCATACAATTCCTGAACGGCATCGACCACGGTTCCGACAACCCACACGCCCATTTCCTTCAGCTGATCGATGGTTTGGCCCAGATTGGTCACTCTGGCTACAGGCACATACTCCACCGCGCCGGCCGATGTTTTGGATACCGTTGCCGTTATCTGCGCGGATCTGCGCTTAGGCAATATGACGCCGTGAGCGCCCGTGCAGTCGGCCGTTCGGAGAATCGATCCCAGATTATGCGGATCCTCGATCTCGTCCAGAAGCAGCAGGAAAGGCGGCTCGCCTTTTTCCTCCGCCGCCTTCAGCAAATCGTCCACTTCCACATAAGCGTAGGGTGCCGCCTGGGCAACCACGCCTTGATGCTGGACTCCCGGAACCATCTGATCCAGCTTCCGTTTGTCCACATGCTGAACGACGATGCCCAGCTTCTTCGCTTCCGCGATGATCGGCAGGGTCAGATGCTTTTGCGCGTTTTCGGCAATCCATATTTTATTGATCGTGCGTCCGGATTTGAGCGCTTCCGTGACGGAATGCTTACCGGCTACTACTTCCTCTTCTTGCATCATGTAGGTCTCCTCCTGCATATCAGCCGGCGTCCCCCTCGCTTGGGAAAAACCGGCTGTATCGTTTCATGTTGATGCCTATATTGCCACACGGTTTATTTAACGGACCCCTCGATAAACTCGATGCTCTTTCCGATGAGTTCACGGAGACGGTCCTGCTCTCCCGCATAATATAAATACCCAACCAGCGTCTCGAATGCCGTTGCATGCCGATATTCCAGCACGTCGGCATTCTTCGGTATGCTGCCTGATTTGGCATTGCGCCCCTGACGCACCACATCGCGCTCTTCTTCCGTCAGCTCCGGATCCAGAAAAGCCAATATCCGGCTCTGCGCCTTCGCCGAAACGAAGCTCGTGGCCGAACGGTGCAAGTGATGGGGACGGAGATTGGCCCGTGATATCAGAAACTGCCTCACCGCCACCTCATAAATGGCATCCCCGATATAAGCGAGCACGATGGGCGGGATTAAACGGGCCGGCTTCGACGGCGGAAAATCAAACCAGCCTACTGCAGGATCCTGATGCTTATCCCCGCTCATTTACGCCGCCAGCGCATGCCCTGCGCCGTATCCTCCAGCACGATGCCTTCGTCCGCCAGCTTGTCGCGGATTTCGTCCGCTCGGGCCCAGTTTTTATTCTTGCGGGCTTCGACACGTTCGGCAATCAGCGCTTCAATTTCCTCATCCAGCAATTCATCCATACCTGTGTTCACGATGCGGAGCACGCCGTTCATTTCGTTGAAAGCACGCAGCACTTCATGCAGATCCGCGGCAGGAATCGATGCTTCCTTCAGCAGCTGATTCGCCTCGCTGGCCCATTGGAACATCGCGGTGATGGCGTCCGGCGTGTTGAAATCGTCCTGCATTTTCTCGTGAAATTCGACAAGCACGGCCGATATTTTGTCGGCTACGTCCTGGCTGACTTGATCGTCCTTGGAGCCGATCGCCGTGCCCAATCGATGTTCGACGTTTGCCGCCGCATTCGCGAGGCGTTCCACGCTGTTCTGTGCCTGTTCCATCACCTCGTCGCTGTAATTCAGCGGGTTGCGGTAGTGGGTGGACAACATGAAATAGCGCACGGCTTCTTTCGTATATTGTTCGCGAAGTTCCTTAACCAATACGCCGTTGCCCAGCGATTTCGACATTTTCTCGTTGTTGATGCGGATATATCCATTATGCATCCAATAGTTCGCGAGCGGTTTGCCCGTCAATGCCTCGGACTGCGCCACTTCGCATTCATGGTGCGGGAACTGCAGATCCTGGCCGCCGCCGTGGATATCCAAGGTATCCCCGAGATAGCGGCGAGCCATGGCGGAGCACTCGATATGCCAGCCCGGGCGGCCGTCGCCCCATGGACTGCTCCAGTAGATCTCTCCCGGTTTCGCGGCTTTCCACAGCACGAAGTCCTCCGGATTTTCCTTTCGTTTATCCACTTCGATCCGGATCCCGAACTGCAGCTCATCGAGGTTCTGCTGGGACAGCTTGCCGTAGTCGTCGAACTTGCGGGTCCGGTAGAATACGTCTCCGCCGTTCTCATAAGCAAAGTCGCGATCAATGAGCTCCTGGATGAATTCGATGATGCTCTCCATATTGTCCGTTACCCGCGGATTCAATGTCGCTCTGGGTATGCCGAGACCGTCCAAATCCTCGTAATAGGCGCTGATGAACTTCTCCGCAACCTCCGGAACGGTCGTCCCGGTTTGCTCCGCTTTCCGAATCATTTTGTCATCCACGTCCGTGAAGTTCACCACGTAATTCACGTCGTTGCCCTGATTCTCGAAGTACGCCCGAACCACGTCGAAAAAAATCATCGGGCGGGCATTGCCGATATGGATATAGTCGTACACGGTAGGACCGCATACGTAGATCTTTACCTTTCCGGGTTCCTGGGCAACAAACGTTTCTTTCATGCGGGTTAGCGTGTTATAGATTTGCAGTGCCATATTGTATCATCTCAATCCTTTCGTTCCATCGCTTATTGTCTTTTACTTCAAAGCCTGCGTAACGCATTGATTCATGTTGAAGATGATGTATCGAAATCGCTATATGAAGTCAGGCTATGCATCGTCCAAGGCATCCAAGGTTATGGGAGTTCTTCTATTCTTCCTTGGCCGAAGACACGACAGCCTCGGAAACCACCGCTTGATGCCGGCTTCCCTTGCTCTCATCCAGCTCCGCCCGGAGCTGATCGATCTCCTTCTGCATCGAACGGAGCGTATCGACAATCGGATCGGGCAGGTTCGTGTGATCCAGCCGGTCGCGCACCCGCTCCCCGTTCTGTTTCACGACTTTGCCGGGATTGCCGACAACGGTGCTGTTCGGGGGTACGGGCCTTAATACGACCGCGTTGGATCCGATGTTACAGTTATCCCCAATCGTAAAAGAACCTAGCACTTTCGCTCCGGATCCGATGACCACGTTGTTGCCGATGGTCGGATGCCGCTTGCCTTTTTCCTTACCGGTTCCGCCAAGGGTCACCCCCTGGTAGATCACCACGTCGTCTCCGATCTCGCAGGTCTCTCCAATGACAACCCCCATGCCATGGTCGATGAACAGCCGACTCCCGATACGGGCGCCCGGATGAATCTCGATGCCTGTCATGAACCGGCTGATCTGAGATATGATCCGTGCCAGCGTATACCACCGCCGCTTAAATAATGCATGAGCCACCCGGTGCGCCCACAGGGCGTGAAGTCCCGAGTAGGTGAATACCACTTCAAAAAGTCCCCGGGCGGCCGGGTCATTCTCGAACACTGTCCGAATATCCGATTTCATCTGTTTAAACATGAACGCTCCCTCTTTCCCCTCTTCCAATCGCGCATGCAACTTGCTATCCATCGTTATTCCTGTAATAAAAAACGCCCCTGCAGCTTATCGCTGCAGAGGCGCTAGACCGCGGTTCCACTCTGCTTCGAACCGGCACAAGACTCCTCCCTTCGTCAGGGACGGATTCTACCGATTCTCTTCATGTCATTAACGGCAGACGACCGGCATGATCTAACGATTGCGTTCGCTTCAACCATGCAGCTCACAGGTGCATTTCCGCTGCAGGCGACGGGACAACTCTCAGCCGGCAGATTCAAGTGGTTCTTGTCTTCTGCCGATTGTCCTCTCTGGAACGTGCCTGTTTTACGCGTACTTCTCCTGATCGTAGCTTTTTAAACGTTTATAGTTGTTGATCCAGACTTAATAAATGACCGCGTGGCTCACTAGAGACGCTGCGCTGACGGATTGTGCTTCCGATCGCTGTTGCCCTCCGATTTCTTTAACGATATTAATTAGGTTGAAATCGGAAGGCTAAGGCGAACGCTTCGCTTCTCCAGCACAATTCCGTCCTCTCCGCTACTTCCCTGTATGAGTAAATGCACCATTTAATAAAACCCTAAGATCAAAGAATATTTCACTTCTAGTTTGGTGTAATTATAACTGATGATATACGGGCTGACAAGGAACGTTTATTGCGGATGCCGCCCGAGTTATGCGCCCTTGATCTGGGAACGCAAACGGTCAAGCACGCGGTCCCTGCCAAGCAGCCAGATCGTCTGGTTCAAGTCGCGGCCATGGGTTTGTCCCGTCAGGGCTACGCGGATCGGCATGAAGAGCTGTTTGCCCTTAAACCCGGTCTCCTTCTGGACTTCCTTGATCATGGCGGCGATCTTCTGCGCGTTAAACTCATCGGACTGTTCGATCTTCGCCAGGAATGCGGACAGTACGGCAGGCACCTGCTCGCCGCCCATCACTTCGATCCCCTCGGCATCCAGCTCCAGGTGCGTGCGGAAGAATACTTCCGACAGATCCACGATATCCGAAGCCGCCGTCATCTGCTCCTGATAGAGCGCCACGAGCGCGCGTGCCCATTCCTCCTGCTCGGCCGTAAGCTTGGACGGCAAACGGCTGGCTTTCTGCAAATGCGGAATGGCCAAATCCGCGATCCGGTCCGGATCCGCGTTCTTAATGTACGTGTTGTTCATATGAGCCAGCTTGTTCGTGTCGAATACCGCCGGGCTCTTGGACAAGCGATGCTCATCGAAGATCGAGATCAGCTGCTCTTGGGAGAACACTTCCTCTTCCCCTTCCGGAGACCAGCCCAGCAGCGAGATGAAGTTGAACAGCGCTTCAGGCAAATAACCAAGCTGGTCATACTGCTCGATGAACTGGATGATCGATTCGTTGCGCTTGCTCAGCTTCTTGTGATCCTCGCCCACGATCAGGGTCATATGCCCGAACTGAGGGGGCTCCCACCCGAAGGCTTCATAGATCATCAGCTGACGCGGCGTATTGGAGATATGATCCTCCCCGCGCAGCACATGGCTGATCTTCATGAGATGATCATCCAAAGCTACCGCGAAATTGTAGGTAGGAATGCCGTCTTTTTTGACGATGACGAAGTCGCCCGTCTCTTTGCTGTTAAACGAAATCGTGCCCTTCACCATATCGTCGAACGTGTAGACGCGGTCTTCCGGCACGCGGAAGCGGATGCTCGCCACGCGGCCTTCGGCCTCAAGCGCCTGGCGCTGCTCTTCGGTCAAATCGCGATGCTTCCCGGAATAGCGCGGCGTTTCGCCCCGAGCCATCTGCTCTTCCCGCTCCTGCTCCAGCTCTTCCTCCGTGCAGTAGCAGCGGTAAGCAAGCCCGCGATCCAGAAGGTCCTGCCAATATTGTTTATAAATATCAAGACGCTCGGTCTGGCGATAAGGTCCGTACTCGCCCCCGACATCCACGCTCTCGTCCCAATCCATGCCCAGCCACTTCAAGTACTTCAGCTGGCTCTGCTCGCCGCCTTCCACGTTGCGTTTCACATCCGTATCCTCGATGCGGATAATGAATTTCCCGTTGTTCTTGCGGGCGAATAAATAATTGAATAATGCCGTTCTGGCATTGCCGATATGTAAATGTCCCGTTGGACTCGGTGCATAGCGCACGCGGACTTCTCCGGTCATTGTAACCCCTCCGCTTCCCTATTCTACAAAGTTTCCCAGTTCAAAAACTCCCTTTTTGAACGCATACTTCAAGATGATAGCACACCTTTTACAAGGCAGACAACCGACTGCGCGGCGATTCCTTCGCCCCTGCCGGTAAACCCGAGCTGCTCGGTGGTGGTCGCCTTCACGTTCACCTGATCCACCTCGGCATCCAGCGCTTTGGCGATCACTTCCGCCATTTGCGGAATGTATGGCGCCATCTTCGGCTTCTGGGCAATAATCGTGGAATCGATATTACCAAGTCTATACCCGCGTTCCTTCGCCATGACCCATACCTGTTCCAAAAGCTTCAGGCTGTCGGCGTCTTTAAAGGCAGGATCGTTATCGGGAAAATGGCGTCCGATGTCGCCAAGCCCCAGCGCCCCCAGGATCGCGTCCGTCACGGCGTGCAGCAGCACGTCGGCGTCGGAGTGCCCGAGCAGACCTTTGTCATGCGGAATCGTGACCCCTCCGATGATGCACGGCCTTCCTTCTACGAGCTGATGTACGTCAAACCCTTGTCCTACTCGAATCATTCCATGTCCTCTCCCTTACGTTTCTGTAAAAAAGCCGCATATTCCAGATCCTCCGGCGTGGTGATTTTGATGTTGCTGTATTTCCCCTCCACCACGGTGACCGGATGCCCTGCCCGCTCCATCAGCATGGCGTCGTCGGTGCCGGCAAATCCCTCCTTCGCCGCAGCTTCATGCGCGGACAGCAGGTCGGAAAGACGAAAAGCCTGTGGGGTCTGGACGGCCCACAGACTTTGACGGTCCGGGGTACCTGTAATCAGCCCCTTACCGTTCACCTGCTTAATCGTATCCTTCACGGGAACCCCGAGTACCGAGGCGCCTTCGCGGATCGCCGCATCGCGGCAGGCTTCAATTTCCTCTTGCGTTACGAACGGCCTTACGCCGTCATGTATCATTACCCATTCTGAAGAGATTTGCTTGATGCCTTGATATACGGACTGTTGTCTCTCGCTTCCGCCCGGGATTACGGCAGACACCTTATCCAAACCGTATTCCTGCACCCAGGACTGGCAGCGAGAAACATCATCCATCCCCGTTACAAGCACAATTTCCTGCAGCCATGGTATCCGGCTGAATGCTTCAAGCGTATGAACGATAATGGGCTTACCGTCCAGAACCAAGTACTGCTTGCTCTCCCGGGTGCCCATCCTCGTTCCTTTTCCCGCCGCTACGATGACGGCGCCGAAGTTACTCATCACACACCAAACTCCTGTCTCACCCAAACGCCACAAAAGGACGAATACCGGATATGTATATCCCCATCATACCCCTTTACTGGGCTTTTTCCAACAGTTTTGGTTTCGCGAAGATCATCCGGCCCGCCGAGGTTTGCAGTACGCTGGTAACCAGCACCTCCATCATTGTGCCGATATACTCGCGTCCGCCCTCCACTACGATCATCGTGCCGTCATCCAGATATGCGACGCCCTGACCATGCTCTTTGCCGTCCTTGATTATCTGCACCAGAATTTCTTCCCCTGGCAGAACCACAGGCTTCACCGCGTTGGCCAGGTCGTTAATGTTCAACACCGACACGCCTTGCAGCTCGCAAACCTTGTTCAAGTTGAAATCATTCGTGACCACTTTGCCTTGAAGCACTTTGGCGAGTTTCACCAGCTTGCTGTCCACTTCGGATATCTCCTCAAAGTCGCCTTCGTAGATAAGCACCTTTACATCCAGTTCCTTCTGGATTTTGTTCAAGATATCAAGCCCGCGCCGGCCGCGATTTCGCTTCAGAAGATCCGAGGAGTCCGCAATATGCTGAAGCTCCTCCAGGACGAATTCGGGAATGACAATCGTTCCTTCAATAAATCCGGTTTTGCAAATATCTGCGATCCTGCCATCAATAATAACGCTTGTATCCAGAATTTTATGTTCCTCCACGCGCCGGCCTTCCGGCTCGGCGGTTTGGCTCCACTTCCCCGACATCCATAGGGAAGCCAGTTCATCCTTCTTCTCCAATCCAATGCGTAAACCGATGTAGCCGCCGAGCAGGGTGATGCCGACCTGCAGCAGCTGCCCTGCTTGTCCGAGCAAGGATAGCCCCGGTGAGAGCAATAAAGACAGCAGCAAACCGCTCAACAATCCCGCCGTTCCCGCGGCCAGCTCATTCATCGGGATCCGGGAGAACGAAGAGATCAGGCTGTGCAGCCATCTCGTTACCCGATCCGCCGACAGCACGCCGATCATGCCAAACAATAATCCTCCAAGCACCGCGAAGGCCCCGCTTCCCGCTGCAAATATTCCTTGTCCAAACATAGGCGAGAGCCCTGAGAAAGACCGTTCCATTGTATGATATAACGTATACCCGCCCCATGCTCCGCATAATACCGTAAATGCTAAGATAGCTTTTTTTAACATGAGCTTCCGCACACCTCCTTTTTATACCTGATAATCTTGGCTTCTATTTCCAGTATGGTCCAATTTACAAAGTCGTAATCGTGCCGATTGAAGTTTTTCTTATAAAGTTTCCGGATGGGATGACCTGCCTGTTTTTACCTACACCCATCAGGCTTTGACGTGTACTGACATCGACCTCACAACTGGAATTGACCGCCTTTACACGCCTGAAACTGGTTGAAATCGGCTGAAGTAGTGGAATATAATGAACTCAATTCATAATATCGAGGTGGATGTATAAATGAGCGCTCCTAGTTTACAGGCTTTTCAGGACCAAGTTTCCGAATTGTTGCTCCGTCACCGCAGTCTCTTGGATGTTCTGTCTAAAAATGGTCAAAGCAATGCTTCAGTCAACCGGGCCGTCACCAAGGCCATCACAGAATGCGGATGCATCGAGCTCCACGCCACGAAGCAAACCTTCGATATCGGCGCTGATCTCGAATCAGCCCGGGAATTGGCAGGCACGCACGTCGAAGGCCATCTGTGCGAGAATTGCCGCGAAGCGGTAAGCACCGAGCTTGGCCGCAACCTATTTTATATGTCTGCCCTTGCGAATCTTCTGGACATTCAACTGGATGAGGTTGTTGTCAAGGAGTCGCAGAAATGCTCCACATTGGGTCTCTTCAACCTGTCGTAAAAGCCGCTTACATACCGAAACGGACCTTAACGGCAAGGTGCTCCATGCATACAAAAAAAGCATTTATCTCGCTGCTCCTCGCAGGGAAATAAATGCTTTTTATTTGGATATATGTCCTTGCATCCGTTTACCGGTCCGAAGACTGATAGGCTTCATCGGAATTGCGGTCATCTTTTTTGCGACGGTTTTTACGGTTAAGCCTGCGGAAATTCTGCTTCAAGCCGTAACCAGCATACAACACCAAAGGCACGAAGATCAGCATGGAGGTCTGCTCCGGAAAGAACACGGCTACCATCACGGCGCCAATGATGACCAAAGGCGTAAATTTAATCGCTGTTTTCGGAATGCCGATCTTTTTGAAATTCGGGTACTTGACTGAGCTAACCATGAGGTAAGAAAGCAATAGTACGGCAAAAATCATATAAGGTGCTGTAATCTCTTCATGGAACAACGCCAGGGTGGCGAGCACGCCTCCCGCTGCGGGGATCGGCAGGCCGATAAAATATCCCGGGATGCCCGGACGAACATTGAATCTTGCAAGCCGCAGTGCGCCGCACATCGGAAATATGGCGGTCACTGTCCAAGCCAATGCGGTATTAATATCCGTAAACGCTACGGTATACATAATAAGTGCCGGTGCTACGCCAAATGAAATCACATCGGACAAGGAGTCAAGTTCCTTGCCGAATTCGCTTTGGGCATTCAAGGCCCGAGCTACCCGACCATCCAGTCCGTCAAGGAGCATGGCAATGATAATCATAATGGCAGCCATACTCGTTCGACCTTCCGTCGCCAAGATGATACCAATCATTCCGAGAAACAGATTACCTAAAGTAAACATGTTCGGAATTGATTTCGTCATTTTTATATTCACCTCGTTCATGTACGTTCGAACATCGATTGTAGGGCTTTTAGATTTGTCTGTCAATGAATACTTGTTCCTGCAAGCGTTTCAAGCCTTCTTTGATGGTGCGTGCCCGAACCTCGCCGATCCCGTCTACTTCATCCAGCTCATGGATGGAAGCGGTCATAATGCTGGATAAGTCATGGAACTGGTCCACCAGGTTGCGGATGATCACATTCGGAAGGCGCGGGATTTTGTTCAAAATCCGGTAACCGCGCGGCAGTATTTCTTCCTCCGAAGCAGCGGCGGAAGCCGGGTATCCAAGAAGCCGTACGATATGGTGAATGTCCAGCAGCTCCTCATCCGTTGAACGCTTGAGCGCGAGAATGATCTCGCGGATCTTCTCCTCGCTGTACTCCCGGGCATAGTCTGCATACAGCAGCCAAGCCTCCTCCTCCATATTGCTCACAAGCTCATCCATCTGCATGCTGATCAGTCGGCCTTCGTTGCCGAGCTCGTTGATATAGCGCTTGATCTCCTTCTTGATGCGGAGCACCATCTCGACCCGCTGTATGACGTTCACGACTTCCGGGATGGTGACCAGCTCTTCGAATTCGGATGCCGAGAGGTTGGTCAGCGATTGGTTAAGCACCACGCGGTATCGCTCCAGCGTCTGTATGGCCTGATTCGCCTTGGTTAAGATGACGCCGATTTCCTTCAATGCATACCGCAGCGAGCCTTGGTACAGCGTAATAATGTTACGGCGCTGCGAGATGGACACCACCAGCTTGCCGGTCTGCTTCGCCACCCGCTCCGCCGTTCTGTGCCGTATCCCTGTCTCGATGGAAGAGATCGAGGAATCCGGGATCAGCTGGGTATTTGCATATAAGATTCGTTTTAAGTCTTCACTCAAGATGATGGCGCCGTCCATCTTAGCGAGCTCGTATAAATAGTTTGGCGAAAAATCGCAGTTAATGGAGAAGCCGCCGTCGACAACTTCCATTACCTCCGGGCTGTAGCCTACAACGATCAGGGCGCCCGTCTTCGCCCGCAGCACGTTCTCCAGTCCGTCGCGAAACGGCGTTCCCGGTGCTACCAGCTTCAGCAAATCATTCATTTTGTCCAGTTGGCTCGTTTCTTTCACCTTCGTATGCCCCCTAATCTAACGCAACCGCTAATGCATCTGCAACGGTGTTGACTCCGATAATTTGTATTCCTTTCGGATGCTTCCATCCCTTCAAACTCTTCTCCGGCATGAGAACGCGCTTAAAACCCAGCTTCTCGGCTTCTCTTACCCTCTGCTCCGCTCTTGAAACGGCGCGAACCTCGCCGGTCAGCCCCACCTCGCCAAAAATAACGTCGTACGGCTTGGTCGGTATGTCGCGGAAGCTGGATGCGATGCTGACCGCAATGGCCAGATCCACCGCAGGTTCATCGAGCTTCACGCCGCCCGCTACGTTCAGGTAGGCGTCTTGGGTTTGCAGGTACATCCCCATCCGTTTCTCCAGCACGGCAATGATCAGGTTCATGCGGTGATGGTCCACCCCTGTGCCCATCCGGCGCGGTGACGGGAAGTGCGTCGTGGAGATGAGCGCCTGCAGCTCTACCAGAACCGGGCGCGTACCCTCCATGCTTGCAACTACGGTCGAACCCGCTACGCCCAAAGGCCGTTCGGATAAAAAGAGCTCCGATGGATTCCCGACTTCCCGAAGCCCATCCTCACCCATCTCAAAAATGCCAATCTCATTCGTCGAACCGAAACGATTCTTCACCGCGCGAAGCAAGCGGTAAGTATGATGACGCTCTCCTTCAAAATAAAGCACACAATCCACCATGTGCTCCAGCATCCTTGGACCTGCAATGGCGCCTTCTTTTGTCACATGTCCGACAAGGACGGTCGCGATGCCTTTCACCTTCGCCAGCCGCATAAAGCGGGCCGTGCATTCCCGAACCTGGGATACGCTGCCCGGCGCGCTGGTTACCTCAGGCAAGTACACCGTCTGAATGGAGTCGATGACAACGAAGCCAGGCTGTACGTTCTCAATGGCTTCCTCGATCGATTCCAGATTGGTTTCGCAGAGGACAAACAGCTCCGGGGACAGCGCCCCGAGCCGGTCAGCGCGCAGTTTGGTCTGGCGCACGGATTCCTCACCGGAAATGTACAGAACGCGAATGCCGTTCTGGGCCAGTCGGTTGGAGGCTTGAAGCAGGAGCGTGGATTTCCCGATGCCGGGATCGCCGCCGACTAGCACGAGCGAGCCCGGGACCAGCCCGCCCCCGAGCACCCGGTTCAATTCCGCAATGCCCGTCTGGATTCTGGGTTCTTTACCGCTTTCTATATTTATGATCGAAAGGGGTTTTTCTTTACTATGAAAAAGAGGGGAATTCATCCCCTGGGTCTTGATTACCGTCTCGGTCTCCTCTACCATGGAATTCCATGATTGGCAGCCCGGACATTTTCCGAACCATTTGGGCGCTTCATAGCCGCATTCGGTACAGAAAAATTTCGTCTTAGTTTTTGCCATGTGAGTCTCCTTTATGTCGCGCATCATTTGTCGGATTCCGTAAAACCCTGCAAAATCAGGCATTACTCAAAGTTTACCATTTCTTATAATTCAACGTAAAGGTTAATTGGAAACTTTACGCGGGATGAAATGGATTTGTTTCAAATTTGAAGGAGCAGGGGGTGAACATGCGTTAATTGCTGCTGAAAAACCGCGTCCCCTTCGCTGCCGGATCGTTCTTGCGATCGCTGTTAAAACCAGGGAACTGGAATCGAAATCAAAGTGGTTTCCCGGTTTTAAAGGCGACCGCTGTCGCTTCTTCAGAACGATTCCGTCCTCTCCGCTGGGTTGATACATGAGGGAACTGTTTTCGTAATATGCCATTCATCCATATAACCTCTAAGCATCCATGTAGCTGCCCCATACAAAGCCTTCATCATCCGTTAACATTTAAATCAAAAACCCCGCCGGATTTGACTCCAGCGGGGTGATGTTATTTATCTTATTCCGTTTCGGCCGATGCCGCCGTTACACCTTCACTCTTGTTCACAACCAGTTCGCCGTTCGCTTCATCGATGACAAGCGAGTCGCCCTTGGCCACATTGCCTTTCAGCAGCTCCTCGGAAAGGCGATCCTCGATGTGCTTCTGGATAGCCCGGCGCAGCGGACGGGCACCGAAGGCCGGATCGTATCCTTCCTTCGCTATGAAGGCCTTCGCCTTGTCCGTGAGTTCGAAATGCACCTCGAATTCTTTCAGGCGTTTACGCAGCTCGTCGGACATCAGCGTCACGATTTCGGCAATGTGTTTCTCTTCCAGAGAGTGGAACACGATGATCTCGTCGATCCGGTTCAAGAACTCCGGACGGAAGCTCTTCTTGAGCTCATCCATCACTTTGCCTTTCATGTTGTTATAATCGCGGCCTGCATCCGTCACGGCGGTAAATCCAAGCGTGGAGTTCTTCTTGATCGCTTCCGCTCCGACGTTGGAAGTCAGGATGATCAGGGTATTCCGGAAATCCACCACGCGGCCCTTCGAATCGGTCAGGCGTCCGTCTTCCAGCACTTGAAGCAGGATATTGAATACTTCAGGGTGCGCCTTCTCGATTTCATCGAGGAGGACAACGGAATACGGCTTGCGGCGCACTTTCTCGGTCAGCTGACCGCCTTCCTCGTAGCCGACATATCCCGGAGGCGCTCCGACGAGACGCGACGTGGAATGCTTCTCCATGTACTCGGACATGTCGATTCGCACGACCGCATTCTCATCTCCGAACATGGCCTCGGCAAGAGCTCGTGCCAGCTCGGTTTTACCTACCCCGGTAGGACCCAGGAAGATGAAGGAGCCCATTGGGCGCTTCGGATCCTTCAGTCCTGCGCGTGCCCGGCGAACCGCACGGCTTACGGCTTTGACGGCTTCCTCTTGGCCGATTACGCGGCTGTGAAGGATTTCTTCCAGATTCAGAAGACGCTCGGTCTCTTCTTCCTTCAGTTTATTGACGGGAATACCGGTCCAGTTGGCGACAACGTCGGCGATGTCCTCCGGCGTTACCTCGGAATCGGTACGTCCTTGTTTTTCTTTCCATTGGTTCTTCGTGACTTCGAGCTCCTCGCGAAGCTTCTGCTCCGTATCGCGCAGCGCTGCCGCTTTCTCGAATTCCTGGCTTTGGACGGCTGCGTCTTTCTCCTTGCGGATGTCCTCCAGATGCGCTTCCTGATCTTTCAGATTTGGCGGTATGGTATACGTATGAAGACGAACTTTCGAACCGGCCTCGTCAATCAGGTCAATCGCTTTATCCGGCAGGAAACGGTCCGTAATGTAGCGGTCGGACAACTTCACGGCCTGTTCAATCGCTTCGTCGGTAATTTTCACGCGGTGATGCGCTTCGTAACGGTCACGCAGACCGTACAGGATCTGAATGGCTTCCTCCGGCGACGGTTGATCCACCGTGATCGGCTGGAAGCGGCGCTCAAGTGCAGCGTCTTTTTCAATGTATTTGCGGTATTCGTCCAGCGTGGTAGCCCCGATGCACTGAAGCTCTCCGCGCGCCAATGAAGGCTTAAGGATGTTGGAAGCGTCGATGGCTCCTTCTGCTCCGCCTGCGCCGATCAAGGTATGCAGCTCATCGATGAACAGAATGATGTTGCCGGCTTGACGAATCTCATCCATGATTTTTTTCAGGCGGTCCTCAAACTCCCCGCGGTATTTCGTACCTGCTACGACTGAGCCCATATCCAGCGTCATCACGCGTTTGTCGCGCAGCGTCTCCGGAATTTCATTGTTAATGATGCGCTGTGCCAAGCCTTCCGCGATCGCCGTCTTACCTACTCCCGGTTCACCGATCAGTACCGGGTTGTTCTTGGTCCGGCGGCTAAGCACCTGAATCACGCGCTCGATTTCTTTGCTGCGGCCAATGACCGGATCCAGATTGCCTTCCTTGGCAATGGCGGTCAGATCCCGAGCGAGACTGTCCAATGTAGGCGTGCTCACGTTCTGCGGCGTGCCATGATGGCTAGACACCGCTTCGCTGCTGCCCAGCAGCTGCAGCACCTGTTGACGGGCTTTGTTCAGGCTGATGCCCAGGTTGTTCAGCACGCGTGCCGCAACCCCTTCGCCCTCGCGAATCAACCCCAGCAGAATATGCTCGGTTCCCACATACGTATGGCCAAGCTTACGGGCTTCGTCCATGGAGAGCTCAATCACTTTTTTCGCTCTAGGCGTGTAAGCAATGTTGGTTGGCTGCTCCTGTCCGCGTCCGATTAATGTCTCCACTTCGTCCTGGATTTTCTCAAGACCAAGTCCAAGTCCGATCAGCGCTTTGGCTGCAATGCCGTCTCCCTCACGAATAAGTCCAAGCAGGATATGTTCTGTGCCGATATTGTTGTGACCCAGGCGTACCGCTTCTTCCTGAGCCAATGCAAGCACCTTTTGTGCGCGTTCCGTAAATCTGCCAAACATCATAGTATTGCACCTCCACGTTTCAATTAATATATTGAACCTCGCGGATTTCGGTGTATCGCCGGCTAAGACGTTTATACCGTCATCCAACTGTAAACCGAGAAATAATAACTAACGACTTCTTAACGGTTGCCCAATGTCTCGCGAATGAGCTTAGCCCTGTACATATCGCGTTCGGAAGGATTCATGCCCTCTCCATAGGTCTTCTGGAGAAATCCCGGCTGCGTCTTCACGTTCAGCTCGTTCATGACCGGAATTTCCGGCCCTTCCAGCAGGCCGAGATCCACGCCTAGCCGAACATCGGACAAGCGCTGAGCCGCTTCCTTGGAATCCATGACCGCTGCATAGGACAGGATGCCGTATGAACGCATGACCCGGTCCGTGATACGGAGCTTGGATTCACTGAGGAGCCGCGCCCTGGCATTCTTCTCGTGCTCGATGATCTGCAGGGCCACGCTGTGAAGATTCTCGATGATCTCCGACTCGGTTTGCCCGAGCGTAATCTGATTCGAGATTTGAAACAGGTTGCCTAAAGCTTCGCTGCCCTCGCCGTAAATTCCTCTAACGGTCAAGCCTACCTGCGATACGGCCGAGAGAATCCGATTGATCTGCTGCGTCATGACGAGCGCGGGCAGATGCATCATGACCGAAGCGCGAAGGCCGGTGCCGACATTGGTCGGACAGCTCGTTAGGTAACCCCTTTTGTCATCAAAAGCATAATCGATCTCGGATTCGAAAATATCATCCAGCGCCGTCGCGCGGCTCCATGCCTCCCGAACCTGAAATCCGGGATACAGACACTGTATGCGCAGGTGATCCTCTTCATTGATCATAATGCTGACGGATTCATCTTCGGTAAGGATGACGGCACCGTTCCGGGATTCATTAGCCAGATTGGGACTGATCAGATGCTTCTCGACGAGAACCTTCTTATCCAGCTCATCAATCTCACTTAATTTAATTACATGCAAATGCCCGAAATCCTGCAAATCCTCCTTATCCTTTAACACATGGGTCAGGCGCTCTAGCACTTCTCCCGACTGCTGATCCGTTGCGAGCAGCGGGAAAGGAAGATGCTGCAGGTTGCGCGCCACCCTCACGCGGGTGCTGATGACAATGTCGGAATCCTGACCGTTCCCGCGCATCCACTCGCTCAGCGCCGAATCGGTAAACCGGAGATTAGACATCACGCATTCCTCCTACTAAAGTGCAAAATGTAACGATCTTATCCCTGAGCAATGTTACGCTCCAGCTCGCGGATTTGGTCCCGGATCTCGGCAGCCGCTTCAAATTCCTCCTGCAGGATCCTCATTTGAAGCTCCTTTTTAAGCTCATCGATCCGGCGTTTGATCTGAATCCGGCCGCCGGTACGCTTCGGCACTTTGCCCACATGGGAAGTTCCCCCATGGACTCGCTTGAACAACGGATCCAATCGATCCGAGAAATATTTATAACACGCGCTGCAGCCGAACCGGCCAAGCTTGCTGAACTGGGAATACGTCATGCCGCATTCCTCGCATTGCAGCGTCTGGGCCGTTTTCGCACCGGGGGTCTGGCCCTTGCCTGAAGGATCCAGATCCAGCAGGCCTGACAGCAAACTGTGTATAGAAAAACCATTCGACGTACCGGGGATCAATTCCCCTTTTTCGCGGGCACAAGTTTCACAAAAGTGAAACTCCGTTTTCTCCCCGTTCACAATTTTGGTGAAATGAAGTGTCGCCGGCCGTTTACCGCATTCTTGGCATAACATACTCCGATGCCTCCTTACACAGACTCACTTACCTAATAAAGAAATCAGCATCGCCTTCATAATCCTTGCGCGCAGCTCATCCCGATAAGGAAGCTTCACATTCAGGCATTCCCTTGAAACGGCGGCCCGCATCAGGCTGGCCTCCCGCTTCGTCAAAAACCGGGATTCCTCCAGCTGGTAGATCAAGCCTTCCGCTACCGTCTGGTCAATCATGCTGCCGATGGTATGATGAAGGTGCTGCTGGAGTGCAGTATGCTGGGGAAGCTCGATACGCTGAATGCGTATGTATCCGCCCCCGCCGCGCTTGCTCTCGACAAGAAAGCCCTTCTCCAGCGTGAACCGAGTGCTGATCACGTAATTGATCTGGGAAGGAACGCAAGAAAATTGCTCCGCCAAATCGTTCCTTTGAATTTCGACGGTTCCTTCCGGACTTTCCTGCAAAATGCTCTTCAGGTATTGTTCGATAATATCAGAGATATTACGCATGGTCTGTTCATCCTCCACTGTTTGAAACGTTAAGACGGATAGTGATCTTACACGTCCGCACAGAGCCTTGCTTATACGTTGATTAACCATAATCAAAATCAGCGAACCCTCTCGTTGACTTTGACTTTCTTTGACTTTGATCTCATTATAGCACATTTTTTCATTTTGCCAAGAGGGTACTTCTCAAATGTTCGCGCTATGCCTGTATTCTTATTGTACCCACTTCTTCGATCGCTTATAGCCCTTTTCCGAAGAACAATTCAACCGAAGGAATAAAAAAAGAAGCAGCCAACGTTCCGGATTAAAACCGGTCTCTTGGCCACTTCTTCCTGTCGTTTTCTGTATCTTAAGCATCATAACTGATCAAATAATGCTGTAACTCCGTATTGTAATACCCGATGCTGTATTCAATGATGCTGCCCGTCTGGTCGTAGGAGGATCTCAACCGCTTCAGTAACGGGGTCCCGGCGCTTACGCCCAACAGTGAGGCAATCTCCTCATTAGCCACGGTCGCCAGGAAACGGTCCCGGAAATTCTCCAGCGTGATTTGGCTCTCCTCGATACGTTCATACAAGGACGGCAGTTCGCTTGAATCGAACTCCTCCCCCATGTCCACCAGGGACGATACGTAATGGGTGTAGTAGATAAACGGGCTCCCGTCCAGCAAATACAGCCGCTCGATCAGCAGGCACCGCTCACCGAATTTCAGGAACAATTCGCTATCCGGTTCATTGTGCACCCATTCCGTCTTCAGATGGCGCTTCCGGATCTGGTGGCCCTCTTCAACCAAAATCTCGGTAAACAGCTTCCCCTTGGACAGCTTGGAAAAGGACGTGTTCCGGGTTACGATCGTTCCCACACCGCTCCGCTTCTCTACATACCCTTCCTGGTACAATTCCTGGATCGCATTGCGAACCGTCATTTTGCTGACGTTAAATTCCTGTTCCAGCTGCGGCTCGGAAGGAATATGGGAACCAAGTGGATATACCCCATGCAGAATCCGATCTTTAATGATCTTCTTGATTTGCAAGTATAATGGACCGTTCTTCCGCGTGATCGACATGCTTCCTCCTACCTTTCCACGTCAGACATATGATGACTCATCGCCTGAAGCACTTCGCGTTCGTTTGCCGTCGGCGTATCTCCCGTTACGGTATGGGCAAGCATCGCCGCCGCTGCGGCAAACTCAACCGTCCGGCCCGGCTCATATCCCTCCGAGATCCCATGAATCACACCGCTGGCATAGGCATCGCCCGCCCCGATGCGGTCATGGACGGAGAACGTCAACGTTTGGGAAAAATGAAACGCTCCATCCGTGTAAAGATAGCCTTGCAGGGAATGGGTATTGTCCCCGTTGATCTTGCGGTGGGTACCCGACGCAACCGTAATATTATACTTCGCCGCCACCTTCGGAATCAACTCCTGCAGCTGTTCGTGCCGATCCTCCCGAGTTGTTTCCATGCCAAGGATATGGATGGCATCCTTCTCGTTCATGAAGACGATATCCGCCAAAGACAGCATTTCCTCGTAGTGCGGCTTGGCAAAATCGTAGCGGTCAGCGCCCCATAAGGAAGGACGGTAGTTGCAGTCGAACACAACCGTTCCGCCGCTTTGCTTGACCTTGCGAGCCAAGACCTTCATCTGACCCCGCACGGTGTCGTTCATGGAAAGGGTGATGCCGCAAAAATGGATCACGTCGATCTTTTCGGCAATCGCATCGAAATCGTACATGGCATCCTCCGCCGTATTAAAGCTGCTGCCCAGGCGATCCGTATAGGTCACACGACCGGGTCTAACGCCAAACCCATTCTCCAGGAAGTACATGCCGACATATTTGCCCCCGCGGCTAATGAGCGAAGTGCCGATCCCAAGCTTGCGCAGATATGAGATCGCCGCTTCGCCAAGCGGGTTGTCGGGAAGCGTGCTGACGAGGTACCCCGCATGTCCGAACCTTGCCACGGCCGACGCGATGTTGACACCCGTCCCGGAAAAGGAATAGTTCAGGTGGCTCTCTTGTGCCAAGGAAGCATACCCTGGTACTTGAAGACGCATCATCACTTCGCCAAATGCAGCGATCGTCTTAGGCATATTGATCAACCAGCGCTTTTAACTTAAGGTGCAGCTCTTGCACGTCGCTAATGATCGTATCCCCGCTGGCCGAGTCGATGATCGAGGAGTATACGTGAGGGATGACCTGCTGTACTCCTGCCTCGAACGCGATGCGGACGATGGCTTCAAAATTCTCTTTATCGATTCCGCCCGTCGGCTCTAACGCGAATCCTTCCTCCGCGCATGCCTTCGCTACCGCACGATACTCCTCTTCCAGCTTCAAGCCCTGCATCGGGAAATACTTCAGTGCGTTGCCGCCCATATCGCGTACAAGCGCGATTGCCGATTTTACGGGGACGACGGCTTTGTCCGATCCGGCAGCGCTCACCGGTCCGGTAGATATGTTCACGTAGCCCACTTGTCCCGAAGGGGACACGAGGCTGTTAATCCAGCTTTCTTCGCCGCCCAGGTTGGCACGGGTTGCACCGACCGCCGGAAACACCTGATTGATATGCGTGCCCGGGTAGCTCTTCACGATCTCCGCGACCACCGCCGCTTGACGGTTATCGCCGGCGCCCAAGCCGATGGATACCGCATCCTCGATGACGGCCCCGTACTCCTTCATCGCGATGACGGCTTCCTGCGCATTCGGGTAATTTTTCGACAATACGCCGACCAGCACATGCCCTTCCGAAGCTTCGAATATTTCCTTCGCATTCTGAATGCTGCCTGCAAGAACGTTTAATGCCGCGCGGTTTCTGTAAAGACGTTTCTCCATGTTTGCCATCTTAGTTTCCCCCTGCAATCTGCTGTATTCTCGTTATAATGACTTGCAAATCATCGCCGGAAAGCGAGCGAGGATCGATATCAAAATACCCCTGGCGTACGCCGTAATCCCGGGTATACACCGCAATGTCGCCTTCGCGCAGCTGATCGTTCATGAATTTGGCGCTTACCCCGGCCGCCTCCTCATTGACCTTCACGCGTCCCCGGAAGATCGCTCTTCCCGCTTCGTCCTGCACGATCGTAACCTCAATGCCCGGCAATTTCGATAAGGACTTCATTTCCTCCAGTGCCGCCTTCTCCAACTCGCTCTTATCTTCCTTCACCATATACTCATCCAGCGCCTGAAGCAATCCAAACGTCGTTTCCTTGCCGACCTTCATGCTCCGCCCAATGCCATGCAGCTGCGCCTTCACCCACTCCACGTATTGGCGCTTGCCTCCTACTATACCGGAGGTCGGACCTTCGATTGCCTTAGAACCGCTGTAAATAGCCAGATCTCCGTACTTCACATACTTCTGGATATCCTCCTCGGCAGCGGCATCCACGATCAGCGGTATTCCATGTGCCTGGGCCACTTCTGCCGCTTCTTCCACCGAAATCATGTTTTTCTGCACGCAGTGATGGGACTTCACGTATAAAATGGCAGCGGTCCGTTCATTTATCGCCTCTGCGATATGCTCCTTACGCCCTTCGTTGGCGTACCCTACCTCTACGACCTTGCCGCCTCCGAGATAAACCATCGTTTCGACGGGAGCTCCATACTGCACATTATGCCCCTTAAACAGAATGATCTCGTTCTTCGCAATCGGCTCCTGATGCAGTCGGTCACTGCGCCTGCGATTGCCCTCTGTGACGATTCCAGCCACGGATAGAGCGATGCCGCTGGAAGCCGAATTGACGACAACAGCCGCTTCGGAGCCGAGAATGCGCGCCATGTAATCGCCTGCTTTATCTACCAGATCCGCGATTTCCACGTAACTCTGTCCACCGATCCGCATGGCTTCCATGACGGTATCCGTCGGTGCCGACACGCCAAGAATGCTCATGCGCCCGCTGGCGTTCACCACGCGTTTCAACCCGTATTTAGCATGTAATGAATGATCCATTGACTACCACTCCTTTGGCTTCGATATATCGGTCAGCGATTCGGGTCTCCCCTTCGGAATCGGTCAAACTCATCGGTCCCTGCCGCACCGCGAACAGGGTAAGGTGGGCAGCGTCGCCGACTTGAATTCGGCCCAGCTCCGGACGGCCCAGCCATGCGGCTGCATGGTCCGTTACCGCAGCGACCACTTCCTGCAAGCCGTATCCTAAATACAGAAACTTACTCATGACATTGGCCAGGCTGTACACCGGACCATGGATGCGATTGCCGCGATAAATATCGGTGCTGATCGTATCCGGCTTAATCCCTTGGGCTTTTGCATACTCCGCCACCAGGAACGAGAAGCTCGCCGTACCATGGCCGACATCCAGATGAACGCCGCGGGCAATCGCTTCGGTCAGGGCAGGAATCGGCTTTCCGCCCGAATCGAATAAATTGTTGGCTTTCCCGTTCAAATAATGAGTGATAATGTCGTCCTTCTGAAGCAGCTCCAGCACTTCCTCAATCGGAGGAGGCCCTGATCCGATATGAACCATCAGCGGCAGGGCCGTTTTCCCGGACAGTTTCCTTGCGAGTCGAAGCGGCTCTACGCCATTGTCCTTCACTACGCTTTTGCTGATTCTTGCCTTGAGCCCGATGATCAGGTCAGGATACGTCAATACCGCTTTTGCGGCCTTCTCGGGATCGATCCATTCCAAACTGGAAAGCTCGTCGATCCGCTGAAGTCCAATATGGGAAATATTCAAAAAAGCAAACACGTTTGTCTTGGCCCTGGCAACCTCGGCTGCCAATTCTCCAATCGTATCCGCGCCGCAGCTTCCTGCATCGATAATGGTGGCGACGCCTTGCTGAACGCCGATCTCGTCGATGGCATCGCCGTAGGGCTCCAGCTTGGCGACCGCATGGACGTGCATATCGATCCAACCGCTGGACACATATAATCCCGTACCGTCAAAACCGTCACCCGATGCCGTATTCGCATCCGTTATTTCGGTAATGAACCCGTTCTCCATGACAATGTCAAAAGGCTTCTCATCATGCACCGTCTGTAAGTTGCGCAAAACAAAACGCTGTTCCAAAATCTTCATCGTTTCACCCCTTCAGCCTTGCCGGACCAGCCTTAAATCCTCTTGAGTACCTGCCGATTTGCATTGCTTTATCTTAATACCATGGTTATAGCATAGCACAGAACATCCTGAACGTGAATATAACGTTATAATGTTTAAATCATATTTCGAATTTTATCCGCTATCTCTTGCCTATAAATTGGAGTCCATGGATTGATAGCGGCATACTGCTAAGGTTCTAGTTCTGTGTTCCTAGCGGATTTCCTTCTCGCTTCATACCAAAGAAACTGCCTTGGATAGGCAGTTTCTTTGGTCCGTTTATAGTATTAAATCCTCATATTCTTTAAGTTAAACCTCAACCTTCCGATCAACGAGATACACCGTGGCATATAGGATCAAGGCCGCCACAATGACCTCAAAAGCAAATGCGCCCCATGCTAACGTATACTGCGCGGCAGATACGGTGAAATCAGCCTCATTCTCGAAGGAAATGGTCGCCATCGGGCCAACCCATGCTGCCTCTTCTCCGAAGAACAGCTGGCTGATCCAGGACAGGACATTATGCAATACAAAGAACACCAGAATGCCGATCCATACGCTGCCTTTCTTCGTGATGCTGTTGGCCACGGCAATGGCAAAAAATATCGTAATCATCAGGAAGATGAATTTCCATGCCGTCAACAGGGCGAGACCTACATAATACATAACAGGATAATCGGAAAAACGGATCATTTCCCATGGGATGCCGGCAACGTTCCAGTAGTACCACAAATGCAGTGCCATCAGTAGGCACAGCGCCAGTAAACTCGCGCACGCCAGAATAAGGGAGGAAACCACGCTCCAGACAAAACGGACGGGGAGCAGACGCCGGTGATATGCCTTGATGTTATAGCCGAAGTTCTTGCCAGTGACCACAAGGAGCAAAACACTCACAGAGCCATAAGCCAGCATGCTTAAACCGAAACTCAATCCTAGCTCCCAATCTCTTATCGAACCTGTCACCGTAATCGCGATCTGCACGATAAGAAGAATCGCAAAAGCGCCGAGCAGCGTGGTCGAGTTTCTCTTCCAGTCGTATTTCAGCAGTCTCATCATTCCGCATACACCTCTTTAAACATCTCATCTATGCTTTTTCCGTGTTTTAGGCGGATGTTCTCCACTTCATCATGCATGGCAACCTCGCCGTTGCGAATGAAGATCACTTCATCAAATATCCGTTCGATGTCCCGGACAAGATGAGTCGAAACTATGATGCTGCTGTCCTCGTTGTAGAATTCAACGATGGCATCCAAAATTTTTCCACGGGCTACGGGATCCACCCCGCCGATGGGTTCATCCAGCATATACAGCTTCGCTTCGCGGGACAAGGCGAGCGTTAACTGCAGGCGCTCATTCATCCCTTTGGACAGGGAGCTGATGCGATCATTGGTCTTTAAATTCATGAAGTCCAGCATTCTGTTTGCCTTCTCTACATTAAAATCCTCATAAAAATCCTTAAAGTACGCCACCGCATCCGAGACCTTCATCCAGGATTCTGTCATCGGCCGGTCCGGCATGAAGGACACGCTGGCTTTGGTCTCCAGCCCCAAGGGTTTGCCGTTCACGTAAATGGCACCTGCCGTAGGCTGGATCAAACCGGCCGCAATCTTCATCAGCGTGCTCTTGCCGCTGCCGTTGGTACCCAGCAAGCCGATGATTTTGCCTCCGCTGATATCCAGATTGACATCATGCAGCGCTCTGCGTTTACCGGCATACGTTTTGGTCACGCTTCGTACCTGTAACAGATTTTCCACCATGGTCTCACCTCCGCTTTTTGGATCATGGCTGCTTCACAGCATCTTCCACGATCGTAATGATATCCTGATCTTTAAAGCCGAGCTCCTGCATGCCGCGTATAAACCGTTCCAGCAGATCGCCGGCCATTTCTTTTTTGATTTCCATGATTTTCGATTCCTCGCTTGTTACGTATCGGCCCAATCCCCGCCGCGTCTCCACAATACCCTCACGCTCCAATTCCTGAAAAGTTCGCTGCACCGTGTTTGGATTTATTTGAAGCTCACTCGCTAATTCTCGAACCGATGGGATTTTATCACCGGGCAAAAGTTTGCCGATGATGATTTCTTTCTTCAGATACGTCATGATCTGTAAATAGATCGGCAGATTATTGTCAAATTCGATACTCACTGTCGGGTTGCTCCTTTCCGCCGCTCTACCTCGAACTCAGGCTCCTTATGCGACATCCCGTTTTTTAAACGTAACAAAGCCTGCCGCAAGAAACAAGAGGAGATATACAGCGAGCACAATAATTGAGAACGTTAAGCTCATGCCTGGTACCGGGGAGCTTGCGCCACCGCTGTACAGGGAAAGATCCACATTCAGGAACAGCAGGTATTTAGACCAGGAGTAACGCGCAAGCAGCTGTACCACCATGCTTTCCATAATGACCATGAACATGCCGATACCGATTGCAGGACCGGTGGATCTCGTTAGAATGCCTACCATAAAGGTTAGCGTTACATAAACGATCGTATACACCAGGTTGTTCACTGCTCCAATGAGCACATCGCCAAGCGTAACGGAGCCGACATCCATGCCGAACGTAATTTGGCCGGTCAGCACGGCTACAGCAAACATGAAGGCCACCAGTGTTAAGATGTAAATCAATACGGCCACATATTTCGATGCCAAAATTTTGGAGCGGCTCTGTGCGCGTATAAGCAGTAATTTGATCGTTCCCATGCTGTGTTCCTTCGCTACGGTTCCTGCCGTCACAACAATGGCAAGCAGGGTCAGCACTTGCCCCATTCCCTTGGTGGTTACAGCGATCTGGGCAAATTCATAGCCGGTGCTGCCGCCATTGGAAAATTTAAAGAGCAAGAACGCCGTGAAGATCACCATTCCAGCCAAAAGCGCATATGGCAAGAAGAAGCTGCGTTTCTTAAACATTTTGAGCCATTCGTTCCAGACGAGATTTCCAAAGCTACGCAATGCGGTTGCCTCCTGTCCATTTCAAGAATTCTTCTTCAAGCGACGACTTCATCTCTTCCACCCGGTAAATCCGTACGCGTGCATCGCACAGTGACTGGATCAGCGTGGGTATATCCTCTTCGTGAAGTTGAAGGGTAATCATCCCCTCCTCCACTGAGGAGTTGATCAGAATGATGTCTTTGAGATGTTGAACCGTTTGTTCCGCCATGGCTGTATCATTTACGCGGAGACTTACCGTCGTTAACTCTTCATTCGCGACCGTCCCCCCGATCGAGCGCTCAGTGACGAACTTGCCTTCCTGGATGACAACCACGCGGCTGCACATCAGCTCCATCTCCGACAGCAGATGGCTGGATACGAGAATGGCAATCCCCTCATCTCTGGCGATTTGTTTCAAATAATCCCGCATCTCGCGAATACCGGCAGGATCCAGGCCGTTCGTCGGCTCATCGAGAATAAGGATGGACGGATTGTGGAGCAGAGCCTGCGCGATTCCTAATCGTTGGCGCATACCAAGGGAATAAGCACGAACCTTCTTGTGTATGGCGTCCTGCAGCCCGACAAGCTTGACAACCTCCATGATTCTTGTGATCGTCACTCCCTCGGACATTCGCTGATACTGTCTCAAGTTGTCATAACCGCTCATGTACGGATAAAATTC
The DNA here is from genome assembly GCF_041953985.1 of Paenibacillus sp. CR_12. Lineage (NCBI taxonomy): Bacteria > Bacillati > Bacillota > Bacilli > Caryophanales > Paenibacillaceae > Paenibacillus > Paenibacillus sp. CR_12. Next base: position 1,917 of record NZ_JAVFHO010000014.1, on the reverse strand, counting down.
CGGATTTTCGATGATGCCCCCGATATGACGAACGGCTTGAACGAAGTCCTTCTTGATGCTGTGTCCCTTTACCAGTACATCGCCTTGGCTCATATCGATCAACCCAACAATCATTCGAATGGTTGTTGTTTTGCCCGCGCCGTTCGGTCCAAGCAAACCAACGATTTCACCTCGATGAATGTCAAAGGATAGCTTGTCGACGATGTTCTTCTTTCCAATCGTCTTGGTGACCTGTTCAACGGTCAGAACGACTGGACCTTGCTTGGCATTCTTCCTCTCCGTAGAAACTGAAGCATGTAATTCGTTCTTTAAATCCGTTGCAGCATTCTCTATATTTGTTGCCATTTCACTTGAATCGTTTCCGCTCATCTATTTGTTCCACTCCTTTTTGTATCGGTGTTATAGTTAAATAGTACACTAGTGTCTTGGTTGTGTAAAGCCCTTTTTCGTTTAAAATTCGTATTGACTTTCAGAGGTTGGAAAATTATACTTAACTCATTCATATAACCAAAAGGTTATATTTTGGAGAGATGGGGGATTCCAACCATGAGTGATATGTACCGCGCCATTTCCGATCCCATCCGAAGGAAAATCCTAAATATGGTCGCTCATCAAGAGCTCCCTCAGCTGGAGATCGTGAAGGCATTTCATATCTCACAGCCCGCCGTAAAAAAGCATCTTGCTATCTTGCTGGAAGAGGAGCTATTACTAGAGCGAAGGGAAGGCAAGTATTGCTACTACCGATTGAACACCCCGACTTTTCAGCGGGGGTATGCGGAGCTTCAACAAGAGCTTGGCTCTATTCTGGAGAATAAGTTAAGCAGACTTAAACAATATCTTGAGGAGGACTCATAAGAATGGACTCTATTTTTAACCATGTTAAGCGGGAGATTGTCATCCGTACAACACCCGATCGTGTATGGAAAGCCTTGACCGATCCGCAAGAACGCAATCGATGGGAGACTCGCCATTGTGAGATCGATCTGAAGGTCGGCGGTCAAGTCTCTCTTGATTACGGCTGGGGTGTATCCTATAATGGCACGATTGAGGAGCTTACGCCTTACTGCAAACTCACGCTCAAGGGAGAAGACCAGGAGCTTACCATTTGGACCATTGAACCACATACAGAAGGCACCTTGGTCCGCATCGAGTATACAGGATTATGGTCCAATGAGCGGGAGTATATGATGATGGATAACATGGCCTTTGGTACATACCGATTCATGCGGAATATGGAGAGCGTGCTGGAGACTGGCCAAGATATCCGATCTACTTTCTGGTCCAGCTGGATCGGCATGAATCATTATACATACCGTCGTGACGGCATAGAGGGCGTCAAAGTCGTTGAGGTGTTTGCCCACACGCCAGCAGACGGTGTCTTAGAGGAAGGCGATATCATTACGAGTGCGGCTGGCCAGGTCATTCGCAGTTATGATGAGCTGGAAGATCATGTCACATCGATGAAGCCTGGCGAGCAGGTTGTCATCGGTTTTATCCGACATGGCAAACCTAGCAGCGTTACACTTACGGTGCTTCCTTATGGACAGAGGAACGTGGTTGAAGCATAGAACATGAAGTTCAATCAGTAAGATGTATGCATGGGCGGCAGCTATCCAAGAACGGATCGCCACCGTCCGCAGAGAGAACACAGAGTGTGCATGATGTATATGAAGATACAAGATGTTTGCTGGCAAGCGAGGGCAATTTCATCATGATACTTTTGTTAGTTCCAAATGAAATCAAAATGACGATCCCTGCAGGATCGCCTTTTTGATTTTTTAATCTGTTGTTTAAAGAAAAAAGCAACTCCCTGTCAAGTACAGCTTCATTGTCGGTACCCGTCTTAGTAACCATCTCAGTCCGCTTTCTTGGAGTTTTACCCATCGCGTATCAAGGGGCAACATCCCCAAATTATCT
>NZ_JAVFHO010000013.1:0-148527 GCF_041953985.1 Paenibacillus sp. CR_12 | reverse complement strand
TTCCTGGTTTCAACAGCGACCGGAACGGATGCATCCTCCCCAGACCAGGCCGACTAATCTTGATCACCTGAAATAAGAAAGCCATCCCACAACCCATGGGATGGCGTTTACCCTTATTTCAGATCTTCAATCGAATTGGCTTCCACGTAAGACGGAACCACCAGTCCGGTTTTTACGCCTTCCATGTTGGCGCCAAGGTCTTCCACTTGGTCCTTGAATTTATCCCAGTAGTCCGCATGCGTCAGCGGCAGCCAAGCAGCCACGGTGGCGTCCACGTCGCCGTTGGCAACGCCGGTCCACATAGGGCCTGCTTCTACTTGAAGGGCCTCAACTTTGTAACCCAGCTTTTCTTCCATGATCACTTTCAGCAGGTTGGTGCTGGCAATTTCGGAATCCCAAGCCACATAACTGAATTTGAAGCTTTTGCCGTCAACCGGTTGAACGCCTTCGAGCCAAGCATCGACTTTCTCAGCGTTGCTGTCCGCCCATTCTTTAGCAGCAGCCTCAGGGTCTTGGCCTTCTTGGATCGCGGTCATAATCTGACCCATATCGTCGGACGTCCACTTGAAATTGCTCAGGAACTTATAGGCTTCCGGATGATCTTCCTGAAGTCCAAGGCGGGCAACGGTGTGGATCTCTTCCGCTTCACCGTAGACTTTCTTCGGATCTTCCAGATACTTCAGATCGTATTTGGCGAACATCCAGTGCGGAGTCCAACCGGTAATAATGATCGGATCTTCGTTCTTGATGGCTTTATCGAGAGTTGCCGTCATGGCCGCGCCGGAACCTTCGATCAGTTTCCAGTCGGTCAATCCATATTCCTCAATCGCAGCAGCCGTTGCTTTCATAATACCCGCGCCAGGATCAATACCGATGATTTCATGTTTGACTTGATCGCCGAGGGAAGCGGTGGAACCGCCATCAGCCCCGTTGTCCGTCGTTCCATTCGCGCCGCCGTTTCCGCCCTGACCGCAAGCGGACAGGACCAGAATAGCGGCCAAGCTCAGCAGCAACCAAAACTTCTGTTTCTTCAAATTAAGCACCCCTTTTTTTCGATTTAAATATATTTTGTGTAAAGCGGTCGAGGACAATCGCCAAAATGACGACAGCCAAGCCGGCTTCAAACCCTTTACCGATTTGCAGCTGCGTTACTGCACGATATACCTCGGCACCGATACCTTGGGCGCCGATCATCGAAGCGATAACCACCATCGACAACGACAGCATGATGGTCTGGTTAATGCCGGCCATCAAGGTTGGCATGGCCAGCGGCAGCTGAACCTTGAACAATTTCTGCCCGGAAGTCGAACCGAATGCATCCGCAGCTTCAGTCAATTCGCCGGATACTTGCATAATGCCGAGGCGGGTCAGGCGTATCGTCGGCGGAATCGCGAAGATAACCGAAGCGATAACTCCCGGAACCACGCCCAGACTGAAGAATGTGACGGCAGGCAGCAAGTATACAAATGCCGGCATGGTCTGCATAAAGTCCAGAACCGGTATGATCACGCGGGATGCGGACTTGCTATAGGCCGCCCATATCCCTAGCGGAACACCTAGAATGACGGAGATCAATGCTGCCGTGATGACCAGACTGAGCGTACTCATCGTCTGTGACCAGTAGCCCAAGTTGTCGATCAGCAGGAAACCGATGGCCGTGAACAAGGTTAACGGCAGACGGCCCAGCAGGTAGGCAATGACGGCCAGGATGACGATGAACAAATACGGATGAGGCAGCATGAACAAATCCGTAAACAACTGCACAACGTTCTCGATAATGAAAGAGATGGCGTCAAAGAATCCGGAGAACACGTCTCCCATCCAATCGACCAAGGAATCAACCCAGCTGGCAAGAGGGATCTTAGGCATCTTGCGTCACCTCCTCGCTCTTGGTTTCTCCGGCCAAGGCACCAAGGACGGCACCGCGGACGATAACGCCCATCAGTCGGCCGGTATCATCCACAACGGCCAATGGCACTTTGGACATGCTCGTAATTTCAAACAATTCATTTAGCAGCGTGTCGGGTCCGACGCTCGGTCCGTCCGTGATGAGAATATCCGCAAGCTTGCGGTTATTCTTCATGGCATCCGATGCATCTTCCGCCGTAATGACGCCGAGCAGCTTCTTCGAACGGTCGATCACGAACAGGTTCGAGATGCCGCGTTCACGCATAAGCTCCAGCGCAACCCGAGGCCCGCGATCCATCGTGATGGTTTCCGGACGGCGCATAACCCGTGAAGCGGTAAGCACCTTGGACAGATCCACGTCTTCCACGAACCGTTCGACGTAGTCGTTGGCAGGCTGGGTCAAGATTTCCTCCGGCGTGCCGATCTGCACGATCGAGCCATCCTTCATCAAGGCAATGCGGTCGCCGATCCGAAGAGCTTCGTCCAGGTCGTGGGTAATGAACACGATGGTTTTTTTCATTTTGTCCTGAAGCTCGATCAATTCGTCCTGCATGTCTCTGCGAATGAGCGGATCCAGTGCGCTGAAGGCTTCGTCCATCAGCAGAATCTCCGGATCGTTGGCAAGCGCACGGGCCAGCCCGACGCGCTGCTGCATGCCGCCGCTGAGCTGATCGGGCATTTTTTCCTCCCAGCCCTTCAAGCCTACAAGCTCAAGCGACTTCATGGCCGCTTCGCGGCGTTTGCTCTTGTCTACCTTCTGAATCTCCAAACCGTATTCCACATTGTCCACAACCGTGCGATGGGGGAACAAGGCGAACTTCTGGAACACCATGCTGATTTTTTTGCGGCGTACGTCCCGCAGCTGTTCCTTGTTCATCTTTCGCAGGTCCTTGCCGTGTATCAGGATTTCGCCCGATGTCGGTTCAATCAACCGATTTAGCAAACGGACGAGCGTAGACTTCCCGCTGCCCGATAGCCCCATAATCACGAAGATCTCGCCTTCCTGAATATCGAAGCTGACACGGTTAACGCCAACCGTTATATTTTTCTCTTTTGCAATTCGCGCTTTACTCCAGCCTTGCTCAAGCAATTGAAGCCCTTGTTCCGGGTTCGCGCCGAACAATTTGCTGACTTTGTTAACTTGCAGAATAGCCAAAAGTACTCCTCCTTTTATTGTATAGAGACGCGTCCATTTGTCCGAGTCTTTGCCGATGTCGTCTCGTAAACCCATGTCACCCATTGTAACAACCGATACGTAAAGTATCAAACGTTATATCCGTACATAAAGTACGTACAGTAAAAACTGTACAAAGTTATCCTTTGAAATGCTCTCATATGCTCCGATATCCTCCAAAGCGATCTTCTTTACTTTTAAAATAGCTTTCCCTACAATAGATCAGAGAATGTGTGTGGATTCGGCTTGTTTAGATTTCATGGAGATCGTTCACACTACACTTCGAGTCCACCTAGTTTTGTTGTGTTGACATGACTTCTTGGATGGCTACAGTATAGAGGAGGCTGCAAGCATGGGCTTGTACCATTTAGATGATGAACGGCAGGCAGCCGTGCAGAAGATTCGTAAGCGTGTCATTGAAAATATTGGACGGAATATGGACTTGTACGGCATTCCACACTCAACGGGACATTTATACGGATTACTTTATTTTGCAGATAAACCGATGAACCTGGATGAAATGGGACAGGAAATGAAGATGAGCAAAACGAGCATGAGTACAGGCGTGCGGACGCTGCTCGATTATAAAATGGTCAACAAGGTGTGGGAGAAGGGTTCCCGCAAGGATTTGTATGAAGTGGAATACGATTGGTACCAGACCTTCTTTGATTTTTTCGATATTAAATGGCGTAAATCGGTGGAGAGCAACATTCTGGTCCTGCGCAAAGCGCTTGACGAAACGGAGAAGCTCCGCAAAGCGCATGAGGATGACGAAGAGCTGGTAGCGGTGCTGCAAGAGGATCAGGCGAAGATGCGTGAGGCTGTTGCTTACTATAAATGGCTGGAACGATTGATTGATACTTTCGTGGATGGCGAAATCTTCAACTATGTGCCGAAAGAGCCGCCTGAGGGCAAATCCTGATCTTGAATATGGGGAAATTCCCCAGTATAATGTGAAGTAAGGCAATGCTTACCTAAGAGGTACAACCTGATTTTATCGGGTTGTGCCTTTTTTTGTTATATGGCGCTGCCTTAAGCGGATAAACCGCATGTTAACCGCACATGTGGTGCAAAAATAATCAGGAGGGGTTAGAATGGTCAGTATGTCCTCAAGAATGGTAGAGATCGCAGATTTTCCATCGGTTAGCTTAAGCAATACCCGGAGTTTGTATGTATATCTTCCACCCAGTTATCACGAGAATACGGAGAAGCATTATGCCGTACTCTATATGCATGACGGGCAGCACGTATTTTCAGCGGATGAGCGAGGCGGCTCATGGGATATGCACGTCACCGCGGATCGGCTGGTTTCCGAGGGGCGGATGGAGGAAATTATCATCGTCGGCATCGCCACGGTTCCCCATCAAAGGCTGAACGAGTATTTCCATGACAACCCACGGATGCATCAGGTGTTCGATCCGCCGTTTGCCGGCGAACGGTACGAAACCTTTATCATTGAAGAAGTGATGCCTTATATCAACCGGAATTTTCGAACGTTGAGGGGCCCGGAGCATACGGCTATGATGGGCTCTTCCGCGGGCGGAATCGTCACCTACAACATCGGTTTCCGGAGGCCGGATGTGTTCGGCAGCATTGCGGTCATGTCGCCTTATTTCGTCAGAGCCCAATTCGATGAACGGGGCGAACTGAAGGAACATCCCTTTTATGAAAGATACGGTACGCACCCGAATCTTCGGGTTTGGCTGGATATGGGCGGTGCGGAAGGTGTTTTCATGGAAAAATACGCCCGGGAGGAAGCGGAACGCTTGGTTCAGGACGGTTTTGTGCCGGGGGATGATCTCATGCTGTTCCTGGATCCGGGAGCAGCTCACAGCCAAAGCGACTGGGCTGGCAGAGCGCACGCACCGCTGCTGTATTTTTTCGGAAACATTGGTGAACCGGTCTCGATCAAGCTGGATGGCGACGGCGTCGCAGGGGTAAACGGGCCCGTCAAGCAACTGAATCCGGTCATTACATACGACAGCGGATTTGTTCAAACGTTGATGAATGGAACATATCATGTTGAGTCTCCGGAATTGCTCACGATACTGCCGGACGGAACGCTGAAGCCTCGAACTCCCGGCAGCACCCGGATTACGCTGCAAATGGGAAGCTTAAGCGCGGATAAAGAGATTACGATCGTTGAAGAACTTCCGGAATTCGTGAAAGTCGCGATTGAGGTGAAGGTACCTCCTGCAACGCCCGTTTCTCCCATGATCTATGCCGGATTTGAGATTCCGTACAGCGGAGAGGGCGTTTACAGGGGAAGCGCGATGGTACCGCACGGTTTGTCTTTTACGTTCAAGGTATCGAGAGGGTTCGGATTGCATGAGAAGATCGGGGATCCCAAAGTGAAACGGCGTTCGTTTACGGCAACGTCCGACTTGGAGCTGTTTTACGAGGTTGAGGACTGGGATGTTTAAAAGATGGATTGGCAATTGGAGGTTGAATCAGCATGACCATCAGATCAGCAAGGCCACAGGATGCGGGCGCGGCAGCCAGGCTGCTGTATGACGCACTGCACGATGTAGCTCATCGGTTAACGGGGGAAGACAGCGAAGAGAAAGCGCTTGAAGTGCTGGAGCAATATTTTCGGGCGGACGAGGGCAGGCTCAGTTACCGTCAGTCTGCCGTGAAGGAGATCGACGGCGAGGTGGCCGGCATCATCGTTGCTTACGGCGGCGATCAAGCGGCCGAATTGGACCGTCCCATCTTGGATCGGCTGCGGAAGCTGAAGAACGACCCTACCGTAACGCTGGATCAAGAAGCGGATGAAGATGAATACTATATCGATACGTTATCCGTTTCCCCGCAGTTTGGAGGCAAGGGGATCGGCTCGGCGCTCATACTTCATGCGGAGAACCGGGCGAAGGAGCTTAAGTACCATAAAATTGCCCTCGCCGTGGTGACGGACAATCATCGTGCCCATTCCTTGTACGACCGAAAAGGATATAAAACGGATAAGGACATCATGATTAACGGGCATGTTTATCATCATATGGTCAAGCCCGTGTAGAAAAAAATAAACAATTTATAAACCGCCTATTTACAAATGGTAATAGGTGGTTTATTATTGTGACATACCGATCTAGAAAATTAGATTGATAAACTAAATTAGATCAAACGAAAATAATCGTATGAATAACAAGTTTAGAATGAATAATTCAATTAGAATGGAGAGCTGCATGATGGATCAAGATCAAAATCAAAGCATTGAAATATCGGTGGAACAAGCGAAGCTGCTAGGAAGCGCCCAGCGGGTGAAAATTCTCGGAACCATGCTGGATACGGCCAAAACCTCCAAGCAAGTCGCGGATGAATTGGGAGATTCGCCGGGAAGCATCCACTATCATATCCAGAAGTTATATGACGGCGGGCTGATAGATTTGGTGGAGACCCGGACGGTCGGCGGCATCGTTGAGAAATATTATAAATCCAAAGCGAAGTGGTTTAACACCAAGGGAACGCAAACGATGGACCCGGTTCTTGCCGAAGATTACGACGCGGCGACCCGAACCCGAATTAGCTTGAGGCTGCAGCTGAACGCCGACCAATATGAAGAGATGACAACGGAGTTCAAGGAACTGCTCGAAAAATGGGTGAATAAGACCATCGCGACCAAAGGGGAAGACAGCAAGGAGTATGCCGTTGGGATCAATGTGGTTTCGACGGAAACGTCCAAATAGGAAGGGGCCTCACAGCCTCTTCTCCTAAACGATAAAATTTAAAAATAAGGGAGTGTTTCTCTGTGGAGATTTTAAAGAATCGCAATTTTCTGCTATTGTTCATTGGCCGAATCCTTACGAATATCGGTGACAGCCTGTATGCTGTAGCGGCCATGTGGCTGGTATACGATCTGGGAGGTTCGACGCTGTATACAGGGCTTGCCGGCCTTCTCTCGATTCTCCCCCGGATCATTCAATTGTTATCCGGCCCGATGATCGACCGCGTTCCCATACGGGGGCTTCTGGTGTACACCCAGTTCATTCAAGCGCTTCTTCTGTTGATCGTTCCGCTTGCATTTTATTTCGACTTTCTGACGGTCGGCCTTGTACTGGCGATTACACCGATTCTATCGACGTTGAATATGTGGGTATATCCGGCCCAAATGTCGGCCCTTCCTAAAATTCTCGAAAAGAAGCAGCTGACGCAAGGCAACTCGCTGTTCTCCCTGGCCTACCAAGGCATCGATGTCGCTTGCAATGCCATATCCGGCGTATTGATTGTCGTGCTGGGCGCAGTATCCCTTTACTTATGGAATTCCATTGGATTTTTCGTCGGAGCTTTGTTGTTTGCGCAATTGAAAATCAAGAAGTCCATCAAGACTTCCGATAACAACGAGAATAAAACAACGGCGAAAGCGTCCGTTACTTCAAAAACGATGCAAAAGGCTCTCAGCGATTATTGGACCGACATGAAAGAAGGTCTCCGTTACATCCTGGCAACTCCGCTCGCTCGGGTACAGATGGGGATTATCGTCATCAATGCCGCAGGCGGCGCTACCTTCACGGTTATGCCTGCGTTCGCCGACAGCCTCGGCGGAGCCGGCGTGTACGGGATCTTGCTCATGGCCCAGGCTTGCGGAAGTTTGCTGGGAGCGATCCTGGCTCCGTATTTGAAGCTGGAGCGCCTGCCGCTTGGATATCTTTTTGCCGGAGCGTTTTGTTTGTCGGGTGCTGCCTGGTGTCTCAGCGTGTTCACCCCTTGGACCTGGCTTGTCGTTCTGGTGTACGGCCTGGCATGGTTTCCGGGAGGCATTACGAACGTGATCATCAATTCGGTCATTCAGAAGGCGATACCCGAGAAAAGATTGGGCACGGTGTTCGCGGCAGCAAGCGGACTCAGCGGAATTGCCATGCCGCTTGGCAGCCTGATTGGAGGTGCCCTTGGCGTGGTTGCGGCAAGCTCCTCCGTTATCGCGGGATGCGGAATCGCCGTGTTCTGCGTAGGGATCTTCTGGGTCTTCGACTCGACCACCCGCAGCCTTCCGTCACCTGACCAAGTGGATGAGGAATGGTTCGCGCCTTACACGAATGCAACGCCTGAGAAGTCCGTCTCGCTGCATGCTGCCCATTAAGATGGCTGACTTGAATGAGGTTGATGCTTGTTGAAGAATAAGTCTCGGATAGGGAAACCCATGCCGCAATTTTAATAACGAGCCCCGGATGAATCGGCGATCGAATGGATTCATCCTGGCTCGTTTTTTACGCCGTGAGCGATCTTAAGCCCATGCCGCAGTCCGCTGTAATCATGCTTGTCAGGCTAGTCTGCATAATGTGACCAAGTCCCTCATAGACATGTATCAATCAAGTCAAAACAAGTGTTGAAGGGGATGATGACATGCGCCGGATTTCATGGGTGCTGCTCGCGGTAGTATTATGCTTAACAACAATACTGGCGGGATGCGGGAAGAAAAATGCAGACAGCGTTGTGAAGGATCTGGGCAAGGTGGCTGATAAGCTGGAAAGTGCCAAGGGCGCTTACCAGGGAGCGGGCGTTATGACCATACATACCGGTTCGGCGCCGCAGGAGTATCAGGTTGAGGTATGGTACCAATCTCCATCTTACTATCGGATCAGCTTAACCAACGGGCAAAAGGATATTACGCAAATCGTGCTTCGCAACGATGACGGCGTGTTCGTACTGACGCCAAGCTTAAATAAGAGCTTCCGCTTCAAGAGCGACTGGCCGGATAATCAGGGGCAGGTATATCTGTATCAAACGCTGCTTAGCAGCATTCTGAGCGACAATACGCGCCAGTTTGCCGAGGACAAGGACAGCTACGTGTTTGATGTAGCCGCCAACTACCACAGTCATTCCTTGATTCGTCAAAAGATCTGGCTCGCCAAGGACAACTACACGCCGAAACAGGTACAAGTATCGGATTCGGAAGCCAATGTCGTCGTTGAAGTGAAGTTCAATACCTTTACATTCGATACGAACCTAACCAAGGATTCGTTTGATACCAACAAGAATCTGAGTGCCATGAACGATGCGAAGGGGACGATTGCGGAAGTGGACGAGAACGGGGTACCGGTGGCTTCCACTACGGAGGGGAACGGCGCTCAGGGAACCGAGGGCTTGACGGAAACGGCTGCCGGCGGCGACATGGGATCCTTCGGCATCATCTATCCGGAATATGTGCCTGCAGGGGTTACGAACAAGGACACCATGGAAGTTCCGGAGAGCAAGGACCATGCGGTTATTCTGAAGTACGACGGCGTATACCAATACACGATCATGGAATCCAGACCGTCGGATCGTGCGGTTTCACTCGTTCCGGGCGAAGCGGTGTATATTGATTTCACGACGGTCGGCCTGCTCACCGGCGATCAGCAAAGAACGCTGACTTGGAGTTCGGAAGGCGTGGAATACCGGATCACGAGCGCTAATCTGCCAGTCGAAGAAATGAAGAAAGTCGCTGCTTCCATGCAGGGAGAATCGGGTAAATAATACGAAGTAGGCGGATACCAAGCATTGAAGGAGGGCAATCTTCCGACAATGAGGCCATTCGCCTATTTTCTCCAAATAAAGGAATTTGGGCAGGGGACTTCATCGATATTTTGCAGATATTCCGACGTTTCACCAAGTTTCGCCGTCCGGATGGAACCACGAGCTCCATAAATAAGCAGTTTGTCTCAATTGACAGTTGCTCCCGGGAACATTACCATTAATCTATTGTAAAGCATAATGCTTTTTTCAAAATGGTAAGAAGGTGACTGGAATTGCAAGCGATATATCGACCTACCCTGGCGGAAATCAACCTGGACCATCTGCGCGCCAACTATAACGCTTTTCGTGAGGCGCTGCCGGATCACATGAAATTGCTTGCTTGTGTGAAGGCGAACGCTTATGGTCACGGAGCCGTAGAAGTGGCACGCGAACTTCAGCAACTGGGTGCGGCATACTTAAGCGTGGCTTTCCTTGATGAAGCGCTTGAGCTTCGGCAAGGCGGCATCTCTGGCCCGATCCTGGTGCTCGGTTATACCCCACCGGAAGCTGTAGAGATCGCTTACGAGTATGATGTAACCATAACCCTGTTCAGTTCGGAAGTGCTCCAAGCGATAAAGGCACTGCCGGTCAAGCCGGAGAAGCCGCTTAAGGTACACATCAAGATTGACAGCGGAATGGGTCGTTTGGGCCTGCTTCCCGGCGAAGATGCGATTTCTTTTATAGAAGAAGCGTTATCGCTGCCGCAGGTTGTGGTCGAAGGAATGTTTACCCATTTTGCAAGAGCGGATGAAGAGAACAAAGACTATACGTTGGGACAGTATCGCCGTTTTCAGGGCGTTGCGGACGCTCTTCGGGATAAGGGTTGCCATATCCCGATCATACATACGGGCAACAGCGCTGCTGCGATCGATACACCTGAGCTATCCTATAATATGGTTCGTGTCGGCATCGGCTTGTACGGACTATATCCTTCGGACGAGGTGAATCGAAAGACAGTGAGCCTCCGCCCTGTCATGACGCTAAAGACAAAGCTTGTCTACGTCAAAAATTTACCTCCGCATTCCGGCATCAGCTATGGGACGAAGTATGTAACGGAGCAGGAAGAACGAATTGGAACCCTTCCCATCGGTTATGCCGATGGCTTCTCTCGTATGCTGAGCGGTAAAGCGGAAGTGCTGATACGCGGCCGCCGCGTCCCTGTAGTCGGAAATATCTGTATGGACCAATGTATGGTATCGCTCAAATCTTTCGCCGAGGAGGCGGAACAAATCAAAGCTGGTGAAGAGGTTGTACTCATCGGCCAGCAATCTGGCGAATGCATTACGGCAGATGAGCTGGCAGCCAAGCTGGGGACGATCCACTATGAGGTCGTCTGCATGATTGCCCACCGGGTACCGCGTCTTTATATACGCGATGATATACCGGTAAAGACCGTAAACGCGCTCTGGAACAACCTTTAAAAAAAGCATGTCGCCATAAGTTATTTATTCAGGAAAGAAGGAATACGTACAGATCTTCCCGAATTAGGAATATGTCGTTTAAGTCTGTACGAAAGTGTCGATTGTAGTTTATAATGATATGCAGCATACTTGATATACCTTCGGCATATATATTCTTTTGTATAATTTTCCTTGAATAATGTAATACTGGTGCACAGGGCGAGAAGGTTGTGGGGGTGTAATAGAAGGTGGCCAATATGCAGAACACCAAACGAATCATGATCAGTTTACCGGATCATCTTTTGCAGGAAGTGGACGGGATCGCTCAGCTGGAAAATTCCAACCGCAGTGAGCTTATTAGGCAGGCCATGAAGTTGTACCTGAATGAACGGAAGAAACGTTACATTCGTGAATCCATGCAGCGGGGTTATATGGAAATGGCCAAAATTAACCTGACCATGGCTTCTGAGGCGTTTCACGCGGAGGAAGATGCAGACAACACTCTAGACCGCTTAGTAAGCGGGGTGTAGACAGTGATCGTTAAACGGGGCGACGTATTTTTTGCGGATTTATCACCTGTTGTCGGTTCTGAGCAAGGCGGCGTGAGACCGGTCCTTGTCATTCAGAACGATATCGGCAACCGGTTTAGTCCGACTGTGATTGTTGCAGCCATTACGGCACAGATTCAAAAAGCCAAGCTGCCGACTCACGTCGAAATCGACGCGGCGTCGCATGGATTTGACCGGGATTCCGTCATTTTGCTAGAGCAGATCCGGACGATTGATAAGCAGCGGCTAACCGACAAAATCACCCATCTTGATGATGAAATGATGAGCAAGGTGGATGATTCCCTGCAAATAAGTCTGGGCTTGATTGATTTTTGATTCAATCCAAGCGTTGCATGTTCCACATAGAACGGTTACGGCCAAAAAACCCTCAAGGAGTATTCCTTGAGGGTTTTTATGTGGCGGCGAGGCGCGTTTATCCCTTAGGGACGATCGATTACGCGTTTGTAGGTATGAGCACGTATGCCGTCGTGACCGCTGCTGCAATGAACAGTAGGCAGACAACAGACCAGGCAATCGCATGTTTGTCATTCATCGAAGGTGACCTCCCGATCGTTATGGAGTGTGGATATCCGGCAGCAGCATGTTCGTAGTAACAGAATATAAGCCGAAACTTAAAATCAGATGAAATTGACATTAAATGCAGCTTAAAGCCTTGCGAAGTGAGCGATGTAGTGGAAATGAGCGCTTAAGTTTGGGATAATAGCAAATATAGTTTCATTGAAGAAAGAGGGATATCATTGTCTGAATTAGAAGCTGTTGTGGAAGTAAATGAAGAACAGATTCGCAAGGAAGAATCGAAACGGATCGTGAAGCAGATCGCGAAGGAGCTTCAATTGTCCGAGAAACAGGTGCGCACGACCGTTGAACTTCTGGATGAGGGCAATACCATACCGTTTATTGCGCGTTACCGTAAAGAAATGACAGGCGAACTGGATGAGAACCAATTGCGTGATATCGAAGAGCGGACAGGCTATTTGCGCAATTTGGAGGTCCGTAAGCGGGAAGTCATCCGCATCATAGAAGAGCAAGGCAAGCTGACGGAAGAGCTGAAAGCATCGATTACGGCGGCTGTGAAGCTGCAGGAGGTGGAGGATCTCTACCGTCCGTATAAGCAAAAACGCAAGACGCGGGCGAGCGTCGCCAAGGAAAAGGGACTCGAGCCGCTGTCGGAGTGGATATGGTCGCAGCCGAAGCAGGCCGATGCGATGGTGGAGGCTGCGAAATATATCGATGAGGAGAAAGGCGTGGCTTCGGCCGAAGAGGCCCTCCAAGGCGCGATGGATATATTGGCGGAGAACATCGCCGATGATGCAGCCGTTCGTTCCTGGGTACGCCGGTTCAGCCTGGATCATGGCATTTTGACGTCGGAGGCAAAGGATACCGAAGCGGAATCCGTGTACGAGAACTATTACAATTACCGGGAATTGGCGAAGAAAATGCCGCCGCATCGGATACTGGCCATTAACCGGGGCGAGCGCGAGAACATATTGAAGGTGGGGCTGGAGGTTCCTTCCGAATCCATACACGGGTATATCGGAAAGCAGGTGCTTAAAGGGCCGTCGGCCGTTTCGGATATTCTGACGGCGGTGATCGAGGACTCCTACAAGCGTCTCATAGCCCCATCGATAGAGCGCGAGGTGCGCGGGGAGTTGACGGAAAAAGGGGAGAACCAGGCGATCTCCATCTTTGCGGGGAATCTGCGCAGCTTGCTGCTGCAGCCGCCGGTGAAGGGGCGCCGCGTGCTGGGCGTCGATCCGGCTTACCGTACCGGATGTAAGCTTGCTGTAGTCGATGACACGGGCAAGCTGCTCGAGGTAGCCGTCACGTATCCGACGCCGCCGGCCAACAAGAAGCGGGAGGCTGCCGCGAAGTTCAAGGAGCTGATTGCGAAATACGGAATCAAGCTCATTGTCATCGGGAACGGTACGGCATCCCGCGAAACGGAGCAGTTCGTAGCGGAAGAAGTCATTGCGGAGCTCGCCGACCCAGAGCTTGCTTACCTCATCGTAAACGAAGCCGGGGCAAGCGTGTATTCGGCTTCGAAGCTGGCGCAGGAAGAGTTCCCGGATCTGGATGTGGCCGAGCGCAGCGCAGCCTCGATTGCGCGCCGCGTGCAGGATCCGCTGGCCGAACTGGTGAAGATCGATCCGAAGTCGATTGGCGTGGGCCAATATCAGCATGACGTTACCCAGAAGCATCTGGAGGAAAGCTTGAAGGCCGTCGTGGAGTCCGCGGTTAACCATGTCGGGGTGGACGTGAATACGGCATCGCCATCGCTGCTCTCTTATGTGGCCGGCATCAATGCCACCATTGCGAAAAATATCGTGAAGTACCGGGAAGAGAACGGGAAGTTTGTCAGCCGGAAGCAGCTCCAGAAGGTTCCGCGTCTCGGTGCCAAGACCTATGAGCAGTGCGTGGGCTTCATGCGGATTTCGGAAGGCGAGAACATCCTGGATCGTACTCCGATTCATCCGGAATCCTATGCGGTGGTTGACCGTTTGTTCCAGGAGCTCCAGGTTGGCCTGGACAAGCTGGGAAGCAAGGAGCTGGCTGAGCTGCTGGATGCCCAGCAGCCGGAGAGCCTGGCCGTGAAGCTTGAGGTGGGCGTGCCGACGCTTCGCGATATTCTGGACAGCCTGCAGCGTCCGGGACGCGATCCGCGGGAGGAACTGCCGCTGCCGATTTTCCGCCAGGACGTGCTGAAGATCGAGGATCTTGTGCCGGGAATGGAGCTTCAGGGAACGGTACGCAATGTCATCGATTTCGGCGCCTTTGTCGATATCGGCATCAAGAGCGACGGCCTGGTGCATATCTCCCAGCTGAGCGATGGATTTGTTAAACATCCGATGGATGTCGTCTCCGTGGGGGATAACGTGACCGTCTGGGTGCTGAACGTGGATTTGAAGAAGGGGCGCGTCGGATTGACGATGCGCAAACCGAAAGACCAAGGATAGAACTAAAATAAGCTAAAAAAGAGCCGTATTCTCCTTCTGGGAGAAACGGCTCTTTTTTGGGTTCTTTTTTTCATCATGGGCTGGATCGACTGCGAATAGAGTTTATTCTGGAGGAAGGTTTAGTCATGACTCAGCTTTAGAAGCAGGACGTTTTTATCGTAAGCATGTATGTTGCGATATACTGCGCCAGCTTAAACGATCGGCCTATTTCTCAGGCTCTGACTGCTGCTTTTTCTTCGCCCGAAAACGTCTGACCTTCATCAGATTTCCGCACATTTTATCGTCGCAATAACGTTTGGAGCGGTTCCGCGTGTCATCGTAATACACCCAGAGACAATCCGGATTGGTGCAGATGCGAAATCGAGTCAACTCGCCTTGCTCGATGGCTTGCGCAAAGGAGCCGGCGATCTCGGCAGCGGCTGCTTGCAGGCCTGGATTTTGCGGTATATAAGAAAGTACCCCTTTTTGATCCTCTTCGATCTTGAGCTGCCGAATGACCGGCCCTGTCGCCATCCAGCGGTTCAATTCCTCTACTTGCTGGCGGGAAGGGAGGGTACCTGCAACGATGCGCTGAACGCATAATCGCAGGAAGGATCGGAGCTGCCGGAGAAGTTCCAGTTCATCCGAAGTCAGCGGAACGGCGACGTGGAGCTCATGCTCGCTAATAAATTCAGTGAGCCAATCCTCCCGGGCGAGCCGGTCCTCGGATCGGCCGCTGCCTCTCCAGTCATGCCATTCGCTGTTTATAAAATCATCCCATAACATGAAGCTCATCCTTTCTTGTCTCATCATTGTAACAAGTAAATATATATGTTGCTAGTTACTTGTATTGGGATCTGAAGTGTGTTAGTTTTTATGTAACGCTCTATTTTATTTATGGTAGTTACATTCAAAGCGGAGGCGATGGACATGAACATGAAGGAATTGCTGCTGCAAAACTGGGATTATGCGATGGATCAGGAGGATTGGTATCCTCCGATTCTACCGGCGCTGAAGGAGGTTACGTTCGAGCAGGCATTGTGGAAGCCGGAAGGGGAGGCGGCGAATTCCATTTGGGAGAACGTGCAGCATTTGCTGTATTATAAGCAGCGTTTGCTCGGCAGATTGGAAGGGAGACCGCTTCATAATGAAGGGATAGGAAACGACGAGACGTTTCTGATCCATGACACCAGTGAGGAGGCCTGGAATACGGCCCGGAATCAGCTTCAGGAGGTTCATGCAACGTTAAGACAGAAGTTCGAGGCGATGACGGAAGCCGAGATCGAAGAATCGCCGCAGCGAATACTCAGCTTAATCATGCATGACGCCTATCATACGGGGCAAATCGTTTTTATTCGGAAGCTTCAGGGCTCCTGGCCAGCTAGACGAAGCGAATTATAGGAGCGGATTCGACGGATGCAGTCCAACTATTACAATGCAAAAATAAGCCGGACAGAGCGTCCGGCTTATTGTCAACCTTATGGATCGATTGCAGGCCCTAACGGGCATTCGAATTTTCTTCACCTGGGGAATTCCGGTAAAAGTACCAGCATTCGTTCAGCAGCTTGATCTGACGTCTGTCCTTCTTGCGGAAAGCGCGTGTCAACTGATTGCAGAGCCATTGCGGCAAGGGTATCTCCTCCTCTTGCTATTTCCATCTGTATGGATAGCATATGGGGAAAATGCCCAAAGCGTGCAGGTCTACCTCGATTATTGCGCTTCTTCCTCGTACCATTGCTCGAGCTGAGCTTGAAGGGCCCGAATTTCGGTAAGCAGCGAGATGAGCGGATATTCCTTTTCGTTCAGGGAAGCAAAGGCCTGCTCAAGCTCATTTATGTATTCAAGACCACCCTGAATGCTCAGCGATTCCTCCAGCAAATCCAAATGGTCGCATTCGGCTACGGCAAGAGGCAGCTGAGGTTTGCCTGCTGCGGTGAGTTTATCGATTTCCTTGTTCAGGCGTAAATTCAGGGCACTGAGCTGGTAAGCATAGTCACTGGGCATTTCGACAAAGAACAGCTCGTCCTGACCCTTTAAAATAACGTAGCGCATATTCGGCATGATTGCAGGTTCTCCCTCCATACTTTCTACTTGACAGTGTAGCCCAGAGAGAAGTTAAAATTCAAGTAGCATTTATCAGGGCAAAGGAAGGATCAGACATAGTGACAACGAACGAGATGAGTAATGAGGAGCTGCAGGTCTGGGTCGAGAAAATCTCGCTGGAGAGCTTTCGGATTCCGTTCAG
Source organism: Paenibacillus sp. CR_12 (assembly GCF_041953985.1). Lineage (NCBI taxonomy): Bacteria > Bacillati > Bacillota > Bacilli > Caryophanales > Paenibacillaceae > Paenibacillus > Paenibacillus sp. CR_12. The sequence continues at coordinate 131,806 of NZ_JAVFHO010000013.1, read as the reverse complement.
GCATCAGGCTACGTTTAACCGGCGATTGTCCTCGACCGGCGGCCGCTATTTCATGAAAAGCCATCATATCGAGATCAATCCGCATCAGCTGGCCACGCACGGCAGGGAAGAGGTGGAGAAGATCATCAAGCATGAGCTGTGCCATTATCATCTCCACATTGCGGGCAGGGGATATCGCCATCGCGATGCCGATTTCAAGAAACTGCTGCAGGCCGTTGGTGGAAGCCGTTTCTGCAAATCGTTGCCGAAGGGCAAGGCAGCCGGCCGACGTCAACCGGAACCGTACCGATACATGCTTCGCTGCGGCGACTGCGGGACGGAATACCTGCGTAAACGGAAGATGGATCCGGCCCGGTATCGGTGCGGAAAGTGCGGCGGGCGTCTAACGCTTCTGAAGCTTGACTCCCCTAAGAAGTCATGATAAATTATTAGTATTCAACTTCACGTTCCCTGATAGCTCAGTTGGTAGAGCACTCGACTGTTAATCGAGTTGTCACAGGTTCGAGTCCTGTTCGGGGAGCCATATGGAGAGATACCCAAGTGGCTATAAGGGGACCCTCTGCTAAGGGGTTAGACTGCGTAAGCGGTGCGAGGGTTCGAATCCCTCTCTCTCCGTTGAGCATTACATCGAAGAAAGCTCCCATCACCAAGTGATCGGGAGCTTTTTTTGCATAGTGATGAGAACCCTGATAGGTTTCGTCGGAGCATAATCAGCGTTAAGGATACTTCGCAGTCTCGACCGAAGGGAGAGTATCCCTCTCTCTTTCGCTTTAGCATGACATCGAAGAAAGCTCCCATCACCAAGTGATCGGGAGCTTTTTTTTGCATAGGGATGAGAACCCTGATAGGGTTCGTCGGAGCATAATCAGCGTAAGGGATACTCCGCAGTCTCGACCGAAGGGAGAGTATCCCTCTCTCTTTCGTTGAGCATGAATGGGGAATAAAGCCCGATGAAACAGATTATTGCAATGGGTGTCGGCGGTTTCTCGATGGAACCTGATAATTTGCTGCTTGATCGCTATGTTTTGGCACAAGTATCGAAAGAATTGCCTGACGTGTGTTTTGTTCCGACGGCAAGCGGGGATGCGGATGGGTATGTTGAACGTTTCTATCAGGCTTTCCGGACACTGCCGTGTATTCCCAGTCATCTGTCGCTGTTCCAGCCGAACTTTGCCGATCTTCGCTCTTTTGTACTCGAGAAGGATATCATTTATGTTGGCGGGGGCAATACCCGGAATATGCTGGTCTTGTGGAAGGAATGGGGCCTGGATCAGATACTCAAAGAGGCGTATGAACAGGGTGTCATTTTAACCGGGTTAAGCGCTGGCTCCATTTGCTGGTTTGAGCAAGGGGTGACGGACCCGTTGAACGGGCCTTTGTACGAACTTGAGGGTCTGGGTATATTACAAGGCAGTCATTGCCCGCACTATGATGGTGAGAGCAAAAGAAGGCCCGCCTATCACAAACTCGTGCTTCAAGGTGAAGCAAAAGCAGGATATGCTGCTGATGATGGGGTTGCATTGCATTTCATGGACGGACGGTTGCATCGAATCGTAAGCTCAAGGGAAAATGCACATGCATACCATGTGAAGCGTGAAGGAAATAGCGTTCAAGAAGGGAAGTTGACACCGGATTTTTTAGGCTGATTTATTGGCCGAATAAGCTCCGTAAATAAATTTAAAAATTTGCGAAAAAAAAAGCTTGCCAGCATTTTTGAAATTGTGCTATACTCAATCTTGTCGTCACGGCGACGTGGTTAAAGTGGCCCGTTGGTCAAGGGGTTAAGACACCTCCCTTTCACGGAGGTAACAGGGGTTCGAATCCCCTACGGGTCACCACTTTCTATATAACTTCGGGATGAGAACCCCGTCGGTTCGTCGAAGCATAACCATCGTTAGGATAAACTTCGCAGTCTCGAACGAAGTGAGAGTATCCCCTACGGGTCACCACTTTCTATATGGCAGCCGCACGATTGTCATCGAGAGCCATTAGCTCAGTTGGTAGAGCACCTGACTTTTAATCAGGGTGTCGAAGGTTCGAGTCCTTCATGGCTCACCATTTTTACTTAGCACGAAAAGATGTATCCCTTATATTATGCGGTAGTGGTGGAATGGCAGACACGCTATCTTGAGGGGGTAGTGGGTGTATACCCGTGGAGGTTCGAGTCCTCTCTACCGCATACCATGTTGAATAAGAAGCTTCACGCTTAGCGTGGAGCTTTTTTTTATTTATATATCAGGATTTTCATAGAGATTATCCAGATTTTAGATATTTTTCATTGCGCGTTTATGCAAAACCGGTGTTTCATCTCTGGTCAAGAGGTTAATATCATATCGTGGACGAGCAACAACTTCCAAAAACCTATAAGGAGTGATTCAGAATGGCTAATAACAATAATGGAAAGATGAGCCGTGAAGAAGCAGGACGTTTAGGTGGAGAAGCAACAGCGAACAACCATGATAAAGAGTTTTACCAAGAGATCGGACGGAAGGGCGGCGAAGCGACGTCCCGCTCCCATGACAAAGAATTTTATCAGGAAATCGGCAAAAAAGGCGGAGACTCCACGTCAAACTCCCATGATAAGGAGTTTTATCAAGAGATTGGCCAGAAGGGCGGCGAAGCGACTTCCGACTCCCATGGCAGGGAGTTCTATGAGGAAATCGGCCGCAAAGGCGGCGAGGCTACCTCGGATTCCCATGGTCGCGAGTTCTACCAAGAAATTGGACAGCAGGGCGGCGAAGCCAGAAACGGCAGCGGCAGCAACGGGGATGGCAAGATGAGCCGTGAAGAAGCGGGCCGCAAAGGCGGCGAGGCTAGAGCCCGGCAGCGCCAACGGGGAAATTAATGAAAATTCAGCGGATGTAACAAGAGACTCCCGTTGGAGGGGGTTGAAACTCTTTCATTCAAAAGATCCGCCTTCAGACACACTTGTAAATAGCAGCAGCCATGACTCCTTTTAGGGAGACATGGCTGCTTTCTTTTTTAGCCTGACTATCATGGCGCATTATGGAAAAGACGAAGAACGTGCTGGACATTTGATACGGTGTATGATAATTATATGATAATGATAACCATTCTCATTTAAGGTTGGGGTCTGCAATGATGTTAAACCTATCGATGAATACCAGCAAGGGAGAGCCAAGAGAATACAGCGGGTTCATGGCCCGTTTATGGAATATGGATATTGTTCATGGGCAAGGGATGTCCTTGGAACAACAGTTGGCCGTGCAGCCGGCCTTGATCGTCCCGCTTAGCGGAGAGACCTGTTTGCAGCAGGCAGAGCAAGTGACACGCATGAATAAGGGGTGCGTTTATTTTTGCGCGGCTGGATCTACTTTTGGTATTACGAGCGGCGAGTACTGGAGTTCCGAGGAACAGGAACAGACAGCGGTGGCGATTCTTCATTTTGGCTTCTATGAAGGGATGTCGGGCTGCGGTCGGTTGCATGAAGTGGACGGCGCCGCATTCATGCCCTATGACGGCATCTTTGTCATCAGCTCCCCGGACCGCTTGAATCTCGTCTGCCGGGCGATGTATAAGGATTTTCACAGCATGGAGCCCGTGAAGCAGTGGAGGGCTCAGCTGGATTTTCAGGAGCTGCTGTACACGATGATGGCCGAATGCAGCCCATATGCCAAGAATGATAAACGGCAAGCGCTGGAGCGGGTGAAGGAGTATATCGAAGAGCATTACGATGAAGATTTAACGATCGAGCAGCTGGCGAATCTCTCCGAGCTGAGCCCCAAGTATTTTGTAGAGGTATATAAGAAGACCTATGGGCACAGCGCGATGGATTATTTGGCGAGCGTCCGTTTGAACAAGGCCAAACAATTGATGCTGGGTTCGGATTCCTTGCTGCGTGAGGTTGCCCATATGGTGGGGTATAAGGATGAATTTTATTTCAGCCGCAAATTTAAGAAAGCTTTCGGGATCTCGCCCTCCGCCTATATGAAGACAAGGAAAAACAAACTGGCGATGTACGGCTCAACGAGCCTATTGGGTTACGCCATGCCGCTGGATTTCACGCCGTATGCGGCTCCGCTTCATCCGAAGTGGTCACAGCATTACTATAACCATCTCGGCCCCGATATTCCGGTTCATCTGGATGCATACCGCCAGAACCATAACAAATATGCGAATCTGGAAAAGCTGGCCACGGCACGTCCGGAGCTCATCGTGTGCGCGCAGGGGGTCGAGGAGTGGGAGAAGGAGCAGCTTCGGCAGATCGCCCCTCTCTATGAAATGCCGGGAGAGCAGGAAGGATGGCGGTTCAACTTGCTTAGTCTCGCCAAAATGCTGGACAAGCTGCCTGAAGCAGAGCAGTGGATTGAAGCGTTTCATCACAAAATATCGGCTTACCGGGAGAAGCTCCCATCTAGCAATAGGGAAGCCCGCACGCTTTTGACCGCGCGCCTGCATCAGGATGAACTTCGGGCATACAGCCATCCGGGCATGAAGGAAATACTATTCGATGATTTCGGTTTTCAGCCGGCCCTGCCTATGGATCTGCAGAATGAGGGGTGTTTAACGGTGGAGCAGATCAGGGAGAGCCGTGCAAACCATCTGCTTCTTCTGATCCGTCAAGATTCCGAAACGCTTGCCTATTGGAGGAGACTGCAGGCGACGCCGAAGTGGATGACCATCTCCGCGGTGAGAGAGGGAACGTTCCATCAAATATCCTCTTATCCTTGGCGTGAGTATTCGCCCATTGCAATGGAGCAGATGGCGGAGGAGGCCATCCGGTTGTTTTCCGGAAAATGTCCATGAGGAATCCGGTTATTTGTCCATGGTGCAAAAAGAGCAAATCCGATAGTATGATCAATAATGATAATCATTATCAATTATTAAATGATCATGGATCATGGAAGGGGTAACTGGAGAGAGATGAAACGGATGAAAATGGTCTTGGGGTTATTGCTGGTATTTGCTTTGGTACTATCTGCTTGTGGCGGAGGTAACGAGGCTAAAGATACAGACGGAGCAAGCACGAGTAATGCAGGAAGCACGAACACCGCTGAGGAGAATAAAGCTTCGAACGAAGAAACACCCGCTGCGGGCGAAACCAAAGTTGTGAAATATCTTGATCAGGAATACACGCTTCCTGCCAAAACGGAGCGGATCGTTATCACGGGTGCCGTCGAAGCCATGGAGGACTCTATTGTGCTGGAAGTGAACCCGGTCGGAGCGATCAGTTTCTCGGGCTCTTTCCCTCCATTGTTTGAGTCGATTACGAAGGATGCCCAGTCGGTAGGCGAGAAAACGGAGCCGAATTTCGAAACGATCCTCTCGCTTAAACCGGACGTGATTTTGGGATCTTCCAAGTTCAAGCCGGAGGTCGTGGAACAATTGAATAAAATTGCCCCGACGATACCTTATTCCCATGTATCCACCAACTGGGAGAGCAATTTGAGATTGCTGGGCGAGTTGAGCGGCAAGCAGGAACAGGCTGAGCAAGAGATCGCTAAATATAAAGAGGATCTGGAAGCCGCAAAGGCAACCATCGGAGACAGCCTGAAGGACAAGAAGGTTTTGGCGCTAAGGGTTCGTGCGGGGGAGATGTACATTTACCCGGCTGGGGTATTCTTTAATCCGGTATTGTACGAGGATCTGGGAATCGCCGTACCGGCTGAGGTAGAAGCCGCGCAAGCGCAGGAGCTGGTCTCCAAAGAGAAAATGGCTGAGATGAATCCGGATTACGTGTTTGTCCAGTTCTCTCCGGACGAGAACAAGGATACGCCGAACGCACTGGAAGAGCTGCAGAATGATCCTATCATGAAAAACCTGAACGCGTTCAAGAACGGAACGGCTTTTGTCAACGTGGTTGACCCGCTTGCTCAAGGCGGTACCGCGTACAGTAAAATCGAGTTTCTGAAAGCTGCCGTCGAAAATCTTACGAAATAATATCATTGATTCCAGTATAAACGTATAAGGCGTGTTGTTCATGGGGTTCAAAAAATCGCTGCCGGCTGTCATCCTTGTGATGGCCCCGGCAGTCTGCTTATTGCTCATAGCGGCCTCCATCCTGTATGGAGCCAAGAATATTTCGATGGATACCGTCTGGGACTCCATCTTCGCTTTTGACCCGGAGAGCATCGACCATCAGATCATTATGAGTTCCCGGCTGCCCCGAGTCGTCGGGGCTATGCTGATCGGTGCTTTTCTGGCGGTTTCGGGCGCTCTTATGCAGGGGATGACAAGAAACTATCTAGCCTCCCCCTCCATTATGGGGGTATCGGACGGTTCGGTGTTCGCGGTGACCTTGTTCATGGTATTCATTCCGAATGCCAGCTCCAATATGTACATTGTCAGTTCATTGGTTGGTTCCGCGATCGGTGCAGCCGTCGTGTTCGGATTAGCATGGCTAATTCCAGGGGGGCTCAGTCCGGTTCGGCTGGCTATACTCGGAACCGTGATCGGGACATTTCTTAGCGGAACGGCCGAAGCTTTGGCAGCTTATTTTCAGATTTCCCAAAGCATCAGTTTTTGGTACAATGCCCGGTTGCATGCCATGGATCCCGAGCTGATCAAGCTGAGCATTCCGTTTGCGATCGTCGGTTTGTGCCTCGCCGTGGTTTTGTCCAAATCGATCACGCTGCTCTCCCTCGGGGACGAGACGGCCAAGGGGCTTGGCGTCAAAACATGGCTGGTGAAAGGCCTTGCGATGCTGGCGGTCGTGATCTTGACGGGCGTATCGGTGGCGCTGGCAGGGAAGGTTGCCTTTGTAGGCTTGATTGTCCCTCATATTGCACGGTACTTATCGGGCTCCGATTACCGATGGATCGTACCGGTGTCGGGCGTGCTTGGCGGCATGTTCCTGGCGCTGTGCGACATTCTCGCCCGGTTCGTGAACAGCCCTTTCGAGACGCCGGTCGGTGTCATCACTTCGCTGATCGGCGTGCCGTTCTTCCTCTATCTGATCAAGACGAGGGGAGGGGCTCAGCGTGCGTAACACATCTTATCGGTTCCCGATGGTGCTGGCAGGCGGGATAGCGGTCGTATTGGCAGCCGTTTATTTCAGTCTGACCAACGGAACGTTTGACATGTCCATCAAGGAAGTATTCCAGACGCTCTTTCGGATGAAGCCCAATGCGGACTTTGATCTTGTCGTGTTTGAATTCAGGCTCCCACGAATCGTGCTTGGCGCCCTTGTCGGGTTTGCGCTCGGTATGGCCGGTGCCGTCATCCAAGGGGTTACCCGCAACGGGCTTGCGGATCCGGGCATCCTCGGCATCAATGCAGGCGCCGGCATGGCGGTCGTACTGTTTATGTTCCTGCTGCAAGGGCAGATCACGATGACCGGCTGGCTCGGGGTGATGATGATGCCCATGTTCGGCATCGCGGGCGGTTTGGCAGCGACCACGGCCATATACATGTTTGCGAGAGAAAACGGAAAGCTGGATCCCCAGCGGCTCATACTTGTGGGCATTGCGATCGCATCCGGCTTTGGAGCCGTTACCATGTATGTTTCGCTAAAAATGAACCCGAAAGATTATGAGATGGCGGTTGCCTGGCTCGCCGGCAGCCTTCATAGCGCCAACTGGAAGTTTGTGGTGACCATGCTGCCGTGGCTCGTTATTTTGCCGCCTGTCATCTGGCTTCGCTCTCAAGTGCTCGACTTGTTCCAGCTGAGCGAGGAAAGCGTGAAGAGCGTCGGGGTATCCGTCGAGCGCGAGAAAAATAGACTGCTTCTCTGCAGCATCGGTCTGGTGAGCGCCAGCGTAGCCGTATCCGGCAGCATCGGGTTTGTCGGCCTGATTGCTCCGCATATGGCCAGGCAGCTTGTCGGACTGCGGCACAGGCATATCATCCCGATCAGCGGCATTGCCGGCATGGCGATTGTTGTCATGGGCGACTTCATCGGCAGAACGATATTCGCTCCGGCCGAGCTTGCTGCAGGCATTGTGGTATCCGTGATCGGGGTTCCGTATTTTATCTACTTATTAATTCGCATGAGAAAATAAAAGCCTTTCGGGAGGATCACATGAATCGTTACAAGCAGCTGGCAGTTGAAGGCAGAGAGCTTACACTGTATCTGCCTCCTTCCTATCTGGAGTCTGACCGTTCCTATCCTGTTGCCTATGTTCAAGATGAAGGAGATATGTTCACGGACTGCCTGAACTATTTGAATCATTTGTTTGCGGCAGGCCGGCTGGAAGAGGTCATCCTGGTCGGAATCTCGACAACGAACCGGAATCGTGAGTATACGCCTTGGCCGGCTGAGCCTTTGCTGGAGAGCAACCCTCCTTTCGGCGGGGAGGGGAGAGCTTATGTGGATGAGGTAGCGGATGTCATCAAAGCATACATAGACCATCGGTACCGAACGCTTCCAGCGCCTGAGCATACGGCCATCATGGGAGGCTCCTTTGGCGGTTTGATCTCGATGTTCGCGGGATATTGGCGTCCCGATACCTTCGGACGAATCGGCATGCTGTCGGCTTCGTTATGGTACGAGGGGGTGATGGACTACATCCGCCAGCAGGGAAAATGGCCGGCTGAGCAGCGGGTGTATATGTCCGTCGGGCAGCTTGAAGGGGCGTATAAGCAAAATGCGCAGAAAAACATGTTTGTGAACAACGTGGAGGCCCATCGGTTCTGGCTTGAGCAAGGGGTGAGCCCTGAGCGGCTGCAGCTGGCGGTAGATCCTGACGGAACCCATGATCCTATCTTTATGTCCAGAAGATTTCCGGATGCGCTGCGGTGGCTGTTCGTCGTAGAAGCAGAGGAGCAGGCGAAGGGGCGAGCTCAACATGAGGATCCGGATTATCAGGAAAAGCACGAATCGCATAATAATCAAGTAAACCAAGTAAAGGCCACTTTGTTTTCCGTACCGGGAACGCTGACCTGGTCCATGCAGTCCGACGTGACGGGACGCGAATACCGCATTTTCATCGCCGAGCCGATGGGACCGCCTCCTGAGGGAGGTTATCCCGTGTTATATTCGCTGGATGCCAATGCCACCTTCGGCACGCTGGCCGAAGCCATCCGCCTGAAATCCCGTACGCCTCGGGGCATTCCCTCTGCGCTCATTGTCGGCATCGGCTTTGACAGCGACAGCCCTATCGTAAGCAGCGAACGCTTCTATAACTTTACGGAATATGCCGATCCCGCTGAACTGCCAGTCCGGCCAAACGGCATGGATTGGCCGGAGACGGGCGGCGTGGAGGCGTTCCTTACCTTCATCGAGCAGCAGCTGAAGCCGGCCGTGGAGCGGCGGTATGCCGTGAACCGATCGAAGCAGGCGCTGTTCGGACACTCGCTCGGTGGATTTTTCACCTTGTATACCTTATTCACCAGACCGGATGCCTTTTCGCGGTATATTGCGGCATGTCCCTCGGTGTGGTGGAAGAACTACGCGCTGTACCAGCGATGGGAAGAGGGGAAGAACCGCTTACGACAGAGCGGGGAGCGCAAGTCGCTCCGCCTTTACGTGGGGGCCGAGGAGAAGCCGTCCATGGTGAAGGATGCCAGGGAACTCTATGCCTTTCTCAGAGGGCATGAAGAGGTGCTGGAGACGACGTTCGACGAAATTGAGGGTGAAGGGCATGTTTCGGTACTGCCGACCCTTATAAGCCCCCTGCTTCGTTTTGTGAACGCGTAATCAACCAACGAATGCCTCAAGCATAAATAAGCAGCTTCGAATCCAGTGATCATCGGGATATCGAAGCTGCTTATTCTGTGTTGTATGCAGAGGGGTAGTTAATCGGGCAATTCCGGATCATCGAGAATGGAGGAATATTTCGGGTATAATCTGCGAATGCAATCCGGACAAATATCATGGGTAAACTCAATGGGGAGGCGGCTCTCCAAATAGCTCTCCACAGGCTCCCATTCATCCGCTTGTCGAACATATTTGCATACGGCACAGATAGGAATATGTCCTGGAAGAGGGAAGCTGTGAGCCAGCGCTTGTTCCAGCAGCAGTTCCTTGTGCTTGAACTTCGTAATATCCGTGAACGATATCATGGCTCCGTGAACACGGCCGTCCTTGTTCATCATCAGCGGCAGCACCTCGCACAGAACCCAGTTCTGCCGGTCATTCCATTCCACGGCATATTCAAAAGAATAATCAGGCAGCTTGCCCAGCATCACTTCCTTTACGGAGGGCAAATCCATCTCATGGGAAAATGGATCGAATACAGAACCAAAGTGCCTGAAAGTCATATCGAAAAAAGATGCTCCATGCCACCTAAAGTCAGGAGGGACACCGTATTTTTCGGCCATGGCAATGAGCGGATCGTTGATTTTGTCTATGATGCCATCCGGGGTAATGACCATCAGCCCCTTATTCAAGGAGTGCACCGCATTATTCCAGGATGTGGTCATGGTATCGTAGGGCAATTTACTCGCTCCTCGTACGGAATAGACTCATGAGTAAAAGATACGACGATCCATGAGTACTATGGTATAATTTAGGCAATATATCTAGATTATACACGTAATTAAGTCATTATGCAAGAAAAAAATACGTACATAAGATATTTTTCTTTTAAAGAGAAATAGGAAGGCGGTTGTTTGATGCAGTCTATTTACCAACGAATCGAACATCTCATAGAAAGCCGGGGTATGACCAAGAAGGCGTTTTGTGAAACCCTCGGGATCAGCACAGGAAATTTTGGTGACTGGAAGAGGGGAAAAACAACGCCGAGCACGAATAAATTGATTGAGATTGCAGCATTTTTTTCCGTCAGCCTGGATTGGCTGATTATAGGAAGAGGCAGTCCGACCAACCGTGTCAAGGAAGCCCGCGGGGAATATGAAGTAGATCCGGAATCTTTGGATCCTGCCTTAATGTCCGGTCTGACAGAGCATGAGAAGGAATTTATCCGCGAATACATCGAGTTTTCGGCTTATCGGAAGGATAAGCGCAGCGACAAGAGCTAGCTGATGAAAACGGCCAACCCAAAGGCCCAGAATTTGGCGCTTTACATTTGAGCAAGAGGGCAGTATAATAGGGAATGTTCGCTGCAGAACATCCCTTATACATGCGGTAGTGGTGGAATGGCAGACACGCTATCTTGAGGGGGTAGTGGGTGTATACCCGTGGAGGTTCGAGTCCTCTCTACCGCATACTTCATAAAGAAGCTGTTTATCAAGTGGAATTCCCTTTGATAAGCGGCTTTTTTTGTTATGTTCTTCGCGTGCCGGGATAATGCTCATCTATGGTGAAATGCCTTATTTATCGTTTCAAATTGCCCTGAAAGTTTAAAGAGTACATGTAGAGACCATAATAGGGCATGAAGGAGATGAACGAGCATGAAACCATTATACACAGCAGATGTTAAAGTCGTCGGAGGGCGGGAAGGCTCCGTTGAATCTACCGATGGCGTTCTCAATCACAAATTAAGCATGCCGAAAGAGCTCGGAGGTCCGGGCGGAGCCGGAACCAATCCGGAGCAGCTGTTCGCGGCCGGTTATGGCGCCTGCTATGAAAGCGCCCTGGCCAACATCGCCCGCAAGGAGGGCGTCGAGCTGAAGGATGTCGTGATCCACTCCCAGGTGTCGATCGGAAAAGACGAAGGCGCTGACGGCTTTAAGCTGGCAGTGAAGCTGAAGATCGAAATGCCGGGCATCGAACGAAGCCAGGCGGAGGATCTCGCGAAGAAAGCGCACGCGTTTTGCCCGTATTCCAAAGCAACCCGGGGCAACATTGACGTGGAGTTAAGCGTAAGCTGACGATGGAGGATTCGGATGGCTCTCTAAAATGGGGGTCATCCTTTTTTGTCGGCTAAAGTCGCTCAATATGAAACTTTTTACATGATACGCCGTACTTCAGTTAAAGCTATGCATTGAAAGGGGCGCTTGGAATGCGAATAGAACAAATGATAGAGGAACGGTTTGTATGCAGCAAATGCGGAGGGAACCACTGCCAGACGAAAGAGGTCTCGATGTCCGGGGCAGGCTTGAGCAAAATGTTTGATATTCAGCACAATCATTTCCTATTTGTTTCCTGCACGAACTGCGGATATGTGGAAGTCTTCAACCCGGATATATTGGAAGGTAAAAAGAGGGGGCAGCTGGGCTCGATCCTGGATGTGTTCTTCGGTTGACATCACCCCTAAAATTCTTTAATATGACTAAGTACCAGAAAGTACAAACCAGTCATAAGGAATTTAAATAAAATAAACGGGTGATGAACATGCCATACAGACCGCAGATTGCAAATGTGACCACAGCTGGAAGCAATGAAAAGGAAGGGCTTTACGAATTCATTATCCACACGGCTGACGGAACGGATATTCGCGTATTCTATAACCGCTTCCCGGAATGGAAACTGACTGCGCTTAGCCGACTTGGGAAAGTACCTTGCCCGGTTTGTCGTAAGGATTTCATATGCAAATGCATGGAGAAATTCTCGAACGAATTCGACCAGCAGATGAGAGACGGCGAGTGGCTGAACAAAGCTGCTGAGTAATAAACCAATAAGCGTACTTGATCAAGCGTAGGAGAGGGCTCCTGCGTTTTTTCTTTTTTTATGGCGTGAAGGGAGCGAAGAAAATATGAAGGATCGTGCAACCGAAAATCATGAGGAATATGCAATTGTGCTGATTGATGGCGTGTGCCATATGTGCCAGGGGCTGACCCAATTCATTATCAAGCGAGATCCCGCGGGTGCTTTCCGGTTCGCTTCGCTGCAATCCGAGATCGGTCAGGAGCTGTTGAGGCAGGGAGGGCTCGATGGAGATTCGCCGGAGACGATGGTGCTGATTGAACAGGGGAGATATTACACCAGATCGACGGGAGCTCTTCGGATTGCGCGGCGTCTTCGTTTTCCTTGGCCGCTGTCGTATGTCCTGATCATGATACCCCCTTTCTTACGGAACCTGGTGTACCGCTGGGTGGCGAAGAACCGTTACCGGTGGTTCGGGCAATCCAGTGAGTGCATGGTGCCGACGCCGGACATTCGGCGCCGGTTTTTATCCTGATTCCGCTTGTTTTAATGATGATGCTCTGCCGTGCCTTCTTGGAATGTCGGAGTTCCCGCCTCCAGGTAGGCAAGCTCGGCCTCGGACAGTTTGCCGACGGCGAACGGTTTCTGGGGAATGATGATGGAGCCGTTGTTGCCGCTGTGCAGCTTGATGAAATACAGCCCCTCTTTTACGAAGGTTTTGGTCACCGTATACACGCCATCGCCTACCTCGACCGCATCCGTCATGGGATCCCGCAGGGAACCGTCATGGCTCCACAGCTCGTAGTGGACAAAATCCGCACCGGGCACTCTTTTGCCATCTTGGGTAAGGATAATCTCGATGGTCTCCGGCTGTTGGACGGATAATACATCCGGAATGTTCACCTCGGCCATCAGCGGAATTTCTTTTACATACCGGTCGGCTGCCTCGGGACTGGCCGAACAAGCGCTCAGCAGCAGAACCGATAGCAGTACGGTTATAATAATACGGCCTTTTACGATCATGAAACCGCAACCCCTTATTTTTGATTAAGTCCTAAGCGAATCAGGCGTTCAGGAAAGCCTTGATCGCCGGTATCTTCCGCACGATGACAGAATCGATGATCCACACGATGATGAGAGACAAGCCCACAAGCGGGAACAGAATCCCCAAAGAGATAAGCACCAGCAGGAACAGCCTCATGCTCTTGGCGCCCGTCTCGGGCGCTTTCGGAGCCCCCAGTCCGTGATCCGGTTTTCGTTTCCACCACAAGTACAAACCGCTTACCGCAATAAGAATGATGCCTAGGCATATCAGCAAACTGAAAATCTGGTTGACGATTCCGAATTGGGTTCCTTTATGCAGCGTAATGCCCAGGGCAACGGCTTTGCCGACAAATCCGTAATGATCATAGCGATAATCCGCCAACACCGCGCCGCTGTACTGGTCGATATGCAGGGTGGCTTCGTCCTGCGCTTTCGGTGGATAGGCCGACAACGTATACACGCCGTCCGCTTGCTGCGGGATGCTGATGGTGTAACTCGGATGCATCCCCTCGCTTCGGGCCACATACATGACATCTTCAATCGGAAGCGGCATAAAGTCGGAGATGGTGGAGTTGGGAACCTCCAGATTTTCGGCCGCCCAAGGGACCTCTGCGACTTCCTTCGTCCGTACCACATGGGAGGACGGCGCACTGCCCGACCAGATGGAAGGAGGATAGCCGGCACCGGTATTGGTTGCCATGGTTTGGAAATTGCTGCCCCACAGGCCTGACCAGGGTAATCCGGTCATGACGAGAAACAGCATGCCAGCCGCGATCCAGAATGCGGGAACGGCGTGCAGGTCCCGGCGAAGAATCTGCTTGCCCTTGCCGAGCCTCGGATACAGGATCCCTGCGAGGCTTCTTTTCTTTTTGCTTTTGTTTTTATTTTTCGGCAACCATAAAAACAAACCGGTGATGATGAGCACGATCGCCCAGCAGGCGGCAAGCTCCACGATCCGGTCCCCGATCGTCCCGACCATCAGCTCGCCGTGGAACTCCTCGATTTTGTCCATGATCCGGTCTTTGTCTTTCAGCTCGCCCATCTTTTCTCCCGTATAGGGGTCCATGAAGACGGTCATGGATTCGCTGCCCGAGGTCAGACTGATTTCCGTGGAGCGGGAATCCGACTCGCCGGGGCGGTATTTCGTGATGGTAGCGTCAGGGTAGAGCTCTTTCACTTGTCCGACCAGCTTGTTGGGCGTTACCCGTTCGGATTGTGGGGTTACCGTGTAGAAGTCCCGATATAACGCTTGTTCAATCTGAGGCTTAAATAAGTAAACGGAGCCGGTTACAGCCAGGATGATCAGAAAAGGAGCGAAAATGATGCCGGCATAGAAATGCCATCTCCAGACGGTTTTGTACAATGCGGCAGAGCTTGGATTTGCTGATTGATTTTCATTGGGTTTGGCTGCCGGCGTTTTCTTTTTCCCCATGGCTCGTGGCTCCTTTTCAAATACGGCTAAAATTTATATAAGATGAACAATGCGTTCATTTCATATATGCAAACAGGTTTATAGCTACTTCAGCGGGGCCCGGAAACCGGCTTGCTCGGCTTCTTCCTCGCTGCAGAACCACTGCTCCTGCTTCGTGCGCTCATAGTACGGGGATTCGGGCGTATGATAGATTTTCTCGCCCTTGGAGTTGATGTTGCCTTTAATGTCGCAGGCTTGCTTGGACGGTTGGGGTTTCTCGGTAGGCGCTTGGGTTGCTGTGGTGTCATGGTTGTTGCTCTTATTCGTATCGTCCTGTTCCTCGGGATGGAATCCGTCTTCCTGGGCGTAGTTCTCTACGCTCCATATGCCGAGCCCCTTGTCCCGGCTGATCCGCTGCAAATCATCGAATTTGTCCACATAGCGCGTGTTGGGCGGATAGATGTAGGCGACGCGGGCCAGTCCTTCTTCAAGCAGCGATTCCTGGACCATTTTCCCGTCGGCATACACGTAAGCGAGCAGCCTGGAATATTTATCCCGGTTCGGACCGATATCGAACTCCAATTCAAGCCGATCGGCTTGTTCCACGAGCTCCTTCGTAAAAGCCTTGGCCTCGGGCCCGAACGGCTGGACGCCCAGTTTCGGATGGCTTGTCTCGGGCGTGTCGACCAGCAGCATGCGAACATTCTCTTTTTTGCCCTCGAACATGACGCTGATGGTGTCGCCGTCAACGGCTTTGACCAATTCCACGGCAACCCGCGGCAGGTTCAGATCATCGGTGGGATAGGTCGTCTGCTTGGCATTCGTTGTGCCGGCGTCTGTCTCGGCTTCGGATGTACGGGACGCTGCGGTTTCTTCGTTCGACGTCGCAGGGGACATCAGCGGCTGGCTGCAGCCGGATAATAACAGCAGGGCGGTTAGAAAAGCGGCTAGTATACGTTTGTTCATGGGTGTCACTCTCCAAGCTTGGAAGTATTGGTTTAGATGGTTTAGGAGTTTATATATGTTAATTCTATATAAGAAGTTTCTATATAGAGAACACTCGTTCTAAGCCTATATAGTAGGACATTTATCCTTGTTTTGACAATAGTGATTAAGGGCTATCTCTACATAAAAAATAAAATCTTGCCGTTATCCTGCAACTGTGATATTCTAATGTCAAATTATAACAGACAACGGAAGCACCGTTCATTGTCCGCGATTTTCGCGGCTTTGACGGTGCTTTTTTTGCGTTGTTACAGAAGAGAGGGATTGGCATGATGATACCGGCCCGACTAGTGCTGGCAGTGCAGGATTCCCGGTATGTCGAACCGCTGCTGAATTATGTGCATGGAAGCTCCTACGGATCGGCCCTGCAGGTGACCGCATTCACCCGCGTAGAATCATTCCTTCATTATATGGACTCGGGGGAGAAGCCGAATTTGGTCGTGGGGGATGCGGATATGCTGGAGAACTGGCTCAGCCAGAGGGAGGCATCGGTTCCATGGCTGCTCCTAAGCGAAGGCCATTCGGCGCTTTCTCTTATGGAGGGCTGCGACAGCACCCCCAAATACCAGCCGCTGCCTCAGCTGCTGGACATCATGGTAACCCGTTGCAGGCGAAGCGGGGGAACGCTGGAGAAATTGAATTCGGGATCAACACCGGTGATCGGCATCGTATCTCCCCTGGGCGGGAGCGGGAAATCAACGATCGCCATGAACATGGCGAAGCAGCTTGGCGTGCTCGGTTTGAGAGTTTTCTATCTCAATTTGGAGAGCGTGAACAGCAGTGCGTTGTTTCCGTCCGGATCCGTGGGCATGGAGGGGAGCTTTTCGCGATTACTGTATGACGTTAAGGCCTCCCAAGAATCGGCTTCCGAGACGGAGCTGTCGATAGCTCCTTATATCATCAGGCATCATGGCTTGAAGTGCGATTCCTTTGAGCCCAGCTTCAACGTTAAGGAAATATCGGAAATGACCGTGGACGATACATCCCTGCTGTTGACCTCCCTGATATCTTGCCATCATTACGATGCCATTGTGGTGGATACCGAGGGGGACTCGGGGGAACGATTGCAGGCGGTTCTCGAACAGGCCGGACTGCTGATCTGGGTGCTGTTGGATGATTTGATCAGCATGCATAAGAGCGGCGTATGGCTGGATCAATTGGAGCTTAAGAGCCCCGCCCTGTTCGGAAGCGTGAGGAAACGGAGCCGCTTCATCGTCAACCGGTACACGGGTCAGCTTGTTAACGGGCTTCCCCGCAAGGATATGAGCGTAGACGGCGTGCTGCCTTATATACCTTCATGGAAGCAGCTCCATCGGGAAGATCTGCTGTTGTCCTCGCCGATCTATCAAAGGGAGGTATTGAAGCTCTGCCAGCAGCTGCTGGAGGGCTCGGGTATCATGCCGGTTCATGCGGGCGGTGGGAAGTGATGATGGAGGATCCGTTTAAATCGGTTCGGGATCAGGTTCGGTCCGAGCTTGATATGAGTGCGAGCGTTAACAATTCGGAATTGATGGCCCGCATCGAGGAAATGGTGTGGAGAAGACGCGAGCTCATGGAGTTGACCGCAGCCGAGAAGCGGAGGCTGGTGCGGAGGGTATTCGATTCTTTTCGCGGGCTGGATGTGCTTCAGCCTCTGGTGGACGACCCCCGGATTACGGAAATTATGATAAACAGCTACCAGGATATATTCATCGAGCAGGACGGCGAGGTCAAGAAGCTGCCGCTCCAATTCGAGTCCCGGAGCCGGCTGGAGGATATCATTCAGAGTATTGTGGGTACGGTAAACCGGGTGGTGAATGAATCGACGCCCATCGTTGACGCGAGATTGAAGGACGGCTCCCGGGTGAATATCGTGCTCCCGCCCATCGCGCTGAAAGGGCCGACCATGACGATCCGCAAGTTTCCGGAATCGCCGATGACGATGGATGATTTGGTTGGAAGGGGAGCGCTGACGGAGGAGGCGGCAGAGCAGCTTCGGATATTGGTCAAGGGCAAGTATAACATTTTTATAGGCGGCGGGACGGGGTCGGGGAAGACGACTTTCCTGAATGCGCTGTCGCAATATATTCCGCCTGATGAACGTGTCATTACGATCGAGGACTCGGCGGAGCTGAAGATCGTGACGGTCCCGAACCTCGTGTCGCTGGAGACCCGGAATGCCAACACGGAAGGCCGGGGGGAGATCGCGATGCGTGATCTGATCCGTTCCTCGCTGCGGATGCGTCCCAATCGGATCGTGGTGGGCGAGGTGCGGGGCAGCGAGGCGCTGGATATGCTGCAGGCCATGAATACAGGGCATGACGGAAGTTTGTCGACGGGGCACGCCAACAGCACGCAGGACATGATCAGCCGTTTGGAGACGATGGTACTGAGCGGTGCGGATCTTCCGATCAGCGTGGTCCGCCAGCAGATTAGCTCGGCGATTGATATATTTGTGCATTTATCCCGGTTAAGGGATCGATCGCGACGCGTAACGGAGATTAGCGAAGTGATTGGAATGAGCGACGGCGAGGTGGTGCTGAACCCGCTGTACCGGTTCCGTGAAACGGGCGAATCGGGCGGCCGGGTGATTGGGCGCCTGGAGCCTTGCGGCAATCCGCTTCAATCGGCGGACAAGCTTCATATGGCCGGGATTACGGCTTGGCCGCTGCAGAAGATGATGGAGGTGACATAAATGAAACGCTCCGGCAGTTCTGCCTGGATGTCCAAAGAGGGCCAAGGCGGCCGAGTGATCAAGAGGAGCAAAATCGCCGGTAAACCCGAGCATGCAGCCGCGGCCCGAACCCACGCCCTTCCGGATTACAGTGTCTATCATCTCTCGATGAGTCACAGAACGGCATGTGTGATCCTTGGCGGCCTTTTGTTTTGCTTCATCGGTTATCTGTTTTATCACAATCTGATATTGTCGCTGCTGCTGGGAGCGGGAGGGCTGATGATCCCTAAATTATGGCGGCGGTTTATGCTGGATCGCAGACGGAGGACGCTGAATCTTCACTTCAAGCAAGCTCTCTATTCCTTGTCCTCGTCCCTGTCGGCCGGCCGCTCCGTGGAGAACGGGTTCAGGGATGCCGTTCAGGACTTGCTGCTGCTGGATCCCGGAGGCAGCAGCGATCTGATCTTCGAACTCAAAGTCATTGTGTCCCGTTTGGAGTACGGCGAGCCTATCGAAGTGGCACTGCAGGATTTTGCAAGAAGGGCGGGGATGGAGGATCTAACGAATTTTGCGGATGTCTTCTCGACTTGCAAACGCACAGGCGGCGATTTGGTCGAAGTCGTGCGCAGAACCTCCTCCGTCATCGGGGAGAAGCTGGATATCCAGCAGGAGATATCCGTGATGATTGCACAGAAGCGGTTCGAATCCAAGGCGCTTCTTGCCGCCCCGTTCCTCCTGCTGCTGTTCATGAATATGACATCCCCCAATTATATGGAGCCCATGTACAGCGGATCGGGGATCATGATCTCTACTCTTGCACTTGCGGCTTTAGGAGGCTGTTTCTTATGGATCACCAAAATGATGGATATCAAGGTGTAAGGAGGTGAGGCGGGGATGCTGACATGGATGTCCGGCGCGCTGACGGTTCTGCTTGTGGGTGGTTGGGTGGTGCTGAATCGAACGTGCGGCGAACGATACCATCGTCTTGGCAGATTGTCCATGGATGGGCTCAGGCTGCAGCGGTTAGCGCCGCCTGTGTTGTTCCTGCTGGAGCGGGGGAAGGTTCCGATGCGCTTCCCGATTGTATTCTACCGGATGCAGGGCTCCGTTCAGAAGATCCATGGTCTGCGGCACAGCGCGGAAATGACGTTGTTATTTATGGCCGAGGCCCTTGCGTATACATGGCTTATTTTGATCGGCGGCTGCTTGTGGTCGTTGCTGTCCGGGGAAGTAATCGGACTTCTGGCTGGATTCGGATTGGGGGCATTGCTGCCCGTCGCTTTGGTGAAGGATCTCCATAAAAAGGTCACGCTGCGTGAGCAGGATATCGTGATGGAGCTGCCGGAGCTTCTGAACAAGATTGTGTTGCTTGTCGGCGCCGGCGAGACGGTGCAGCGGGCGATCATTCATTGCGTGGAACGGAACAAGGACGAGAGCCATCCCCTGTATGCTGAGCTGAAGAGAATGGTGCTTGAATGGGAGGGAGGCCATCCGTTCCAGCAAGCCTTCGAGCAGTTCAATAAACGGTGCGGCGTTCAGGAAGTATCGATATTTACAACAACCGTCCTGCTTAATTTTCGGCGCGGCGGGAACGACTTTGTCCTGGCACTGCGGGATTTGTCCCGCGTGCTGTGGGAGAAGCGCAAGGCCATTGCAAGAACAAGGGGCGAGCAGGCCTCCTCGAAGCTGGTGCTGCCAATGGTGGTCATCTTCATGATCGTGATTGTTTTGCTCGGAGCGCCTGCATTTATGATGATGAACATGTAGAAGGGACCGGTGTACGAAATATGATGTTAAACATGGCGAAGAATGGTATGAAAGCTTTTTGGAAGGATGAGGAAGGGATCGGAACGCTTGAGATGATCCTGATCCTCGTCGTTATTTTGATTATCGCGCTTATATTTAAAGATCAGATTACGGCCTTGGTGAACAACTTGTTTAAAAACGTGAACAACAAGAGCAAAGAGTTCCTTGAATAATAGGCTCCAGAAAAGATGGAAGGACGATACGGGGAGCTTCACGGTTGAAGCCTCCCTGGTTCTTCCCATCGTGCTGATGGTGACGGTTTTGCTTCTGTTCCTATGCTTGTATATCTATCAGCAGTCCATGCTGGTTCAGGCATCGGCCGCGGCTTCCGAAAGGACCGCGTATATCTGGGACAACAGCCATAAGATCGCTGCCTCGGGATCCGTGGAACAGGGACGCCATGATGCGTTATATTGGCGGTTAACCGACGATAACGTTGTCGGGACCTTATTCGGTTTGGCGGGGGGAGACAGTACGAGGTCGATTACACTGCCGCAAGGGGAGGCTGAGAGCGCAGGGAAATTGCCCGAGCTTAAGATGTCCAAGGGCGGCACGGCCGTGCCTTCCAGCATGGTTGGAGAGATTCGTTATACGAATCAGCTGCTCATACGAAAAGTAACGACGTCGTTAAACGAGCAGGTCTCTCTGACGCCAATCAGCCGAATGCTGGACGATGGCGGCCAGATCGAGGTCAACTCACAATCGATTGTGGTTGATCCCGTTGAATTTATCCGCACGGTGGATTTGATGCGATATTACGGATCGAAGTTTCAAGGCGGGAGAAACGGAACGGATAAGGCAGCCGCAGGGGAAGTTCTACAAAAGTTCGGAGGTTCGCGATAGTCATGACGAAGCATGGGAAAGCGCGGTCTAGTCGGAGAAGGAGAGAGGTGGGCCGATCGTCCGATGGATCTGTATCTGTTTTTTTGATTATCGCCCTGGCAGCCGTATTTATGTTTGTAGCCATATTCATTGATTTCTCGCGTATCGCGGCCATGAAGGTGCACAGCGAGAGGCTGACAAGAGCAGCCGTACGCTCCGTGATGTCATCCTACGATCCGCAGCTGCAGAAGGAATACGGACTGTATGCCCATGGGGGCACCAGCGGGGATCTCATTATGGGCAACGTGCTGAATGACAGCTTGAACCCGGGAGATCGCAGCGATGCGTTCCGGTTAATGGCGATGGAACTCGATAGCTCGGGGCTTGAATTGCAGCGTCCATTGGGCACTTATGACATCTTCAACCGGCAGATCATCGAGGACATGAAGTATAAAGCGCCGATCGATTTCACTTTGGAATTAGTGGGCAAGTTCAAACCTTTATCGCAGTCCATGAAGGAAGCTTCCAATACGGTCGATGTGCTTAAGAAGCTGCGCAGGCTGTATGACAAGCGGGAAGCGGCGCTGGATGAGATGCTGGCAAAGCAGCGCAAGGCAGGAGAGCATGCGATCCGGCTATCGAAGCTGGTCATGGATCCGCCTGGACAACCGATCAACGATACTTCGCTCGGGGACAGCATCCAAACCGCTGCCGACGGGGCATCGCAGTATGAGGATTATAAAGATAAACAACAGGAGGACGCGGACAGGCCCCCAAAAGAGAAACAGTATACGCTTCTGCTCATGGCTTACCGGAGCGGAATGTCTTCCATCGGCTCGCAGATATCGAGAGAGGCCGAACGGCTTCAGCGCGAGAATGGCAAGCTCCTAACGGACGCGCAGCAATTATGGGAGGAAGCCAGGAGTTTGAACGAGGAGATGAAGCAGGTCATCAAGGAATCCGAGAACCGTTCATCTAATGCGGGGTATGACCAAGTGACGAATGACATAACGCCGGGGTCAGCCGATTCCTCCGGGTCGGAAGCGGAGATGATCCAATCCATTCGGAAGCAAGCGGACAAGTTAATTCATGGCGATGTCTTCTTAAACGGCTTTCGGCAAGAAATTGAAAACCAGGAGCGTCGTTATCAACAGGTTGTCCGAGCTGTGGCCGCGCTGCAGTCTTCATTGGGCGGGGAGGGGATGAAGGGAGCCGTGATCGGAGCTAGCCGCGAATTGCAGAATTACATTTCTAATTATGGGGTATCAGGCAGCGGAAATATCATGGATCGGCAGCAGGCGGCATTGGAGCAGTTTCGCACATCGGATAAGGAACGGAAGGCGATGGAGAAGCTGGCCAATCAGAAGCTGAAGCAGGCATCCAAAGCCATCGAGGCGATCAACGGGCTGAATGGGCAGAATCAAGCCATTATGGATGAGTTTCGTGAACTCCAGCAGTACTATGACGAAAGCCTTCAATTTAATGCGGAAGCAGACAGCATGAGTAAGGGAAAGCCGCTGGACGACGATCCGTATGATGCCGGCAAACAAGCAATGGATAATATGGACGGTATGTTTGGATTTATGGGGAACGTGCTTGGCGGTGTTAGGGATGAACTGTTTCAGAATGAGTACGCCGTTCATTATTATCAGCATTTCGATGTCGGGAACTTATCCGGAATCGTTGACGGGTCCAGCACGGGAGAGGAGATAGTGCAGGAGTTCGCTATCGGGAATCAGGAAGTGGAATATATTCTGTACGGATTCCACAACCCCGCCGGGAATATTTCGGCGGCTTATGCAGAAATATTCGCTTCCAGGCTCGCGATTCGGACGATGGAAGGATTCGTCGTCAACAGCAAATTAGGAAATCCGTTGGCGGTTTTGGCGGCAGCCATCCTGTATGGGATCGAGAAGGCTATCGAGGATATGATCCAGCTGTGTCAGAAGGGAAGCGTTCAGCTTTCCAAGTATGTACCCGTTGAGCTTACCTACAGGGATCATTTACGAATATTTTTGTTTATTCACAGCAATAACGAGAAGAAGTTATCACGCATGCTGGCGCTGATACGATTAAACACCGGCATCAATCCTGCGGAGCGATTTACTTACGCTTCAGGGGAAGTTAGGACGGCCATGCGTTTATGGTTTCTTCCGGGAGTGACGAAGTCGATCGGCGTTGCATTCGGAAGCGACGGGGATGAAGTTCAAGGAAGTCGGTACTTGGTCAAGCGCAAGGCGGATTTTTCCTATTAGGATTAGGGGTTACTTGAATGAAATGTTTATCGGTATTACGAAAGCCTTTGCGTAAGAGCAAAGCGTCGGCGGAGCAAGGAAGCATGGTCGTGGAAGCTGCGCTTGTGCTGCCGATGTTTATGTTTTTTGTCATTTTTCTCATATATATCGTGCAGATGACGTTGATATCGACGGCGCTCCAAAGCACCGTTTCCGATACCGTCAAAACCGTAGCGGCCCATATGTATCCTGTTTCTCTAGCCGTGCAGGCGAATGCAGGGGGTATGGGAACAATCGAAGGCACGCCCAGCACGTCCCATTGGGAAATACCCAAATTGTCGCTGTCTGATTGGGTATCGAATTATAGCGACTCGCTTCCTTCTCCTGCTAAGGAGTGGATCACGGAAGCCGTCGCTTCAGGTGAGGAGCCTCTGCAGCAGCTTAAGAACCAAACCGTGGAAGCCGTCGCTTCAGGTGAGGAGCCTCTGCAGCAGCTTAAGAACCAAACCGTGGAAGCCGTACTCGACCCCGTGGTTAAGCCGATGATGAAGCCGTTCATGCCTGACCGCCTTCTGGATTATGACCGAATCCATGTGTCGAATGTTCACATACCCAATTTGAAGAGCGGCACGAGTCCTTATTTTGGCATTGAGGTGAATTATGCCCTTCCAATCCGGGTTCCTTTCTTGAACAAACGCATCGTGCTGCAAGCGAAGGCCAAGGAGAGGCTGTGGATTGGAGATACCGGAGAAGGCGGGGGCGATTCGGGGAACGGGGACGGCTCAGAGAACGGAGCCATTGAGCTGTTGGAGAAGCCGAATCCGGCCGTCGCAAGCAAGCAGGCTAAGGTAAAGGTGAAAGTAGAGCCAGGGGCCAGCGCTCAATTATCAGTCTATTATAAGAGCGGCCAGAGCACGGCTAAATATTTGGGTTGGAAGACCGCGGATGATAACGGCTATATCGATTGGGAATGGAACGTGGGATTTAATACAACGCCGGGGACTTGGCTGTTCGTGGTTGAGACGGCCGACGGGCAGCGGATCGAGGTGCCGTTTACGGTGGTAGCGCGGTCGGGCTCATGAGAGGTTCAAGAGCAAGGTTATGAAATATAGGGTTCTAAAGTAATATCCAAGAAAAGTCTTTCCAATAAAAGCAATTCGTTGTGCGTCAATAGTTAAAGTTCTATTCAGGCTATTCCTTTGAATAGTCGCGCAGGGGAGGTTGATGGGTGTGGCCGTTGCCTTTGGTATTTGTGCCGTTTATCTGATTGCGGCCTTTATTACAGACCTTCGTTCCATGAAGATACCGAATGCTCTAACCGTATCGGCTATGCTGTCCGGTCCGATCTTTCATGGCGCTTTGGACGGATGGGAAGGCCTGCTCTTTTCTTTGAAGGGTCTTGGAGCAGGGTTTCTCATCTTGTTGATCATGTATTTTATAGGGGCTGTAGGAGCGGGGGACGTTAAGCTGTTCGGTGGGATCGGCGCCTGGACCGGCTTGTGGTTTACCTTGCAGGGCATTATGTATTCTGTCCTTTTTGCCGGTGCCATCGGTTTGCTCATTCTGCTCTGGCGGCGGGAGACGATGAAGAGAGTTCGCCATGTCGTTGGCAGTATCGCCGGAGTTTTTGTCATGAAGAGCTGGTTGCCGTGGCGCAACAGCCAGGAGGAGCACTTGCGATTTCCCTTTATGATGGCTGTCCTTCCTGGCATGATCAGCACGTATCTAGTACTGCACATGTAGGAGGCGGCGCTTATGTTCGGATTAAAGGCGGATTTTATGCAGAACGGCGGAACGATCATGGTGCTGGACCGGGATGAAGGGATCCAGTCAGCAGAACTGAATCATGTGCAGCTGGGCATGATCCGTTCTTCGAGAATCCCGCACTTTTTGAAGCTGCATATGAAAGAAGTCGATTACAAAGTAACCTTGGAATATGATATCACCGGCAAAAAGATGCTGTCTCAGGCATTGAAGAGCGAGCGCATGACGTTGACCGAGTACTATGGGCTGCTGCTGCAGATCGCTACCGCATTGGAGGACAGCAGGCTGTATATGCTTCAACCCGAGAATTACATACTTCATGAGGATTTTCTGTTTGTTGAAGGCTCCCTGCATCTTGGCACATTATATTTAACCTATGTTCCCCTTGCCGTTAACGAGACAAGCAGTAACCGTCTCCCTGTAACGCTTAAGGAACTTATGACAAGGCTTCTCTTATCGGTCTCGGAGCTGAAAGGAGGAGGGATACAAGCATTGATGACCTTCTGCAGTGAACAGAGCTTCAGTTTGCCGGGACTTAAGCGGCTTGTCATTGAACTGCTTGCAGGAGAAGATGGTGAAAGCGATCAATCAGGAACGCAAGCGAAGATGGCAGTGCCTGCACATGTGAATGAAAGATTGCCCTATACCGATAATCCCTCAAACAGCAGCGTCTCCAGGCCTGCCTTCTCATTTGCAGAGCCGGCTCACAGCCGGAGTGCGGCATTGCAGACGGAGAATGACGGCAACACGGATAAACAGAGTTTAATTCGAAGCCTGACGGAACGTACCAACGAGATGTTTGGGAAAAGCGGCCGAAACGAAGAAGGTAATTCTCACGCCGGTCGCACCCCATCAGGTCTTCCTGCGTGGTCATCTGGCACAGATGATCCAAGTCTTGATGAAGCGGAGCATGGCAGGTCTTCGCCGGTTCGGACTTATATTTTGCTAGGATGTTTGCTCGCCGCAGCGGGAGCTTGGAGAATGTTGTACATGAATCAACCGGGTCCGCTGATGTTGGGGCTATCGGTAGGGATTACGATTCTGCTTGCCGTGATCGCTTGGCTCGGCTACACGGGCAAACTCCGGCTGCTCTCACGGAGAGCGGAGGATTGGTCCGGTTCATTGCCCGTGTTTGAATCCACAGAGCTGAGTCCGCAAGAGCATGCCAAGTGGAAGTCCGTCCCGCGTTTTGAGGCAGATCCCTTATCAGGTCTTCTTACGGGAAGACAGGCAGCGGACTCAGGGAAAGCGGCAGAAGCAGAGCTTGGTGAGGGGAATGAGCATTGGAGATGGCAGGTTCCTAAATCTCCATTTAACCTTGAGCGGGATCAGCCTTCAGCGGGATCTTCCGTACAGTCTTTTCGGGACCAGGCTTTTTCGCGTTCTCCTAACGCCGGGGCAGGAGATTCTTATAGGGAAGAAGGGGATTATTATGCCCAGCTGTCCCAACGGACGGAGGTGCTTTCGTCCTCTGGTGGTGGGGGAGCTACCGTGCTGTTAAGTCCAGAGACCGCCGTTCGTCCGCCCGGGCAACATTCGGCCAGGGACTATCTTGAGCTTACCGAACCGAATGCAGCCGTCCCGAAGCGAATTGAACTGCATCAGCCCCATTTCATCATCGGCCGCTCTCCCGACGTCGCCCAATTCGTAGCTGAAGGTGTGGGGACTTCGCGGGCACATGTCGAGCTCTCTCGCGAAAGCGGTGGATACGTCCTGAAGGATCTGGGTTCCAGAAACGGAACGATGCTGAAGGGAGAATCCATGGTGCCTTATAAAGAATACCCTTTGACGGAAGGGGATGCCTTTATTATTGCCGGATGGACGTTTACCCTGCGCAGGGAGGTATATTAATACGGGATTATTATAGTAGAAGTAAGATTTGCGAAGCCATTATTCCATGAAGTTTAGAGGGAATTCGGATTATTGCAGAAAACCAAAGGTGTACCCTAATTTTTAGAGGGGCCTTTGGTTTTTTATTTTTACTAGATCTATAAAAAACATCTGGTGTGATAATTATGGTAAAATGTACCAATTAACTATACATGACTAGCTTTGTATATGTTAACGATTAAATGAAAAACATCTTGTGTTTTTTGATTCATGTGTATAAGGAGGACTTTGATGTGTCTGAAGATCTAAATAGAGAAATATTGAGAGAGCTGAAAGAAATCAATAATAAACTAGACATCTTGAACTCGTCAAAAGGAATATCAGGAACTCTAAAAGTTATTGCCCTGTTAAGTAGATTAAACGGTAAGTAAACTGAATATATTGTAACATTGAAGAGGATCAGCACTTATAGGTGCTGATTCTTTTTTGTTGTTGGATGTGTAGAACTGTCTGCAATTCGCGTACGGTTAAACAGATACCTATAAGAGAACAATTATGGGCTGGAATAATACATTCTGATAATTTAAGCCTTAGACAGCCTTCTAGAGTTTATGGTAATATATGGAAGTGCGTCTTAGTATAGATGACAGGGGAGAATATGAAAGTGTCTGAGGAAGTCAAAGAGAAACAGGAGAATAAACGTAAGATCTCGTTCATGAGTGAAGGTATCTTAATAGGGGGATTAACTGCAGTCGGGTACGCAATAGCATATTATTATGAAAAGGGATATAAAGGGTACTTCTTAATGCCAGTGGATTACATCGAATTGAATCCAACGATGATTATAAGGGTAATCGGATTAACTCTTGTCATTGGTATTTTTCTTTTTGCATTTATTGACTTAATTTCTATTTATCTCAATCAACTTAAATCGCTTAATAGTGCAGTTTCATCAATAATCGACAATATAACTGGGCTAGGAATATCGTATTTCTTTTTTATGATGTTAATTGGTTTGAACGAACAATCATTCTTTATGTTTTTGCTTTTTCTAGCAGTGATATCACTTATAAATTTTGGCATGCCTCTATTAACACACAGAAAAACAAAGGGATATAGAAACAAGCTCGAAGCTGCTGTTAAAATGGAGGAGGAAAGAAACAGTAATTCTTTGAAGGGCTTGTTGTATTCGATAAGACAGCGGTTGGGCTACAAAAACTTTAGGTTAGCTTTGTATTTATTACTCATCGCAGCAACAATTCCTAATTTCTCATTGCTTGGGAAAACCAATGCAAACGCACAGACAAAATTTATGATAGTAGAAGGAAATCCAAAGTACATTGTGGTGGGAACTTACAAGGATTATGCAGTAGTAGCAGAGTTGGATACCATAAAGAAAGAGGTTATTCCGAATTATAAACTAAACAGAAATGAGAAGTTCATTGCTAAGTTATATGATGTTGGAAAGCTCAAAGTTGCCGAGCCTGAGACATTGAAATGAAGACAAGAAAATGGCTTAAAGTATAGACGTTATCTTAGTTTAGTTACTTTATATCGGATTAATCCAATAACACATGTGATAATCGTAAGTGCACTAAGCACCATGATTCAGTGACCCAGTGAAGTCCAGGAACAATAAGATGAATAGTAGAGTTAGTAATAGTATGTACACCTATTGTTACTTATGTTAAGAGCCTCTTTTGTTATGTGCTTGTGTTAGAAACTACTGATAAGGTTGTAGGGAGCCATTTTTGATTTCCTACAATACGGCCTTAGTGCATGGAGTGTTTATTCTTTTATGGAGGATAGGTGCTCTTTTCATTTTGTGACAGTTCTAGGTGTAAGCGTTCGGTACGTTACGTTTAGGGAAAAATTAATAGCATTTTTTATAATGAGGCGAAATCTAAATATTTAGTCTTCCACTCACAGATTTATGTTATTTATACGATACGAGTTTTGAATTCTAAAAACCCTTATATATCAACGTTTTCTTATTTGATCTGTAGTCAATTAGTCAACTTGAAAAAGACTGTAAACCCTTGATGTTACTGGGTTTATTAAGCATTTTTGCATTGGCTCTTACGATTCGATTTACGATTTGAAAAAGGGATATAGAATAGTGCATATAAACTAAGGGCTTATCGCTTACCAGCAAGATACTTGTCTAACGAGGAACAATGCTTCAAATTCTTGACACTGTTGGGTTTAACGCTAAATTAATCAGTAATGCGTACGATTAGTGTTCTCGATTCGATAATATCATAATAATCCATCGTTATGTTCTTAACTCTATAGCGTTCAATGTGTGTCAAAAAGGTACACTTTATGGAATGGTACATCAGAACCTTAGCTGAAAAGGTAATCGATCAGTTTTGTTAAGGGCCAGTCTTACTTTATACCTGCCCGAAATTTAACGGTAAACGGCTTGATTATTCCAAATATTTTTATCGATAGCTTATAATTATAAAAATGTATTCATTAGAAAAAGAGTGGGGGTTATATGAATCGCGATGCTCTTGATAGGATTAATGTAGTGGTTAATTGTGCTGTAAATACAAGGAATAAACATAAGTCATGGGAAATGAAATTGCTGATATTGCTAGTGAAATTGAGATACCTTCTGGGATGGTCGGTGAGGGTCTCTTAAAAGAAGAACTATACCGCAACTTTGTTCTGCGCCAAAGGAAAGAGATAAAAGATCTTATTGCTCAAATGTATACCTATTTACGATTAGTGAGATAAAGGGAAAACACCATTATACATTTATGAATCTAAATAAAACAACGATTTTACGATAAATCGACAATAAATTATAAAAACCAGTAATATAAAACAAAATATTCCAAATTATAATTGAAAATTACATAATTTTGTATTATATTATAATTACATATAAATACATTACATACAAAAAAACTATATGGAGGGATTTATTTGAAATTATTTTTTAAGAGGAAAACATCATTCTTATTGACCGTAGCGTTGTTATTTAATCTTTGGGGCATTGCCACCGTTCAAGCCGATGAGTTGACACATCAATCATATGAAGAGAATGTTGGTATTGATCTTGATGAATTACCAGCTGTTACTATAACAACTAAAGAAGAATTCGAGGCGAATGCAAGTGTGTCTAGCATTCCTAGCTGTAATAGCAATGGTTGGAGACCAGGTTCGTCAGGATATTCAAGAGCTATGACACAATATAGCGCAGTGTCAAACACTATGCAGTGGGGTTTTGAATTTACTCCTATGGGTAGAAGCTTTTTTGGCCCAATTGTCACAGTCTCGGGTACTGGTGGCTCTGTAACTAATACAGATTTGGGTTATTTTAGAACATTATTTGGTAGTAGTGTCTATGCGCCTCACGTACAATCTGTCGATTACCTGTTCCATGGAAGTATTTCAAAGTATAATTACATGGGAGGACAAGCAGCCAGCTTGAATTCTGGAGACGTTGTTACAATCAATTTAGGTGCAGTTGGTACAGCAGCTCATAAACCAATGGGAAGTTTCAGCATTTCTTGTAAGGTAGATTAATAAATATCAAAGAAGAGGGCGGATTTTACGTCCTTTTCTTTCTTTATCGAATATAAATAGAGGAGAATTATTATGGACAATGATGAAAAAAATATAAGAGACGTATACAGCGAATATGTATCGAAAAGCGCAGAAGGGAATAAAATCTACATAAGAAATAAATCTGTACCTGTAATCTGGTATGAAGAAAAAAAGGCTTTCCAGTCAATGTTCGAAGCTCAGGAATATATATCTAGTGAGATTTATCCTGCTATCCTCCAAAGTTGTAACGGCTATAAAACCACAGATCCCAAATTGGCTTATTCTCTTCTTTTCGAGTTAATAAAGACAAAAACGCATGGTAGCATAGAATTAAAGGCGTTTGCGGATATTGAAGTAATAAATAATCAACTTTATTATTTGGTTTGGATATCTTCCAGTTAACAATACATATTGAAAGAGCTAAAAGAAATCAATAATAAACTAGACACCTTGAACTCGTCAAAAGGAATATCAGGAACTCTGAAAGTTATTGCTCTGATATTCGGGTTTATAGTGCTAGGTCCTTTGCTTGTTAGGATAATGGTGTATCTATTTAATTTAACTGGATAAGGTAATTACCCCCTGCCAGAAGCCAGACGGACAATCCCAGAAGAGGCTTAGCTCCAACAAGAGTAACTCGTCCAGCGATGCTGGTATGGCGTGTAGTCGATGCTTTTTTGTGTAGAATCATCTATAGGTAAAAATGAATTATTGTTGCAGTGTACCTTGAGAAGAGCACTCTACTCATTGAGGTCACTGTCATAGCTGGAGCTGGAAATTTAGCCGCAACACCCGTTTTTTCGCAAACCGAAAGCTCAAATTTGTTTATTCTCCAGCCCTTTCATTGCCTCTTATCGCCTCCTGCTCACGGAAGACGGAAGGAGTCAGGCCGTATTTTTTCTTGAATAGAGTGGAGAAGTAAGTGATATTGTACATTCCGACCGATTCACTGATTTTGGCTGCAGTCTCATGGGTGGAAGCAAGCAAATCCTTTGCTTTCTCCAGCCTGGTGTGATTCAGGTATTCGCTGAACGATTGACGGGTTGCTTTTTTGAAGAGCTTACCCAAATAGCTTGGCGACAGGCCGGCAATGTTGGACACCAGCTCCAGAGATAAGTTTGGCTCGGCATAATGTTCTTGGATGTAATTCTGCACTTTTTCAATGATATCATTGTGCTTCTGGGCATTCATCCAGAGATTCTTCTCTTCGATTAGTGTACAGATATTAAAACAATAGCGATTGAAAGTTTCCTTGATTTCCGTCAGATGTTCGGCGGATTCAATTTCGGTCACTGCATCCAGATACTCGTTGAAATTGGAATCCGGCACATGCTGCAAATAGTCAAAGTGTTTAAGTAAGGATAGCATGAGCTGGGTGCTGTATGTAATGACCTGATTGATTGAACCGTTAGAGATCTGTTCCACGAATTGTCCGATTGCATCCCGGATTGCTTCCGGCTTCCCGGACTGCACAGCATCGATTAGCTTCTTCTCGAAGGCGCTGGGATAACTTAAGGCCGTCATCATATGGGGCCGTGTTGTTACGGCATCCAGGATCGATTCCTTCCCGTAGATTAGCCGGTATTTAACATACTGCTGCGCCGAAGTATAGGAGTAAGAAATATTTTTCCTGCCGTAACTTATATCCCCTATGCCAATGGATACCGTCACCTTGAAGTAACGGTTCAGAAAACTCTGAATATTGCCCAAGGCAGCCTCGAGCTCCTCAGGATGTTGGTTGTTCGTACACTGAAGGATTGCGACGGCTTCATTTCCCCCCATAAACAGGTAATCACATGCTCCGATAGGCTCCAGCATCTCTTTTGCAATATTGCCTAGAGCGAAGAGCAGCAGCGGCTGCTGTTCCGTCTCCATCCTCCCTCTTGTCGGTTCCAGCGCATTGATTTTGAATACAAGCACGCAAAAATAAGGCCCCGATACTTTCTTGTCGATATCCCGAATTAATTCGCTCGGAACAGAATGTTCCAGCGGATGACCCCAGAGTAACGAAAGTAAGTAATGCTCACGAATCGTTCGGGAAGAGCGGTTGATCACGAATTGCATCGATTTTTCACGTTCCTCCAACGAATGGAAAACCTCGGTCATCATCTTATATTCATCTATGAACGGCGAATCGGAGACTGGAGAATCCGTGTCCGGCATGATCCTTTCAAACAGCGTCGATAACGGTCTATAAATGCTCTTGGTCAGAAAAATAGAGATCAGCAGACCTGTCAGTACAATTCCGGCTGTCACAAGCAGCGTAACGTTGCGGAGACGGTCAATGTTGGAGATGAGTCCGGAGTAAGGGGAAACGCTTACAAAATACCAGTCCATTTTCTCCGACTTCACATAAGTGACCAGATGCTTTTTATTTAGAATATTTGTTGTGAAGCTGTTCTCTTCCTTGTCCTGATTTAGAATTTGCTGCACATACTGTTCCTCGGACCAATCTTTCAGAAATAAACTTGAATCGGTATGGGAGAGCACTTTGCCCTCTTTGTTGATGACAAAAACGTTGTTGGCGGAATCCGCTTTGCTGATTTTGCGGATCGTCGTCAGAATCGACTTTTCTTCCACATTGATATAGATAAGCGGGTTGTCGGAGGTCTTAAATGAAAAATCCGGGTAAAGCAGAAAGGTCAGGAGCTGAAGCGGCGCATCGTTGTTGCGGTCGGCAACGGTCAAGCTACGTGGATAGAATTCCATGTACCGCTCCGCGCTAAGGGTGATGAGCGAGGAGTCGAATGGAAGCCCGGCAGTATCGACGGCTGTTCCCGTAGAAGGCCGGTAGATCCCGGCGCTGTAAATATAAGGGTACACACTTATAATCTGGTTCATTTGTTGGAATATCCGATAATTGTTCGTCTTGTCCTCCAACGTGTCATTCAGGAATGAGGTGATTTCCGGCTGGATGAGCAGCGCATTACCGATTGTCATGACTTGGTTATAGACGACCTCCGAGGCGTAAGTGATTTGGGATAACATGGCTTTGGAATTGCGGTCGATCTCCTTGACGGCGCTTTTGGAGAAGAGAAGGAAGAGGACGCCGGACAGCAGGCTGACGGTTAGTAGAACGAGCAGGAAATATGAAATTGTAAGTTTTTGAAACGCCTTGTATCGAACAAGCCGATTCATGGTGTTCCGCATGAAGAATTCCTCCCAATGCCGTTAATATAACCTCTTCACTATAGGACATATCTGGCTAAAAAGGTACTCCTTCTCGCAAAAATGAAAGCCGTTTCGATAATTTGAAAGGCCTATGTTTTATATCGAAAATTTCCATTCTTGTGCAATGAAAAGTCAATTCGAAATTTGAAAGCCCTTTAATCGAATCGTGAAAGCGATATCCGGTATTTGAAATTGGAAACGCTGACCCGCTGCTATAGAGTTAGAGCAAGCGTCAACGCAGCCCAAAAATGTACACTGCAAAGAAGGAGGATAAGAAATTGGAAAAGAGACAGCGACCGGCATTCGGCATGTTTTCTGATATCCGTAGGAATGGAACATCTTACTTGCTGGTCCTTCCGGCGATGGTTTACACGTTTATTTTCGGGTATTTGACGTATCCGTATATACTGATTGCTTTCCAACGATTCAATTATACAAAGGGCATATTTCATAGCGAGTGGGTAGGATTAAAGAACTTCGAGTTCTTTTTCGGGTCGAGCAAGGCGTTTACGGTCACCTTTAACACCATCTTTCTAAATTTGCTCTTTATTCTCTTTGGAACGCTGACGGCACTGGCCATCTCACTGATCCTGAACGAGCTGCGCAAGAAGCTGTTCGTCAAAATCAGCCAATCCATGATGTTGTTTCCGAACTTCATTTCCTGGATCGTCATCAGCTATGTGCTGTATGCTTTTTTTTCTATGGATATGGGGATCGTGAACAAATTGCTGAATCAGCTTGGCCTCGCCTCGGTCAACTGGTACACCGAGCCGAAGGTATGGCCGGCTGTTCTTACCGTCATGCATGTGTGGAAAGGAGCAGGGATGAGCGCCATCATTTATCTGGCTACCATCACCGGGATCGATGAGACGTTGTATGAAGCTGCCGAGATTGATGGGGCTAACCGGTGGCAGATGTGCATGCGCATTACGATTCCGTTGATGATGCCTACGGTGGTTATACTGATGCTGCTCTCGGTCGGCAAAATCATGTACGGCGACTTCGGGATGATCTACGCCTTGATTGGCGACAATGGCACCTTGTATTCGACCACGGATATCATTGATACGTATGTATTCCGCTCTTTGCGTCAGATTGGCGACCCTTCCGAAGCTATGGCTGTCGGATTGTTCCAGTCCGTCATCGGGTTTATTCTAGTCTTCGGCACGAATGCCATTACCCGCAAATTTTTTAAAGATGGCGCGTTGTATTAGAATCCGGTTTCGGCGATAGATTCCTGAAGAAAGGTTTTAGGAGGTATAGAAGTGAAGACGTTTTCATTCAGCAGGACGATTATGTATGCTCTCATTACGATTTATTCGGCGCTTTGTTTGCTTCCAATGCTTCTGGTTCTGATGATCTCGGTCACGGATGAGGATGCCATATTGAAGAACGGATACAGCCTTTTCCCGGAGGAGTTCTCTTTGTATGCCTATAAGCTAATCTTTACAGGGGGTTCCCAAGTCATGCAGAGCTACGGTATTTCCATTTTCGTCACAATTGTTGGTACAGTGCTGGCGATTCTGATTACCTCCATGGCTGGCTATACGTTGGCGAACAAAAATGTGAAATACCGCAATTCATTGGCGCTTTATTTCTTTATTACCATGATTTTTTCGGCGGGAATTGTTCCCTGGTATCTGATGAATCGGTCGCTTGGATTGACCAATAACATCTTTGCTTTGATCATTCCGTCGCTGCTGTTCAGCCCGTTCAACCTCTTCCTTGTGCGGAATTTCATGAGCGGGATTCCCGACTCGCTGCGAGAGTCGGCAAACATAGACGGGGCCAGCGATATTACGATTGCCTTCCGGATCTATCTTCCTTTATGCAAACCGGTATTGGCGACGATTGCGCTATTCTACGGACTTGATTACTGGAACAATTGGTGGAATGCAATCATGTTGATTGACAGCAAGGATTTGTACCCGCTGCAATTTATGCTGCTGCAAATGCAATCGGAGATCAGCATGCTGAACGAGATGACGATGCTGGCTGGAACAAGCGACATCACGCTTCCTTCAGAATCGGTCAAGATGGCAACAGCGATCGTGACGATCGGGCCGATCGTCTTACTCTATCCGTATTTGCAAAAATACTTCGTGAAAGGCCTAGTTATAGGTTCTGTCAAAGGCTGATTTACTCCCCTTCGGGGTTAACATAAATTAAGCACTTTATAGAAGGAGGTCAATATTTAATATGAAAAAGTATGGTGTGTTTCTATTGGCTGTGGTTCTTGTGCTTTCGACGTTAATTGGATGCGGTAAGGGAGACAATTCTTCAGTCTCCAATTCAGAGAATAATGAGAAGCCTGCCAATACGGTCAAAATCAAATATTTAGTTCCAGGCACAGAGCCGAAAGACTACAAGGAAGTGTTCCAAAAGGTCAATGAGAAGCTGGCTGCGGACGGTGTCGGCGTTGAGGTGGAAAAAATATATATACCGTGGGATGCGTGGGATCAGAAGCTGAACTTAATGCTCTCCACTGGGGAAGATTTCGACCTGTTCCACGTCATGCAGGACCGCACGCCGTTCTCGAGCTACTATAACCGCGGTGCACTGGCGGATATCACGGATGCGATCGAAAAGCATGGAGAAAATCTGAAGAAATATATTCCGGATGATATCTTCGACGGAGCTAAAATCGACGGCAAGTATTATGCCGTTCCCTCTTATTGGGTCGAAATGGCGAGTGAAGGTCAATTCAATATTCGTCGTGACATTCTCGCCGAGAATAATCTCGAAGAGCCGACGACACCAGATGAATTGATCAGCGCTTGGGAGATTGTCATGAAGAACTGGAAGGGAAGCAATAAGCCCTATCTTGGCACTCGCGCTGACTTTGACCCGATCTACCTGCATACGTCCATCCTGCACCGGACTTATGACACGTTCCCGTTTACCGTGAAGGATAAGTTCTTCTATGTGAATCAAAGCGGTGAGGTTAAGTCTTGGATTGAGACCGAAGAGTTCAAGAAAGATGCGTCTTTCATGCGCGAGCTGTACACCAAGGGCATTACCAATCCCGATATCCTGGTCATGAAGCAGGAGCAGGTAGATGCACAACTCGACAGCGGTGAATGGTTCGTCCGTTTGGGAACTGGCGGAAGCTTGAACGGGCTCAAGAAGTACAATCCAGAAGCCACTGTAAACGATATCGGCGTTGTATGGTTTAACCCGGAGAAAGAATATATGCGTCCGCTCACCTTCAAGAACGGAAATGCCGTACCGGTAAATAGCAAAAATCCGGAAGCGGCCGTCAAATTCATCGATTGGATGCTGGCAAGCCAAGAAAACTATGATCTTGTACAATATGGCATTGAAGGCAAGCACTACACCAAGGACGGTGAGACGGGCTTTAAGCCGATCAAGGATCCGAATAACAATAATAATCCGGGGTATAGAGGTTCTGATTCGCAAAACGGCAATGTAAACTTCATGCGATTTGACTTGGAGAACAGCATTCCAGATAACAACAAAGTCTTGTTTGAGCCAAATCCGAATGCAATCAACAGTATCGCGGCGAATTTTATTTTTGACCCGACGAATGTAAGGGCCGAATACACCAATATTTTGTCGGAAGCTTCGGCAAGCATCACTCCGATTTATATGGGGGTTCAAGAATACGATAAGGCCTTCCCGGCTGCACTGGAAAAAATGAGGAAAGCCGGTCTGGATAAAGTGGTTGCTGAATACCAGAAGCAATTTCAGGATTATCAAGCTTCAATTAAATAAACGAGTTGAAAAACAAAAGGAAGGTGTGGAGGAATTTTGACCTTGCAGAAGCAACGAATTGAATTTGAAGCGACAAAAACGATCTATGAAAGTGCAACCTTAAAATTTCATGGCGTGGATGGTTTTGATGTCTACAATATTTCGATTCCATTTAAACGGGATGGGAAGCGCTATTTGTTCGGGCGGGTAGAACGCCGCGAGGAATGGGCCCGCTCTTGGGTCCGCCTGTTCGAGGAAACGGGACAGGATGAATGGAGCGTGGTGGAAGACAGCATGATCTATACGCTGGAGGACCCTTACATCAGCGAGATCGGTGATGAGCTCGTAATGGGCGGGACTCATGTGCAATACCAAAGTGGAAGATACAGCACATTTTTCGGTTATTTCTTTCGGGGCACCGACCTCCATAATTTGTACTATTTCACGACTGGACCTAACAAAATGAAGGATATTCGCCTTGTTCCGTTGTCGGACGGCAGGATCGGCGTTTTCTCGCGTCCGCGCAGCGCCGAGATGAGGGGCAAATACGGGAGCGAATCCATGATCGGCTTTACGGTCGTTGACAGACTGGAAGATTTGACTGCGGACGTCATCGAGAACGCACCTTACATTCATGGCATTTTCGGGGAAGGCGAGTGGGGGGGCGTGAACCAGGCCTATCTGCTGGACAGCGGCAAAATCGGCATCATCGGCCACATTTGCTACCTGGATCAGGATGAGCACGGAGGGGAAGTGAAGGTGTATTTGAACATGGCCTTCGTCTTCGATCCGACAACCCGAGAATCCTCTAACCATCATCTGATCGGAAGCCGTTCCTGCTATCCGCCGGGACCCGCCAAGGCGCCGCAATTGGTCGACTGCGTCTTCTCTTCGGGCATTGTGATGCGCCCGGACGGCAATGTCGATCTCTACAGCGGCATAGGCGACTGTCAGGCAGGGCGCATCACGATTGACGATCCGTTCGCAGGATACGGACGCCTTGTTTAGAGGAAAATCGTAATGACTGCGCCCTCGCATGATGACTATGACGCACCAAGACTACTAAGCCCCTGCTTCCGAGGCGAGTTTTGCACGAAGCTGATGCCTGGAGCAATGCTCACAAAACTTTTAGGAGGATGCTAATTGATGAAAACCACAAATATACCTATCATCGGAGCGCTGGCGTCCAGCCCGATCATTCGCCGTCATCCGGCAAATCCCGTACTGGACGCGGCTCGCGTGCCGTATCCGACCGCGCTCGTCTTCAACGCTGGCGTCGCCAAGTTCGGCGGCCGTTATTGTATGGTATTCCGCAACGACTACGGTTCGCTGGAGAAGCAGACGATCGAGCCGAGCCATACGACGGATCTCGGCATCGCCTTCAGCGACGACGGCATTCACTGGACGGCGGGGCCGAAGCCGATCTTCAAGCTGCACGACGAAGAGATCGTGCGCGCCTATGATCCGCGTCTGACGGTCATTGACGGCCGCTGCTACATGTGCTTCGCCGTAGATACCCGGCACGGCATCCGGGGAGGTATTGCAGTAACGGACGATTTTGAATCCTTTGAAGTATTGAGCATGTCAACGCCAGACTTGCGAAATATGGTGCTATTCCCGGAACGGATCAACGGCAACTACGTCCGGCTGGAACGGCCGTTCACGGTGTATAGCCGCGGCGGAGTGGACCGGTTCGACACCTGGATCTCGGAGTCGCCGGATTTGATCCATTGGGGCCGTTCCGAGCTCCTGTTGGCGGTGGAGCAGGTGCCGTTCGCCAATGACAAGATCGGTCCAGCCGCACCGCCCGTTAAGACGGATAAGGGCTGGCTCACTACGTTCCATGCGGTGGATATTGATTCCGCTAGAGGGAGGAACGGCTGGGAGCCGACCTGGAAGAAGCGGTATACTGCCGGCATTATGCTGCTCGATCTTGACAATCCGAAGAAGATCCTTGGCATGAGCGCATCGCCCCTGCTTGCGCCTGAGGCACTGTACGAGACGGATGGGGGCTTCCGCAATGATGTCATTTTCCCCGGCGGCATGGTGCTGGAGGAGGATGGAGAAGTGAAAATCTATTACGGGGCCGCCGACACGGTG
The DNA here is from genome assembly GCF_041953985.1 of Paenibacillus sp. CR_12. Taxonomy (NCBI): domain Bacteria; kingdom Bacillati; phylum Bacillota; class Bacilli; order Caryophanales; family Paenibacillaceae; genus Paenibacillus; species Paenibacillus sp. CR_12. The sequence goes on along the minus strand of NZ_JAVFHO010000013.1, from coordinate 92,306 downwards.
GAATGCTTGGCTACTGCTCATGTGGACGATCTAATCCGGCTCTGTTTGGAGGGATAAGGATGGGGCAGGCGGAACGCCGCATCTTTCCGTCTTCAAATTAGTCAAGAATGGCATGATACCTGCGGTTCGGATTATATCCTGATGTGGAACAAACCAGCCCGTGGGGCATGTGCGGAATTCAACCGCCATGCACCACGGGCTGGGCTTTGTTTCTCTTTTTTTGTAAGTCTGGCCGATCCATTAAACTCAACAGACTTCTACTTATTGATCAAATGCTGGTAAGGCTTATAGTCGATTTCCTTCTTCTGGAGGAAATTCATCAGGAATTTGTAATCCCGCTTCGGCGTAGCCACGATGTAACCTTTAATGCAGTGATCCCGGGTGACTTCGGTTGCACCGGATTCGACGGCGATTTTGCCGATTTCGGCTGCAATGGAGTGTTTGGCGATATCCCGGAACGGTCCCGGAACAGGCTGCACCAGCTCGTCCAGAAATGCTTTGGATTCATCCGTCCACAGCGGACGGCTTCGCTCTACCCAGTAATTTTGCCAATCGAGCTTCGATTTGCCGTCGGCCTTGGGAAGCACTTTCAGAAACTTGCGGAACATAAAAAATCCGCCGATGCCCATCAGCCCGAGCATGACCCATCCCCAGAAGGCAATGGAGTTCATGAACCATGACGGCGGCGCACTGGACGACAAATAGCCCATGACGGCCCCTGTGCTCTTCATCTGTATATCACCTCAATGATTATTGTCACATGACACTTTCATGAGAATTATAACGCATTTCTAGATTTATTTCGATATACAAGCTAAAATAGGTGTAATTGTGTGTTAAAAAAGGGGGATGCAGCATGTTGAAAATTGGTTCCCACGTGTCGTTTTCGGACAAGGGATTGCTGACTGCGACGGCTGAAGCCACGTCTTACGGCTCAAGCTCGTTCATGATATATACCGGTGCGCCGCAAAATACGCGCCGCAAGCCGATCGACTCCATGTTTATCGAAGAAGGCAAAGCCGCCATGAAGGAAAGCCGGATTGAAGAAATCGTGGTCCACGCGCCGTACATTATCAACCTCGGATCGTACAAGCCGAATACGTTTGAACTGGCGGTGAGCTTTCTGCAGGAGGAGATTCGCCGCACGCATGCGGTAGGCGTGAAGAACATCGTTCTCCATCCCGGCGCATATACCGACAAGGATGCGGAATACGGCATCGACCGAATTGCGGAAGGTCTTAATGAAGTGCTCGGCGGTACGGATGAGACCGAAGTGAAGATTGCGCTTGAGACGATGGCCGGCAAAGGTACCGAAATGGGGCGCAGCTTTGAAGAAATTGCTTCCATTATTGATAAGGTGAAGTACAACGACCGATTAGCCATTTGCCTGGACACCTGCCATATTCATGACGCGGGATATGATATCGTGAATGATCTGGACGGCGTGCTGGAGCAGTTCGACAAGCTGATCGGGCTCGACCGTTTAACGGTCGTCCACGTGAACGATAGCAAGAACCCGCGCGGAGCGGGCAAAGACCGTCATACGCCGATTGGAACCGGATGGATCGGGTATGAAGCCATTCAGAGAGTGGTTCATCACGAGAAGCTCCAGGGCAGACCGTTCATTCTCGAAACGCCGTGGATCGGTAAAGATCCAAAAACCCAGCGTCCGATGTACGAGATCGAGATTGCGCTTCTGCGCGGGGATGTGGAAGGCCGTTTCGGCCAAGCTTTCACGCAGCAAGTGGAAGAGCTGGGTGCTTTCTTTGCCAAGGAAGGCATCGAGTCCCGTTCATTTGTACTGGATACCTGGACGCTGCTGAAGAATGATGCCAAAGCCAAAAAGGCCGATCCGCGCGAACCGATGGAGCGCCTGTACGATATGGTCATGGCGGCCGGCCTGCTGTCCGACCTGTCGGAGGAGCAGATCAATCAGCGCCTGATCGCTTGGTTGTCTGGTGTTTCCCTGACATCCTAAGCTTCATTAGAAATGGCATATTAGTAAGAAACTGAGGCATTCTCAAGAAAACGTCCGCATGCTGCGGATTGTTTTTCTTGAGAGATGCCGTTCATGTTCATTGCAGATTTAAAAGGAGGATCACCGAGTCTCATGGAAATTCACATCAAGAAGGATCTGCCGTCTGCGGCAGGTCAGTACCCTAATCGTGCCCGCATGCTGATCTCCTGTCCGGATGGACCGGGAATCGTGGCAGCAGTATCCCAGTTCCTGTATCAGCATGGCGCGAATATCGTTCAGTCTGACCAATATACGATGGACCCGGCCGGCGGCATGTTTTTTATGCGGGTTGAGTTCGATCTGGAGGACTTGAACACGAAGCTTCCCCAGCTGGAGGAATCCTTCCGGGAAGTAGCCGATCAATTCCGCATGGAGTGGAATATCTACCATGCCGCCCGCAAGAAACGCCTGGCGATTTTTGTTTCGAAAGAGGATCACTGCCTTGTAGAGTTGTTGTGGCAATGGCAGGCTGGCGACCTGGATGCGGATATCGCATTGGTGGTCAGCAACCATCTGGATATGAAGGAATACGTGGAATCCTTCGGTATCCCGTATCACCACATTCCGGTTACGGCGGATACGAAGCCTCAAGCGGAGCAGCGTCAGCTGGACGTGATCGGCGATGATATCGACGTGATCATCCTTGCGCGTTACATGCAGATTATTTCGCCAACCTTTATCGATCATTACCGGAATCGGATTATCAACATCCACCATTCCTTCCTCCCGGCCTTCGTCGGCGGCAAGCCATATGCGCAAGCATATAACCGCGGCGTCAAGATTATCGGGGCAACCGCCCACTACGTAACGGAAGAGCTCGATGGCGGACCGATTATCGAGCAGGACGTGCAGCGCGTAAGCCACCGTGACGACGTCAATGAGCTGAAGCGCATCGGACGTACCATCGAACGCGTGGTGCTGGCAAGAGCCGTCAAATGGCATGTCGAGGATCGGATTCTGGTCCATAACAACAAAACGGTTGTATTCAGCTAATCCTGGTCATTCCGACGATTCATCATAGAGAGTATAATGGAGCAGCCTGACACTTTAACGCTGCAATGGATTACCCCTTGATCCCGCTCCTCTTCTTGGAGCGGGATTTTATTTTATATTTGACTTAAGCAATAACACGAATTTCTTGCCAAAAGCTGAAAAAATGGTTCCTTTGAGCTTTTTATGGAAGTAAACGTCAAACTTTTTATAAATTCGACTCGTCAATATAGTTGAGCTTGTGAAGAGAGTCTTTACATACATCTTCTAAACCTATGCATCGTTTGTCTTTGAACAGCAATTTATATTTGGAGAGGGGAATCATCAGTTGTCGTTTTATACAAAGAAAACGTGGATGCTGCTGCCGATGGTGGCGCTACTGATTGTGGCAACGTTATCTCTGTCGATTCCGGCAGGAAACGTCTACGCCGACGGAGCGAAGATTGGCATTCAATCCGAAATGGGCTACCAAGGCAAAATCAAACATGAGAAATGGAACCCGCTCAAACTCACCCTAACGAGCGACCGGGATATATCCGGCGATGTGGTCGTGCAGATTCAGAACTACAACGGCTTCGGGTATCAGACTTCTTATGTTCAGCAGGTGGACCTGCCGAAGGATACGCCGAAGGAAGTCGTGATCGGCATTCCTGGAGCCGTACTGAATAAAGACAATAACCAAATCCTTTTCTATGAAGGTTCTTATACGAAGGGGAAGCAGGTACCGTTTGCCACAGGCAAAAATTACGTGCAGGCTTCTCCGTATCAAGGCGCGCTCATGGCCGTCTTGTCCGATGATCCGGACACGATGAATTTCATGAACGTCCTGAACGGCAAAGGCAGCAGCGTGAACGTGTTCCCGCTTAAAGACGCTAACGTTCCTACGGATGCGATGCTGCTGAACGGGCTGGACGTCATCGTAATGAACAATTATGCATCCGATACGCTGTCTGAGCCTCAACAAAAGGCGATTACGGATTGGGTCAATGGCGGCGGCACCCTGGTTCTGGCCGGGGGCGCGGGGTATGCCAAAACGGCGGCGCCGTTTGCCGACATATCGCCGGTCGCTGCGAATGGCACCGCGACCGTGAACTCGCTGGATGAACTGGAGAAGCTTGGCGGGAAACCGCTGAAACTGGATGGGCCATTTACCATTTCTACGGCGAAAGCCGTGGAAGGCGCCCAAATCGGGATTGCCGCGGACGGACAACCTTTGTTTGCCTCGAAGGCTTACGGACAGGGTAGCGTTCAATATGCCGCTTACGATCTGGCGATGGAGCCGGTAAGCTCTTGGGCAGGCCATCCGGACGCGTGGGCATCGGTACTGCGCAATAACCTGCCGATGATGAATTCGCAGAATGGCATGTATTACAATTCGCTCATGGACAATTTGAATTATGTTCTGGAGTATTTCCCGTCGCTGAAGATGCCTTCCTTCACGCTGCTGCTGTGGATGCTCATTATTTATGCGGTCGTCGTCGCACCGCTGCTCTACTATATATTGAAGAAGGCGGACAAGCGGGAATGGGCGTGGTTCTTGATTCCGATCATTGCCGTCATCGCGAGCGCTTCCGTCTATGCGGTCGGTTCGTCGGACAAGACGCGCGAGCTCGCGCATACCATCAATCTGATTGAACTAAATGGCCAGGGAGATGCGGTGAAATCGACCGCTTCTGCATTCTTCACGCCTCGAAGCGGGAACTATGCCTTGGAATTTGGGGAGAATACGTATTTGAAAACGGGGCAGTCCCGGAACTCGTTTGGAGGAACCGCCGAGAATAAAAGTTTTGTCCGGGTAGGGCAGGAGTCCACGACGCTGGAGCTTCGGGACATGTCCCAATGGTCGTTGGCCAAGGTATGGGTGGACCATCAGGGTACGGAGGAGATGGGACGTCTTGCCATGGATTTAAAGCTGGATGCCAAAGGGGGATTAAACGGTAAGATCACCAATGACACCATTAACGATTTAACTGAGGTGGTGCTGGTTGTCGGAGGCAGTGCCTATAAGCTGGGAGATATCAAGAAGGGCGAGGCGGCTGCCATTCCTCAGGATCCGAAACAAATCATCAAATTTACGGGCGGTGACTTGTCCGGGATGCTGTACCCATACTCGCAGAATGATCCGAAACAACGGGAGCGCGACATTTTGTCCAACTACGGATACTCGAAGGGAATGGTCAACAAGGATGCTTACATTCTGGGATGGAGCAAAGACCATTTGACGAATTATACGCTGAAAGGCGCCGAGGTGGACAGTGATCAGCTCAATTTCTGGATACAGCCGGTGGAAATGGATTGGGGACTGAACGGGGAAATCAACATTCCTTACGGCTTCCTGTCTCCAGAGATATCGCAGGTGAATTCGCCGATGTTCGGGGTTTATCCGCACGGGGTTGAAATGGGACAAGGCAATCTGATCGCCGAATTCCCGCTCATATCCGAAGGCCAAGTGAAGTATTCCGAATTGTCCATCAAAGGCACCAAATTCAACAACAACGTCACGATGGAGATCTGGAACTCGAAGAAGAGCGAATGGGAGCCTGTTACAGACGCGAACAATGTGCATACCATTAACCAGAATCCGGAGCAGTATATCGTGGGGAATCGCATCCGATTCATGATCACCGCCAAGGATCAGACCAACTTTATGATGCCGGAGCTGTCTGTGAAAGGGGAGGCCACTCAATGATCGAGATTAGAAATCTGAGCAAAAGATACGGAGCGTTCCATGCGCTGAAAGATATCAGTCTTCATATCGAAAAAGGGACGGTATTCGGATTTGTCGGTCCTAACGGAGCAGGCAAATCCACGACGATGTCCATATTGGCTACCCTGATGCTTCCTACCTCGGGCGTTGCCAAAGTCGGCGGCTATGACGTGACCCAGCATCCCAAGGAGGTCCGCAAGCGGATCGGTTATATGCCCGATTTCTTCGGCGTGTACGATCAGCTGAAGTCTACAGAATATCTGCATTTCTACGGGGCAAGTTACGGCATCCCGCGCGCCGAGCGGGAGCAGCTTATTCCGCAGCTGCTGGAGCTTGTCAACCTGAGCGACAAGGCGGATACGTACGTTGACAGTCTCTCGCGGGGGATGAAGCAGCGTTTATGCCTGGCCCGGTGCCTGGTGCATGATCCGGAGGTATTGATCCTGGATGAGCCGGCCTCGGGGCTGGATCCGCGGGCGCGGATCGAGATGCGCGAAATATTGAAGGAACTGAAGCTCATGGGCAAGACCATCATCATTTCATCGCATATTTTGCCTGAGCTGGCCGAGATGGTGGATGAGATTGGGGTAATTGAGCACGGCGAGATGGTTGCCCAAGGCAAGGTGGCCGATATTCAGAGCCGTCTTCGCGTGAAAAAAGTCATTCATATCCGCACGCTGGAGCGTGAAGAGGAGCTGGCCGAGAAACTGCGTGACGAACCGTTCGTCACGTCGGTATTAACGGATAACACCGGCGTCCATGTTCATTACGGCGGGGATGACGCGCAGCAAAGCGCCCTGCTTCGGCAGGTGGTTTCCTGGGAAATTCCGATTGTCTCGTTTCAGGAAGCGCAGAGCAATCTGGAGGATGTATTCCTCGAAATTACCAAAGGAGGGCCCCGCGAATGAATTGGAGCAGAAAGCTGATCAATCCGGTCATCGACAAGGAATTCCGGCTGCGGATGCGTTCTACGCGTTCCATGCTGTCGGTGTTGTTTTATGTATTGGCGCTAGGCGCCATAGCCATGGGCTTCATTTATCTCTTCTTATATTTGGGACAGCAGGGGCCTCAGCGATTCGATCCGCAGATGAGCCAGATGATGTTCTATGTCCTGAGTTTTGCGCAGCTTGTCCTTATCGCGTTCATGGCCCCCGCGCTTACGGCGGGCGTCATCAGCAGCGAGCGGGAGAAGCAAACGCTGAGCATGCTGCTGACGACGCAGCAGAGCTCGGCTACGATCGTGCTGAGCAAGCTGGTATCCGCACTCAGCTTCATGACGCTGATCGTGCTGGCTACGCTGCCGATCTACAGCATTGTGTTCCTGTACGGCGGGATTTCGCCGAAGCAGCTCGTTTCCGTGTTTGCCTTTTATTTATTCGTGATGCTGCTGCTCGGTTCGCTCGGCGTGATGTTCTCCACGTTATTCAAAAGAACCATCGTCGCGATTATCGTTACCTACGGGGCCGGGCTGATCATATTCCTTGTTACCGGCCTGCTGTACCTGTTCTTCATGGGAATCGAACAGCGGAATATGTATCAAAGCGGGCAGCCGATCGTACCGGGCAGCTATTCTTGGGTCGGTTATGTGCTGGGCCTGAACCCGGCCGGGGCGATGATGAGTTTGTTCAACCCGTCTTTTTCGGAGGACGCGTTCTTGCTGCGAGGAGGAAGCCTGAACAGCAAAGCCCCGATCGAATTGTGGCTGGAATTTTTCATCGTCTATTCGGTGGTGATCGTTCTTGCCCTGTGGGTTGCCGTACGGAATATCCGTCCTGTCGCAAGGCGCAAACGCAAGGATAAGAACGAAACCCAGCTGCCGAAGGAGCCGGAAACGGCGGGGAACGAAGCGTAACATCATGCAAGGAGTACGGTAAGGAGGGAGAGCAATGGACAACATCATGCGTTTTATCGAAGCCGCAAGACGGCGGCTGCAGCGGTTCCGCGTCATCACGTATGCATTATACGGGCTTATGGCAGGATTGGCCGTGCTGCTGCTGCTCCTGGTCCTTGGGAGATTCGTGCCTATAGCCTGGCTTCCCGTCGCATCCGTGGCCGTTCCCGTGGGGGCGGGCTTCATAGGCTTGTTATGGGGATGGCTGCATCGGGTGCCGATCGAAGAAGCGGCTTCAGCGATGGACCATGTTCCGGACGGAGCGGAGCGAAGCGATATGATGGTTACGGCGCTGTCGTTCAAGGAGGAAGAATCGTTGGCCGCCAAATGGCAGCGCGAGCAGGCGGAGCGTTACGGTGCGCGTTTTGCGGAACGGTTGCCGGAGCGCCTGCCTTCCCCTAACCGAAAAAAACAGCTTCTGATCTGCGGTGCCTCGCTTGCTGCCGTACTCATCCTGGTGTTCGTTCCGAACCCGATGGATAAGAAGGTGGAGGCTGCCAAAGAGGCGCAGAGCTGGATGAAGGAGCAGGCAGCCAAAACCGAACAGCTGGCGGAGGAGCTCCAGAAGGAAACGCTGGATCCTGCCGATCGAAAAAAGCTCCAGGAAAAGCTGGATGCCCTGAAAAAAGCGCTGGAGCAGGAGAAGCATCCTGAGCAAGCGCTGGAGAAGCTGGAAGAAGCCATGAAAGAGCTGGAGAAACTGGCGAAACAGCAGGAGGAAAAAGCGAAGGCGCTGTCGGAGCTGGCTAAGCAAATGCAGCAGGAGAAGGCGCTGTCCCAGGTGGGGAAAAAGCTTGCCGAGGGCATGGCCGATGAGCTGAAGCAGGAAATGAAGAAACTCACCGAGCAGGTGAAGAAGATGTCCCAGGAAGAGAAGAACGAGCTGTCCGATGCTTTGAAAAAGCTGGCTGAGGAAGCTGCCAAGCAGATGGAAGACGGGAAGCTGGAGCAGGAACTCAAAAAAGCGGCCGATGCGCTGAAGGAGGGCAAGCTGCCGAAGGAGCTGGAAGAAGCGCTCCAGCAGCTGGCCGAGGAGCTGGCGAAAGCAGCGCAAGCCAAAGCCGCGTCGGACAGCCAGTCGCAGTCCGCGTCCTCGCTGGCGTCCTCCCTTGCTTCGCAAGGATTGAGCTTGGCCGATCAGATGGCGGCTGCAGGGATGTCGGTATCCGATGCCTGGAGTAACGGCGGCAGTGCCGAGGCCTTGGCTCAGGCCGGCTCCGGTGCAGGCTCGGGCGAACAAGGAGAGGGCTCGGAGGGAGCCCCAGGTGAAGGCGGCTCCGGTGCAGGCCAAGGTCAAGGCTCCGGCACAGGCAGCGGTTCCGGATCGGGAAGCGGCTCGGGCTCAGGAGCAGGCTCCGGCTCGGGCGGCAGCGGCGGATCGGGAAGCGGCACAGGCAGCGGAGCCGGTCTTGGATCAGGCGGCCGTGAGCTCGTGACCATCCCTAGGGACTATAAGGGCAGCGGCAATGTGCAGAACGATTCCGGCGAGATCAAGGGCAGCGGCGGAGATATACAGAAGGGCGGCGTATCGCCGACGGTTCCGGGCATGTCCAGGCCTTATGAGGAAGTGTACCGCGATTATGAGACCGAAGCGCGCAAAACGTTAGACCGCAATCAGCTGCCGGACCAGATGCAAGGGTTGGTTGAGGAATATTTCATACAGATCAATCCGAACCCGTAAGGGATCGAAGAGCCGAGCGCCGAAGCTAGAATGAGAACTTGAACTTTACCAAGAAGATGGAGGTTTCGTCCATGTCGGATATTGCAGTGAGACCACAGGAATGGATGGAGAAAATATCAGGCCTGCGCGAACATATCGGCAAGGTGATTGTCGGACAGCAGGATGTTGTGGAGCAGATGCTTTGGTGTATCTTTGCGGGGGGCCATGCCCTCCTGGAAGGGATTCCGGGTCTCGGCAAAACGATGCTCGTCCGCACCGTGTCGGAGGCGTTGGACCTGTCCTTTTCCCGCATACAGTTTACGCCGGATTTGATGCCGAGCGATATAACGGGCACCAATATCCTGTCGTTCGGGCAGCATGGGGACACCGGGATGACCTTTCAAAAGGGTCCGCTGTTCAGCAGCATCGTGCTGGCCGATGAGATTAACCGCGCCACGCCCAAAACCCAGAGCGCCTTGCTCGAGGCGATGCAGGAGAAGACCGTCACCGTGGGGGGCGTAACCCATCAGCTGCCAAAACCTTTTTTCGTTCTGGCCACGCAAAATCCCTTGGAGAACGAGGGGACGTATCCATTGCCGGAGGCCCAGCTTGACCGCTTTCTGCTGAAGATCGAAGTATCGTATCCCAGCGCGGACGAATTGAAGGAAATCGTAAAGCGGACGACGTCCTCACACGAATTCCAGGTGGAACGGCAAATGACCGGGGACGAGCTGCTGGAAATCCAGCGCGGGGCGAAGGAAGTGTTGGTTGCCGAAGAGATTCTGGATTATGCGGTTCGTCTGCTGATGATGACGCATCCGGAGGAGGCGGCCGCACCGGAGGCTGTACGTAAATACGTCCAGTTCGGTTCCGGACCGCGCGGCATTCAGTCCATCATTTCGGTAAGCAAAGTCCGGGCCTTGTGCAGCGGGCGGATGCATGTATCCACGGGCGATATTCGCGCCGTGGCTTTATCAGCGCTGCGACACCGCTTGTTCCTGAATTTCGAGGGGCAGGCGCTCGGCATTACCACGGACCATGTCATTCGGGAGGTTCTGCAAGCGCTGGAGGCATCCGCGTGAGCGGGGGCGCGCACCTGCTTCCTCCGGAATGGCTTCCCCGTCTGGAGCGCTTGAGCCTGGATGCCAAACGCCGGGTCGCCGGAACGCTGCAGGGAAAGAGGCGATCCCGCCGGCTCGGCTCGTCCCTCGAATTCGCCGATTACCGCGTGTATTCGCCCGGGGATGATGTCCGCAGATTTGACTGGGGCGTCTATTCCCGTACGGGAAAAGCTTTCGTTCGTCAATTCATGGACGAGCAGGAGCTGACCGTGAGCCTATTCGTGGATTGCTCCGCATCGATGGGGGCCGTCATGTCATCGCCTACGGAACCAAGCACCGCCGACCCGGAGGGAACGAAGGGCAGCCCTAAATGGCTGCTAGCGCGTCAACTCGCCGCAAGCATCGGCTACATGGCGTTGTCGTCTTACGACAGGCTGCAGGTTGCCTGTTACAGCCGTTCGATTAACGCCCGTCTTCCGATCATGAGAGGAAAGGGCTCGGCTCATCGCCTGTTTTCGTTCCTGCAAGGGGCAGAAACGGGAGGCGAGGGCAGCTTGGGCGCAGCGCTTGCGGTTCCTGGCGCGCTACCCCGGCAGCCGGGAATGACCTGGGTGTTCTCCGATTTTTGGCTGGAGGGCGGCGAGGAGGAATTGTTCAGGTCGCTTTCCCTTTTGTCCGGTACCGGACAGGAAGTGGTGCTGGTGCATGTATTGTCGCGGGAGGAGCTGGAGCCTAAATTATCCGGCGATCTGCGGCTGGTGGACAGCGAAACGATGAGCGGCAAGGAAGTGGCGCTGACGGGCAAAGTGCTGGATGCTTACAAAGAGGAGCTGGAGCGATACCGGACGATGCTGTCCCGCGTTTGCGCGGAACGGGGCATGTCTTACGTGCTCATTCCGGCGGATATGCCGCTTACGGACGCGATGTTCGGGGTGCTTGCGGGAGCTGGTCTGGTTACTGGATAGAGCGGGACCTCCTATAGAGGTGCTGTCCATGCATCTGCAGCATTCCTCATGCTTTCGGAGGTTTGGCGACAGGAAACAGAGATGATACACAAGCGATTGCTTAACCGGCTTCACCAGGACCTGTCTGCGATCTCAAGAAACGAACAAGTTGAAATCTTGTTCGAAAAATAGGAAGAGATGGATAGGCCTTCATCCGATGCTCGGGGAAAGTACAGGCATGTCTCGTTAGTCAGGGTCCATGGGAGTAAGGAGGGGACACGTTGGGGATTCAATCTTGGCTGAGTCTATGGTTCGGTTTAACGCTGCCGGCCATCGTGCTCATGTATATGTTCAAGCGGAAATATGTGGATACAACCGTTCCCAGCCACTTGCTGTGGGAGCGGGTGCTCCGGAACCTGGAGGCCAACAGGCCGTGGCAGAAGCTGCAGAATCGGCTTCTGCTGTGGCTCCAGCTGCTTGCTGCGGCATTGATGGTCTTCGCACTGATGCAGCCCTTTATGCAGGTGTCCGGCGGAGGCAGCGCCCATGTGGTCATCGTTGCCGATACCTCGGGCAGCATGAGCGCGCAGATGCAGCCGTCCGCTGAAGGCGGAGCCGCAACCAGGCTGGAATGGATGCAGCAACGAATTAAGGAATATGTGAAGGACCGAGGGCGACGGAGCGAGATCACCCTGCTGTCCGTAGGAGCAAGTCCCATGACGCTTGTATCCCATGAAAGCGACCGCGCCGCCATCGATAAGGCCGTGGATGGTTTACGTCCCTATTACGGACAGGCGTCCTACAGGGAAACCTTATCGCTCGCTTCGGCGCTGACGCGGGAAGAGCATGATGCAGAGGTCGTTATTTTTACGGACAGCTACTGGAAGCCGGACACGGCCCCCATAGCGTTTCAGGTTCCGGTTTCCGTTGAGAAGGTGCAGGGCGAGCTCCCGCATAACGTGTCCATTGATCAATTCGGCATTTCACCTAGAGATAATGCGGATTCATCTTATGCGGCGGTCGCCGTCCTCAGCACGAATGCCGAGGCATCTGTATCGGCCGAAGTAAATCTTTACGGAGATGAAGAGCTGCTGACCAGCAGGATGCTTGTATTGGAGCCGGGGAAGAGATTAACCGAATCCTTTACAAATCTGCCGTTTGCTGAAGTGTACCGACTTGAGTTATCTCAGGATGACGGGTATACGGCAGACAATCATTCCTTTGCGTTCGGTTTGGGGCACGGATCTTCGCGCGTCCTGCTGCTGACTTCAGGCAATCTGTTCTTGGAGAAGGCGCTTCAGCTGAGCGGTGCCGAAGTCACCCGGGTAGCTTTGGACGAGTCCAAAGCTAAGACCGCCGAGGACAACGGCAGTGTGGATAAGGAGGCGGGTAAGGGCAGCGCAGCTGCGGATGTGCCGCCCGTGCCCGAAGGCGAATTTGATCTGCTTGTCATCGACGGGAACGTGCCGGAAGGGTTCCGGCAAGGGAAGTGGGCGGATCTGATGGCCAAGACTCCGTTATGGACGATTGGCGGAGAAGGTGACAAGGTCGGCAACCAAGGAGGACGCGCCGTGCTTGCCAAGCATCCGGTGACTGCCTATGTCACCTTGTCCGGGGTCTATTTCGGTACGCTGGTGGATCAGGCCCCTGCTTGGGGGGAACCCGTCATCAAGCTGGGGGATCAACCGATCGTCTATGCGGGAAGCGAAAACGGGCGGCCTCGATTATCCTTCAATTTCCTGCTTCAGGATAGCGACCTTCCGTTATCGCCGGAATTTCCGGTCATGGTCAGCAATGCGCTGGAGTGGATGACCTCAGGCAAGGGAAGCGGGCTTGGCCGATATATGGCCGGCGCGCAAGCGGATATCCCGATTGCAGCGGATACGGTAGCGGCCAAATGGATCCCCAAGAGCGGTCTTGCTCTGGCTGACGGCCTCCCTGCTGCGGATGTCCTGAGGAATGAGCAAGGGATATCGCCGGTACAGCTCGTGCCGGATTATCCGGGGCTGTACGCTTTTGAACAGCAGAATGAAGCGGGCGAGAAGCTTAATTATTGGCTTGCTGTAACTGCAGACCCGTACGAGGCGGATTGGAGCAGCGATCAAGGCCCGGCGGTAAGTCAAGCGGCAACGAACGCGGGTGAGTCTGAAGCGGGAGCTGATTCCGGCACATCCGGGAGTAACGAAACGACGAACCGTGCCGGCTCGTTAATGCCATGGCTGGCCGCTTTGGCACTGGCTGTGATCGCAGCGGAATGGGGGGTGTACCAACGTGGGCGTTCAATTTAGCCAACCATGGTTGTTGCTGCTGCTGATTCCGGCAGGTTTATTTCTCTACTATGCCTACAAATCGGATTTCCGATTAAGCGGTTTTCGCAAAAAACTGGCGTTATTCTTTAGAACCTGCGTCATTCTATTATTAATCCTTATGATTTCGGGTTTGCATGGCTTTACCGTCCTCAGGGATAAACAGGTCGTGTATCTGGCTGACCGTTCCGACAGCATGGGGGATTCGGCCCGGATCACGAGCTGGATCAACGATTCCCTTGCGGCAAAAGGCGAAAAGGATGGCACCGCCGTTGTTTCTACGGGTCTTGAAGGCGCCGTGGAACGGCGTCTATCCCCTGCGGACAATGCGGGCGCTTCCTTGAACGCGCTCCTGGAGCAGCGGTTTACCGGGCTGGAATCCGGTCTTCAGCTGGCCGGCAGCCTGTTCGAGGGCAGGAGCGATTCCCGAATCGTGTTGATCTCCGACGGGGAGGAGAATGTGGGCAGCATGGCGGCGGCGGGAAGGCTTCTGAAGGATCGGGGGATAGCCGTTGACGTGCTTCCGACTCCGAAGCAGGCCGTCCAGGATGCTGCCGTGGAGGAGCTGAATGTTCCGGACAAGCTGTATCAGGCGGAGTCGTTCTATGTGGAGGTCATGGTTCGCAGCACGTTCAAGACCTCCGGCGAACTGCGCATTTACGAGGATAACCGCGAGATCGGCCGGGAACGCGTGGATGTAACACCAGGCGAGAACCGGTACGCCGTGAAGGGCCTGGCCAAGAACCCGGGACTCCACCGTTACCGTGCCGAAATCTTCATGGACGGGGATGAAGCCTCGGCCAATAATGCGGCATTCGATTTTACCCGGGTGGAAGGTCCGCCGAACGTGCTGATCGTGGAGGGAACTCCGGGCACGTCGGGCAATATCACGGCAGCGCTCGAGTCCGGCATGATCGGCACCGAAGTGATTCCGCCGGAGCTGCTCCCGCTGGAACCGGCCAAGTATGCCGTGTACGACAGCATCATCTTTAATAACGTTTCCGGCAGCGACGTCGGCGGCAAACAGATGGAGCTGATCGAGCAGGCTGTCCGTAGCTTCGGCATCGGGTTCATGATGGCGGGCGGCGAGGACAGCTTCGGGATGGGCGGATATTTTAAAACCCCGATCGAAAAGGCGCTGCCGGTCTCGATGGAGCTGGAAGGCAAGCGGGAGATTCCATCGCTTGGCCTCATACTGGTCATCGACCGTTCGGGCAGCATGGACGGCAACAAGATCGAATTGGCCAAAGAATCGGCCATGCGCACGGTGGAGTTGATGAGAGCCAAGGACACGGTCGGCGTCGTCGCCTTTGACGATCAGCCGTGGTGGGTCGTACCGCCGCAGAAGCTCGGCGATAAGGAAGAGGTGCTAAGCAGCATCCAGTCGATTCCGAGTGCCGGAGGGACCAACATCTATCCTGCCGTTTCCTCGGCGCTGGAGGAAATGCTGAAGATTGACGCCCAGCGCAGGCATATCATTCTCATGACCGACGGTCAGTCCGCGATGAATTCCGGATATCAGGATCTGACCGATACGATGGTGGAGAACAAAATCACGATGTCTTCCGTGGCGGTCGGGATGGATGCGGACACCAACCTGCTTCAATCCTTGGCGGATGCGGCCAAGGGCCGTTATTATTTCGTTGAGGATGAAACCACGCTGCCGGCGGTATTCAGCCGGGAGGCCGTGATGCTGGCCAAATCCTATATCGTGGATAAACCCTTTGTCCCGGCCGTTCAGAACCCGGGCGATTGGGCGAGTTTGTTCCAGCAGGGCGTTCCGGGGCTGTATGGTTATGTCGCGGCAACGCCGAAGTCTTCCGCCCAGACGGTTCTGTCCAGTCCGGAGCCGGACCCGATCCTGTCGCGATGGCAGTACGGATCCGGCCGGACGGTGGCATGGACGAGCGATCTAAGCGGGAAGTGGTCCAAGGAGTGGGTGTCATGGTCCGGGTTCGCCGATACGTTGACCGAAATCGTGAAGTGGACGTTCCCGCAGTTTACGTCGTCGCCCTATGAAGTCACTACCGAGACGGCCGGCAACCAGGTAAAGCTGCAGGTCATCGCCAATGGGGAGAATCCGCCGGAGAAACTGAATGCGGTGATCGGGGATGACGAGGCCGGCGAGCAGACGGTGGAGCTCATTCAGGAGGCGCCAGGCCGTTATACCGGGCTCGTCAACGTCTCCAAGCCGGGAGCCTTCCTCATGTCCCTTGAGGACGCGAGCGGGGAAGAGCCGCTGCAAGCTGCGCCGGGTACCGGCTTCGTTGTGCCGTATTCGCCGGAATACCGGCTATCTTCCGGCAGCGGCGAGGAAGCGATGAAACGGCTGGCCGAAGCGACCGGGGGCCGCGTGTTATCCTGGGATGACCCGGCCGAAGTGTTCGACCGGGAGGCGACCTCGCGGATGCAGCTCCATGATTGGAGCTACCCGCTGCTGGCGGCGGCCCTGCTGCTGTGGGTCGCCGACATCGCCGTGCGGCGCCTGGCTCTGCCATGGGGCGCCATCGGCGCACGGATGGCCGCCCTGCTCCGCAGGCGGCCGGCCCCTGCCGGCGAGGCCGCGCCTGACGCCGGCCTCGAGCGGCTGGCTGCGCGCAAAGCCCGCGCCGCCCAGTTCTACGGCGGCAGCTCCGCGCAGCCGCCGCCGCAGGCCCCGCCCGCGCGCGAGCGCAGCGGCGCGGGCCACGGTGCCGGGGGCGGAAGCCCTGCCCCGGCACCCGGCGCAGCTCCGGCAGGGGGCCGCAAGGCCCCGCCGGAGGCGCGGGATACGCAGCGGGTGAATGCCCCGCTGCGGGAGGAGCGGCCGGCGCAGGCGAAGCCGGCCGCAAGCCAGGGCGCGCGCAAGGGAAGCGCGCCCACGCCGCCACCCCCGCCGCCGAAGGCGCAGGGGGACGGCAGCGGCCGGCCCGGGGAGACCGGCCCGGCTCCGGAAGGAGGCTCCTCCATGGATCGCCTCCTCAAAGCCAAAAAACGCGGCACGCGTTGATGTGCCCCGCAAGCTTCGGTCCGGCTGTCGATGTGCAGCTTAGGCCGAAGCTTTTTCTTTGCCCGAATGCAGTAACTTTTTCCATGCCGCCGATGTCCTCAAAATCGTTTAACGGATGTCGAATCCGGTTATAACCGGACTAATAAGGGAAATAATGCAAGAGGGATGTCGGCAGTCCTGACGACTTTTACACAACATTGACAATTACGTTATGGAAATGAAAGACGTGTGGTGATACAATAAGAGTCAAAATGATATTCTCAACATTCCTAACTGCTCTGATACCAAGCGAATCGGGGCTGGAGGGACGTAAGAAGCCTTCATTTTCGAAGCTTACTATGGAAAAGATTTGAGGAGGACGAATCATGACAACTGAACATAACCAAACGATCGACAACCTGTCCATCGCAACGATCCGGACATTGGCGATCGACGCGATCGAAAAAGCCAACTCCGGTCATCCGGGCATGCCGATGGGATCCGCGCCTATGGGCTACCAGCTGTTCGCGAAGACGATGAATCATAACCCGGACCAGCCGGCGTGGATTAACCGCGACCGTTTCGTCTTGTCTGCAGGACATGGCTCCATGCTGCTCTACAGTCTGCTCCACCTGAGCGGCTATGACTTGTCCATTGAGGACCTGAAACAGTTCCGTCAATGGGGAAGCAAAACGCCGGGGCACCCGGAATTCGGCCACACGGCCGGCGTTGATGCAACGACAGGTCCGCTCGGACAAGGCGTGGCCATGGCTGTAGGTATGGCAATGGCCGAGGCTCACTTGGGCGCGACTTACAATAAAGACGGCTTCAACGTGGTGGATCACTATACGTACGCGATCTGCGGCGACGGCGACATGATGGAGGGCGTGGCTTCCGAGGCGGCTTCCCTGGCAGGTCACCTGAAGCTTGGCAAATTGATCATGCTGTACGATTCCAACGATATCTCCCTTGACGGCGAGCTGAACCTGGCCTTCTCCGAGAACGTGGCGAAGCGTTTTGAAGCATATGGCTGGCAAGTGCTGCGCGTAGAAGACGGCAACGATCTGCCTGCGATCGAGAAAGCGATCGAGGAAGCGAAAGGCGATTCGAACCGCCCGACGCTGATCGAAGTGAAAACGGTCATCGGTTACGGCAGCCCGAACAAACAAGGTAAAGGCGG
This sequence comes from Paenibacillus sp. CR_12, assembly GCF_041953985.1. Classification (NCBI taxonomy): domain Bacteria; kingdom Bacillati; phylum Bacillota; class Bacilli; order Caryophanales; family Paenibacillaceae; genus Paenibacillus; species Paenibacillus sp. CR_12. Next base: position 74,582 of record NZ_JAVFHO010000013.1, on the reverse strand, counting down.
CCATGGCGGTACACACGGTTCTCCGCTCGGAGCCGACGAAGCGAAGCTGACCAAGGAATTCTATAAATGGGTATATGAAGAGGACTTCTACGTGCCGGAGGAAGTGCGCGAGCATTTCGGCAAAGTGAAAGAACGCGGCATTGCTGCATATCAAGCGTGGGTGGACCAGTTCGCGAAATACAAAGAGGCTTACCCAGAGCTGGCTGCGCAATTCGAGCGCGGCGAATCCGGCGAATTGGCTGAAGGATGGGACAAAGACCTTCCGAAATACAGCGCGGACGACAAAGCGGTTTCCACTCGCGTGGCTTCCGGTAAAGCGCTGAACGGTTTGACGGCAGGCGTACCGCAGCTGCTTGGCGGATCGGCTGACCTGGAAAGCTCCACCATGACTCACTTGAACGACCTGGCATCTTTCACCGCGGAGAGCTATGAAGGCCGCAACGTGTATTATGGCGTTCGCGAATTTGCGATGGCTGGCGCGATGAACGGTATCGCTCTCCATGGCGGATTGAAAATTTTCGGCGGTACGTTCTTCGTATTTACCGATTATCTGCGTCCGGCCATTCGTCTGGCTGCGATCATGAAGCTGCCGGTTACGTATGTGCTGACACACGACAGCATCGCTGTCGGCGAAGACGGCCCTACGCATGAGCCGATCGAGCAATTGGCTTCCCTGCGCATCATTCCAGGCGTGACCGTTATCCGTCCGGCAGATGCGAATGAGACTTCCGCTGCATGGGCTTATGCGGTTGAGAACACGGATCGTCCGGTAGCCTTGGTGCTGACTCGTCAAAATCTGCCGATCCTCGCTGGCACGGCGGACCATGCACGTGAAGGCATCAAACGCGGAGCTTATGTTGTTTCCGACGCGAAAGATGGAAACGTGCAGGCTCAAATCATTGCAACGGGTTCCGAGGTTCAGCTTGCCGTTAAAGCACAAGCGGCATTGGCCGAAGAAGGCATTGCCGTACGCGTCATCAGCATGCCAAGCTGGGATCTGTTCGACAGCCAGGATCAGGCTTACAAAGATTCCGTGCTGCTTCCTGACGTTAAAGCCCGTCTTGCCATTGAAATGGCTCATCCGTTCGGATGGGAGCGTTACGTGGGCGACAAAGGCGACATTCTCGGCATCAACACGTTTGGCGCTTCCGCTCCTGGCGACCGCGTCATTGCCGAGTACGGATTTACCGTTGAGAACGTGGTTAGCCGCGTAAAAGGCTTGCTGTAACAACACCCTGATTTAACTCCATATTGATTTTCCGGCACCCGCATCATGCGGGTGCCGTCCATATATCAAGCGCCATACATATTTTGGAGGAGGAGAGTTATCGATGTCTCAATTCAAGAATGCGACCGTCACGAAAGCAGCCAATGTGTACTATGAGGGGAAGGTAACCAGCCGCACGGTGCTGCTGGAGAATGGGGAAAAGGTCACGCTCGGCATCATGCTGCCGGGAAGCTATGAATTCGGCACGGACGGCCCTGAAATTATGGAAATCCTGTCCGGCGATTTGCGTGTTCTGCTGCCCGGGGAGCAAGAGTGGTTGGAGATTCAAGAGCCCGCGACCTTTAACGTGCCGGGCAATTCAAGCTTCAAGCTGGAAATCCGCACCGTGACGGATTATTGCTGCTCTTATCCGACGATGTAGCAGGCGGCGCCTAAAGCATTCATATCCGTGAATACGCCAAAAAGGCTCAAAGCCGATGGCTCTGAGCCTTTACTGTCAATGCCGGATGTCAACGCAGGCCGTTAACGGCGGTTGATATAATGGACTTATTCCTCGGGGATCGTCACGATCTCGCCTTTATATCCGGGAGCCCGGTTGTCAAGCTCTACGTATCCTTCGCCCCATTCTTGGCCGCGATCGAGCAGGCGGTAGCTGGTGACGCCTGAAGGGTAGCGGAATACGAATTTGGCAAGGGTCCAATTGCCGGTATCCGGCTGCTTGCCGATCTCCGCTTTCAACGCAGGCAGGAAGAACAGCTTTTGGTTTGCCGGTGCCTTGGCGGAATAATCCAGCTTGCCCTGCCATTTCAAGTATTTGACGCCGCAGCGGATTTCGAAATAACTGGCGATATCGTTATCTACCAGGAAAAAGCGTTGGGATTGGCCTTTGGGAAAATAATAATCCACGCCTTGCATTTCCACGGGCAGCATGTCCAGCTCAGGTTTTTTCAATTCGGATGTATAAGGAAGCTTGGCTGCAGCGTTCCGGGCGGTGGCCAGATCGGAGCTCTTTAAGTCTGCGATGATATCGGGATCTGCCTTATTGATATAGGCTGTTTTTAAAGAGCCGTTCCAATAGACGCTGGCATCGAAGGCTTGGGCAACGGCCCTTAGGGGAATCAAGGTCTTGCCGTTATGCAGCAGCGGGGCTGCAGGGAGCGCCTTCTTAACGCCGTTCACTTCCATGCTGGTGCTTCCGGCCGCGAGAATCACCGTTCGGTTATCGCCTTGAATGGTCACCTGTTTCTTCTGGTTGTCGTACTTCATGACGTAGTTCCCCAGAGGCTTGAGATCGGTAAGGGTAACAAAGGTGGTGCCCTGCCTGATCAGCACGTCGCCGCTTGCGGTTACGTTGTTAATGGTAGCGGATGGTTTAACTGCTGCAGAAGCTGGCGAAACGGCTATTGCAGGGGCCAGAACAGCGGTTAGTACGACAGCGGCTGCCATTGTTTTTAATCGTTTGGTCCATTTCATGTTGTAAATTCCTCCTTTTGCATAGTAGACGGAAGTGAAACGCAAAAAGTTTCTTGCCGAGGGGAAAATGATGGAATGGCCAAAAAAATAGCTCCTTCCTCCTAGTCCGGATGAACCGAAAACTAAAAAGAAGGAGCCGTTATAGATGCATGGCTTGTCTGGCATTATGGCTGCTGGCCGCCGATCTTCTGGCCGATCCAAGCCTCATAGCACTTCGCGACGGCGGAGAGATCCTCATCGCCATAGCCTTCGCTGGCACCGGCTTGAAACAGGCTCTTGGCCAGGTTCAGCATGGGCGACGGCATCCCGATGCCATCGGTGAGCGAAGAGGCCAACTTCAGGTCTTTGAGCATGAGCGCCAGCGAGAACTGGTTGCTGAAATCGCCTTCGATGATTTTGCGTCCCTTCAGCTCCGCCGCTTTGCTGCCGGCCGATCCCAGCTGCACGAGCTCCAGGAAGTTGTCTGCCGGTATGCCTGATTTCGCGGCGATGGCGAAGCCTTCGGCCAGCGCCAGGTTGTTAATGCCCACAATCGTATTGTGCGCGAGCTTGGCCACGGCGCCGCTTCCGTTAGGCCCCATGTGAATGACCTTTTTGCCCAAGGTGTCAAAAACGTCGGCTTGCGCTTCGATGACGGCGGCATCACCGCCAACCATGAAGACCAAGGTGCCATCAATCGCTGCAGGCTTGCTGCCGGTTACCGGGGCATCCAGGAAGGAAGCGCCGAGGCCGGAAACGGCGGAGGCAATTTCCTTAACCAGGCTTTCGGAGATCGTGCTGCAGTCAATGACGGTCATCCCGCTCGTCAGGGAGCCAAGCAGGCCGTTCTCTCCGTAGAATACATCCCGGATGGATTGGTCGTTGCTTACCATCGTAATGACAAGATCTTGCCCTTCGGCCGCTTCCCGAGGCGTCTCCGCGATGGAGGCTCCCTGTTCGGCGAGCGGGCGGCATTTCTCGTGGGTGCGGTTATATACCGTCACATCGTAATCCTGCTTCAGCAGATTGGAGGCCATGGGAGCTCCCATGGTGCCCAGTCCGATAAACCCGATTTTTTTCATAGTCTATATCACCTTCGATTATGGATTCCTGATCCACTCTATCTTAGCACGGGTTCCCGAAACGAAGCCAGTCTTTGCAGGGAATGGAAGCGGGAAGGAGTCCCGCGCATGAAGAATAGATGACAGTTGGCCCGTGAAACTTGCGGTCTTTATTAAATTAAAGTATCCTATTTCTAAATTCACAGGAGGTTTAAGGCATGTCTAAAAAAATCAAGTTTGATTACAGTAAAGCACTGACCTTTGTCAATCAGCACGAAGTTGATTATTTCGCTGAGCCGATCCGCACAGCTCATGAACAGTTACATAACGGTACGGGAGCCGGCTCCGATTATTTGGGCTGGATCGACCTGCCGACTCAGTACGATAAAGAGGAATTCTCCCGCATCCAGAAAGCGGCCGCCAAAATCCAAAGCGACTCGGACGTTCTGATCGTAATCGGAATCGGAGGCTCCTACCTGGGAGCGCGCGCGGCCATCGAAATGCTGTCGCATTCGTTCTATAACGAGCTGTCGAAGGACCAGCGCAAGACGCCGGAAATTTACTTTGCGGGCAACAACATCAGCTCCACGTATGTCTCGCATCTGCTTCAATTGATCGAAGGCAAAGACTTCTCCGTCAACGTCATCTCCAAATCCGGCACAACGACGGAGCCGGCTATCGCTTTCCGTATTTTCCGTGCGGAGCTGGAGAAGAAATACGGCAAGGAAGAAGCGCGCAAACGCATTTACGCTACGACGGATCAAGCGAAGGGCGCCCTCAAGAAGCTGGCAACCGAGGAAGGCTACGAGTCCTTTATCATTCCTGACGACGTGGGCGGACGTTATTCCGTGCTGACCGCAGTAGGTCTGCTTCCGATCGCGACGGCAGGCATCAACATCGAAGAGATGATGCAGGGCGCGGCTGACGCCTCCAAGGAGTACAGCAGCCCGAACGTTGCCGAGAACGAAGCTTACCAATACGCAGCGGTTCGCAACGCGCTTTACCGTAAAGGCAAAGGCATCGAGATCCTGGTGAACTACGAGCCTTCCCTGCATTTTGTATCGGAGTGGTGGAAGCAGCTGTACGGCGAGAGCGAAGGGAAGGATTACAAGGGGATCTACCCGGCATCCGTCGATTTCTCTACCGATCTGCACTCCATGGGTCAGTTCATCCAGGAAGGCAGCCGCAACATCTTCGAAACCGTCATTCAGGTGGAGAACGTATCCGAGCATATTACGATCGAATCGGATCCGGACGATCTGGACGGATTGAACTTCCTGACCGGGAAAACATTGGATTTTGTCAACAAAAAGGCGTTCCAAGGCACGATGCTGGCCCATACAGACGGACAAGTTCCGAATTTGATTGTGACAATTCCAGATTTCACTCCCTATTCGTTCGGATATCTGGTATACTTTTTCGAAAAGGCCTGCGGTATCAGCGGCTATCTGTTGGGTGTCAACCCGTTTGACCAACCGGGCGTAGAGGCGTACAAGAAAAATATGTTCGCGCTGCTCGGCAAACCTGGGTACGAGAAAGAGAAGGCCGAATTGGAAGCTAGACTTTCCGAATAACCCGACACTTTCATTGGATTAGACGTAAGACGCTGAAGGAAGCAGTCCGCTGGCATATCATTGCCGTGGACTGCTTTCTTGGCAATATAGAGGTGGTTGTTGTTTCATGCTGGATCGTTACAAAACGGTGCGTCAGGCGGGCTCCAAGGAGATCGTCATCAAGAAATCGCGTTTCATCGGGCATGTGATGCCGGTAGAGACCGAAGAGGAAGCCGTCGCTTTTATTGAAGAGATCAAGAAAAAACATTGGAATGCTACGCACAATTGTTCCGCTTACATGATTGGCGAGCGGGATGAGATTCAGAAGCAATCGGATGACGGGGAACCGAGCGGAACGGCCGGCAAGCCGATTCTCGAGGTGATCCGCAATCAGGGGCGGAAGAATGTAGCTATCGTGGTCACGCGTTATTTTGGCGGCATTATGCTGGGTGCGGGCGGATTAATCCGGGCGTACACCGACGGAGCCGTGGCTGCGATCGAATCAGGCCGACCGATTACAAGGGTTCTTCACCGGGAGATTTTCGTGGAGCTGGATTATACCTGGCTGGGTAAGGTGGAGAACGAGCTTCGTAACCGGAACGTACGCATGGGAGAGACAAACTTTGCCGACACGGTGACTTTGACCTGCTTGCCGCTCGATGGTGATGCGGAGAGCTTTATGACTTGGATGGTGGATTTGACACAGGGGCAGTCCTTGATCACGGAGGGAGAGCGGCTTTATTTTATTGAAGGGGAATAAAATAATATGGCAAGAAGAGCAGTCGAACGCGAGTTGTCGAGAGAGCGGATACTGGAAGCAGCCAGGCATTTGTTCATAACCAAAGGATACAGGGCCATTTCGATGCGAAGCATCGGGCAGCATTTGGGTTATAGCCACGGCTCCTTGTATTATCACTTTAAGGAAAAGGCGGAGCTATTCTACGCCATTGTCATGAAGGACTTTAATGATCTAAATGATTTGCTGTTGGAGGTCTCGGTAAAGCCTCCCTGTGACGGGGTATCGAAGCTGGAGCAGCTGATGCTGGAATTCGTTCGTTTCGGTCTGGATAATCCTTACCAGTACGAAATCATGTTCATGATTCGGGACGAAGAGCTGCTGTCCTACTGTCGCTCTGAGCAGGGACGCTGTTTTGAAATGTTTGCTATGCTGGTCCGTCAGTATTTGCTGGAGGAGAATTACAGCGAGGAAGAACGGCGAACCGTTCCGCTGACTTTGTTTTTGTCGCTGCATGGATTTATATCGTATTATATTCAGGACAGAATCGGTTTTGATGAGATTAAACCAGCCGCTCTTACCCATATCAAAGTGTTATGCCGGAGTCTGTACAGCAGGGTCTGATGTTTACATGCTGCCAAGACGCGCAGCTTGGCACTTCAATCCGTTACAACGGCCTAGCGTTGAAACGTCAATCACCTAATGAACCATAAAACAGACAGGTCCGCGCTCCCTTGCATGCACCTGTCTGCTTTTTGTGCTTTCATTTCATTCGCTTGACTGTCGGCATCCGTTCCCGGTTTTATCCTTCCATGATCTTCACATGATATTGTCGCTGCCTCGGTCCGTCGAATTCGCAGAAGTAAATCCCCTGCCAACGTCCAAGAAGCAGGTGCCCGTTCTGAATGATCACGGTCTGCGAAGGGCCGCAGGTGATCGATTTAAGGTGGGAGGCCGTGTTGCCCTCCGCATGGCGATACTTGGGATGATTCCATGGATAGACCTCATCCAAAGACATCAGCACGTCCCGTTTCACATCGGGATCGGCGTTTTCGTTGATGGCGATTCCCGCCGTCGTATGCGGACAATAAATCAGGACCGTTCCTTGCTGGACTCCGCTTTGTTTCACGAAAGAGTGGATCTCCCTTGTAATATCCCTCATCTCATCGCGTCCTTGCGTAGCCAATTCACCGGTATACAGCATCTCAATAACCTCCTCAACTTTTTCCATTTCTTTTATTTTACCCGATAAAGTGCAAAAGATGGATTGACGATCGGATTCAGCTTTTGGTAAAGTATGTGTAAAGTAAAACCAAGTATACAAATAGGAAATATAAAGATGGTTTGTGGAGGAGTCGACCGGAATGCCATCCGGAGGCGGGAGGGATACGAGATGACAACATGGATTCGTCATAAAGGTTGGACTTGGGGTTTTCGAAGCACCGTACTGCTTTATTTTCTTGCCTTGATCGTACTGCCGATCTTTGGGGTGTATGTGCAATCATTCTCTGCGGGATGGGGCCATTTTGCGGAAAGCGTAATGGATCCGATCGCCTGGAAGGCCGTGCTGCTTACCATTAAACTGGGCCTAATCTCTACTTTCATCAACGTGCTTATCGGAACGATGATTGCTTGGGTGCTCATACGGTATCGATTTCCGGGAAGGACGCTGCTGAACAGTCTGGTGGATCTGCCTTTTGCGCTGCCGACGGCCGTTGGCGGCTTGATGATTTTGCTGCTGCTTGGGCCGGGGAGCTTGCTTGGAGGCCTGGCGGAGAAGCTCGGCTTTGAAATCGTGTTCCATCAGCCCGCGATCGTGGTCGCCATGCTGTTTGTCACGTTCCCGTTTGTAATCCGGGCGGTTCAGCCGCTGCTGGAAGAGCTGGATCCGCTGGAGGAAGAGGCCGCATATACGATGGGCGCTTCCAGAACGAGAACCTTTTTTAAAGTCATCCTGCCGTCGATGCTGCCGGGAATCATCAGCGGAGGGATGCTGGCCTTCTCTAGGGCATTGGCTGAATTCGGCGCCGTCGTCCTGGTTGCCGGCAACATTCCGGGCAGGACGCTGATCGCATCGGTATTTATTTTTGGCGAGGTGGAGAGCGATAATCCGGCCGGAGCGGCTGCCGTATCGATTCTGCTTCTTACGCTCTCCTTCATGATCCTCTGGGTAATCAATGCCGTGCAGCAGAGGGGGAGACGAGCTTGAAACGATTATGGATCGGACTTACGTATGCCGTATTTATCATCCTGCTGATCATTCCCCTGTCCCGAATTGCGATCGGTGCGTTCGATAAGGGGCTGGACGGGTTTGCGGAGGGGCTGCTCAGGCCGGAAGCCCTGCATGCCCTGATGATGACGGGTCTGATTGTGGTATTCGTTACTTTTTTGAATGCGTTGTTTGGCATCATGATGGCGCTGTATCTGGTGCGGGCAAATTGGCTCAGCCGAAAGCTCAAGGGCATTCTGAACAGCATTGTCGACCTGCCTTACGCTGTTTCGCCGGTCATCGGCGGTTTGATGATTGTGCTGCTGCTGGGACCCGACAGCATCATCGGCGGTTTTTTTGAAGGGATCGGGTTTAAGGTGGTGTATGCGTTCCCCGGCATGGTGATTGCGACGCTCTTCGTCACGTTCCCGCTGATGGTTCGCGAGGTCATGCCCGTCCTGCAGGAGATCGGAAACGATCAGGAGCAGGCGGCCGCGACGCTTGGGGCTTACGGGTGGACCACGTTCGTGAAAGTAACGTGGCCTTCCATCCGGTGGGCCGTCGTATACGGCCTGGTGCTCACGGTAGCCCGTTCATTGGGCGAGTTCGGCGCCGTGCTGGTGGTCTCCGGCAACATCATGAACAAAACCCAGACGGCCACGACGCTTGTGTATCAGGACGTGGAGAATTTCAACGTGGCTGCGGCGAATGGAGTGGCGCTGGTACTGGCCGCCTTCTCCGTAGGTCTCTTGCTGCTGATGGAATGGGCCAAAAAAAGAAAGGATGTGCATTGATATGCATGTGGAAGTTCGCGATCTGAACAAGCATTTCGGTACGTTTCACGCCGTCAAGAATGTCAGCTTCGAGATTGAAAAGGGACATCTGATCGGGCTTCTGGGGCCCAGCGGAGGCGGTAAAACCTCCATCCTGCGCATGCTGGCCGGGCTTGAGAATCCGGATTCCGGACAAATCTCCTTTCATGGCCAAGTGGTCAATGACCTGCCGCCGCAGGAGCGCGGCATCGGCTTTGTGTTCCAGAACTATGCCTTGTTTAAGCATATGACCGTGTTTGACAACATCGCTTTCGGCTTGAAGGTGAAGAAGGCCGCCAAGGCCAAAATCAAAGACCGGGTGATGGAGCTGGTGGAACTGACGGGCTTGAAAGGCTTCGAGAGCCGTTATCCGCACCAGTTATCGGGCGGACAGCGCCAGCGCGTAGCCTTTGCCAGAGCGCTTGCGCCCGAGCCGCAGCTGCTCTTATTGGATGAACCGTTCGCCGCCATCGATGCGAAGATCCGCCAAGAGCTGCGCTCCTGGCTTCGCGAGCTGATCGAGCGGGTCGGCATCACGTCGATTTTTGTTACGCATGACCAGGATGAGGCGATTGAAGTCGCGGACGAAATCATGATCATTAATCAGGGGCGCGTCGAGCAGAAGGGAACGCCGTGGGATATTTACAAGGAGCCGAAGACGCCGTTTGTCGCTTCCTTCATAGGCGAGTCCACCGTGATTTCAAGCGCTGCCGAACTGAAGGGATTTGAGGCAGCGGCTAACAAGAATGCGACGCGCGCATTAATTCGCCCGGAATATATCGAGATTGGAAGCGAGCATGATTTCAGCGTACTGTCCGCCACGGAGACGGGGATCGTCCGTCATCTGCATTTCCGCGGCAGCGAGTGGCTGGTGGAGGTGGAGGTCAAGGGACATAAACTGATCACCTACCGGTCGCTGGAGAAGGAAACGCTGCAGCCGGGCCAAGAGGTCCGAGTCCTCGTTCACCGGGCATACCTCTTTAACGACGAGCACAGCTGGATCGAGGAAAATCGCCTGAAGGTCGATCCGATGCCGATTATGATCTGATGATTCTAAAATAACGAAGGGAAGTGGATTCATGCGGATCTTGAATATGAAACGAACCTCATTCCTGCAAGTGGGCATGGCGCTTCTCTTCAGTTTGCTTATCGCAGGATGTGCCGATGATCAGCCCGTCAATGAAGATGCGATGTCGCAGCCGGGCGAGCGAACGATCGTGCTGGGCGCGTACAGCGTAGCCAGGGATGCCTTGTCCGAGATTATTCCCGCTTTTCAAGCCGAGTGGAAGGCACAGACGGGAGAAACCATTCGTTTTCAGGAATCCTACGAGGCTTCCGGAACACAGGCGCGCGCCATTACGGGCGGGTTTGAGGCTGACGTCACGCTGCTTGCCATGGAAGGGGATGTCGATAAACTCGTCAGGGCGGGGCTCGTCGACAAGGAGTGGAAATCCCAGCCTTATAACGGCATGGTGACACGCTCGATTGTCGTTCTCGGTACCCGCGCAGGTAACCCGAAAGGGATACGGGATTTCGACGATCTGACCCGATCGGACGTCAAGGTGCTGTATCCGAATCCGAAGACCTCGGGCGGGGCGCAGTGGGACATCAACGCGATTTACGGCGCCGGCCTGAAACAATCGGAAGAGAATGGAAAGCGTGATCCTGCCGAAGCGAAAGCCTTCCTTGAAGCGGTTCACCGCAATGTGGAGTCGCTCGATAAAAGCGGGCGGGCTTCGATGGCGGCTTTTGAATACGGGGTCGGGGATGTGATCGTTACGTATGAGAACGAGCTGCTAGCCCGGATTGCCCAAGGCGTCCAGTATGACATTGTTGTACCGCAGCATACGATGCTGATCGAGAATCCGGCCGCAGTCGTGGAGCGGTTTGCGAAGAAACACGGCACTGAGGATGTATCGGCGGCTTTTGTGGAGTACTTGCGTACGCCGGAGGCGCAGAACATCTTCGTGAAGCATGGCTTCCGTCCCGTCGAGGAATCGGTGCATGAACAGACGAAGGAGCGGTTTGCCAACCCGCCGGGGCTGTTCGACATCGAGTATCTGGGCGGATGGGACCAGGTGCGCGAGACGCTGTATTCGAAGCGAGGGGTTTGGTATCAGGTGCTGGCAGGGCTGTGATGCTTGGTGGTATAGGGAGCGATTGATAGGTTCATGAGGGGGCGTCGCGTGCTGAGTTGCGTATCATCCATGGCCCGTCGGCGACAAAAAAGAGATAAAGCGAGCCGTTCAGGATATCCTGAACGGCTCGCTTATTTGTACGTACAGAACATTAGCATTCGTCTGAATGACGCCTCCTATTTTGCAAATATGCCACGTATACGGATTATTCCGTACCATCTTGCTCTATACGGTTGCTTTGCGCGCTTCCCATTCTTCTCGCAGAATGCCCATGCGAATGGAGTCGTAATAGACGCCGTCGTAATACCGGCACTTTCGCATACGGCCTTCGAGCTGCATGCCCACCTTTTCCGCACAGCGCATCATTCGCGGATTGCCGGACCAGGTCGTAATGCCGACACGGGCGATGGTGAGGTTTTGGAACAGGCAATCCACCCACAACGACAGTGCTTCCGTACCGTACCCGCCGCTCCAACGGCCCGGGTCATAAATCAGGATGCCGGCTTCCAGCCAGCGCGAGGCCTCATGCTCCCAATAGAACGTGACGATGCCAATCGTTGTGCCCTCGACTTCGATGAGCAGATCGCTCGGAAATTGATCGGTTTCGAAGTCGGCGTTCCACTGCGTTTCAAAAATTTCGTAGGAAATCTGCTTGAGCGGGAAATAAGGGGCGTCGTATTTTTTCCATTCCGGGTTCTTCGTGCCATAGATCAGATTATATAGAACAGGGGTATCCTCGGGTTTCCTGGATCGCAGCGTCACTCTGCTGCCTTCAAGACGAATTTTTTGCATATGTAGAAATTCCTTTCGCTTTGCATGTCTTTTAGGTATGTTGCTGGAACTCATCTATTCATTGTAGCGGTGATGAAGTGGATTGCCAACTGAATTTGGATAAATGATCCTTTATATGAAACATTAGGAGTGTCGATTCCGTCAATAGCAGATAGATCAAAAATCTGGCATTGAAGGGGGACAAGGTGATGCGGAAAAAAAAGATACTCACAGGCCTATGCTTGCTTGTTGGGCTTACCGCCTGCGCTCAGGACAGCGGGATCCAGCCGGGGGAATCGCAGGGCATTGCGCATAAGCAGACCAATGTGAAGGAATTGTCGGCGCAGGAACGCAAAGAGGTATTAGGCAAGGTGGATGCCGGCATGGTGAAAGCGCAGAATGATTTTGGTTTACGGTTGCACCAGGCGTTATCGGATAACCCTGAGTACACGAGCGATAACCTGATTATTTCTCCATACAGCATCACGCAGGCCTTGGCACTGGCTTATAACGGGACCGCGGGCGATACGGCTGCCGAGATGGCCGATATGCTGGGCTGGAGGGGCATGAATGATGCAGGCATCAATGAAGGCAACCGCCAGCTGCGCTCCTTGCTGGAGAACGGAGGCGGCGTCGTGCTGAACGTGGCCAATTCCGTTTGGCACCGGCCAGGTCTTAAGCTGAAGGTGGCTTATGCGGAAGCCGTAAAGGACAGTTACGGTGCGGAGGTCAGGGAGACGGACCTTCAGCGGGAGGACGCGATGCATGCAATTAACCAATGGGTGAAAGACAAAACCAGCGGCATGATCCCTAAGATATATCATGAGCCGCCAGGCGGCGTTGCGGTCCTGATCAATGCCATATATTTCAACGGCGGGTGGACGGATGAATTTGATCCGGCAAATACCGTGGATGAAGAATTTACGCTATCTGACGGCACCACTCAACAAGTCCCGATGATGAAGAGGGAAGATAGATACAGCTATAAAGAAGGAGAGTCCTGGCAGGCCATCCGCATTCCATATGGAGATGGCCGCATGCACATGCTGGTCATCCTGCCGAAGGAATCCTCCACGATCGATAAGCTGCATCGGCAGCTGTGGAAGGATGCGTCCGTCTGGAAAGGCGATTACTCGTTCGAAACGGTTCAGCTCAGTCTGCCCAAGTTTAAGGCGGAGCAGAGCTTCGAGCTTCCGGATGCCCTTAAGAGCCTCGGCATGGTCAAGGCATTCGACGCCGCCGAGGCTGATTTTAGCAAATTGGCCGAACAAGGAGACGGATTTTGGATCGATCATGTCACACACCATACGATTGTCGATGTCAGCGAAAAAGGGACAAAGGCCGCAGCTGTGACAGCGGTGGGAATAACGGAAAGCGCCGAGCCTACCGAGCCGATCGCCATGAAGATCAACCGCCCTTTTTTCTTTGCCATTGAAGATCGGGACACGGGTGCATGGTTATTTATGGGGTCTGTTTTGAAACCGTAGCATATACTATACCAACATGCGCCTGCCATAATTTTCACCCAAAAATAGGCAACTTTGTTATAATGGTCGAATAAGACTAAAATGTATAACAAAGGGAGAATAGGATGTGCCTATGACCATACCGAAGCCGAATTTATTCATAGGTTCTTCCAGAGAGGCCATCAAGTATGCAAGGGCGATCCACGAACAGCTCAAACGCTCCGCCCAAGTGACGCCTTGGTACGGGGGTACGTTCGGGGCGAATATGTATACGATGGAAGCTTTGGAGAAGCAGCTGGCGTCCAGTGATTTTGGTGTGTTCGTCTTTTCTCCGGATGATGTGGCGCTCATTCGAGGCAAACATGTATTTGTTACCCGCGACAACACGTTGTTTGAGATGGGGCTGTACTGGGGAAGGCTCGGACGGCGAAGGGTATACTGCATCATTCCGGATCAGGTAGAGGCAGACAGCAGTTCCGTTCAAGACGTGATCGTTAAGGATTATCACCTACTCTCCGACCTGCAGGGCATTACGCTGCTCGAATACGAGCTTCGAAGCGACGATGATTACAAATCTGCCGTCGATGTCGCCTGCGGACATATTCTGAGCGCGATCGAAACCGAAGGATTCTATAACAACCCGAGCACATTGATTGAACAGAAGGATGCGGAGCTGAGACGCAAGCAAAGCGTGCTGCATTTTTTCTGGGAATATAACCGAAACGTGCATGTGAGCGATGAAGCGGAAAAATATCATGCACTGAGTGAAGCCGTCCGAAACTCCTTGCTCCCGCCGGCTGCAGGGGATTTCCGGGTGACCGGCGCAGCCTTTTGGGGGCGAAGGGATGAAGGCATTGCCCAAATTGGGGGTAATGTAGGTAAAGGACGGTATTTCCCGTTCGATGGGAAAAAGGATCATTCGCCAAGCAACCAGTCGATTTACGTGATTGATGTCTATAATAGTGGAAAATGGGCATTTTATCACGAAGAGGAAGTTGCGCAGGTGTATGTGTTCTGCTATCCTTTAGGTGTAAATCATGTATTGTCCGTGCATTTTACGGGACATGAGATTCTTACGGATGAAGATCTCGCGGAGGTTGTGGAACAGAATCGTGAGCTGCTTCGTACCATCAGGCATTTAGTTGGAGGGGATTCGTCGTGAGCAGGAATGAGAAGAAGAGAACGTCAGGTCATCCGCAGGGGTCCGCCAATGGCAGCAGCTGGGTGGTTCGGGGGCCCGTACCGATGATGAGTACGCTGAAATCCCGGAAGCGCTCGGTCAGACGCTCAAGCAAGAGCAGTGTATATGTCGGTCCTTCCGTGGAAGGCGTGGATAAGAAGTACGTCAAGGTCATCAGCGGAGCTGTTGACGATAATAAGCCCTCGTTTGCTTAATGAATTGCTATCATAAACGTATCGTATGGCAGGAATGACGAAAGACCGTCCGGGATGAGCCCGGCGGTCTTTGTTTTTTTCTTCGTGCGCTAATACAATAAAGGGACAAGGTTTGCTTAACCGTGAAGGAATCAATACATAATAATGGGGGATGCGTGTGAGCGGAGATACATTAACTTTTCTGGGAACCGGGGATGCGATGGGCGTCCCGCGGGTATATTGCGATTGCGGGGTATGCACGGAAGCGAGGAGTACGGGCGTGAACCGGCGATTGCGCTCCTCGGCGATGGTGGAGTGCGGCGAAACGTCCTTTATGATCGACTGCGGTCCGGATTGGCGCGGCATGATGGAGGGGCTCGGGATTCGAAAAATGAGCGACATGCTGATTACGCACGCCCACTTTGATCATATCGGAGGCCTTCCGGAATGGAGCGATGCCTGCAGATGGCAGAGGGAAAAAGGCCGGCTATACGCCCCAGCCGAGGTGCTGGAACAGATTGTCCGCCAGTATCCGTGGCTTCCGCGGCAGATGGAGATGACGCCAGTCGATGATGGATTTACATTGGCTGGCTGGGAGATTTCGTGCTGGAAAGTAAACCATGGCAAAAACGGGTACTCCTACGCCTACCGGTTCCAGAAGGACGGGTACACATGGGTGTACAATTCGGATTCGATTGATCTCAGCCCGAAGGAAAAGGAGCCGCTGAAAGGCGTGGATCTCCTGGTTCTGGGAACCAGCTTTGTTCATGAAACCGCCCAATTCGAGACCCGCTCCGTCTATGACATGAAGGAAGCGGCAGAGCTGCTCGCCGAGGTGAAACCTCGCCAAACGGTGTATACCCATATGTCGCATGACGTCGACGTTCGGAAAGAGCTGCCTCTGCCGGAGGGAGTCCGTGTGGCGGTGGCAGGGATGACGGTGAAATTAAATAAATGAAAATATGGAGTAGTTAATCCAGCCATGTGTGCGGACCGACGGCCCCCGTGCGGAGACCTTTAACGTGAAGATGCGGCAGGATTGCCGTCTTAAGCCGCTTGTTGGGATATCTCTCACACAGATCCGGCCATACCGTATCGTTCAGGGTACAGCAGCTTGAAGCCGGCGTGTTGATACAGCTTGATTCCGGGAACGTCCGTGATGACGGTGACCTCGGCTCCGCTTGGCGCTATTTTTTTCAGGCGGGCGAGCAGTTCGGACACGATCGTTTCTTCAAGCCCTTGATCCCGATAGGATGCCGCGGCCATAACATCTACCAGTTGAAAATACAAAGCGCCGTCGCCGATCACCCTTCCCATACCGATCAGCCGGTCATTGCCGTCCCGGACAAGGACGGAGAGCAGGCTGCGGTTGAGAGCCGTCTCTGCGATCGATTCCTCGACCTCAGGCAGCCCTGCATCGAATCGGAGATCGATATATTCCTTAAGCTGTGGAACTTCCTCGGTTATGTGCATATTCATCATTGATCAGCCTCCCGCTGTTAAGAATACGTTCAACTTGCCTCTACACCAACCAATATACTACATTGATGCAAGTGGGAAGCTGCCGGGCGGCGAATTCGCCAGCACTCTTGTTGATGCTGCACAAACCTTATCAGAGCGCTTTAATGTTTTAATTTAAGGTTTGCCAATGGCCCGCGATTCTGGTAAAGTAGGTTCTCAATCGTGGTCGGGGAGGGGACGGCATGCATTACTACAAGCCGAAAGACATCGCCAAAGAGCTGCATATCAGTACGAGTGCTTTAAGGCATTACGAATCTTGGGGAGTGGTGCCCTCACCTGAGCGGAACGAGAAGGGGTACCGTCTATACACGAAGATGCATCTCGCCTACTTCCGGTGTCTGCGGGCCATGTTCCCCGGGTTCGGTTATGCCGTAACCTATGATGTGATTCGCCATATCCAGAAGAGGGAGATGGATGAAGCCCTCTGGCTCGTGAACGGGGAGCAGGTCAAACTGCAGCAGGAAAAGACCATTGCGGACGAAACGCTTGCCCTGCTTGAGAATCCCGGGCTTGACAGCATCAGGGATAAAAAGCTGAAGGCGCATATGACAATCGGCGAAGCTGCCGAATTGACCAACGTGGAGTCGTCCGCCATTCGTCACTGGGAGAAGGAAGGCTTGATCACTCCCGATCGCAACCCCGAGAATGGATATCGGCTGTACAGCCCCTCGCATGTCCGGCAGATTTTGCTGATTCGCTCGCTGAGGCGGACCGTATATTACCTGGAGAGCATCAAGGAGATTATTCAGGCCGTGGAGCATCAGAGCATTGAGCAGGCCAAAAAATTGGTCCGCGAAGCGTTGTCGGTCATTCATCAACGAAATCTGCAGCAATTCAACGGCATTCATAAGCTGATGGAGCTGTGCATGGAGGTAGGCTTGCTGGAGTTCGACGATGCGGCTCTTCTGAAGCCGATTCTAACATTTAACCCGGATCGGGAATGATCGACAGGTCGCGGCGGCCTTGCGCTTCCCAAGGAAACGGTTTGGGCGCCGCATTGGCCCGGTTTATGGACAGGAACAAGCCCCCATGGATATCATGGAGGCTTGTTTGCGCAGCTAGTTATTTTTCGTATTAACCTTGGTTGAGCACGAATTTATCAATGACATGCTTCACGCCGTCTTCGTTATTCCCCAACGTAACGTAATCGGCAATCGCCTTAAGCGGCTCGATCGAATTGCCCATAGCGACGCCAAGTCCGGCTGCCTCCAGCATTTCGTGGTCGTTCCAGGAGTCGCCGACAGCGATGGTTTCCTTGAGGTCGCAGCCAAAATGATCGGCCAGGAAGGTCAGCGCATGTCCCTTCGTGCCTTCCTTATGCATGAACTCCAGAAAATGCGGCTTGGATTTGGTAATATGCACTTCATCGCCGAGCAGCTCGCGGAATATAGGGATCAGTTCATCGAGATAGTCGGGATCGTCAATAATGAGCATTTTCGGTGTCGGTTTCCGAACCAGCGTCATAAAATCAGGCTCGATATAATAAGGCGTCCGGTTCAGGGCGCAGTAATCGATCAGCTTCTGATTCTCTTCGCGGGCATACAGCTTGTCATCGATGTAGGTTTGCAGATGCAGATTGTGCTCCACGCAGTATTCAAACAGCTTTACGGCAGCGTCGACGGGAACGAAGCGTTCGTAGAGAACCTTTTCGTCGAGCAGGTTTTTGATCAAGGCACCTTGGTAGGTGATGATGGGAACGTTGAGTCCGGTTTGACGGGCAATCGCCTGGGCTGACGCATAGGCACGTCCGGTTGCCAGCGTCACGACGACGCCGTGGGCGACCGCTTGCTCAAGCGCCTGCTGGACGCCGGGGGTTACTTCCTTATCGTCATTGATCAGGGTGTCGTCAATGTCGATGGCCATCAATTTGTAAGTTGTCATGGGTATCTCTCCTTTTTGATTCTGTCTCTGTCTTTAACTCTATTGTACCTTCTGTGGCGCAGACTTCAATTCCGCAATCACCATTCCCGCCAAAATGCACAGGCAACCGATGCCGCCGAAAAGCGTAAGCCGTTCTCCGGCAAACAGAATTCCCGTCAATGCCGCGAATACGGGCTCCGTTGCATAGATGATGGCTACCCTGGACGGCGTCGTGTATTTTTGGCAGACGGTTTGGATCCAGAAGGCGAATGCGCTGGTAGGGCCGATGGATACAGCGAGCGCCCACAGCACGTTCGGCTCGGTCAGCTTCTCCATCAGATCCGCTGCATGGCCCACATGTTCGGTTAAAGCGGAAGCTATCAGGCTGAATACCCCAACGACGGCCATCTGGAGCGCTGCCAGCAGCAGGGAGGGATATCGGCCGGCATAAACGCCCGTATAACCGATATGGAGCGCAAAACCGATGGCGCAAACGAATACGAGCACATCGCCCTTGTTCAGGCTCATGCCGGATCCGGCGAAGGTGAGCAGGTACAGGCCCGCTGCAGCAAGCAAGGCGCTGATCCAAGTGAATCTGGAGATGGAGTGCTTTAACAGCGCGTACGATATGAAAGGCACCAGCACGACGGACAAGCCGGTAATGAAACCTGCATTGGACGTGGTCGTGTACAGAAGGCCCGCCGTTTGAAAGGCATAGCCGATAAACAAAAAAA
Organism: Paenibacillus sp. CR_12; assembly: GCF_041953985.1. NCBI lineage: Bacteria > Bacillati > Bacillota > Bacilli > Caryophanales > Paenibacillaceae > Paenibacillus > Paenibacillus sp. CR_12. The sequence goes on along the minus strand of NZ_JAVFHO010000013.1, from coordinate 55,667 downwards.
GACCGAGCAGGCAAGCATGCAGCAGCATCCTGCCGGATATTAGCTTCCACTGATTCCGGTAAAAGAGGGTGATGATCAATGCGAGGAGCAGGGCCGCTCCCAGAAAGCGGGCCGAATTAAAGGCCATAGGCGGGAGGACGCGCACCGCATACTGAACGATGAGGAACGTGGAGCCCCACATCATGGCCACCAGAAGCAGGCTGATGTCGGCGATACGTGAGCGATTCACTAGGTAGTCATCCTTTCCGATGATGCGAAACTCAAATTGCAGCTTCCCGTACTTTCGTCCCCGGGCGTAAGCCATGGGCAAGTGATCAAATTGTATCCCATATGAGCGGATCGGACAACCATTTTTAAGCCTGCAAAAGTGGAAGGGGTAGACAAAAAGAGGATGATTTTGCTATACTAATGAACCGAACGTATATTCTCATGACCCTGGGCTATCGGACGTGGAGATCGGCAAGAGATCCATCGATTCCATAGTCAGCATTGAGCTTAGAAAGGAAGAATGTCATCATGATGGGCAGAGCTCATTTGATTATCAGCACAGGGGTCACGTTATCCGTCATGGGCATGAGCGGAGTGCCTGTCACGCTGCCTGCCGCGGCAGTGGCTTTGGTCAGCTCGCTGCTTCCCGACATCGACGAGCCCAACTCCCTGCTGGTGCGCAAGGCGATTCCTTCCGGGCTGCTGCGAATTCTACAGCTGGCGATGATTGGGGCCGCCATATTCGTCGTATTCTACGGCAAGGAGTATGCGCCTTGGAATATCGCCCTGGCCGGGCTGATCGGGGTTGTTTCGTACCTGCCGAGCCGGACGCTGCGCCATGTCGTCATGTTCCTGATCGGCTTGGGACTGATTTCCTTCGGGCAGGGCTTCAGCCCATGGAATACGATCGCAGGCAGCGTGCTGATTGCAGGCTCCTTGGTGACCCATCGGGGGTTAACCCATACCGTCTATGCCGCAGCCGGATGGACGGGCTTGCTGTATTTTGCGTCACAGGGCAAGATCGGCGGGGAAAGCCTATGGTTTGCCGGCGGTTTATCCTACTCGATTCATTTGCTCGCAGATGCGCTGACCAACCGCGGAATCCGTCCGCTTCCTCCGTTCAAATGGAGAATCAAGCTGAAGATCATGAGCACCGGAAGCAAATGGGGACGCACGGTAGAGAATGCCTGCATTGTGCTGACGCTGGCCCTTGTTTGGTACGTGTTTATGGCTTCTTAAATCCGGGATATGCAGTTTTACAATGAAAAAGCCTCCCGCCCTTATGCAATGCATACGGGGCGAGAGGCTTATTTAGATTTCAGTCGGATCTATTCCTCAAGAAAGATGAGGCCGATCAGATCGTCGAGCTCGAGGTTGCCGAAGTAATGCTTGACGTCGATGCCGGATAGCGCGGTGCGCACCGCCGTTTCTTCGTACCGTTTGCCGCGAAGCAGATTCTCGATATCCGCAACATCGCCGACGCCGAAGAAATCGCCGTAAATTTTAATCTCTCCGATATGCCCTTCACGGATATCCATGCGGATATCGATGATGCCCACCGGGAACTTCCTCGCATGCTTCACGTTGCTCTCAGGGGACAGCCCGTAGTTCCAATCCCAATTCTGGTAGCGTTCCTTCGAAATCTGGTTGATGATCTCCCAATCCTTCTCCTGAAGCACGTATTGCGGTACTTGATCCGGTTCCATCCCGAAGATCGAGCGAAGCAGCTCCGCGCGGAACTGTTCAATGGTCATGTCGGTGCCAAGCAGCTCCTTGATGTTAGCTACGCGGCTGCGCACGGACTTGGTGCTCTTGGATTTGAACTTTTCCGGATTGGCATTCAGCGAGGCCTGCACGTCATCCAGATTCAGATCGAACATGAGCGTGCCGTGGCTGAACATGCGTCCCCGCGTCGAGAACTGAGCGTTCCCCGAAATTTTCTTCTCGCCGACCTGCAGGTCATTCCGGCCGCTGAGCTCGGCTGGCACGCCCATCTTTTGCAGGAAGTCGATGACCGGCTGCGTGAACTTCAGGAAGTTGTGGAACGACTGGCCGTCGTCCTTCGTAATGAAGCTGAAATTCAGGTTGCCGAGATCGTGGTACACGGCTCCGCCGCCGGACAGCCGGCGCACAACCTGGATGTTGTTGTCGCGAACGTATTCCTGGTTGATCTCTTCGATCGTATTCTGATGCTTTCCGATGATGATGGAAGGCTTGTTGATATAAAAGAGAAGGTAGCTCTCGTCCATGGACAAGTACTTAAGCGCATATTCTTCAATCGCTAGGTTGATGGATGGGTCGTGAATCCCCTGATTATCGATAAATAGCATAGCATCCTCCGTCGTCACAATTCAAAATGTGGTGCTTCCAGACTATTGTAAACCAATTTGAAGGCAGAGACAAAGCATTCCATGTTGACGAGTCAGGGACGGTAGCGACATAATGATGGCATTACATAACGGCAGGGCTTGCAAGAGCCATGGGCATGGAACGGGAGGAACCCTTATGAGCGATAATAACCAACCTTTGATCGAGGTGTACGGACACGGCGGGGACGTGGAGACGGCGGCGGCTGCATATGGAAGGGCAGCCTCGGCTTTTCTGGATTACAGCGCGAATATTAACCCGCTAGGACCGCCCCAAGGGGTCATGGCAGCGTTAGAAGAAGGGATGAGCGCGGTGATTCGTTATCCGGATCCGGGGCACCGCGAATTCAAGAGGCTGCTTGCAGAGGAATTGGACATCGATGCCCGGTGCATTCTTGTCGGAAATGGAGCTGCAGAATGCATGGCATTGCTGCTGCTGGGCCTGCAGCCCCGAACGGTCGGCGTGGTCGATCCCTGTTTTTCCGAATACCGGGAATTGTCCTTGAAATTTGGTTCGGACATCCGCTCCGTGTGCGGGGAGCCGGAGCGGGACTGGCGTGCGGACAAGGCGGATATGATGGAGCTGATCGCCTGCACGGATCTCGTATTTGTGGGACAGCCGAACAATCCGAACGGGGTTCAGTACAGCCTGGAGGATATTCGCGAGCTGGCGGCATGCGCTGAGCAAGAAGGGACCTGGCTGGTGCTGGATGAGGCCTTCATCGATTTCATTCCGCCGGAGGACAGACAGACGTTGATGCCGGAACTGCTGGACTATCCGCGGACGATCATTGTCCGTTCGATGACCAAGTTTTATGCGATACCGGGCCTGCGGCTCGGGTTTACGGTTGCCCACCCCGACGTGATACGCGCCATGGCAGGCAAACAGGTGACGTGGAGCGTCAATGGACTGGCGCTGCTTGCGGGAGAGGCTTGTCTTGGCAGCGGCGGGGAATATGAACTGGACACGCTGCAATTGATTCGCGTGGAACGCGAGAAGCTGATACATGGTTTACGAGCGCTGGGGCTTGACGTTACGCCGGGGGAGGCCAATTTTCTGCTGATGGAGCTTCCGCGGCCTTGGACTGCAGGGACGTTCCAGCAGGAAATGGGCAGGCGGGGCGTGCTCGTCCGCAGCTGCGCCATGTACCCGGGCCTCGGTGAGCGCCACATCCGGTTAGCCGTTAAGGATGCCGGATCTAACGACAGACTGCTGGCGATAACCGCGGAGGTCCTTGGAAATCCTTCTGCTGACGCGACTTAGGGATTTCTAGCAGCAGATCCATATGAAGAACGCTACAGGTACAGTTGGTTCAGATATTTAAGGAGCAGGGAGAGAAAAAAACATGGCAGTACCTTTTCTGAAAGGCAGCAATCGTCCATATAACTCGGATGCATGGCCGGGAGCCATCGTGTCCTTGGATTCGGAGCAGCAGCATCCGCATATTCGGATCTCGCTTCCGAGTCCGGCTGCGTCCATAAGCAGCGCCATATACGGCGGCGGTTTTCTGCATTTGGACCATATCGTGAACCGTTATGTCGACAAGCATTACGATTGCAGCGATCCGATAAACGATATGGTTAGCTTTATGGCTGGGCACGGCTATCCGGCCGATTCCACAGCAGGATTGATGACGGCGGTAAAACTGAAATATGCCTCCATTCGGGAGGCTCGGGGCGAGCAAGCTTCCGTTCTATGCTGTACTACCGCGGGCGTGGGCAATGCTGCCCGCGCCGGGTCGAGACGCACGACCTTCGCGGCTTACCAGCCTGGCACGATTAATGTCGTGCTGGTGGTGGACGGAAGGCTGACGCCGGCTTGCATGGTGAACGCCATGCTGACGGCAGCCGAAGCGAAAGCCGCGGCGCTGCATGACCTGGGGGTGAAGGATCATGAAACCGGAGCCGCCGCCACGGGGACGACGACGGATGCGATGGTCCTTGCGGTCAGCGGCAATACAGCCTATGGCGTGAACCATCATTATGCCGGAACCGCGACCGATCTGGGCGGCATGATCGGACGTCTTGTCTACGACAGCGTCACGGAGAGCATCGCCGCCGAAAGAGAAGATCGGATATGACCGCCGTATGGGTCATATGGGCGGCGGTGGCGCTGGACCTGCTGATCGGAGATCCGAGATGGCTGCCGCATCCCGTCATCGGCATGGGGAAGGCGATCCGCCGGGTCGAAGGATGGATTCGCCAGCGGACGATTTCCGCTCAGGGACTGAAGCGGGCGGGGATATTGCTGCCGGTGATCGTGGCCGGCGGCTCCTTCGTGCTGGCTTGGCTGCTGCTGGAGCTGTGCGCAGCGATTCATCCTTGGCTTGCCTGGGGTGCGGAGATCGTTCTCATTGCGACTACGATTGCGATCAAGGGGCTGCGCGAGGCAGGATTGGAGGTCTACGGCCATCTTCGTTCCGGGAATATCGCCGAGGCCAGGCAAGCGCTAAGCATGGTGGTCGGGAGGGACACCGCTCATCTGGATGAGCCGGAAATTGTGCGGGGGACGGTGGAGACGGTTGCGGAAAATATCGTGGACGCGGTCATCGCTCCGCTGTTTTTTGCCCTGATCGGAGGGGCGCCGCTTGCGTTGGCCTACCGCGCCGTGAATACGCTGGATTCCATGGTCGGTTATAAAAACGAGAAGTACCTGCATTTAGGCTGGGCCTCCGCCCGGCTCGACGATCTCGCCAATTGGATACCGGCACGCCTGACCGCCGGGCTGTTGACCATCGCGGCGGCGATGTTCTCGCTGCAGTGGAAACAAGCGATCAAGATGGTTAATCGAGATGCGCGTAAGCATCCCAGTCCGAACAGCGGCTTCCCGGAATCGGCCGTTGCCGGTGCCCTGGGGATTCGCCTGGGAGGCGAAAATTCGTACCAAGGCGTGATCTCGTTCCGGGCTTACATGGGGGACCCCGACCGACCGCTCGAAGCGGAGGATATCCGGGTGACAAACCGTCTGCTTGTAGGCGTATCGGTTTTGTTTACGATGCTGGGTACCGCGGTGATCGGACTTGCTGCCGCGGCAGGAGGAAGCCTATGGATATGAGGATCAGCCTGCATCTGGTGCGTCACGGCCGCACGTTGTGGAACGAGGAGCGCCGTTATCTCGGCCATGAGGATCAGGGAATTCTGGCTGAGGGAAGGGAACAGCTCCTCCCGCTGCGGGAGGAACTTCGCTGCAGGCATTTTGTCCGGATCTATTGCAGCGATCTCCTCCGCTGCCGGCAGACGCTCAATGTGATTTTATCGGATTCAAAAAGGGGTGCTGTTCCTGATGATGACATATTGGGCCAGTTTATGACGGGCGTACGATATGACCCGCGGCTGCGCGAACTGGATTTCGGGGATTGGGAAGGAAAGACCTACGAGGATTTGAAGACGGATTCCCTCTACCGGCGCTGGATCGATAACCCTGCGGAAGTTACGCCGCCCAGCGGGGAGAGCTGGGAAGCTTTCGGTTCCCGCGTCCAGGCCTTTTTGTCGGGATTGCATTTGGATGTGAAGGAATTATTGCATATGGAGGAAGCTCCGGATCCCCTTTCGCAGGCAGAGGCAGAGGCAGAGGCCAGGCGTGGTGATGATGGCCGAGGAACGCTCGCTGAAGGAGTTGACGTGCTTGTGGTCACCCACGGCGGCGTTATTCGGGAGATGGCAGCGGCTACCGTGCCGGATACGGAATTCTGGGCGACGTCGGTTATGCCGGGCGAGGTTCTCAAGCTGCAGCTGACATGGGACGGAGCGAGCTGGCGGGGCGTACGGTTAAGCGAATAAAACGAAAACGTATGATTTCGGTCGGAATAGGCGATAACGGGCTAAATCGGTGTCATGACGCAATCGAAACGCCCGAAACTTTCAGTTGTAAGGGGATGGTTTATCGCCTATAATCTTGTGCAGAGAAACCATGCTTGGCCTATCATCCATAAATTCATATGATTTGCGAGGGTCCCGGACAGAGGGCGTTATTGTTTTCTGCCGGGTTAATAGGGAAGCCGGTGCAAGTCCGGCACGGTCCCGCCACTGTGAAGCAGGGACTTTTCCATATGCCACTGAGCCTTAGCGCTTGGGAAGGCGGAGAAGTCGTTACAACCTGCAAGTCAGGAGACCTGCCCTCAGCGAATGAAAGACGGTCCTTCGAGGAGAGGATTACGTTTACCGGACGCATGGAGCCATGCGGACGGAAGTTTAAGGCGCCATCGTTGAACGGTTATCCCGGCGTCCTTATGATACAAACGTAATCCCTGAGTCCTTGTCATCGAGGAGTCGGGGATTTTTGCTTCTTAGGGTATGAAGATTGAACGTTTCTTACCAGTTAAGGATCGGTCGAAGGAATTTAGACACGCCTGCGCCAGGTTCTCAATTATGTTTAGGGGGATTCCAAGAGATGAAAGCATTAAACAAAACATGGTCCGTACTTCTGGTAGCCATACTGATGGCCCTGGCCTTGATCGGCTGCGGCGGTGAAGAAGCAGCACCGAAGGATGCGACGCCGCCGGCACAGCAGCAAGAGCAGAATAACGAAGCGCCGGCGGAATCGGCGGAAGAGCTTAAGACCACGTATCCGCTGACCGTCAAGGATACAACGGGCGTGGAAATGACGTTTGAGAAAGCGCCGACCAAGATTGCGTCCCTGACTCCGTCCGAGACGGAAAAACTGTTTGCATTGGGACTGGATGAGGAGATCGTTGGCGTATCCGATAACGACGATTACCCCGAAGCGGCCAAATCCAAGCCTAAACTGGGCGGGTTCCAGGTGAATGAAGAGGCGATCATCGCAGCCGACGCCGATGTGGTATTCGCGGCTTCGATGAATGCCCAGAATGCCGAGAAATTGCGCGAGCTTGGCGTTACGCTGTTCGTCAACGATCCGAAAACCATCGATGCGGTGATGGAGAACATCGAGCTGATCGGTCAAATTACGGACCGTCAAGCCGAGGCGAAAGCGGTCGTCGATCAGATGAAGCAGGAATTGGCTGCCGTTACGGAAGCCGTGAAATCCGTGAAGGATGAAGACAAGAAGAAAGTGTACGTGGAGTTCTCTCCGGGATGGACCGTCGGCAAAGGCGAGTTCATGGATGAGATCATTACCGCAGCTGGCGGCGTCAATGCAGCCGGCGATGCGGAAGGCTGGTTCGAAATCAGCGAGGAGAACATCATCGCCGCGAACCCGGACGTTATTCTGTACACGGACGATGTGGTGGACGAAGCCACCAAGAAAACATTGGATCAGCTGATCAAGGAGCGCGGCGGCTGGGATCAGATCGAAGCCATCAAGAACGATCAGGTCATTTCCGTGGATGCCAATCTGCTCAGCCGTCCGGGCCCGCGCGTGACGCAAGGACTGATGGAAGTGGCGAAGGCCGTTTATCCGGAATTGATGAATCCATGAGTAAAAAACTTGCAGGATTCGGTGCGGCCGGCCTGATCCTTTTACTGCTGACCTTGGTTGTCAGTCTCGGAATCGGCTCCGTTCACCTGCCTGTGAGAGAGATTGGAGCGATGCTGCTGCACCGGCTGCCGGGAATCGGCGATTCCATCGTTCCAGGCTGGGAAGCTTCCTCCGAGCAAATCCTGATGAAGGTGAGATTGCCGCGGATCCTGCTCGGGATGCTTGTTGGAGCCTCCCTGGCGGTGGCCGGGGCCGCCTTTCAAGGCGTGCTTCGCAATCCGCTGGCGGATCCGTTTACGCTCGGTGTGTCCTCGGGTGCTGCGCTTGGCGCGGCATCCCTGATTTTTTTCGGAATGGAATATTCCTTTGCCGGAGGTTATACACTGCCGGTTGTAGCGTTTCTGACCGGAGCAGGCACCCTATGGGCCGTTTTGCTGCTGGCAAGGGATCAAGGAAAACTGCCGATCCATGGGCTCATCCTGTCCGGGGTGGTGATGCAGTCGTTTCTGGGCGCCGTCGTTTCGTTTCTGACGGTGATGTCCAAAGATACGGTGAACCAAATCCTGTACTGGACGATGGGAAGCCTGAGCATGCGCGGATGGTCGTATACGGCCATCCTTTTCCCGTATTTTGCAGCGGGTTTCGTATATCTATGGAGCAGGTCGCGGGCGCTTAACATTTTGTCGCTCGGGGAACGGCAGGCCGCTCATATGGGATTGAATGTCGATCGTCTGAAGACCAGCGTGCTGATCGTCGCTACCCTGCTTGCCGCGGCAGCCGTATCGGTTTCCGGCGTGATCGGGTTCGTCGGGCTTGTAGTACCGCATATGATTCGGCTGATCACCGGCTCCGATTACCGCGTGATTGTTCCCCTGTCGGCGCTGGGCGGCGCGATTTTCATGGTTTGGTGCGATACGGCAGCACGCTCCGTCTTGGCGCCGACGGAAATCCCGCTCGGGGTGGTCACGGCATTCATAGGCGCTCCGTTCTTTGCTTATCTGCTGTACCGGAACAAAAAACGGCGCAGGGAGGGGTTATCATGATTACGGCCCAAGGGCTTGGCAAAGCCTATGGCAAGGCGTCGATTCTATCCGGGGTGGACCTTCACATTGCCGAAGGGGAATGGTGGGGGATCATCGGACCGAACGGCAGCGGCAAGTCCACCCTCATGCAGCTGTTATCCGGCGTGGAAAGTCCTACGGAAGGAAGCGTGACGCTTCTGGGCAAGGAGCTTGGACGCTATAACCGGAAGGCACTGGCCCGAATCGTGGCGGTGCTGCAGCAGGAGGGACTCGACCCTACCGATTTTACCGTCCGGGACGTGCTGGAGATGGGACGATTCCCGTTCTTGAACTGGCTTGGCCGTGAGGATAAGGATGCGGCCCCGCTTATCGAGGCCGTTATTCGAAAGCTGGATCTGAACGGCCTGGAGGAGCGCCGGCTTACCGAGTTAAGCGGAGGACAGCGCCAGCGTGTCGCTTTGGGCAAGGTGATGGTCCAGGAGCCTTCGCTGCTGATGCTGGACGAACCGACGACCTATCTGGATATCCGCTATCAGCTTCAGTTCATGGATATGGTGGCGGAGTGGCGGAACTCGTCCGGCATAACGGTGATCAGCGTACTGCATGACCTCAATCTGGCGGCTCAATTCTGCGATAAACTGCTGGTTCTGGATCAGGGACGGATCGCAGGGGCGGGCAAGCCGGAGGACGTGCTGACGGCAGCGTATATCCGACGGATTTTCCGGGTGGAGCCCTCCATCGTGACCCATCCCGAGAATGGGGCTCCGGAGGTGCTGTTAACGGCGAACAGCAACTGGTCCTAAAGCGGTGTTGCCGCAGGTTCAGCCGCGTTGTAAGATTTAGGAGCAAGAGGAAGGAGGCCGTTTCATTGACGGATACACTCACAAGTCGTTTGAAGGGAATTACCGCTAACGTTAAACCGCTGGATGCCGAAGCGCAGGCGGAAACCGCCGCCTATTTGGATACGTTGACGAAACCTCCGGGCAGTTTGGGCAAGCTGGAGTCGCTGGCGATCCAATTAGCGGGAATCACGGGGAAAATGAAGCCCTCGTTTACCAAAACATCCGTGGTTGTCATGGCTGGCGATCATGGGGTGTGTGATGAAGGAATCAGCGCATTTCCGGCCGAGGTGACGCCCCAAATGGTGATGAACTTCCTGAATGGAGGGGCGGCCGTTAACGTGCTGGCCCGTCAAGCGGGGGCAGACGTTCATTGCGTGGATATCGGCGTAGCGACCGAGCTGACCCATGAGAGGCTCCTGTCCCGGAACATTGGCAGAGGAACCGCCAATATGGCCAAAGGACCCGCAATGACAAGGGAAGAAGCGCTGCAATCCGTAGTGACCGGAGCTGAGGTGGCGGCAGAGCTGGTTAAACAAGGCACGCAGATGTTCGTAACCGGAGAGATGGGCATCGGGAACACGACGCCAAGCGCGGCTATTTTCTCGGTTCTGTCCGGCAAGCAGCCATCCGAGGTTGTGGGACGAGGAACCGGCGTGACGGATGAACGGCTGAACCATAAGATTCGGGTTGTGGAACGGGCGATACAAGTCAATGCGCCTCATGCCGCCGACCCGCTCGACGTGCTGGCCAAAGTCGGGGGCTTCGAAATCGGCGGATTGGCCGGATTGATTCTGGGGGCGGCTGCTCATGGATGTCCTGTCATCATTGACGGATTCATATCCAGTGCCGCGGCGTTGGTTGCCAAATCGATCTGCCCGGATGCCCTTCCTTATATGATTGCTTCCCATGTTTCGCATGAACAGGCGCATGTTCTTCTGCTGAAAGAGCTGGGACTCCAGCCGATGCTTCAAATGGACATGCGTCTTGGCGAGGGGACGGGCGGTGTGCTGTGCCTTCATCTGGTCGAGGCGGCGTGCAGGATCGTGAACGAGATGGCGACGTTTGAGAGCGCCGGCATCAGCGGAGGAGCCGTATGAGTCATCGTGGAAGCGTGTTGGTTACGGGCGGAGCGAGGAGCGGGAAGAGCTCGTTCGCGGAGAAGCTGTGCATGAAGCGCGCCGATTCCGGTACATATATAGCGACTGCGCAAGCCTATGACGATGAGATGCGGGAACGGATCCGTATTCATCAAGACCGCAGGCAGGATAGAGCCTATGGTTGGCAGACGGTGGAGGAGCCTGTCGCTCTGCCCGAATTGCTGGAAACGCTCGGCCAGTCTGCCTCGGACGCCCCTGCGGTGGTAGTGGATTGCCTGACGCTGTGGCTTACGAACGTGCTGCTGCAGGCCGAACCTGAAGGCACGGCCGTCATGGAAGAGCGGCTGGGGCTTCAAATCGGCAGGCTGGCAAGAGCGGTTCAGGTATACCCGGGCATGGTTATATTGGTAACAAACGAAGTGGGTTCAGGGATTGTACCCGAATATCCGCTGGGCCGGATTTATCGCGACTGGGCAGGGATCATGAATCAACGACTGGCCCAGGTCTGTGACGAGGTATTTCTGGTGACCGCGGGAATTCCAATGGAAATCAAGAGCAGGGAGTATCGGATATGAGCAAGATGATCGAAGCGGCTGCGGCCGCTTTTCAATTTTTATCGAGGCTTCCCGTGCGGAGGGAAATTCCCTTTACACCCGAAGTTCAACAGCGGAGCGTCGTTTTTTATCCTTTCGTAGGGGCAGTCATAGGTGTTATCGTTGCCGCATTGGGACTGGGCTTAAGCTTTGTGCTGCCTTCCTTTCCTGCTGCCGTCATCCTGCTGGCTGCATGGGTAGCGTTAACCGGAGGGCTTCATCTCGATGGCTGGATGGACAGCGCGGATGCGCTGCTGAGCCATCGGTCGCGCGAACGAATGCTTGAAATTATGAAGGATAGCCGGGTAGGCGCGATGGGGGTCATGGCCTGCATGCTGCTGCTCCTTCTGAAAGCTTCCTTAATCATGTCCGTTTGGGATTTGTCTGAGGGGGTATGGAAGCAAGAAGCGTGGCTGCTGGTGCTCGCTCCGGTCTGGAGCCGCTGGTTTATGGTCCACGCCATGTATCGATGGCCGATGGCACGGGGAAGCGAGGGGCTGGCAGCTTTGTTTCACGGACTGTCCGTTAGAAGGAGGTCGCTGGCAGGCATAGTCGCGATCCTGTTAACGCTGGTCGTCATAGGCCTTCTCTGGTGCACGACAAGCACACTGGATCTTGCGGCGATCGGAATCGGAGGAATCCTCGTCATCCCGTTGGCAGCCTGGGCCGTTGGAAGTTTGACGGCCGAACGGATGAGCCGAAGACTCGGGGGATTGACGGGAGATACCTATGGGGCGTTGAATGAATGGATTGAAACGATTGTGTTAATTTTGGTAGTTCTCCTTTTGAAGTTTACATGATATGATAGTAGAGCAATGCGGTTGTATTCCGATCAACATAGTCGACATAATTCACGTCAACAGAAAAATAACGTTTTTGACAGGAATTTTCTCAAACGGGTAATGATATGTTTAGAGTGGGCTATGAAATGGATATGAATACATACTAGCGCACTTATGACATGAGGATGACGCAGTATATCCTTATTTATAGAATGGGAGGAATCATTAGGATGGAAACGCTTTGGGTTATCATCAATGTCCTTGTTCTGATTCTGCTGGTCGGTATTTTGTACTGGATGCAGAGAAAGCATTACTCGTTTACCAAACGCGTGTTTGCCGGACTTGGACTGGGTGTGTTGTTCGGAGTGGCACTGCAGCTCATCTACACTTCGACCTCCGATGTGGTGGTGAAATCCACCGATTGGTTTAATCTGGTTGGCTACGGTTACGTGAGACTGCTGCAGATGATGGTCATTCCGCTGATCATGGTGTCGATCATATCGGCCATCATGAAGCTGAAGGGCGGAAAAAACCTGGGCAAAATGAGCGGAATGATCATTACGGTGCTGCTTCTGACGACGGCGGTAGCCGCCGCTGTCGGAATTACGACAGCGCTGGCGTTCGATTTGTCCGCCGTCAATATTCAGGGCGGCGCTGCCGAGGAGCAGCAGGGCGCGCTGCTGCAAGAACGGCTCGGGGATGTCGAGGGTCGTACGCTGCCGCAGCAGATTCTGGATTTCATTCCGAGCAATCCGTTTGCCGACATGACGGGAGCACGAAGAACTTCGACGATTGCGGTCGTCATATTCTCGGCATTCATCGGGATCGCCGTGCTCGGGTTGGACCGTAAAAACAAGGAGCAGGCGGAGACCTTCCGCAACATGATCTCCGCCGTATACGGCGTGGTCATGCGTATCGTGACGCTGGTGCTTCGTCTGACGCCTTACGGGATTCTGGCGCTGATGGCCAAAACGATCGCCACGACCGATCTTGCGGTGATCATGAATCTGATCGATTTCGTTCTGGCTTCATACGTGGCCTTGATCGCCATGTTCATTATCCATCTGGTGCTGCTGGCGATATTCGGGTTCAATCCGTTCAAGTACGTCAAGAAGGTATTCCCGACGCTGACCTTTGCCTTTACGTCGCGTTCCAGCGCGGCTACGATCCCGCTTAACGTGCAGACCCAGAACAAAAAGCTGGGCGTCTCGGAAGGCATCGCGAACCTTTCGGCATCGTTTGGCGCCACGATCGGGCAGAACGGCTGCGCGGGCATTTATCCTGCCATGCTGGCCGTCATGATTGCCCCGACGGCCGGCGTGGATCCGACGTCGTGGTCGTTCATCCTGACCTTGATCGTGGTCGTTATGATCAGTTCCTTCGGCGTGGCGGGTGTCGGAGGCGGAGCTACCTTCGCATCGCTCATCGTTCTCTCCACGATGAACCTGCCGGTTGCCTTGGCAGGCCTGTTGATTTCCGTCGAGCCGCTGATCGATATGGGACGGACGGCACTGAACGTGAATGACTCCATGACGGCCGGCGTGATTACCGGGAAAGTCATGAATGAAGTGGATAAAGACGTGTATAACGACGACAACATTGAACTGGATATGGTTCAGGCATAATGAACGCATCCAGGGGAGCCATCTTGCAGGGAGTGTTTCTGCCTTCAAGGTTGGCTCTTCTGCGTGAATAGAGAAAGCCCGAATACCGTAAGCGAAACGGTGATTCGGGCTTTTTTTCATGCTGAACATGATTTATCCGATGACGGTCAGTTCTTTCGGGAAGGAGGTCAGCACCTCGACGCCATCGCCGGTCACGATGACATCGTCCTCGATTCGAACGCCGCCGACGCCTTGCAGGTAAATGCCGGGCTCGATGGTGAAGACCGCCCCAGGCTGCAATATGTCCTGATTCAACCCGTGAACGGACGGATATTCGTGGACATCCATGCCAAGCCCGTGACCCAGGCGATGTACGAAGGCATGGCCGTAACCTGCGCCGTCAATCACATTGCGTGCCGCTTGGTCGATCGAGCCATAGGTCACGCCGGGTTTGACGGCCTGAATCCCGGCCAGATTCGCAGCAAGAACCGTCTCATAGATGTTAACGGCTTCCGGCTTCAGATCGCCTACCGCAAAGGTACGGGTAATATCCGACGCATAACCGCCGGCGTATACTCCCAAATCGAACATGAGCAGATCCCCTGCTTCGATTCGGCGCGCACCCGGAACGCCATGAGGCAGGGCGGTGTTGGGGCCGGATAATACCATCGTGGCGAAGGAGGGCGCGTCCGCGCCAAGCTTTTTCATCAAGTATTCCAGTTCCGCGACAAGCTCCAGCTCGCTGACGCCGATTTTTACCCGGGCCAGGCCTTGCGTCAGAACTTCTTCGACCAGCCTCACCGCATTCTTGATGATCTTCACTTCCTCGGCAGACTTTCGAATCCGAAGATCCCGCAGCGCAAGGCCGACATCTTCGATGCGGTCCGCGTTCACATGCTGCCGCAGCTGTTCATAGCGGGAGACGGTCAGCTGATCCTTCTCCAGCGCCAGCGTTCCGGCGGTGCCTTGAATCTGTTCCTTAAGCAAAAGGTAAGGGTTATCGGTATCCTGATGCGTGACAATGTTCTTCACGGTTGAAGCGGCCTCGGCCGCATTCGCGTCCAATGCCGGCACGATCAGCACCGGATCATTGGCGGAGGAGAGGAGCAGGCCGAGAAAGCGCTCATGGGGATCGCTCGCAAAGCCGGTCAAATAATAAACATGCTTGGGGTCTGTCACCAGGACATGATCCCAGCCCTGATCCTTCATGGATAACAGCAAACTTTGCAGTCGTTCGTTCATCCTGTTCATTCCTTTCTTTACTCAAAACGTTCATCATGCCGTTAATGTAAGGGTATCGCGTTCCATCGCGTAAGTAAAGTTTTCCACGTGAATGAATCGCGGCTTGAGAAAATAGAAGCGTTTTTCCGTTACCTCTTGTACAATAGATCTCGTAATAAAGACATCTATTCGGAGGTAGAACATCGTGACGCATCCATACCGTATCGATTATGCCGTCAAAGAGGATTTGCCGGCCATTGTGGACATTTACAATTCAACGATTTCAAGCAGAAAAGTAACGGCCGATCTGGAGCCGGTCACGGTGGAGAGCCGCATACGCTGGTTTGAAGAGCATAGCAACGATTTTCGCCCTCTTTGGGTCATGCGATCTGATGACGGGCTGGTTGCGTGGATGAGCTTTCAATCCTTCTATGGCCGTCCCGCCTATAACGGGACAGCTGAAATCAGTATCTACGTTAACGAGAAATATCGCGGCGTTGGTGCCGGCAGCCTATTGATCCAGAAGGCCATCGAGGAGTGCCCGCGTCTTCGCGTCAGCAATCTCGTCGGATTCGTATTCGGTCATAATGAACCAAGCCTCAAGCTGTTGAAGAAGTTCGGCTTCGACCAGTGGGGGCTTCTCCCAGCGGTTGCGGAGCTTGACGGAGTCAAGCGGGATCTGGTTATTGTAGGACGTGCGATCTAAGTACCGATACGTTAAGAATAAATTTTAGGTCCATAAGAGAAGTCATCGCAGCGAGAAGATGAAGATACGTGCAAACCCTTCATGGTATTCTGCATTCCAAACCTTAACCAATATCCAGTACACTTGGGGAAAACAAGGGACGAAAAGGGTGTGGAGGATGTGAAGGCAGAGATTCGCATATATCAAGCAGAGCTGAAGGATCTGGACAAAGCGGCCGCGCTGTTGAATCAGTATCGGCAATTTTATGAGCGGGAAGATGATCTGGACGGGGCCCGGGAATATATCAGGGAAAGGCTGACCCATGGCGATTCCGTCATATATTTAGCGGACTGCACCCGCTGTGAATCCCTGGCCACGCCAGGCTTTCTACAATTATATCCATCCTTCTCGTCGCTATCCATGTCCAGGTTGTGGATTCTGAATGATCTGTACGTGGATTCCGAATATCGCGGGCTTGGCATTGGAAGGGAGCTGCTTCATCAAGCCCGTGCGCACGCCGTTCAGACCAAGGCCAAAGGCTTGACCCTCTCGACGCAGCTTCACAACACGGCCGCTCAACGCCTGTACGAATCCGCAGGATATAAGCGGGACGAAGAATTTGTGCATTACCATTTGGGTTTATCCTGACGCAGAGGGCATCCATAACAAACAAAGACGATACCCCTAAGGAGTTATCGTCTTTGTTCTTTATTGATAAATCGAGCGTATTTTTCGAAAAACCTCAACCCGGGCAATTTTCAGCTCCCACATTTGGTCCAGCAGCTTCCGCTGTATATCTTTATCGTCTGTTGCTTTCAATTCATGATACAGGGCAGACATCCGTTCATTGATTTGATCCACGCATTGCCACAGCTCCTGTTCCGTGCATTCCTCCGACTTCGCTTGTTCCTCGCCCAGCGATTCCTGCATGTGGTGAAGCGTACGAATGATGTCTGCTTGCCACTTCCGATCTTCCAAGCGAATCGCCAAATTGAGAAGATCCAGATAATCATCAAGGGACAGAGATGTCGGTTCTGTATCGCCATGTTCCATGTTGAATGCCCCCTTAGCAAACGTTTAAACCTGTTTATACCAAGTATTATACTTGGAATTATGAGTTTTTCAAGTGAAAAAATAAGAGAATATTGTCATAAACATGCTTTCGATTGTTGCAACCGTGCGCAGGAATCAATATAGTTTACATAGGACCGTATTTTTCCAATCCAAGGAGTTATATGAATGAAGGTAATTCTCGTAGATGACGAACCGTTGGCCTTGAAGTATTTAGAACGTCAGCTGTTAAAACTGGATACCATGCCTATAGATGTAATCGGTACGTATACGAATCCTTTTGAGGGGCGAAAGGAAATTCTTGCAAGGGACGTGGATATCGTGTTTTTGGATATCAGCTTGCCGGAATTGAACGGGATCGAGCTGGCGGAGCAGCTGCTGGAGCAGAAGCCCCATCTCTGCATTGTATTTGTGACGGGATATCACGAATATGCAGTTACCGCATTTGAATTGAATGCCGTCGATTATATCGTCAAACCGGTCCAGATCGATCGAGTAGCCAAAACGATGGAGCGGTTGCGAAGTCGCATTGCGTCCAGACCGGAAGAGGTCCTCAACCCCAATCGTAAAATTCGGATGACGATGTTCCGCCAGGTTATGATCGAACAGCCGAACGAGCAGGGGCAATTCGCCATGCTTCATTGGCGGACAACCCGGGCCCAGGAAATATTCATTTACTTGCTGCAGCATCGGGGGCAGCTGGTGCGCAAGTCGGCACTGATCGATATGCTATGGCCGGAGTTCGACATGGATAAGGCCTATCCCCAGCTGTATACCGCCATTTATCATATCCGAAAAACATTGGAGCCTTATGATACCCGATTTCAAATCACCAACACGACGGAAGGCTATGTGCTGAATGTGGAAGACGTGCAGCTGGACATCGAGGAGTGGGAGAACTGGTTCATGGCGAACCCCTCGGTATCGGCTGATTCGATAGACGGCCATCTTGAAATGATGAAGCTATATACGGGGGATTACCTGCAGGAATATGATTATTGGTGGGCGGAAGGCGAGCGTCAAAGACTGAAGGAGCTGTGGCTCAGCGTATCGTTATCCATGGCGGAATGGTATGTGGATCAGGAACGCTTCGAAGAGGCCGTACTGTGCTTCGCCTCGATCCAGAGGCTGCATCCCTTGGAAGAGAAGGCCTATTTTTCATTGATGAAAATATACGGCTTGCAGGGGAACCCGGCCCAGGTACACCGTCAATTCAGCCTGCTGCGTCAAGTGCTGGAGGATGAGATGGGTGAGGAGCCAAGCCCTTACATCAAGAAATGGTATGACGAGTGGAGCGATGGAATCCAAATCACCCATATACAATAAATGACCTAGTCAAGCAATCATAAGATAGGAATCACCGGCCGCTATGACCGGTGATTTTTTTGTATGCGTCAACCGAAGGTCTGTTCTTGTTGGTTCCTGTTCAGAAATTGTAGAGGACCGCCTCTTATACTGTAGAGTGTGAACCATAAGAATCGGGAGGTACAATATTCGGTTATGAAATTCATTCGGAAATTTAAGGAATCTTCGCTGCATAAAGCCATGGGGCTGGAGCTTGGTACGTTTCGGGAGATCGAGCTGGATGCAACTAAGGATGTCCAGCATTGCCGAGGCTTCTATGTTTACTTCAACGGCAAGCGGATTGGCATCGTTGCTACGGACGAGGGACCGGTATTTCTGTGTGATCAGGAGAAGTTTTTGCTGGATGAGCGTACCGTTCATTTTTTGCTGCAAAAAAATGCCGAGTTTAATACGTTTATCTTCATGTGGAATGGAGGCGTGAAGCTTCAGATTCCATATTTGCGGTCGTTAATCGAATATAACGGAAGATGGGTGGATGATTCGATATTCGACTTTTTTTCGTGGATTTATGAAGCTTCCGGGAGAAAAAGATTCTACTCCTACTATACGGTGAAGCATGTATCCGCTGACGAATTATGCCCGCATCAGCCTCTTCAGCGTTCGGGCAAAACGCTTTCGATTGTTTAGGCGGCCGGACGAACCCGTGGTTTCATGTGAACTTTAGGGAATGGGACAGACAATTGCATCGCAACGATGTAAAATAATGGACAGTTATGTAGTGTTATTGATTCTTACAATACGTTATATAAAGGACTGTTAATATTGTCGATCTATTCCAATATCAAATCGAAGCCCGTCTCCGGCAGAAGGTTGCTGGGGATTACTTTTCTGTTTATCGTGATTTTACTTTCCGTGCGCTTGGTCTGGTTCAACACCATTACGGTACCCGAGGAACGTCCGTTCCGGCAAGGCGTGCTGGATCTTCGGGCTTGGCCGGCGGATGACCGGAGCAGGGTCGCCCTGAACGGGGAGTGGGCCTTTTATCCGAATCAATGGAAGGGCCCGGATGGAGCGTCCCAAGGAGAGCCGGCTGCCGCCGACCCGCGCTGGATACAGGTTCCGGGGCCATGGGAGGGCGTGAACGAGAACGGAAACCAAATCGGCTACGGGACTTACCGCCTCAAGCTGCTCGTACCGGATCGGAACAAAACTTACGGCATCTGGATCAGCGATATCCGTACAGCCTATCGTTTGTATGTAAACGGGGAATTATTGCACGAATCAGGACATCCGTCCGATCTGCCAGAGACCCACGTGGCCAGAATCGTCCCCCATATGGAGCTCATCCCCCCGACTGGCGGTGATGAGCTGGATATCATCGTGGAAGTGAGCAACTATCAGTATTCCGATTCAGGCGGGATCCGGCTGCCGATCCAATTCGGAACGGCGGAAGCGGTGATGAGGGGAAAGGCCTTCTCCGAGAACATGCAGCTGCTGGTGTGCATCGTGCTATTGCTCCATGTCATCTATGTTTTTATTTTGTACTTGATCGGCTATCGAAGCAGAGGGCTTTTTTATTTTGCCGGGCTTATTCTGTTTACGTTGCTGGCTACGCTGAGCGACGATGATAAGCTTCTGTTGGTGTGGCTGCCCGGCATCCCTTTCGAATGGGCGGTGAAGCTTAAGGTTATTGCTTATGTCGCGATATCTTTATGCTTGATTCTGTGCACCAAGCATTTGCTAAAGCCGAGGATCAAGGAGGGCTTTTACCGGGCTTACACGTTGTTTGTGGTTTCGTATGCCGCAGTCTATTTGCTGCTTCCGTTTCATCTGATGGTCCATCTCTCTAAATATTTGACGGTGGTATTGTTAAGCGCCGTGCTGTTCGTGCCTTCGCTGGCCAGGAAGGCGGTCAGCGAGCGGACGGAAGATGCGATCATCATCCTGCTGTCGGCGGTTGCGGTTTCCTGCAACATTATGATAAGCGGAATTTTAAGATTCCGGTATTTCAAGGAACTGCCTTTTTACCCGATCGACCTGATCGTTGCGTTTCTCGGGTTTGCTTCCTTCTGGTTTATCCGGTTTACCAGAAACAGCGTCATGCTTAGGGAACAGGCCGAGCAGCTGCAGCGAGCGGACAAGATGAAGGATGAGTTTCTGGCGAATACGTCCCATGAGCTGCGAAATCCGCTGCACGGCATCATCAACATGGCGCAAACGCTGCTGGAACGCAAAGGGAGCGTATTGGAGCAAGAGGGTCGCAATCAGCTGGAGCTGATCACCGGCATCGGCAGACGGATGTCACTGCTCCTGGACGACTTGTTGGATGTTTCGTTATTGAAGGACAACCGCGTTCGGTTGAATGTGCAGAGCGTTCACCTCGGTTCGGCTGTTCAAGGCGTGCTGGACATGCTCCGTCCGATGGCGGAAGGCAAGCGAATCGAGCTCGTATGCGAGATCGCGGAGGATGGCCCCAAGGTATGGGCAGATGAAAGCCGTTTGGTTCAAATCATGTTCAATCTGATTCACAACGCCATCAAATATACGGAGGCGGGGCGTATCACGGTGGCTGCCGAGGTCATGGAAGGAAGGGCTTATGTCCACGTTCGCGACACGGGGATCGGTATGGACGAAAAGACGTTAAGCCGAATATTCCTCCCCTACGAGCAGGGAGATTCCGGTTTTGCCGCTTCGGGAGGCGGTTTGGGGCTTGGACTGGGCATCAGCAAGCAGCTGGTTGAGCTCCATGGAGGGGATATTTCCGTAACATCCGCTCCGAGTCAGGGGAGCGACTTTACGTTCACGCTGAAAGTGGACGATATGATGAAGCAGGAGAACGCGGATAAACAGGAGTTTATCGCGGATTCCCCGGCTTCAAATCCAGAGAAAGAGAAGGAGACGCAATCGAATATGTCAGATATGCACGAACAGGATGACGCCGAATCGGAGGCTTTGGCGCTTGCCCGTCCAAACGACGGCAGGCTGCTTATCGTTGACGACGATCCGGTTAACCTGAAGGTCATCCATCATTTGCTTGCAGACGAGGGGTATCGGATCGTGACCGTTACCCGCGCCGAGGAAGCTCTTCAGCTGTTGGAGCAGGGAGAATGGGATCTTATCATTTCCGACGTGATGATGCCCCAGATGTCGGGGTATGAACTGTCCAGGACGATTCGGCAGAGGTATATGCTATCGGAGCTTCCCATCCTGCTGCTGACCGCCAGAAACCGGCCGGAGGACATACATATGGGGTTCATCTCGGGAGCTAACGATTACTTGATAAAACCGGTGGATCACCTGGAATTAAAAACGAGGGTACGCGCCTTGCTGGAGCTGAAGCGGTCCATTAAGGAGAGGCTGCATATGGAAGCGGCTTGGCTCCAGGCCCAAATCCAGCCGCATTTCCTGCACAACACCTTAAATTCGATCGCTTCGCTAAGCGAGGTGGATCCTTCCCGGATGATTGCGCTCATCGCAGAATTCAGCCATTATCTGAGAGCCAGCTATGATATCAGCAACCTGGACCGTTTCATACCGTTGGAGCAGGAGCTTGGCTTGGTTCGCTCTTACCTGTATATCGAGGGGGAGCGGTTCGGGGAACGGCTGCGTGTCCGTTGGCATATCTCCGACGAGGTTGCCGTGCAGCAATGGAAGCTTCCTCCCTTGACGATGCAGACCATCGTGGAGAATGCGGTCGTTCACGGGGTATTGGCACGGACCCAGGGAGGGACCGTAACCATCCGCATCGTACGAGAGGCTGAATCAGCCAAGGTGATCATCGCGGATGACGGCGCGGGGATGGATCCCGAGAAGCTCCGAAGGATGCTGGGTAGCGGACATCGCGCCACCAAGGGAGTCGGGCTTATGAACACGGACCGCCGTTTGAAGCAGATTTATGGGCAGGGCCTCATGATCGACAGCTCAAGGGACAGAGGAACCACGGTGTCATTTGTCATCAAGAAGATGGCATAATCAAAGCCTGAGCCTATTAGACCTATAGTCTTTGAATCTTGGACGAATGCCGCAGGTTTAGGTTAGGATGTAGAGATGATGATATTTTACTTCGTATAAGGGTGGACTTCATGATCTCTTCTTTTTTGGCTACGATTTACAGCGTATTCCTTCCGATATCGCTGCCCGTCATCGGCGGAGCGCTGCTTAAGCGATTTAAAGGAATTGAAACCAAGGGGCTCTCGGCCCTGTCTTTATATGTGCTGAGCCCGGCATTGATCTTCGAGACGCTGGAAAAGGCTTCGATCACCTCGAACGAGGTGACGGTGACGGTTGCCTTTTGCCTGTTGAACGTGATCATCCTCTGGGCGCTCAGCGCCTTTGCAGGTAAAATGCTGGGCTTGTCCCAGACGGAGAAATCGGGCCTCGCCTTGACCACCATTTTCACCAACAGCGTGAATTACGGGCTTCCCCTCGTGCTGCTTGCATTCGGGCAGGCAGGGCTGGATAAGGCTTCCGTGTATGTCATCGTGCAGATCATCATCATGAATACATTAGGCGTGTATTTGGCAGCGCGGTCTCATTTTTCGGCCGTAAAAGCGATCAAGACCGTATTTACACTTCCTTCGGTTTACGCCGCGGCGCTTGCCGTGCTCTTCCGGTTGACGGATTTCCAGCTCCCCGAAGGGTTGAATACCGGCGTTTCCATGCTGTCCGCCGCCTATGCCCCGCTGGCTCTTGTCATACTGGGAGCCCAGATGGTTGGGGTTCGGGAGGGTGGAGCGTCGCTCGCCGTCTCAAAGCGCGGATTCTGGTCGGGCATGGCGATGCGAATGCTGGTGGGCCCGTTGGTGGCTTGGGGATTGCTCGCGATGTTATCCATTGAGGGTACCTTGTTTGCAGTCATTCTGATACTGTCGGCGATGCCTGCAGCCGTGAATGCGGTCATCCTTGCCGAAGAGTACGATGCCGCGCCCAAGCTTGTATCCAGGTGTATTCTGTGGACTACGCTGGCTTCTTTTATCGTTCTGCCTGCCATGATTGGCTTTCTTTAAGTTTTCTCGCCTCCGGAAGATTGGTTCAACTCTTGGACTAGCGTGTAAAGAGTAGTAAGCGTCAAGAGATAACCATCATCTGCGAATCCGAATCGGATGGAGGTGGAAACTATGAGCAGACCGCGTGACCGAGACGTGGAGATCGAGACCCGCAATATCGAGGAGCGTAACGACTCCAGCAGGGTAGCTTCTACGTTAATCAAGTATGTTGCTTATCTGATCATCTTTTTTGGTTTCTTGTACTTCCTGATCAAATACGTATTCCCGATGTTCTAAGTTCAGGCCGGGTTACGTCGGTGAGAAAGCCTCTCCTTAGCCACAAGCGGGATGGAGGCTTTTTTTCATGAAGCTAGGGAAGGATCGCAATGTGCCGTAATGGATGAGCAAGTTTTTCCTATCATTCCATGGACACGGCGGAAGCGTTGACTTTGGAGTCTAATGTAACTATGATGGTTACATGCTAGTCATCTGAAGATTTGGACCGTCAGGAGGGATCGCATGAACATAAGCAGCCGATTTGCAGTGGCCATTCATATTCTTTCCGTGCTGGAGATGAATAAGGCTGGCGTCAGCACTTCAGATTATATTGCGGAGAGTGTGAACACGAATCCGGTGGTCATCCGGCGGATTGTCGGCATGCTCAGCAAAGCGGGCCTGGTCGAGGTGAAACCCGGCGTAGCGGGAGCGAAGCTGGCTAAGCCTCCGTCCGGGATTACGCTGCTGGATATTTATCATGCCGTTCATGTCGTGCAGGAAGGTTCCCTGTTCGGTATTCACGAGAATTCGGACGCGAAATGTCCTGTTGGCAAACATATTCAAACGGCGATCGTTCCGGTGTTCTCGGCCGCCCAGAAGGCCATGGAGGATACGCTGCATGAGGTGAATTTGGAGCAAATCGTCCGGAAAATCCATGCATCTGCTAACAGAACATCCAGCGAATAGATGATATATGATACATGATACGCTCAATCCTTGCAGGATGGGCGTTTTCTTTTGGGCCTGGTTGGTGTGGCTTTGTTCATATGTTAATTACTGGGTTTGACAACGGGAAGGTCCTGTAACTATAATGATTACAAGTAAGATGTAACTGTTTCGATTACAAGTTAAGCCTGTCGCAGACCTGAATATATTTTTTGAAAAAATCAAACAACAACATTCAAGGAGTGAGAATATGACAGCCATTATACATCCATCCACAAAGCTCGGACCCGTCTCTCTTCGGATTAGCAATCTGGCACAATCGGTACGCTTTTACACGGAAGTCGTTGGATTAAAAATGCTGCGCCAGCATGGCCGGGTGGCCGAATTGACGGCGGACGGCAAGCAGCCGCTGCTGATCATTGAGGAGGTTTCGGACCTGACAAGGCCGCAGACCCGGACGGCAGGCCTGTACCACTTTGCGATCCTGGTACCGGATCGGGAATCGCTCGGGCTCGCGCTTGCCAATCTGATCGCCCATAACATGCCGGTCGGCCAAGGCGATCATCTGGTCAGCGAAGCGCTGTACATTAATGATCCGGACGGAAACGGCATCGAGATTTATGCCGACCGGCCACGGGATACCTGGAAGCGCGATGCCAAAGGGGAATATGTGATGGCCACCGACCCGGTCGATGTTGAAGGACTGCTGGCTCTCTCCAAAGAGAAGGAATGGCTTGGACTTCCGGAAGGGACCGTCATCGGGCACGTGCATTTCCATGTGTCCAACCTGCAGGATGCCCGCGCATTTTATTGCGATGTGCTGGGTTTTGAGCTGACCGCCCATTATGGGGGAGCAGCGTTGTTTATCTCCGCAGGAGGGTACCATCACCATATCGGGCTCAATGTTTGGGCGGGACTCGGGGTACCGAATACGCCTCCGAACGCTGCGGGAATGGAGAATTATACGATCGAGCTTCCGAGCCATGAGGCGCTTGAGGCGGTAACCGGCCGCATTCGGGAAGCGGGGCTGCACCTGGAACAGCGGGACGGCGTCTGGGCCGTTCAAGATCCTTCGGACATCTGGATCCGGTTGGTTGTTGCTTAATATCATACGAACGAAGAAGCCTGTCCGCTATATTAGCGGCAGGCTTTTTTTAATGAAACATCACCGTTAGGATGATCAGCTAGACAGAAAGCAGGCAAGCTAGATCCGGTTTAATTCAACCAGCGTACGGAGCATGAACTCCGTGATATTCGGAATGTCTCCCATCTGATCTTCGTTGATTTTGCGGGGAAAGCGAAGCTCGATCGTGTTATGGATGGGGACCGCATCGTCGCCGTAGGTGTAGCGTATCGTCTGCACCGGCGGGAGCTCGGGATTCCATATCTCCTTAACAATCTGCGCGATAACCGGGCACGAGTAGGCAGGATCGGCAATGTTTTTATGAAAGCGGAGCTTCAGCACGCAGCCCGGCTGCTCTTCCGGAATTTCCAAAATCTCGGCCGCCAAATCCCGCAGCCCGGTCTCCAGGCAAATTTCGGCTGAAGCCGCGGATTGCTGAACCAGCTCGAACCGGAGGCTAAAACTTCTGGACAAGGTCGCCATATCCAGAAGGTCCTTCCGATCGGAAACGCGGATGATTTCATCGAGATTGTCGAGGTCATAAACCGCATTCTCGATGCCAACCTTTAGATTTTCGAATATAGTCGGGTCAAACATGGAGGCACATCCTTTGATGAACATAATGTCGTAATAGACGATCGTGGATACTATATCACAACCGCCAGGCGAAGGGGAATGGCTCGTCTGATAAGCCGGAGACCTGCGTCAGGATTGACCGATAGATCAAAGTCATGGTAGGATGAAATCCAATCAACAGTAAAAATTAATTTACCGGTAAAATGTATGGAGGTGTTAAAATGAAAATGACTGGTGTCTATAAAATTCAAACCCATGAGCAGCTCAAAGCGATCGCGGATCCTCTCCGCACCAAAATGCTGATGAATCTGGTGAAGGATGCCTACACCGGACAGCAGCTGGCCGAGATGCTCGGCATCACGCGGAACAATATTTACTTTCATCTCAAGGAGCTGGAGAAGCATGGCATCATCCATGTGGTCAGGAAGGAAGAGAAGAACGGTATCGTGCAGAAATACTATCGCGCCGTTGCAAGCCGCTTCATCCCGGAGGATCATTTGCTGCCAAGCCTGGATTTGGTGGAAACCTCAAGACAGGTATTCATGGAGACGCTTGATGTAACGCGGGACAAAATCGAGACCGCCCCGGCTTCTTCTTTTGCACTGGACAGTACGAGTGAGCACCACAGGAAAAATCTTGCGGGAACCTACCGCTTTCGTGCAACGCAGGAAAGCTTCCATGCTTTTGTGGAAGAATTCAAGGGGCTTCTGGATAAACACTTCACGATGGAAGGTGCCGAATCCGGCAGAAGCTCGCTTTCCGAGGAGGAGAAGAGCTATTATATGTCGTTGATAGCATTCCAAGATGATCATGAGAATATCACCATTCGATAATCCTGGACGGGGGATACATACATATGGACAATAATCAATATACCATCGTGATCGATGATGCGTGGTTTACGGTATCGCAGCTGGATGAAGGCACGTTTGCCATCAGTGAGTACGGGCATTGGGAGAAGGTGCATTCGTTTCTGTTGATAGGGGACGAGCGTGCCGCATTGATCGATACGGGCCTTGGCATCGACGACATGAGGCGGATAACCGATCAGCTGACGGATTTGCCTATCATGGTACTGACCACGCATGTTCACGCAGATCATATCGGCAGTCACGGGCAGTACGGGGAGATTTATGTGCATGAGGCCGAAGAGGATTGGCTGGTCAGCGGCATTAAAAAGCTTTCGATTGAGCAAATCCGCAAGGATATATCACGCGATATTACGAGACCCGTACCGGATTCCTTCGATCCGGCAGCGTACACCCCTTATCGGGGGCAGCCGACCGGCCTGCTTCGGGATGGGGACGTCATCGAGCTTGGCGGGCGAAGCCTGGTCATCTACCATACGCCGGGCCATTCGCCCGGACATATTGCGTTATTTGAACCCAACCGCGGGTACTTGTTCACTGGCGATTTGCTGTATGATGAGACGCCGGTATATGCCTTCTACCCGACGACGAGTCCCGGGGATCTCGTTAACTCGCTGGAGCGGATCGCGAATATCGAAGGCGTAAATCGGATCTTCGGTTCTCATAATACGCTTGGACTGGACCCGGCATGGCTGGACTTAGTAAAAGAAGCCGTGCAGGAGCTCCGGGAAAAAGATCTTGTCCGATTTGGAACGGGCATTCACCGGTTCAACGGATTTTCGGTTCAATTCTAATATCGTCATGAAGCAAAGCCGCCTCCGGATCAGCAATTGGCATCCGGAAGGCGGCTTTTTAGGCTAGCGATTGTTTTTAGGGAATTAAGCTATTTCCACATGATGATGAGCGTCCATGCCTGATAGGACAAGTTCATCCGGGCTCTATCCGATATCGCACCGGGTTTCTTATGCTCCTCCAGCTGAGAAACGAATGTATTTAAAAATTGGAGCGCCTGTTCCCTGGAGCCCTTGCTTATGTGATGCTCTGCCTGCTTCAAGGCATTGCTCAACCGGGACAGCAGCGGGTTAGCCAGTTCCCCTGCGCGGGCATACTCGCTCACCAATTGATTCAGCACGTTCAGCATGCCCGGGGATTGATAAACGGGGATAGGAACCTCCGAGAAATCCGTATCGGATGCGAAATAAAAGCTGGTGTAAGAGGGCTGGTTATACGTTGTATTTTGTCTGGCAACCTCGACCCGATACTGCGGATCATGCATGAGCGTATAGAGCTTACGGTCGGTGACCTCGGTGCTCAGGTAAATCCGGAGGGCCGAGCTGTCCGTGGTCCTTACCACCAGTTCCTCTCTCCAATCCCCGAAGAGATCGGCGACGAGGGCAGGATTTCCCTTCGTCCCGTTATTGGTGCGCGTGCCTTCTGCAGTTAGCAGCGTCCCGCTGCGCCAGCTTTCGATGACCGGTGTCTGATCCAAGTTACCATTCACGATCTGGGTGGTCATATCCGCAGACCATTTGATGTTCATGTTCGTGCCCGGCATGGTCGTAGAGAGCTGTTCTCCATCTGCAGACCACGTGCCGACGGCCCATGTTTCGAGTCCCCGCTGATCGGGATCGATATCGCCGATCATGCCGCGTCCGGTGTCTTTTCCGGTATAGCCGCCGTAGAGGAGCCCGCCTGTTGCCGCATCACGGAGGGAATAGCCGTAAGGGGCGTAGGCACCGCCTTCATGAACCATGAAGATCTCAAGACCCGGCCGATCCGGATCGATGTCGGTGACGTGCATGGCGTCCCCATGACCAAGGCGTGCCATCGCTCCCGGATCCGCGCTTTGAGGAGGGAGCACATCCATGGAGCTGTACAGCAGCGTACCGTCATGGTCAATCGTTGCCGAACCGTAGACGATTTCCTGTTTGCCGTCGCCGTCGACGTCAGCCGCGCTTAACGAGTGGGCCCCTTGCGTCGTTAACGTACCGAATGCGGCATCGCTCCCGTCCCGGCCATGCGGACTGTCGTTAAACGGATTGGTCATCGGGGTCCAGCCGCTGTCCACAGCCCAATGCTCGCTTAAGTGCCGGCCATCCCACTTGTAGGATACGAGTGTGGATCGGGTGTAATAACCGCGGGCGAATACGGCATAGGGCTGTTCCCCGTCAAGGTAAGCAACGGCGGCAAGGAAGCGATCCACGCGATTGCCGGGTTCGATCCGGGCCATGGCATAATCGCCCCACATGAGACCGTCGTCATGCCTGCCGGGTTTATACCGGATCGTCTCGAGCTCTTTGCCGGACGCGCCTTCAAATACGCTGAGATATTCCGGACCATCCAAGATGAACCCTTCGAATGCCCGGAGATTGTTGCGGGCGCTTCGCTGCGGCGCATAGGTGTCCATGAAGTGATCGACCAGGCTTTCGGCATCGGTACGGGATAACGGATAATGGTACTTCTTATCGATGCCGAAGCTTTCTTCGAGCGTGGCCGGCCAGCGGCCGCTTACGACCTCTTCATGCTGATGCCAGTTCATGAACAGGTTTACCATGTGCTCGTAGTAGCCGGTTTTGCTCAGCCGGTAATCGTCCTGATTGGAATATCCGGCCTTCCTATCCTCGGGCAGCAGCGTGATGTATCTCTGGGAGATCATGTTGCCGGCTGGATCATAGCGAAGAATCTTGGTGCCCGGTGCCGTTTTGAGCATCATTTCCGCTTTGCCGTCCCCGTCAAAGTCATACACCATGAACTGCGTATAGTGGGCGCCGGAACGGATGTTGACGCCGAGGTCGATCCGGTACAGCAGGATGCCCTCCAGTGTATAACAGTCAATGTACGTGTTGCCGGTATACCCGATTTGGGAAACGTCCTTGGAGTTGGAAGGGTCCCATTTGACAAAAAGCTCGTACTGCCCATCGCCGTCCACATCGCCGACGCTGGCGTCATTGGCAGAGTAAGTATAAGGCTCCCCAGCCGGGGTGACTCCGCCATCCGGCTTGTTTAGCTTCAGATCGTAATAGGGGGAGGACCAGGGAGTGGAGGTGAGGCTCTGGTCGACCTCTTTTCCATTCACGACGGCAGATACGTAATAGGAGGATGATGACGTGCCCGATCGGTCCAGGTAATTGGTGCTGTTCTCGACGACGGCAATCAGGTTGCCGTCCCGATAGACATGAAAGGTCGGACCGGTAAGCCCTTGGTCGTCATAACCGGTTACTTCTCCGGCAAGCAATCGCCAGCTCAGAAAGTTGCCCTCTGAAGTGGAGGCCGATACGATCCCCCTATCCAAATACTCCAGCTGAATCCGGCTGGTTTTTGTGGCACCTTGCTGCGTGCTGCTTGCCGCTTGATGCGAGGGCGCCGCTAACGACTCGATGCTCCCCGTGATGATCATGGGGAGGGTAAGAGCCGCTGCCAACAGCTTGCGATGCAAGCGGAGTTTACTTCCATGCTTCATGTTCAGCCACCTTTCTCCTTATGGTTCGGATGCTGGTGCGCAGCATTCCGTATGCGCTTTCACAAATGGTGGAGCGGCTCCTCCTTTCTGGTTGGAATGGGGTAATAAGTAAATCACTTTCATTGTATGGAACCTGGGAGAATGACAACATACAAAAAACAGGCCATTTGATTTAAAAAACAGAGTGAATTCTAATTCCGAAAGTCGATTTCTAGGGTGAAGCCATAGAAGCAGCAAACAGGCCGGGCTCCTGGGAGCCCGGCCTGTTTGCTTGCTCGCATGAAGGACATGCAAGAAAAGAATAGCCGCCGCAGGGTAGCAAGCCATTCAGTAACTCCGGTCCATGTTCTTGCCGTAATAAATCTCGTCCATCTCCAGTTTGATGCGTTCGGTGATTTCCTGCTGTTCGGCCTCGGACAGCTTATCCTTCGTGTAACCGAACAGATAGTTGTCCAGGTCGAACTGCTTCAGCTTGCACTTGGTATGAAAGATGTTCTCCTGGTATACGTTGACGTCGATCATATCGAACAGCTCCTTGGCTTCGTCCGGAATATAGTTCTGGATGGAGCTGATCTCATGGTCGATAAACAGCTTGTGTCCGTGAATATCCCTCGTGAATCCCCGGATTTTATAGTCTATCGTCATAATATCCGTATCGAAGGAGTGGATCAGGTAGTTCAGGGCTTTGAGCGGTGAGATTTCCCCGCAGGTCGACACGTCGATATCGGCCCGGAAGGTGCTGATGCCCTCGTCCGGATGGAATTCCGGATACGTATGGACGGTAATATGGCTCTTGTCGAGCTGGAGCACCACGTTATCCGGCAGCGGACCCGGCGATTCGTCATAGGATTCCTCCGGCACCTCCACGACGGGGCCCTCGGAGACTAGCACCGTCACGCTGGCGCCCTGCGGGATATAATCCTGCTTGGCAATGTTCAGGACATGCGCGCCGATGATTTCGGCCACATGGCTCAATATTTTTGTCAGCCGATCCGCGTTGTACTGCTCATCAATATATTCAAGGTACGCTTCCCGTTCCTCCCGGGTCTTCGTATAGCAGACGTCATACATATTAAAGCTGAGCGATTTCGTCAAGTTGTTGAACCCATGCAGGGTCACGCGTTGTTCTGGTGTCATATCCATATGAAATTTCCCCTTGTGTAGTTAATATATCAGTTCGAGTACCTATTATTTCCGAAACCGTCGATTCCTAATCTGCCCATGCTCCGCCTTTGAAGCAGCATTACTATGTTCTTACCCGGATCGGGTTCAACGTTAACAGAGGCGGAGGAATGCCAGAGGGAAGCAGCGGCGGCTCCCAAACTCCAAAAAGACCAACCGGATTTCTCCGGCTGGCCTTATCTATCAGAACGACACCTGCTGCATGCAGCTTTATCCCTCTGGCGTTTATATGGATTCACTTCATATGCTTGAACTTTGATGCTGCCGAACGGATGGATTACTCCGTAAATTCCAGCAGCTCGATCACATTGCCAAACGGGTCGCGGATGGCGCTGTACAGCCCGGGAGGGCACGGCTTGGGCGTATCGAAGATGACGTCGACGCCCTTCGATTTGTAGTTCGCAATGGCTTCGTTTACATCCGGGGTCTCGATTCCGATGATCACCTGTGCCTCATGCGGGTATTCCGTATTCGTTGGACGGTCGCATTTCTGCAGAACGAGGGACATGCCCTCATGCTTCAAGCTGACGATCTGATCATCATAAACCCTCGAGATTTCGAATCCCAGAATGTCGCAGTAAAACTGCTTGGCTTGCTGTATATCGCTTACATTGATCGATAGAACGCATAGGTTTGGCATATGCTCGCACTCCTCCGCTCATGGTTTGTTTTACTTGCAGCACAGAATCCCGTTCCCGGATTCGATATTGGATTTCAAGCTGGCCAGCATCCCCTTCCACGCATCGATATGCCACTCCCGGGCTTGCCGGGACGCTTCGGAATCCTTCCAGCCTGTATGCTCCAGGGTAATTCTCGTGCCGTCCGCCTCAGGGGAAAAGGCAACCTTAACCGCCGTCAGCTCGCCTTGATTCATCGTTTCCGCGAAGGGATCGGGTCCTTTCCACTCAAAAACAAGCACGCGTGGCTCGTCATACCGCAAAATGGTACACCCGGAGGTGCACATCGATTCGCGATCGGCGGGGTTAAAATACAGCTCGAATTTTCCGCCCGCTCTCGGCTCGATTTCCGCAGCCGGCGCAAACCACTCGGTTATCCTTGCGGACTCGGTCCATGCTCTCCACAGGAGCTGCACATCGGCCTGAATCACGGTTTCTTGAATAATGGTCATGTATATTCCTCCATCATATAGCGCTGATTGTTCCAGACAACTCTTCTTGCAGTTCCATTATAAATGGACAAGTACATCGAAAATTCTTCTACCTTGCGCTGTTATTCCGATCCTTCTCAAACAAGAGCAGCGGCAGGTTAACCACAATCGGCGGGTCATGGGGCAGAGGCTCCCGTAAGGCAATCTTCACGTCAAGATCGGTTCCCCTGTCGATATGGACAGGCTCCTCCAGTTTGCCGCGCAGGGATTTGCCCAGCAGAAAATAATCCTTTGGATTGAGGCTCCAGGGGATGCCCGCGGCCAGCACGTAATACGTGCCGGCCGGCATGCCGGTTAAGGTGCAGGTCCGATTCTTGAGGTTGACGGCCGTACCGGTTACGGGCTTCTGATCGGGCACGGGTCTTGGGAACAGACCGACATAAATCATGCCGCGGAACGCCTCGGGAGCTTCGATCCGGCAGCGAATCCGGGGCAAAGCCTGTGATTCTTCCCCTGCCCAGGCTAACGGCTTATGCTCATATTGATTCACATAACGATGAAGGGACTCGGTGGTGGAGCGGAACCTCTTCGGAGACAGGCCGACAAGCTGCTTAAAACGGGTGTTGAAGGTGCCCGGACTTACCAAACCGATGTTCATTCCGATTTTCACAAGCAGGGAGGGGCTTTGAAGGAGCTCGGTTTTGCCCGATTCGACCCGGAGGGCGGACAGGTACTGCCTGACGGAAATGCCGGTTACCCGTTTGAATATCCTGGAGAAATGGTAGGGGCTGTACCCCGCGAGATCGGCGAGCAGCTCGGTTGTCATCGGCTCGTCCAGATGCTCCTTCATATATTGAATGGTTTGCCGCACGGCTTCGGCATGTTCATCGTTCATTAGGGATCACCAACTTCGTTTTAATGGCTCTGCATGATAGGAGACGTATTTCCACATTTATGAAATTCTGCTCGTCGAATGCAATTTCCTTCCCCGATTCGGTTGCCCATTCATGGAAAGGCCGTTAAACTTAAAGGATGAGGGCTTTCTAAAACGGAAAACCAAGGTGAAATAAGGAGTTTATATCCATGAATGTGGAAACAAATGATAGAGAATCGATGAATATGGACACAGCGCGGGAATACCTGCAAAAATATTACGGCTATCCCGATTTTCGGGACGGACAGAAGAAAATCGTCGCGAGCCTGCTAACCGGCCAGGATACGCTCGGGATTATGCCGACGGGCGGGGGCAAATCCATCTGTTATCAGATCCCGGCACTCCTCAGCCCGGGCCTGACGTTGGTCGTATCGCCTCTGATCTCCCTGATGAAGGATCAGGTGGATGCACTTACGACGGCGGGCGTGGCGGCGGCATATATCAACAGCACGCTCAGCGGCAAGGAAGTGAACGAGCGCATACGCGCGGCCAAGCGCGGTGACTTGAAGCTGTTATATGTCGCCCCGGAACGGCTTGAGCTGGACTGGTTCCGTGAGGAGATGGCAGGCCTCGACATTTCGATCGTTGCTGTCGACGAAGCGCACTGCGTATCCCAGTGGGGTCATGATTTTCGGACCAGCTATCTTTCCGTCGCTCCTTTCGTAAAAGGGCTGCCGAACCGCCCGATTGTCGCGGCCTTTACGGCGACGGCTACGCCGGAGGTTATGGAGGACATGCAGCGTCTGCTTCGACTGGAGAAGCCGCAGGTGTTCGTGACGGGTCTTGGGCGCGACAATCTGGAGATGTCGGTGCTTCGCGGCGAGAACAAGCGGGAGTTCGTGCTGGACTATGCGGCCTCGCATACCCACCAGCCGGGCATCATCTATGCCGCCACTCGCAAAGAGGTGGATGATTTATGCCAGCGCCTGCAAGCGAAGGGGCTTCTTGCCGGACGTTATCATGCCGGTATGAGCGATGCGGAGCGAGCGGACAGCCAGGAGGCCTTCCTGTATGACGATATTCGCGTCATTGTCGCAACGAACGCGTTCGGCATGGGGATCGATAAATCCAACGTCCGGTACGTCATCCACTACAATATGCCGAAAAATATGGAGTCTTACGTCCAGGAAGCCGGCCGCGCCGGGCGGGACGGGGAGCCCAGCCAATGCATCCTGCTGTTCAGCGCCCAGGATATCATGACACAGAAATTTCTGATCGAACAGAACCCCCAGGAGGGCGAGCGCAAGCAGAACGACTACCGGAAGCTGCAGCAGATGATCGATTACTGCTACACCACAAGGTGCCTGCGCAGCGCGATGCTGGATTACTTCGGGGAAGAGCATGAGGATAAGCCTTGCGGTACGTGCAGCTCCTGCACGGATGACCGGGAGCTTGTCGATATCACGGTGGATGCGCAGAAAATCTTCTCCTGCATCCACCGGATGCGCGAACGCTTTGGCGTGTCCATGGTCGCCTCCGTGCTGAAGGGCTCACGAGCGAAAAAAGTGCTGGAGTACGGCTTTGACCGGCTTCCAACCTATGGCGTGATGTCGAATCGGACCGAGAAGGAGATATCCGAGACGATCAATGTGCTCATCTCGGAAGGATTCCTGGCGCTGACGGAAGGCCAATACCCTGTCGTGAAACTGCAAAGCGAGGCGGCCGATGTGTTAAAAGGTCAGCGCGAAGTGATGCAGCGCGTTCCGCGTCCTTCCAAAGCCGCAGGCAGCCAGCGGAGCGGCAGCCGCCGCGATTATTCGCCGTCAGCCGTCAACGAGACGGTGTTCGAGCAGCTGCGTTTGATTCGGCGTGAGCTGGCAAGCAAAGAGCATGTGCCGTCCTATATTATTTTTAATGACGCGACATTGCGTGAGATGAGTGTGGTTTGCCCGCAGAGCGAGGATGAGATGCTGAATGTCAAAGGGGTCGGCGAAGTGAAATTCCGTAAATACGGCCGTCCGTTCCTGGAATTCTTCCTGAATGGTCAGAGCGCGTCGAATAACGGGGACGATTTGTATGACTATGAAGAATAGTCTTGCATGACAGGCGGAAATCATGGCTTTTTCCCGTTTCATCACTCAGGATAAACCGTTCGGTGAATAAATTAACATTATGTAGAAAGAAAGTGGACCCTACCATGAAAGTCATACTATCAACCTTGAATGCCAAGTACATTCACACCTCCTTGGCCATTCGCTGCCTGAAGGCATACAGCGAGAAGGATTTCGATATCGAATTGACGGAGTACACGATTAAGGACCCCGTGATGAATATCGTCTCCGACCTGTTCCAGCGCAAGCCGGATGTGATCGGATTCTCCTGTTATATATGGAATATTGAAGAAACGATTAAAGTGATCGATATCGTGAAGAAGATTATGCCGGAGGTCACGATCATACTGGGTGGACCTGAAGTATCCTACGATACGGAGTATTGGATGAAACGGCTGCACAATGTCGACTTTATCGTCATGGGCGAAGGCGAGGAGACCTTCCATCACTTGCTGCAAACGATCGAAGGGGACAGGAAATTCCATTTCGTGTATGGCGTGGCATACCGCAAGCAGGACGAAATTATCGTGAACCCGGGAAGACCGAAAAGCATCCTGGCCGAGCTGCCTTCCCCGCATCGTTTTCCGGAGGATATCCCGCATCTCGGGAAGCGGGTCGTCTATTTTGAGACCAGCCGGGGCTGTCCCTTCAGCTGCCAGTTCTGCCTGTCGAGCATTGAGGTGGGAGTTCGCTACTACGATATTGAACGGACCAAGGCGGATATCCTCTACCTGATCGAGAACGGAGCGAAATTGATCAAGTTCGTAGACCGCACCTTTAATATTAAGCGCGATTACGCGCTTGAAATGTTTGAGTTCCTGATTGAAAATCATGGCGGCTGCGTGTTCCAGTTTGAGATTACGGCGGATATCATGCGTCCCGAGGTGCTGGAATATTTGGCGAACCATGCGCCTCCCGGCATTTTCCGGTTTGAAATCGGCGTGCAGTCCACGAATGATCCGACCAACGAGCTGGTGAAGCGCCGCCAGAATTTCACCAAGCTGTCACGCACGGTGACGATGATCAAGGAGAGCCGCAAGATCGACCAGCATTTGGATTTGATCGCAGGGCTTCCGGAGGAGGATTACAATACGTTCCGCAAAACGTTTAACGACGTGTTTGCCCTTGGACCGGAGGAGCTGCAGTTAGGCTTCCTGAAGATGCTGCGGGGAACCGGGCTGCGGATCGATGCGGACAAGTATAACTACACCTACATGGACCATGCTCCGTATGAGATCCTTGGCAGCGACGTGCTTCCGTTCTCGGATATCGTCCGTTTGAAGAGACTGGAGGATGTGCTGGAGAAGTATTGGAATGCACACCGAATGGACCACACCCTCAATTATTTGATGAAGCATGAGTTTACGTCGCCGTTTGATTTCTTCCAAGAATTTGGCGACTACTGGGAAGGACAGGGCTGGCAAAAAATCGGCCATCAGCTCGAGGACCTGTTTACGCGGTTAACGGCCTTCCTGGAGTTTCGGAACACGCCGAACATGAACGTGGTCTCCGGTCTGATGAAGTTTGATTATTTCCTGGGCCATAAATACAAGCCGCGCAAAATATGGTGGGATCATGCCCAAGACAAAGCGCAGTGGAACGCCAATGTTCGTAAAATCGTGGAAGACCCCGCGGCACTATCCGCCGATTTCGCCGATCTTGGGATCACGGAGCGTGATCTTCAGAAGCATGCGATGATCGAGGTGCTGCCATTCAACCTCGACGATGCCATTCAAGGTGGTACGGGCTATCCGGACCATGCGGTACGCGCAACGATGCTGCTGGTATTGTACCAGCAGAACGAAACAGGGCAGCCCCAGTACTACACGATGCCTTTGGAGTTGGCGACGCAGGCATAATGGGGGAAACGAGGGACAAGCCTTTTCCCAGATTGGTTGTGACACGGACTGGTTGTTTTGGCGTAATTGCTTAATTTCCGCTGCCAGGAACCGGCGGCCCCGCTCTTTAGCGACCCTTTTGCGATCATAACGAGCCCTATCTAAAGGCGTTTCAGGAATAAAACAGCCCTGGCATCGGTATTCTAATTGGCATCAACCGATGAGGAGGGGATGTTATGAACGACAATCGGAAGGGGCAAGAACAGCTTTCGTCTGACGAGCCGACCATCGCACCGGGCATGGAAACCAATGACGATCTGCGCGAAGAGGCTACCGAGGACGAGGTAGCGCAAGGAGAGTACACCCAGGTCACGCAATTGATCATCGATCGCACGCCGAGCGATGATGAGTAAGGTGCTTCGATTGAGCCTTAACGCTGCCAATTTCAAAGGTTCTGTAAACACTAACGAACTGCTTAGCAGCATAATAAAAGGGATGCCCTGGATTTCAAAAACCCGGGGCATCCCTTTTATGTGTCTTGGCATCACGCTTTGTTACATCACTCGTATCGATTCTTGCGGTACGTTGTCCGAGCCGGATGTGTGCCGTTCGAGCCAGTCGAGCACATCGGCTGCCACTTCGGCACGGTTGGTCTCGTGCAGCATTTCGTGGCGGCCGCCCGGATACAAACGGTATTCGAGGTCCTGGACGCCATGCTTCCGATACAATTCGATCAACCGCCGCACGCCTTTGCCGCGGTGTCCGACCGGATCATCCTCGCCCGAGAAAATATAGACAGGCTTATCCTTCGGAAGACATTTCATCAATTGAGGCTGGTGGATCTGTGACAGCAGCTTGAAGAAATCGCGAAAGAAGCGGGCGGTGCACACCTTGCCGCAGTATGGGTCGTTGATATACTTATCCACTTCGGCTTCATCCCGGGATAGCCAATCGAACGGCGTGCGAATAGGACCGAATCCTTTGTTGTAAGGACCGAACACCAGGGCGTTCAGCATCAGGCTCCGGTGCGTGTTTCCTTGCAGGCGCATTTGCGCGGCCGCCAAGCTCATGCCGAACGTCAGTAGTCCCTGGGGACCGTTGGTGCCTGACAGGATGAATCCGTCGAATAATTCACCGTCCGAACAGATGATTTTTTGCGTCAAAAAGGATCCCATGCTGTGCCCCATCAAATAATGCGGAACGCTCGTATGGCGCTTCTTGAGCTCGGAAGCAAGAAGAAGCTGGTCTTCAATCATTCCTTCAAAGCCGTCTTCCCCGGCATCGCCGAGATGCGTAAGCCCGGCCGTTAGCCCATGGCCTCGATGGTCGTTGCAGTATACGGCATAGCCGTGCTCCGTGAGCAATTCGGCAAGCTCCTCGTAGCGCTTGCCGGTTTCGCACATGCCATGCGCGATTTGCACAATGGCACGAATGGGATCATCCGGGCCGGGCAGCCATTCATATACAAAAACATGCATACCCTGCGTATTCAGCATCGTAAACGTGTCGGTTTGCATCATTAGGGCTGGCACCTCCGCAAGAACGAATGGTTTATATCATTTATTTATACCCTGTTTAAGGCAAATATGAACGCAGAACCGTGGATTGCCCGTCCAATGTATAGGCCCCCAGATTCGCAGGCAGCAGGAAGCACTGTCCTGACGTGTAATCGATGGAGCCGTTATCCCAGCTGAGGGTTCCTTGGCCGTCGCATACAACGACGATCGTGAAGCTTTCCGCGGAAGTGGACAAGGACCATGCTCCGCTCACGACGCCTTTTTCCACGACGAAATACGGGGATTTGGCAAGCTCAAGCCATTCTCCCGGCACCGTTCCTTCCGTGCTCATGGTGGTTGCTCCCGATCCTTCATAGGCCGTCACATTCAAGGAGTCTTCGATATGGAGCTCGCGCGGCTTACCGTCAAGACCCGGTCGATTATAATCGAAAATCCGGTAGGTCGTATCCGAGTTTTGCTGGATTTCCGCCACCACAACGCCCGCGCAGAGCGCATGCACGGTTCCCGCAGGTATGTAGAACGTATCTCCGGCCTTTACGGACACTTCTTGAAGCTGGTCCATAACGGTGCCGTTTTCCATGGCTTCTTTCAAAGTCTCGCGGCTAACGCCTTCTTTCAGGCCGTATATGATTTTGGCGTCCGGTTTGGCATCCAGCACATACCACATTTCGGTCTTGCCAAGCTCGCCCTTCGGAAGCCCTTCGTAGTCATCGGTCGGATGGACCTGAACGGAGAGGTTTTCATTGCAGTCAAGCAGCTTGATCAGGAGCGGAAAACGTCCGTTAACCTCGGAGAATCCTTTTCTTCCGAACCATTCCCGCCCGAATTGCTCCCGGACCTCATCCAGGCCGCGTCCGGCAAGCTCGCCGTTCACGATGCTGGTCGTGCCGTTCGGATGGTCGGCGATCATCCAGCCTTCCCCGATATGTCCTTCAGGAATATCCAAGCCGAACTGCTCTAGTGCCCGGCCTCCCCACACGCGTTCTTTAAATTCAGGCTGGAACAACAATGGATATGGTTTTGTCATTGTAATCATCTACCTTTCATCATGTTTGGAATATTCTATGGATGTGAAGTGCGGTACCTCTCCTAGAACTTATATCATATCGGCTTCTTTCGTTCCAGTGCAATGAGATATGGCGCTTCGGAGCGCTGAAGGCCGCGATACAAAATCGTTTGCACTTTGTGCTGGGGCAATTCCCCCGCCCAAGCCTGGACCGCGTCCGCCTCGGCATCGCCGCCTTTGTGGCCTGGATACAGCACGATGGTGATAATGCCCCCGGGGCGGAGCAGCTCGATCGCAGCCTCCAGGGCCGTGAGCGTACTGGCGGTCTCCGTCATGATCCGTTTATCCGATGAATCCGCCGGAAGGTAGCCGAGATTGAACATGATCGCACCCATGCGGCCGTGCTCAATCTCAGGTACGCACTCCCTCATAAGCGAATGGCTCTGAAGAACAAGGCTAACCTCCGCAAGGGTGCCGGGCGGCTCCTTGTCCAGCCTTTCCCGAGTCAGCTGCAGCGCCTGCTCTTGAATATCGAAGGCATACACTTTGCCCTTTGAGCCTGTGCATTTGGCTAAATAGAGCGTATCGGCTCCGGTTCCGGCGGTTGCATCCAGCGCGATGTCTCCGGGACGGAGCCTTTCGGACACCAGTTTGTGGGCAAAACTTAAAACCGAGAGGAAGCCCATCAGGATACCCCCCACAATTTACCCTGCCACGTATCCCGGCGCTTGAGCTCGGCGTCGATGCCGTTAAGCACTTCCCATTTTTTGAGACTCCACGTCGGTCCGATCAAGAGATCCCGGGGAGCATCTCCGGTAAGGCGATGGACGATCATTTCCGGAGGTAAAAACTCCAGGCTATCCACGATAAGGCTGATGTATTCGTCCTGCTCCAGGAATCGCAGCAGCCCGGCTTCGTATTGTTTCACCATCGGTGTCTTGCGCATAAGGTGCAGCAGATGGATTTTGATTCCCTGCACATCCATCTTGGAGACCGCCCGGCCGGTGGCAAGCATCATGTCATGATCCTCTTGCGGAAGCCCGTAAATAATATGTGTGCAGACCCGGATATTATGTTTGCGCAGCTTCTCGACGGCTTCCAAATAACATTCGGTATCATGGGCCCGGTTGATCAGCTCCGAAGTGGAATCATGGATCGTTTGCAGACCCATTTCCACCCACAGATAGGTTCGCTCGTTCAGCTCCGCCAAGTATTCCACGACATCGTCAGGCAGGCAATCGGGACGTGTGGCGATCGACAAACCGACAACCCCCGGCTGCTGCAGAATGACTTCATAATATTCGCGAAGTTCTTCGACCGGAGCATACGTGTTGGTATAGGCTTGGAAATAGCCGATATATTTGGCGTTCGGCCATTTCTGGTGCTGCCGGTCACGGATGGTGTTGAACTGGGTAACGAGATCATCCCGCCGCCTTCCCGCGAAATCGCCGGAGCCGCGGGCGCTGCAAAAGGTGCATCCGCCCTTGGCAATCGTGCCGTCACGGTTCGGACACGTAAAGCCGGCATCCAGCATAACCTTGAATACCTTCTCCTGGAACTGGCCGCGCATCTCGTAATTCCATGTATGAAAACGTTTGTCGCCCCATAAGGTCGGGGCGGGTATAAGTGGTGTGCTCATGTTTGCTCCTTTATAGACGCTTAAGTTGAATTGAGACAGGTTCAGCCAAGGCCCTGGCAACCCATAATTTACTGGCCTTTTACTTAAATGAAACAGCTACGTCCATTGTAACAAAAAATAAAGGATTGCGTTATATACAGGTCTTCAAGCCTAATTAAGACGTTGTTACTTGAATGGATTGCATATAATTGGTATATTTAAAATAGAAAAATAAAAAGATGATTCAAGCAATTTTGGCATGGGTATATAACGGATAGGATTCATATTTGTGTGACGTCATGGATACAATAATACCGTGAGGTGATTACGAATGAATTCATCGACAGTAAAGAATGACAGTAAAGACAAAATCGCTGTGGAGCTTACCCCGAATGAAGCCCTAGCCCTTACCGGCGTGGAGTTTAACTCCGACCAGGGAGTCAAGGCTTCGGCACGTCGCAAGATTCGGGCCGCCTTTGAGAAGACGTTTGATTTTACGTCGGAAGAAAGGTAGACTATTCACAGTTTAACTATCGCGGAACCCCAATTCCAAATATAAGAAAAAGGAACCTAAAGCCTCTGCGTTGAGCAGAGCGTAGGTTCCTTTTTCTATGGGGCTCTTTACTTTTGGGATCAACTTCGTCACAATAAATGCAGTATCGGGATATCATTCTAAATTTACTTGGAAAGTTTCGGAGGTATGACATGCGTTTACGCGGAAGAAAAGGTATACGGGAAAATCTGGAGCAGCAGGAAGACCTGGTCGTTTTGGACCCCGGTCAATATAGAGGGAAGTGGGCTTCGTTATTTGGCAACGACCTTCCGATCCATGTCGAATTCGGCATGGGCAAGGGCCAATTTATAAGCCAGATGAGTTACAAGCATCAGCAAGTGAATTTCATCGGCGTCGACATGTACGACGAGCTGATTCGCCGCGCAAGCGAGAAGGGGCGCAATGTCTGGGCCCAGGAGGGAGTCGATACCCCGCCGAATCTGAAGCTGGCGCTGTTTAATATCGAGAATGTCGAAGAGGTTTTTGAGCCCGGCGAGATTGAACGGTTATATTTGAACTTCAGCGATCCGTGGCCAAAAACAAAGCATGCACGCCGTCGTCTGACGCATCCGCGCTTTCTGGACAAGTATTCCCGGATCCTGAACGAGCGGGGGGAGATCCATTTTAAGACCGATTCGGTCACGCTCTTTGAATTCTCCCTGAATGCTTTTGCCGATTATGGTCTGCAAATGACGAACATTTCGCTGGATCTGCATCGCGACGGGCTGAACGAAGAGCATGTCATGACAGAATACGAAACGAAATTCGTCGGCCAAGGCATGCAAATTCATCGCTGCGAGGCGATTGTAGGCAAGGAAGCCCTTGCTTCATACCATCAGAATCGCCTTGAAAAATACGGAAACTAACATCTACTCGTGATAGTTTCTCTCTGTGATAGCGTTTACAACTATTATAATAGAAGAAAATCTATCCGTTCGGGTGATTTGCTCGCGATAAAACGCAGCAAAAAAGGTGTGCTCCTTATTCAGGAGTACACCTTTTCGTTTTCCAGCATGTCGATGATGCTGCGGGCGCTTTGCATGGGATGAAAGCGTTCGATGTCCTGCAAGTTTTGCGCCCGTTGTTCTTGGATCAGGTCGTATTGATGAAGCAGCTTGTTCATCCATTTGCCCAGAACCTCCAGGGAATGGATGGGCTCTCCCAATCCCTGTGCCGTGAAGTACTGGCAGTTTTCTTCTTCCTGTCCCGGAAGGGGCTGATGGAACAGCATCGGAATTCCTTTGGCCAGGCCTTCGGTGCATGTCATGCCGCCGGGCTTCGTAACGAGCAGATCCGACACCTCCATCAGCTTGTCGATCTCCCGCGTAAAGCCCAATATCCGGATGTTCGGATGCTGGAACCTGGAATTGCTCTCCATCTCCTCGCGGCCCTTGTCATTATTGCCGAGGCAAAATATGATCTGGACTTCTTCTCGCCATCGGGTCAGAAATTCATGCACAACTTCGTCATTCATGATGCCCCAGCCTCCGCCCATCACCAGCACGGTAGGCATATCGGACAGGTTAAACCGCGCCCGGATTTCCTCCTTGCTCGGATGCGTCCAGAAGTCGGGATGGATCGGTATGCCGGTGACCTGAATTTTGGCTTGGGAAACCCCGCGATTGAGCAGCTTTCGCTTCACTTCCGGCGTGGACACGAAATATCGGTCGACCTCAGGGCTGATCCATGTATCGTGAGCATCATAATCGGTTATAACGGTACACAGGGGCACGTTCGTGCCCAGCCGTTTCAAACGCGAGATGACCGCACTTGGTATGAAATGGGTGCACACAATGATGTCGGGTCGGAGCTGCCTGACCACGTTCTTGGTGCTTGTATAGAACATTCGGTGAAGCGCTAAAGCGGTAAAACGGTTAAAGGATTTTTGATGGCGGTACATGTACCCGACCAATCTTGGGCGAGTCGTAATGGTCTTTCTGTAGGCCGAAATGATCAGTGGAGCGATTTTAGGGTTCAAGAAGCTCCCGAGCTCGAGAACTTTGGTCTGTACGCTAGGGGACAACTGGCGCAGGCTGCTGGAGAGTGCATGAGCGGCCTGTGTATGGCCTGCGCCGAACCCTTCAGATAACAGCAAGACTCTTTTTTTAGCCACTACTTTTCACCCGTTCTGCAGCGTTATTCTTTAACTTTAACATATCGATTTTGGGAAGAGAAATCAACCACTTCCCCCTTGCAGGTAAGGGACTTTGGTCCCGGGAACGGCCAATTGATTCGGCAAGCTTCTCGCTGGACCCTTGCTACTTAAGGAGTTAGCCAGCAGCGCGCATTTTGTAGAAAATCAGGGTCCGTGGTCTTTTGACTTGAGTA
This sequence comes from Paenibacillus sp. CR_12, assembly GCF_041953985.1. Classification (NCBI taxonomy): domain Bacteria; kingdom Bacillati; phylum Bacillota; class Bacilli; order Caryophanales; family Paenibacillaceae; genus Paenibacillus; species Paenibacillus sp. CR_12. The sequence goes on along the minus strand of NZ_JAVFHO010000013.1, from coordinate 11,606 downwards.
GGAGATGCCGCTACAATGATTCAAACGGACGTCAAAAAGTTTATTAGAGAAAGAGCACTGAAAAAAACGAAAACTTTTTGGTTGTCTGTTGCGTTTATTTATTGGCGGACAAGTCGAAAAAGAAAAAATGGGCAGCCAAGAGAAATAAAAAGCAAGAAAACGGATGAAAATAAGAACTAAAGCCGTTTGAAACGAAGCTTGCTGGCAAACTGGAATGCAAGCTGAGCTCTTTTACGAAGTTTTTCCGTAAATTAGAGCATTCCACGGTTTTGACAAAAGATTCAAAAGTGTGGAAAATCGTGTATGACGTGCGAAGTTGCCCCGCGGCACCGAGGCTACTAGAAGGACAGACACAAGTCACAGGGTCATAGCAACAACAAAAATGCGAAGAACTTAGAGAGAAAAAAACAAACATTCTCGGGTTATAAAAAGGGGGTAACGGAGAATCATGACAGACGCCATCTTTATCGCGCTCCAACTATTCTTGGCCGCGGTGGGTGTGTACCAGTTCGTATTCTCTTTGTTTGGTCTGGTCAAAAGAAAAAAGAAACAACAGTTTGAACCCAATAAATCATTTGCAGTGTTAGTTGCTGCGCATAACGAAGAGCAGGTTGTCGGGGCATTAATGGAGAACCTGAAACAGCTAAATTATCCGAAACATCTGTACGACGTATTTGTCATTTGCGACAACTGTACAGACCGTACAGCAGAAATCGTCCGTGCCCACGGGATGAACGCCTGCGTGCGCACGAATCAGAATCTTCGAGGCAAAGGCTATGCCATCGAATGGATGCTGAAAGAACTCTGGGCGATGCCGCGCCAGTATGACGCGGTCGTTATGTTTGATGCGGATAATCTGGCGGATCCGAATTTCTTGAATGAAATGAACAACGATCTTTGCTCTGGAGCGAGAGTTATCCAGGGATATATCGATACCAAGAACCCAGAGGATTCTTGGATCACCGCCTCTTACGGGGTTTCCTACTGGTATATCAACCGCTTGTGGCAGCTGTCCCGCAGCAATCTGAACATGGCCAACTTCCTCGGCGGTACGGGAATGTGCTTCGAGACCAATCTCTTGAAGGAGATCGGCTGGGGCGCAACCAGTCTGGTGGAGGACTTGGAGTTCACCATGCGCAGCGTCATGCGCGGCGTGTATCCGAAGTTCAATTACGACGCGAAGGTATTCGACGAAAAGCCGCTTACGTTTAAGGCTTCCGCCAGACAACGTCTGCGCTGGATGCAGGGTCACTTTACGGTTGCCCGCCGTTATTTCTTCCCGCTGTTGTGGCGTGCCATTAAGGAGCGCAGCCTTGTGAAGCTGGACTTGGCCCTTTACGGAGTCAACGTCTACATCGTGCTGCTGACTTTCTTGTTGACGGCTATCATCTGGGTTGACAGCTCGTTCTTCAATGGTCCGAACATCGCGAACCTGTACGGTTATTTACCGCTGTGGCTGAGCTTTACGGCGATTGCGGCGAATGTGTTCACGTTCATGATTGCGATGATTCTGGAGAAGGTGAAGTACAAGAAGGTATATATGTATCTGGTGCTGTTTCCGATTTATCTGCTGTCGTGGTATCCCATCACGGTATATGCGTTCTTCACGCAGAACAACAAGCAGTGGAGTCATACGGAGCATACTCGGGTTGTGCGCCTTGAAGAAGTTCAGAGCAAACAAGGCTAATCCAAAATTTTTATGCCATTTGTGTTGACAGATGTTAGGATGACCTGTTATACTATCCTAGTCTGTTAAACAGAATATCTGATTGCAAGCAGAAGCGCCGCTTCTCACCTGACCGACATGCGTTGGCTGGTTTGATCACGAAATCAATGAATGGATTCAACTTCATTTGTGAGATGAGTATCAAATAGGGATGTCGGTGGTTAACCCGTCATCCCTTTATTTTTTGCAAACAGGAACAACAAGTAATTTGGAGGTGGAGGACTATCAGTAAGGAACATATGATCAATGACGAGATTCGGGCCAAAGAAGTACGTTTGGTTGGTGCCGAAGGTGAGCAAATCGGGATCAAGCCGATTCGTGAAGCACTGCAAATGGCAATTGATCTCAATCTGGATCTGGTGAACGTGGCCCCTCAGGCGAAACCGCCGGTATGCCGCATCATGGACTACGGTAAATTCCGCTATGAGCAGCAGAAAAAAGAGAAGGAAGCACGGAAGAACCAGAAAATTGTGGACATCAAAGAAGTATGGTTCCGAGCCAACATTGAGGAGCATGATTATCAAACCAAGCTTCGCAATGTCGTTAAGTTTTTGAAAGACGGCGATAAAGTGAAATGCTCCGTGCGTTTCCGCGGCCGTGAAATCACCCATGCTAACATCGGTCAGAAGATTTTGGAGCGCGTGAAAACGGAAGTGGCGGATCTCTGCGTCATTGAGCGTCAACCGAAATTGGAAGGCCGCAGCATGATTATGATTTTGGCTCCAAAAGCCTAAGAGAAATTAGAGGAGGAAGTACTACAATGCCTAAAATGAAAACACATAGCAGCCTGAAAGGCCGCTTCAAAATTACTGGTACTGGTAAAGTTAAACGTTATAAAGCTTACAAAAACCACTTGCTTTCCCACAAATCCAAGCGTGCGAAGCGCGTATTGTCCAATAGCCCTGTCATGGCGCCTGGAGATGTTAAACGTTTGAAGCAAGGTCTGGCTAACTTGAAATAGTAAACAACAATTATTGGGAGGTCTTTTGATATGGCACGAGTTAAAGGCGGATTTGTCGTTCGTCGTCGACATAAAAAAGTATTGAAGCTTGCGAAAGGTTATTTCGGTTCCAAACACCGCATTTTTAAAACAGCGAACGAGCAGGTTATGAAATCCCTCGTTTATGCATACCGCGATCGTCGCAATACGAAGCGTAACTTCCGCAAATTGTGGATCGTTCGTATCAACGCGGCTGCTCGTCAAAACGGTCTGTCCTACAGCAAATTGATGCATGGACTGAAGCTTGCTGGCGTGGACATCAACCGCAAAATGCTGGCTGATCTGGCTGTGAACGACCTGAACGCGTTCAATTCCTTGGCTACTGTAGCTAAAGAAAAAGTGAACGCTTAATTATACGTGTATGAAAAAACCGCCGTAATATTACGGCGGTTTTTTTTATTTTGCGTCCCCCCGCTATCATGCATCATTTCGGCGGCACGGGTGCTCGGCTCATGGAGAGAGTCGCCTATCTTTTGCTATCGTAAGGGCATTGAAACAAGCAAGGGAACTCCTTCCGGAATAAATTGAAATGTATATTACCTGAGGAGGGATCTTATGCACAAGCCTGTCAGCAAGGCGAAAGTGAAATCATACGTGGGCAAAGAGATCGTGGCGTATAAGAAAAACGGAACTATGGTGACGGGCAAGCTGGTACGCGTCTCCGGCAACCGCCTTTATGTGGAACCGGCAACCAAGGGGAAAAAGGTGAAAACCAAGGCGATTATTCCGCTCGCATTGTTTGATCTTCTTGCCATTGGTACGGCACCTTATGCATATGGCGGCGGGTTTGGAGGCTACCCTGGCGGCTTTGGACCGGGTTACGGCGGTTTCGGGCCGGGCTTTGGACCAGGCTTTGGACCGGGTTTTGGACCAGGATTCGGGCCAGGCTTCTTCTGGTAATTAGAGGAACCAAATCTTTTCCAACTCATAACATCGGCTGGGTTCGATCATTCTGGTCACCGTATAGCCAAGCTTTCGGTAAAAATGAAGGCCGGTGTGGTTGCCGATGTCCACCATGACTTTGGCACGTTTGCATCCGCGGGATACAGCGAAACGTTCGGCATGTTCCATCAAACGGACACCCCACCGTTTTCGCTGTGCGGTGGATGCGACGGCCAGCATATCGATATACAGCAGCTCGCCGTGCATCATGAAATGGATAAAAGCAACGATTTTTTCGTTATCCTGAGGCGAAGCGACAAGGGTCACGCCGCGCCGTAAACGAGAGGGAATATCCTTGCGGATGAGGTCCAGCTCTTTTTTGGTCATATGGGAAAGCGGGACGAGTTGGGACTCGATGAGCTGCAGAATCATCGGATCATCCTGGTCCGGTTTTCGGTAACGGATCATCGTGTTGTTTCCTCCCTTCACCGCGGTTAAGTCTGCTCCATTTATCATATGTAGCAGGGTTTCATAGGGTGTTTTGCTTCAAGGCGGCGGAGGAATTGCGCCCATTGTGAATGAAAACCTTTCATCGGAAGTAAAATAAATGTGTTGACTTCTGGATTGAATGAATCATATAATGTTTCTAAACATTTTAACGAATATATCCAATCGGCAATGATGAGGACGAAGTTTAAAGGGCTCTTTTGCTCAGAGAGTGGATGGATCAGCTGAAACCACCACCAAAACCCCTTTTATACGAGCTCACCTCGGAGCTGTTTCCCTGAAAGATGCTACGCTATGACTTTATCGCATTAAGTCGTAACAGCGTTTATTAGGGGGAATCGTCTTAGTCCGCGTTACGGACTGCAGATATTGAAGAGCTGTGTTCATGCGTTCTTCATACCTGCTGAGGCTCTGCACTGCGAGGTGTAGGGCAAATATGGGTGGTACCACGGAAGCTAAACCTTTCGTCCCTCACACGGAGATACTCCGGGTGTGGCGACGGAAGGTTTTTTTGTTGCTTGAATCATGGATGAAAGAGAAGAGTGCCAATATTTGAGAGGAGGATGACTGATGAGCGCGCAAACTCCAGAAGTGCGGTCTACAGAACAATTACGAGAGAAATGGTTGAAGCCTGAAGTGATTACCGGTTCGGAAATCTTGCTTCGGAGTCTTCTGCTCGAAGGTGTCGAGTGCGTCTTCGGATATCCGGGCGGAGCCGTCCTGTATATCTACGATGCGATGTATGGTTTTAAGGATTTCAACCATGTCTTGACCCGACACGAGCAAGGTGCCATTCATGCCGCTGACGGTTACGCCCGCGCAAGCGGCAAAGTCGGCGTATGCATAGCAACTTCAGGACCGGGGGCAACGAACCTTGTGACCGGTATCGCAACAGCTTACATGGATTCCGTTCCGCTCGTTGTTATTACCGGTAACGTTGCAACAACCCTGATCGGTACGGATGCTTTCCAGGAAGCGGATATTACAGGCATCACGATGCCGATTACGAAACACAGCTATCTGGTAAGGGACGTTAAGGATCTGCCAAGGGTGATTCATGAGGCCTTCCATATCGCCTCAACCGGTCGCAAAGGACCGGTGCTGATCGACATTCCGAAGGATGTATCCGCGGCAACCACGCTGTTCCAGCCGGAAGAGCGAATCCAACTGAGAGGATATAATCCTCGGACGGTGCCGAACAAACTTCAGTTGGATAAACTGGCCCGCGCGATCGAGGAGGCCGAGCGTCCGATGATTCTTGCCGGCGGCGGCGTGATTTACTCCGGTGCTCACGAAGGACTGCACGAATTCGTGAACAAAACCGGGATTCCGATCACGACAACGCTTCTCGGCCTTGGCGCCTTCCCGACAGGTAACGATTTGTGGACAGGAATGCCGGGCATGCACGGAACCTACACATCGAACCATGGTATTCAGCAGTCGGATCTGCTGATCAACATCGGGGCAAGATTTGATGACAGGGTTACCGGCAAGCTTGACGGATTCGCGCCTCACGCGAAGATCGTTCATATCGACATTGACCCGGCCGAGATCGGCAAGAACGTGCCGACCGATATTCCGATTGTCGGTGACGTGAAGACGGTGCTTGAGATGCTGAACCCGATCGTTTCGTACGCTGCGAAAGCCGATGCGTGGAGAGACCAGATCCGCAAATGGAAAGCCGAGTATCCGTTCCGTTACGTCGATTCGGATACGGTGCTGAAGCCGCAATGGGTTATTGAAATGCTGAACGATACCACGAAGGGCGAAGCCATTGTAACGACTGACGTTGGTCAGCATCAAATGTGGGCCGCGCAGTATTACAAGTTCAACCAGCCGCGTTCCTGGATCACCTCCGGCGGACTCGGAACGATGGGCTTCGGATTCCCGTCCGCGATCGGGGCACAGATGGCGCATCCAGACCGCCTGGTCATTTCGATCAACGGAGACGGCGGCATGCAGATGTGTTCGCAAGAACTGGCCATCTGCGCCATCAACAACATTCCGGTGAAGATCGTTGTCATCAACAACCAAGTGCTCGGCATGGTTCGTCAATGGCAGGAGCTGATTTACGATAACCGTTACAGCCACATCGATCTGGCAGGCAGCCCTGATTTCGTCAAGCTGGCCGAAGCTTACGGTGTCAAAGGACTTCGCGCCACGACGAAAGAAGAAGCTCAGCGTGCTTGGGCCGAAGCGATGGAAACACCGGGACCCGTCCTCGTTGAATTCGTTGTTGAGAAGGGCGAGAACGTGTATCCGATGGTGACGCAAGGGTCGACAATCGATCAAATGCTGATGGGGGATGCGTAAGATGAGTACAAAACATACCATTGCCGTACTAGTGAATGACCAGCCGGGTGTCCTGCAGCGCGTATCCGGGTTATTCGGACGCCGGGGCTTTAACATCGAGAGCATTACCGTGGGGCAGTCGGAGGAAATCGGCTTGTCCCGGATGGTTATCGTTACCACCGGAGACGAAACGACGCTGGAGCAGGTAGAGAAGCAGCTTTACAAGCTGATCGATGTCATTAAAGTCATCAATCTGAGCTCGAAGCCGATGGTTGCCCGGGAGCTCGCCCTGATCAAAGTAAAAGCCGAGCCGTCGGCAAGACCGGAAATTATGGGCGTTGTCGAAACCTTCCGCGCATCCGTCGTGGATATCGGCACGACCAACCTGATGGTTCAGGTTGTCGGCGATACTGTCAAAATCGATGCGATGATCGAGCTGCTTAAGCCTTATGGCATCCAGGAGCTTTCCCGTACCGGGGTTACCGCGATGATTCGCGGTAACGCGTAATGATGAAACATTATTCTTTTTATCCGGATGACAAAGTTATTGCAATATAAGTGTTAGACACCTGCATGGCATGAGCGGGTGTCTCAGCAGATCGGGTAAGCAGCGGTCTATTGAGATACCCGCTCATCATGAAGGGTCTTTAAAATCAAAGGAGGACTTATACAAATGGCAATTACTACTTATTATGAACAAGATGCAGAACTCAGCGTGCTGAAAGACAAAACAATCGCGGTTATCGGCTACGGAAGCCAAGGTCATGCCCAAGCGCAAAACCTTCGCGACAGCGGACTTCAGGTTGTCATTGGTCTTCGTGAAGGCAAATCGTTCGACAAAGCGAAAAACGACGGTTTCGAAGTACTCCCTGTAGCGGAAGCCGTTAGCCGTGCGGATGTAGTACAAATCCTGATGCCGGACGAAACGCAAGCAGCGGTGTACAAAAACGATATCGAGCCAAACCTGAAAAAAGGCGCGGCACTGATGTTCTCCCACGGTTTCAACGTTCATTTCGGTCAAATCGTAGCTCCTAAGGACAACGACGTTCTTCTGGTTGCTCCTAAATCCCCGGGTCACATGGTTCGCCGTACGTACGTTGAAGGTTTTGGCGTACCTGGATTGATCGCAATCGAGAAAGACGCGACTGGACAAGCTAAGGCGATCGGTCTTGCTTATGCAAAAGGCATCGGCTGTACTCGCGCAGGCGTTATCGAGACTTCCTTCCGCGAAGAAACCGAAACAGACTTGTTCGGTGAGCAAGCGGTATTGTGCGGCGGTGTATCCGCATTGGTCAAAGCAGGTTTCGAAACGTTGACCGAAGCTGGATATGCGCCGGAAATGGCATACTTCGAGTGCCTGCATGAACTGAAGCTGATCGTGGACATGATCTATGAAGGCGGTCTTGCAAGCATGCGCGACTCCATCAGCAACACGGCGGAGTATGGCGACTATGTAACAGGCCCTCGCGTGGTAACCGAAGATACCAAGAAGGCAATGAAAGAAGTCCTGTCTGATATTCAACAAGGTAAATTCGCCCGCGACTTTATTCTTGAGAACCAATCGGGACGCGCTTTCCTGACAGCTACTCGCCGCAACGAGTCCGAGCATCCGATCGAAGTGGTGGGTGCAGAGCTTCGCGAAATGATGCATTGGATCAAAAAATAAGAATATATAGAATTCATAAGGAATTCTTCGGGGTTTGGGGCAGTCCGGCATGAGATGATAATGCTGCTGCCCGGACCCGTCAGATTAAGCAGCCGGCGGCAGGGGATTCTATCAACTGCCGCCGGATGTTTACGTCATGAGATAAACTTCAAGGAGGTGCCGACATGCGAAAGATTTATGTCTTTGATACAACGCTGAGAGATGGTGAACAGTCTCCTGGCGTGAATTTGAACACTCGGGAAAAGGTGGAAATCGCCCTTCAGCTCGAAAAGTTGAAAATCGACCGCATGGAAGCAGGGTTTCCAGCGGCGTCACCCGGTGACCTTGCAGCTGTGAATGCAGTGGCACGCGCGGTTAAGGACGTTACGGTCATTGGATTGTCACGCTCCAGAGAAAATGACATCGATGCGGTTCGCGAAGCGCTTCAAGGCGCCCAGGACCCGTGCATTCACGTGTTCCTGGCCACTTCGCCGATTCACCGCAAGTTCAAGCTGCGGATGGAGAAGCAGCAGGTGCTGGAAACGGCGCAGGCTTCGATCCGTTACGCCAAGAAGTACTTTTCCAAAGTGGAATTTTCCCTGGAGGATGCGGGCCGGACCGAGCTTGATTTCATGGCCGAGGTCGTCGCCATGGCAGTGCGCGAAGGCGCCAATGTCGTGAACATTCCGGATACCGTGGGATATTTGAACCCTTCGGAATACGGGGCCATCTTCAAATACTTGAAGGAAAATGTTCCGGATATCAAGAAGGTTCAGCTGAGTGCGCACTGCCATAACGATCTGGGCATGGCCACGGCGAACACCCTTGCCGCCATTCTGAACGGGGCCGATCAGATCGAAGGCACGATCAACGGAATCGGTGAACGTGCAGGCAATACCGCGATCGAGGAAATTGCGATGGCGCTCGAGACGCGTTCCGAATTCTTTGGAGCGAAGACGGGGCTGGCCTTAACCGAAATCGCCCGCACGAGCCGCCTTGTGAGCAAGCTGACCGGCATGGTCGTGCCAGGCAACAAAGCGATTGTCGGCGCGAACGCGTTCGCCCATGAATCCGGCATTCACCAGGACGGTATGCTGAAGGAGAAGACAACCTACGAAATTATGACCCCCGAGTCCATCGGACTCAAAGAAAGCAAGCTGGTATTAGGCAAACATTCCGGCCGCCATGCTTTCCGGGAGAAGCTGCTGGATCTGGGTTATGAGCTGACCGAAGAACAGGTGAATGACGCATTCTCCAAATTCAAAGTGCTGGCCGACAAGAAGAAGGAAGTTTCCGATGAGGATCTTCTGGCTCTGCTGGAAGAGAAACTGATCGATACGCCGGAGGTCTTCAAGCTGGAAACGATCTTTGTTGCTTACGGCAACGAATCAACGCCGACGGCGCGGGTGCGCATTGCAACAGAAGATCAGACGATTGAAGAAGAGGCCGAGGGCAACGGTTCCGTGGACGCGATCTATAACGCGATCGACAAGGTGACCGGCGAAGAGGTTACGCTTGCGGACTATTCCATCAAGTCGGTAACGCACGGCAAGGATGCCCAAGGTGAAGTGCATGTCGTGCTGTCCCAAAACGACGTGGCCGCGCAAGGCCGCGGCTTGAGCACCGACATTCTGGAAGCGAGCGCACGTGCCTACGTCGATGCGGTGAACGTCCTGATCGAGAAACGCAAAACGTTTAGCCGGCGCGAGCGCGCTACGCTGTAATCCATACTTGGCGTGGCGGGAGATCTGCTCTCCGCATGAGCGCTGAAGGTGAATGCCATAAAAAAAGAGGGGCCGCCATTGAAGCGGCTCCTCTTTTATTTGCTTTATTAAACTGTTGGCCAGACGTGGAATGCAGATATCAAGACACTAGCATCGAGCCTTAAACGGCCTCATAGCAGAGGGCCGATACCGGATTGATGCAGCTGATCAACGAGATAAGACAGGGTTTCGTTAAGGCGTCGATGCGGAGCCCGGATCTTACCAGGCGTAGGCCTGCGGGGCGGCGCCGCCCGGGCCCGGGAATATTTCATCCAAGCGCTTCATCACGGATTCATCGAGTTCGATCTCAAGCGAGCGCAGGGAGCTTTCGAATTGCTCCAGCGTGCGCGGCCCAATAATCGGTCCGGTAACGGCCGGGTTCTTCAGCACCCAGGCAAGAGCGACGTTATCCTGCGGTTCGCCCAGCTCTTGGCAGAGAGCGGCAAACTGTTCCAGCTGCACGCGGTGCTTTTCTACGCGCTCCGCATTGCCTCCGCTGCGCGAGCCCTCGATTTTTTTAAGGGCATTGCGTCCCAGCAGTCCCCCGTCCAGCGGACTCCAAGGAATCACGCCGAGACCCAGCTGCTGCGAAGCGGGGAGCACTTCGAGTTCCGGCAATCGGCAGGTCAGGCTGTATTTGTGCTGCTCGGAAACGAGACCGAGGAAGTGACGGCTCTGGGCCGCGGCCTGCGCAACCGCAATCTGCCAGCCGGCAAAGTTGCTGGATCCGACATATCCGATTTTTCCTTGATTGACCGCAACCTCAAAAGCGCCCCACAGCTCGTCCCAAGTGACGGAAGGATCGACGTGATGCATTTGGTACAGCTCGATATGGTCGGTCTGCAGACGTTTCAGCGACCCTTCGAGATGACGGCGAAGTTTATAGCTCGACAGCCCGGCTTCATTGTTGGGGCCATCCAGAGGATCACTCATGGAACCGTAGAATTTAGTAGCCAAAACGACTTTTTCGCGGCGGCCCCCGCCTTGGTTAAACCAGCGTCCGATGATGGTTTCGGTCAGGCCCGAATTCTCGCCCCAGCCGTAGATGTTCGCCGTATCAAAGAAATTGACGCCGGCATCAAGCGCTGCATCCATGATGCGGAAGGCTTCCTTTTCATCCGTGGCAGGACCGAAATTCATCGTCCCCAAACACAGACGACTTACTTTCATGCCGGATTTACCTAGAGCTGCGTACTTCATAATCGATGATCACTCCTTGGTCGTTTAGGGTATAAGGCAAATTCACCCCTATTGTAGCGTATTGGCAGAAAAATGTAACTAACGGCGTTCGGAAACGTTGCACTGAAATCCGACTTTCGGCTCAGCTGTTCACGTCATTCGCCAAATTTAAAGAGCAAGAGCAGGGAGCAGAGAGTAGGGAGTAGTACCAAGTAGCAGAAGCAAGTAATAGGAATAACGGCGTAATGTAACTGAAGTATGAAGTTGAAGCAAGAAGCAGAAGCAGAAGCAAGAAGCAGAAGCAGAAGCAGGAAGCCGAAGCAAGAAGCCGAAACAAGACAAGAAGCGGAAGCAAGAAGCAGAAGTAAGAAGCCGAAGCAAGAAGCAAGAAGCCGAAGCAAGAAGCAGAAGCAGAAGCAAGAAGCAGAAGCAGAAGCAGAAGCAAGAAGCAGAAGCAGAAGGAAGAAACCGAAGCAGGAAGCAGAAGCAAGAAGCAGAAGCAGAAGCAGAAGAAGGAAGCCGAAACAAGAGGCAAAAAACAAAAGAAGAACACAAAAGCCAGAGGCAACAGCAGAAGCAAAAGCAGAATCATAACCGAAACAAAAAAGCAAA
>NZ_JAVFHO010000012.1:0-152645 GCF_041953985.1 Paenibacillus sp. CR_12 | reverse complement strand
GAAGTGGTTCGTTTTACTCACTCGTTGTTCAGTTTTCAAAGATCAACTTCCTCGTCGCCAGTGAATCTAGTTCGCATCAGCAACTCTTATAATATATCACATTCTCAGTTACTTAGCAAGCTTTTTTTGAAAAACTTTTAATTCATTGAAAGCTGCGATATATTCCCGCTCAGAAGCGGCAAAAAATAATATACCACAGCATTTCTATGTAGGTCAACCCTTTTTTAAATAAATCAGTAAATGACTTCTTCTATATAGAGCTGCCGCTGCTGCATCAGGTTAATGATCTCTCCCTGAACGGATACCATCGGTCTGGTTGGATGCTGGCTATCGGTAAAAACAATCTCTCCCGAAGTCCCGTTGCTCAGGCGCACGCAAGTACCTGAATGGAGGGCCGTTACCTTTTGAATAAATGTCTGGACGATCTTGGGGTCCAGCTTGCCGAAGGCTTCCAGCTGGATTTGTTCCAGCACAACATAGGGCGACTGGGCATTCCGATAGAACTTATCCAATGTCATCGCATGAAAGATATCCGTAACGGCGACGATCTTGGCATAGATATGAATCTTGTTCCCCTCAAGGCGGAGCGGATATCCAGAGCCATCCACTTTTTCATGATGCTGAAGAGCTGCGAGCCGTACTCCTTCATTCACTGCCGCCACATTCTTGAGAATCTGATAACCATAGGTCGTATGCTGACGTACTTCCTCGTTCTCTTCTTCGGTTAGCTTGGAAGGTTTATTCAACACAATGGGATCAATCTTGGCATTTCCGATATCATGCAGCAACCCTGCAAAAGCGACCTGCATCCAATCTTTCTGCGGAAGCCCCACCCATTGTGCCAGCTTATAGGAGGAAAGGGCGCAAAGCACAGCACTGTGATACCGGTAATCATGGCGATTCGTCATGCGTGGAATAAATTTAAGAATGTGATACTCATGCTGGTGCTTCAATAAGTTTTCCATCTGATTACGAACTTCATACATTCGAAGCTCGCCTGTTATTGCGGATTGATAACAGTTTTTGACCAAGGTCATGGTCTTGTCATATTCCTCATGCAAGGCCAGATCTTTTCGGGCAGGCGCTTCTTCGTTCCCGTTGCCCTGTTGATTCCCCGTAAAGATCAGCGAAGGCTTTTGCCCTGCGGATTTTACGGTCGGTATTCTTGTGCTCTCCGCTTCAACGGACTCTACGGTAACATGGTCCACCATGAAGGCCTTCAACACTTCCAGATCCCGGGGAAGCAATACCTTGCCTTTTTGAAGCAACAGTCCCCCCAGAGGCGTATGTACATCTTTAGCCAGCTTTACTCCGGCCACTACTTCATTTACGGCTTTGATCGTCATGATCAACCCTCTCCATCTAATAAGCTGCGTCATGGCAGCTAACTTCACCTTATAATATACATATTATAGTTCGTCTTCCGCAGCCTGTACAATACCAATTCCCTGAATTTGTAATCCGATAAAACAAAAAAAGAGCATGGATGCAAATCTGCATCCATGCCAAGCTTCTTCGTTATTCTTCGGTCGGCTCGGCCGGCTCGATTGGTTCTGCGCCGTCTTGGCCTACTTCTCCCTCTTCGTCGGCATCCGGCTCATCGCTCTTATCCGCACGGCAGACGGTACCTACGGCATCGTCCTCGCGGATGTTGATCAGCTTCACGCCTTGAGCATAGCGGCCCATGGTGGAGATGCCCTCCATGCTCGTACGGATGATGGTGCCGCTTGCCGTAATGATCATGAGGTCTTCTTCCGATTTCACGACCTTCAGTGCCACAACCGGTCCATTCTTCTCCGTAATATTGATGGTCTTGATCCCTTTACCGCCACGGGTCTGGCTGCGGTAGTCGCTTGCAGGCGTCCGCTTGCCGTAACCTTTGGTCGTTACAATGAGGATATCAAGCTCCTGGTCTACTACGTCCATGCCAATGACTTCATCATTGTCGTCCAGCGTGATCCCTTTCACCCCGGTCGCGCTTCTTCCCATCGAGCGAACATCGCTCTCCTTGAAGCGGATGGACATTCCTTGCGCCGTTCCCATAATGATTTCTTGCTGACCGTCCGTCAGCTTCACCTCGATCAGGGAATCGTCCTCGCGCAGATTAATCGCAATCAGACCGCCCTTGCGGATATTCACATAATCCTCAAGCGGGGTTTTCTTAACGACACCCTGGCGCGTTGCAAAGAACAGGTAATTATCGCTGTCAAAGTTCTCCACCGGAATCACGGCATTGATCGATTCGCCCTGTTCAATTTGAATCAGGTTGATGATCGGCGTTCCGCGGGCGGTACGGCTCAGCTCTGGAATTTCATAGGCTTTTAACCGGTACGCCTTCCCTTTGTCCGTAAAGAACATCAGGTAATGGTGGGAATTCGTGACGAAGAGATGCTCGACAAAGTCCTCGCTCTTCGTATCCATCCCCACAACGCCGCGTCCGCCCCGCTTCTGACTGCGATAGGTGTTCGCAGGCAGACGCTTGATGTAACCCGTATGCGTAATGGTGATGATCACTTCTTCGCGCGGAATCAGATCCTCGTCCAGAATGCTGTCTTCCCCGACCGTAATTTCGGTGCGGCGCTCATCCGCGAAGCGTTCCTTAATCTCTTGCAGTTCATCATTGATGATCTGAAGCACAAGATGCTCATTAGCCAAGATTTCGCGGAGTTCCGCGATTCTGGCAAGCAATTCCTGATATTCGTTCTCGATCTTCTCCCGTTCGAGTCCGGTCAAGCGCTGCAGGCGCATATCCAGAATGGCCTGTGCCTGCTCATGACTGAGACCGAAACGCTCCATCAAGCCCTCGCGGGCAGCCTCTGTGGTTTGGGAAGCGCGAATGAGGGCAATGACCTCATCGAGATGATCCAGTGCGACACGCAAACCTTCGAGAATATGAGCGCGTGCCTCCGCCTTCTTGAGCTCGAACTCCGTCCGGCGGCGGATAACGCTGACCTGATGCTCCAAATAATGGAACAGCACGTCGCGCAGGTTCAAGATCTTCGGTTCGTTGTTCACGATGGCCAGCATATTAATGCCGAAATTCGACTGCATGGCCGTATGCTTGTACAGGTTATTCAAAACGACATTCGGGTTGACGTCCCGGCGCAGCTCAATAACAATCCGCATGCCGTTACGATCCGATTCATCGCGCAGATCCGTAATGCCGTCAATTCGTTTTTCGCGAACCAATTCCGCAATTTTCTCAACCAGACGGGCCTTGTTCACTTGATAAGGAATCTCATGAACGACAATGCGCGCCTTGTTATTATTCTCTTCGATCGTCGCCTTCGCCCGCATCGTAACGGAACCGCGGCCCGTACGATAAGCCTGGCGAATGCCTTCGCGTCCCAGAATATAACCCGCTGTCGGGAAATCCGGTCCTTGGATGTATTCCATCAGTTCCATCGGCGTGATGTCAGGGTTACGAATCATCGCCTGTACACCATCGATGACTTCACCAAGATTGTGAGGCGGAATATTGGTAGCCATCCCTACCGCGATCCCCGACACGCCGTTTACCAGCAAGTTAGGATAACGCGCAGGAAGAACCACCGGCTCCTGCTCCTCGCCGTCATAGTTCGGAGCAAAGTCTATCGTCTCTTTATTAATATCACGCAGCATTTCCATGGCAATCTTCGATAAACGAGCCTCGGTATACCGCATAGCCGCTGCCATATCGCCGTCGATGGAACCGAAGTTCCCGTGCCCATCAACAAGCATGTAACGCATGGAGAAGTCCTGCGCCATCCGGACCATGGATTCATAAACTGCGGAATCACCATGAGGATGGTACTTACCAATAACTTCGCCTACGATTCTTGCCGATTTCTTATGCGGTTTATCCGGAGCCATTCCAAGTTCGGACATCGCATACAGAATACGACGGTGTACTGGCTTCATTCCGTCCCGTACATCCGGCAAAGCCCGGCTGACAATGATGCTCATCGCGTAATCCATAAAGGACTCGCGCATCTCGGTACCAATGTCCCGATCTTTGATTTGGGAGAAATTTTCTTCCGCCATGCTGGACCTCCTTCATTTTCCTATCAACCATGCCTTGATCTATGTGAAAAAAGCAGAATAGTGATCAGAAACCTAGAAACGCACTAACCTTTATTATATTACTTTCACAAACATCGCACAATTAAACACGGGATGGATCAAGTGAAAGCATGATTTTTGCCCGGAAACCGGGATATACGCCCTGTCCTCCGTGCCCCTTTTCACATACAATGCATTGCAAAGGACTTTTCGAATCATCACATCTTTATATTATACCACTGTTTGTCATACTTGTCCTATGTTTTCCGGGCATCCCCTCTCTTGTCAGAGGCAGCCACACTCTTTTAAATCAACCGATCACACGAGTTTGTTTTACGAGACAGGCAAAATCCTGTCACTCCAATCATACAGCTAAGAAAGGATGAAGATGTTTGACTATCCAACGCGTTGCAAGCAAGTGGGCGAAAACGAAAATACTGTTGAAAAACAAAGGCCTCGCCTCTTATGTTCCGGCTACCCGCCTATATTCATTGGAGACGCTTGAAGACATGCTGAATACGCATGCGCTTGTGTATATCAAGCCTGACCGAGGGACCTACGGCATCGGCGTGATGTCGGTCGAACAGCTCCATTCCCAAACCGCGGATACTGATGAAACAACGGATGCTTCCTACATGCTTCGTTACGACCATAAAACCGAAGTATTTACCTCTCTGGAGAGTCTCCATAAAACATTAAGCGCCTTGTTTCAAGGCAAGGATTATCTGGTTCAGCAAGGCATCCACCTGCTCCGTCATAAGGACCGTCCCTTTGATCTTCGTGTACTTACCCAGAAGAGTCCTTCCGGTCAGTGGGTGAGCACAGGAATAATCGGCCGGGTCGCGGCCAAAAATAAAATCATTACCAACCATCACAGCGGCGGCGTGGTTCATCACTACAAACCGCTAATGCTCGAGCATATGACGGCTGAAGAAGCAGGGAATATCCGCAGAGAACTGAATACGCTTGGAGTGAACGTCGCTTCGCAGCTGCAAAAAACGTATCCGAACCTGAAAGAAATCGGCCTGGATGTTGCGATTGACGATCGCTGGAACATTTGGATCCTGGAGGTTAATACCAAACCTGCCCTGTTCCCGTTCAAGAAATTCTTCAAGGATCCCAGCATCTACAAACAGGTAGAAAAATACGCCAATGCCTACGGACGCAACTTATCCAGCAAGAAGAAAACCAAAAAAACCGGTTAGCAAGTCTCTCTGAATCGATTGGGTCCTGTTATGCAACGACTCACGGCCTGTGCCCGTTATTAACGAAAAAAAGGGGTGTTCCCCTGAGGTCTTCAAAGACCTTGGGGATACCCCTCTTTAGCTTGCAGTACTTTATACGTCCAAATTCCGGACCGACTTCGCATGCTCCTGAATGAAATCCCGGCGCGGCTCCACGTTATCGCCCATCAGGGTATCAAACAACGTATCGGCCAAGATCGCATCCTCGATCGTCACCTGGAGCATCGTACGGCTCTCGGGATCCATCGTCGTCTCCCACAGCTGGCCGGCGTTCATCTCGCCGAGACCTTTGTAACGCTGTACGTTGATTTTGACGTTCTCGCCGAATTCCTTGATGATCTCGTCGCGTTCTCTCTCACTGCCGGCATACCGGATCACCTTGTTGCGCTCGATCTTGAAGAGCGGCGGTTGGGCAATGTAGATATAACCCGCTTCCACCAGCTTACGCATGTAACGGTAGAAGAACGTCAGCAGCAAGGTACGAATATGCGCACCGTCGACGTCGGCATCGGTCATGATAATGATTTTGTGGTAACGGGCTTTGGAGAGATCGAAATCCTCCGCAATCCCCGTGCCCAGAGCCGTAATGATGGCTCGGATCTCCGCATTGGACAGGATGCGGTCAAGCCGCGCCTTTTCCACGTTGAGGATTTTACCACGCAGCGGCAAAATCGCCTGGAAATGCCGATCGCGCCCCTGCTTGGCGGAACCGCCGGCAGAGTCACCTTCGACGATGTACAGCTCACTGATGGAAGCGTCCTTGGAGGAGCAGTCCGCCAGTTTACCCGGCAATGCGCTGACTTCAAGGGCGCTCTTCCGGCGCGTCATCTCGCGGGCTTTACGCGCCGCTTCGCGGGCACGCGATGCTTGGAGCGCCTTCTCCAGGATCCGGCGGGAAACCGCCGGGTTCTCCTGCAGGAACTCCTGCAGCTTCTCCGCGAACAAGGATTCCACGATCCCGCGCACTTCGCTGTTGCCGAGCTTGGTCTTCGTTTGTCCTTCGAATTGCGGCTCCGGCACTTTGACCGAAATGATCGCCGTCAATCCTTCGCGCACGTCGTCACCCGACAAATTGTTGTTATTGTCTTTGATCAATCCCGTTTTGCGGGCATAGTCATTGATGATCCGAGTGAGCGCGCTCTTAAAGCCGGATTCATGCGTTCCGCCTTCGTGCGTGTTGATATTATTGGCAAAAGAATAAATATTCTCGGTATAGCTGTCGTTATACTGAAGCGACACTTCCACCTGAATGTTATCCCGGGAACCCTCCACATAGATCGGGTCTTCGTGCAGAGCTTCCTTCTTCTCATTCAGGAATTTGACGTATTCGATAATACCGCCCTCGTACTTGAAGTAGTCGGAGGCCCCGGTACGTTCGTCCGTCAGCGTAAGCGCGATGCCCTTGTTCAGGAACGCCAGCTCACGGATCCGCGTCAGGAGAGTTGTATAGTCATAGACCGTCGTTTCCGTAAAAATCTCCGGATCCGGCAGGAAGGTTACCGTAGTCCCGTGATCGTCGGAATCCCCGATGATTTTGATGTCATATTGGGGTACGCCGCGATGATATTCCTGCTGGTAGATGTGCCCGTCACGTTTGACCTGAACCACGACTTTCGAAGACAGAGCATTCACGACCGAAACGCCGACACCATGCAGACCGCCGGATACTTTATATCCGCCGCCGCCAAATTTACCTCCGGCATGAAGGACGGTCATAACCACTTCCAGCGTCGACTTCTTCAGCTTGGCGTTCTCGCCGACCGGAATGCCGCGACCGTTATCGATAACGGTTATGCTGTTATCCTCATGGACAATGATTTCGATATGGTCGCATATTCCCGCCATCGCTTCGTCAATACTATTGTCCACAACTTCCCATACCAAATGATGCAAACCCTTGGCACTGGTAGATCCGATATACATACCCGGCCGTTTACGAACGGCTTCCAATCCTTCCAGTACCTGAATCTGATTCTCATCATATGTCGGTTGATTCATAGACATGCCTTCACCTACTTCTACAGATTCTGTTATGCCTGAGCTATAAAATGATTCGCTCGTTTCTTAAGTGTTGCAGAGGAAATCGGAGAGTAATAGACGATCGATTTCGTCACCACGATGGATTTCGGATCCTCTTCGCCAATCAACTCCACGACTTTATGCTGCTGGGCATGCGTGACGAACTGCTTGGAGATTTTCGAGGATTTCTCTATCGAGATATCGAATATCCCAACCAGCTCTGACGAACGGATGATCTTCTCTCCGCCCAAATGAATATACATATGGAATCACTCCTTAAGAGCCCACCTGTCCGTCATGGACATGAAAAATGCTGGCACCCTTCAATTTGTCGGTATTCAAACTCTCAATGCCCGTCGCCGTGATGAATGTCTGCACTTTGCTCTGGAATGTCTCGATCAATTGTGTCTGCCGGTACGGATCCAATTCAGAAAGCACATCATCCAGAAGCAGCACCGGATATTCACCGATCTCTTCCTGTATCAGCTCGATTTCAGCCAGTTTCAAAGATAGCGCCGTCGTCCGCTGCTGACCTTGAGATCCATACGTTTGGACTTCTTTGCCATTAATATAAAAAGCCAGATCATCTCGATGAGGACCTGCCAATGTCATACCGCGCCGTATTTCTTGCTCTTTCATTTGTGATAATTTTATCATAAATGTCTCAAATAAGACAGCTTCATCTTCTTCCTCCGCGTCAGCAAAGGATGGAAGGTAGTGCAAAGAGAGGTCTTCCAGGCCGTTGGTGATCCCCTGATGGATGCTTTCCGCCCACTTTTGCAGCTTTTTTATAAATTGTTTCCTCTTCTTGACGATTTTAACACCATGTTCTGCCAATTGGCTGTTCCAAATTTCAAGCATCGCCTGCTCGGCGCTGCCCTTCCCCCACAATTGCTTCAGCAGATTGTTGCGCTGCACAAGCACCTTCTGGTACTGCTGCAGATGAAACAGGTAGCTTGGGGCCACCTGCCCGATTTCCATGTCAAGAAACCGGCGGCGGACCCCCGGCGTGCCTTTGACAATCTCCAGATCCTCGGGCGCAAACATCACGACATTGAGCGAGCCGATGAAATCGCTAAGCTTCCGCTGCTCAAGCCCGTTGATTTTTGCCTTCTTCCCCTGCTGAGACAAGCTCAGCTCCAGCCTCAAAGTGCCGTACTTGCGGTCAATCTCGGCAGATATATGGGCACTGGACTGCTCGAACCCGATCAATTCGCGATCCTTGGAGGTACGATGGCTCTTCGTTAAAGCAAGCACGAAGAGCGCCTCCATCAAATTCGTCTTTCCTTGGGCATTGCGTCCGATGATCAAATTGACATCGCCAAATGCCTCAAGCTGCAGCTTCTCGTAATTTCGGTAATGCTGCAAGCTGACATTTTTGACAAACAAGCTAATCCTCTCCCTCGTCTTCCGCGCTTAGCGCCAAAGCGGCTGCGGGAGGCTATCTATTGTGCTGCCACCTGAAACGTCCCGCAATCCTCTACCTTGACGATGTCGCCGGGAACCAGTTTGCGTCCGCGCCGCTCTTCCTTCTCGTCGTTGACCAGAACTGCCCCTTCCGCGAGCAGCGCCTTCGCCATCCCACCTGTGGATACGCAATCGGATAGCTTCAAGAACTGATCCAGCTTGATATATTCACTGTGGATAAATATTTGTTTCATGACTTCGTCCTTTCATCCCTATCAACATGGGGATAACTTTAATTGGCCGTACGGTACGGCAGAATAATATATTGGCTCTTGCTGTCATCGAGCGGCTTCAGGATGATCGGGCTCATGACGCCCATGAAAGCAATCATCAGCTGTTCGCTTTCAACCACCTTGAGCACGTCCAGCATGTATTTCGAGTTGAACGAGATGCGCAGCGGCTCCCCTTTGAAATCGATCAGGTCCAATTCCTCACGCACTTTACCAAGCTCGGAGGAGCTGGAAGAGATTTCGATGCCGCCATGCTCCATCGTTTGGAGAAGAACAATGTTCGTTTTCTCCTCTTTGGAGAGCAGGTAGGCACGGTCGATCGACTCGCTTAATTTTTTTGTGTCCAAAACCAGTTCTGTTTTATGCGAGGTTGGAATAATTCTAGAAGTATCGGGATAAATGCCGTCCAATATACGGGAATAGAACAGAACACGGTCAATTTTAAATAATACCTGATTATCCGCGACAACGATATCAACCAGCGTATTTTGGTCCGGAATGATTTTGCTCAGCTCATTCAGCGTTTTGCCCGCAATCACGACATTGTTGAACGAAATTCCGTCAGCTCCCTCAAGATGGGCGGAGCGAGTAGCCAGTCTGTGACGGTCCGTGGCCGTAAATTTCAGCTCGTTGTCGTTCAGACTCCATAATACACCCGTCAAAATAGGCGTGGTTTCATGTGTGGAAATGGAGAATACCGTTTGTTTGATCATGTTTTTCAACAGATCCCCTGGCAAAGAAACGGTTTGGCTGCCCTCGATGTTAGGCAATACCGGGAATTCCTCCGGATCCAAGCCGACCATCTGGATTTCCGTGGCCCCCGAAGAAATAAAGGTCTGGAAGTTTTCTTTGACCTCCATCTGAATTTCCTGGGAAGGCAGTTTCTTGATGATTTCAACGAAGAATTTGGCTGGCAGCACAACGCTGCCAGGCTGCTCTACCTGAACGATGGTATGCTTCTCATCCTCCGCAGGAATAAACGATTGAATGGAAATATCCGTATCGCTGGCTGTTAGCGTGACGCCCGAATACGTGACATCCAGTTTAATGCCGCTGAGGATCGGGATCGTGGTTCGGCTGGAGA
This sequence comes from Paenibacillus sp. CR_12, assembly GCF_041953985.1. Lineage (NCBI taxonomy): Bacteria > Bacillati > Bacillota > Bacilli > Caryophanales > Paenibacillaceae > Paenibacillus > Paenibacillus sp. CR_12. The sequence continues at coordinate 142,560 of NZ_JAVFHO010000012.1, read as the reverse complement.
TCGCCTTCGATACGTGTTGAATGGATTCGTTTAATACATTTTTTAATATGCTGATTTTCATCAAGTTCACTCCTTACGGAAAAATGAGAGGGGGTTTTTCTCTTGGCGAAAGCCAAGGGGATTCCCCTCTTTATGGTTAATTTATTTATTAATTATTATTAGTAATAGTAATAGGGACACTGAATATGTGGATAAGCCTCGTAAAAGGCATAAAATTAAGCCTATCCACATGTGTATAGATTGTGCATAGGCTTTGAACTTGTTCAGGTTGGATTTTTGATTTTCTCCGTAATGTTATTGACCACTTTGAAAAGCTCCTGGTCCGTTTTCAGAGATTGGGTAATCTTCTCATGGGCATGAATGACAGTGGTATGATCCCGGCCTCCGAATGCCTCTCCGATCTTGGGAAGGGAATAGTCGGTTAATTCGCGGGACAAGTACATGGCAATTTGCCGCGGAAACGCGACGGCTTTGGTCCGTTTGCGGGCTTTGAAGTCTTCCAGTCTCAGGTTGTAATACTCGCCGACCTTTTGTTGGATATCCTGAATCGTAATCATTCTCGGCCGGCTGGACGGGATGATATCCTTCAGGGCTTCGGCTGCCAGATGCGTTGTAACGTCCTGATTGGTCAGGGAGGAATAAGCGACGACACGGATAAGGGCACCTTCAAGCTCACGAATGTTCGTATCGATCTGATTGGCGATATACATCATGGCTTCGTTCGGAATATCCAGATTCTCGGCCTTGGCCTTCTTGCGAAGGATGGCGATCCGCGTCTCCAGATCCGGCGGTTGAATGTCGGTGATCAATCCCCATTCGAAGCGGGAACGGAGCCGTTCTTCCAGCGTCGGGATCTCCTTGGGGGGACGGTCACTGGATATGATAATCTGCTTCCGCTCTTCATGCAGGGCGTTAAACGTATGGAAAAATTCCTCCTGCGTCGATTCTTTCCCGGCCAAGAACTGGATATCGTCAATGAGCAGAATATCAACGTTGCGGTACTTGTTGCGGAAGCTTTCTGCGCGGTTGTCCCGAATGGAGTTGATGAACTCGTTGGTGAATTTCTCGGAGGAAATGTACACGACTTTGCTGCTGGGATTGTGCTCCAAAATGTAGTGGCCGATGGCATGCATCAAGTGCGTTTTTCCAAGACCTACTCCACCATATAGGAATAACGGGTTATACGCCTTAGCCGGAGCTTCGGCAACGGCGAGCGAGGCAGCATGTGCGAACCGGTTGCCCGAACCGATGACAAACGTGTCAAACGTGTACTTCGGATTCAGCATATGGGACTGAATTTCTTCACCGGATATTTCAAGCGGTGGCGAGGGCTGCTGCGGAGCAGGTTCGTGTGCCTTCGTCTCTTCGATCACGAAGCGAACGTCGACCTGCTTGCCCACCACCTCCAGCACGGTTGCACTAACCAGCTTGGTGTATCGGCTCTCCAGCCATTCCACAGCAAACGTTGTCGGCGCGGAAATGACGACGGAGTGATCGTTAATGGTCAATGCCTTGGTAGCTTTAAACCAAGTGTCAAAACTCGGTTTGCTCAGCTTGGTTTGTATGATCGATAATATTTCTTGCCATAATTCGGAAGTATGGCTTTCCAAAACTGTCACTCCTTTAAATCTTCCAAATGTGGCTAGAGCCATGTGTGGAATTGTCGAAAGAAAATGAATGATGTCTAATTATCCCCAGAACTAACTCCTGTGGAAACAAAAAAATATGGATAAATTGAAATTGTTCACAACTTTATCCACAGCCTGTTGATAATATTATAGCTTCATTCACATATTCACAACCAAAAGTAATATCATCATAGCAAAAGAAGGCCTTATTTTCAATGTATGTCGCTAATTTATCCACAAATTCAATACGTTGTGCATAATTATTATTCACACCACTATATATTGTTTATAATCTGTTCGGCATTCGACATCATTGGCCTCAAAGCGCGAAAAATTATTCACAGCTTGTCCGATTGGCAAGCAGAATTTTCTTCTCTCACCATCTGTTCATAACTTCTGGTTGAATGTTCTAGCAGCCGCACAATCGACCAAAGGTGAAAAATGGCTGTGGATAGTCATCCAAAGTCCTCAAACGGAATCTCCGAGTTTCCTTTCGAGGGCTTTTTTTGTGACACAACTTAATAATGGCTCTCTAGTCGATCTCAAATGATAGATTCAGAACGCTTATGGCGTCGAATGGTCGGCGACCGTCCAGGAATGGCTCGGACCGCACCCGCGCAGTGCGCAGAAGTCTAAAAGCATCTGTTTATTGGCTGTTCCATTGCAACCTTCTTTGCGAACGACCGTACTATAAGGAAAAATGGACGGGGGAACCATGGATGCGGACCGAAGGGAAGGGCATGAGCTGGAGAAAAATAGGGGTGCTGCTTGCACTGGCGGCCCTATTGGTTCTGATGGCAGTATGGGCTCAGAGCTATTATTCGAAGAAAGTGTTTCATATGGAAGACATAAAGTACGCGAAATATGCCGATTCGGGGAACGGGACCGTCGAGTACAGAGGATCATTTGGCCGCGGGGAGCCAATCTATGTCCATGCCGATGAAGAGGGGAAAAGGGTCGAGATTGCCGGCGAAATATATGAAATACGGGCATATGGTAACGGATCGGGACATTCGGCGTCCTATGAAGTGACCTATCCTGATGGGAAAGTCTACCGCGTGGAACCGTTTGGGGACCGGAGCTTTCTTGCATACGACGAGAAGGGGGAGATGGTGATACCCGGCATGAGGTTCATGGACGGCAGCGGCCAAGTTTATCGATCCGATCCGGATGAGCCCCGCTATTTCCCCACGGAGCTGGCCAAGGCTGCTGACGAGCGGTTTCATGACCCGAATGGCAGCATAGGATTCTTTTTGTTGGCGCTCGGGTTAGGGATCATGAACTGGTGCTTCTTCAAATATGAGCCTTTCCAGCGGTTTATGTTTCATATTTCGCCATCAAATTGGCTGTATGATAATCCGGAGCCCAGCGATTTTTACTTCTTTATGTGCAAGGCAGGGGGGATTTTCGGTATGGGATTCTCGCTGTGGATATTTTTTGCGCATGCATTATGACAAAAAAAGCCCGTTTTCGTCATGGATCGGATCCAGCGAAAACGGGCTTTTCTTTAAGATATACGAACGTTTAGTACTTCGAAGCAGGGCCACCCTGACTTTTATCGAAGAAAACAACATCGGATGCCTGCTGTTTTCTGAGAAGGTACGTCGAACGGTGTTTTTCTTACTATAGTAAGCTTACGCGTTCTCGAATCTGCGCTGGAATTCGGTAATCGCTTCATAATCTTCCTCCAGCTTCCGGGAAATGCGGATGAAAATCGGCAGCAGCGCTTTATAAATATCGGCGCTTTCTTTTACTGGCTGATGTTCATGGGTGCCGCCGACCATCGTCTCGACGATATCGAGCGATTCCACTCTGCCTGTGGCGTACAGTCCAAGGACCACTGCGCCAAGGCAAGAGCTCTCGTAGCTTTCCGGCACGATCACCTGCTGGTCAAAAATATCCGCCATCATCTGACGCCAGATCGGTGAACGGGCGAAACCGCCGGTGGCATGAATTTTTGCCGGCCGGCCGATTTGTTCCTCCATCGCCAGCAGAACGGTATACATATTAAAGATCACGCCCTCCAGCACGGAGCGGATCATATGCTCTTTTTTATGATTGAGCGTTAAGCCAAAGAACGAGCCGCGGGCATTCGGATCCCATAACGGCGCGCGTTCTCCCGTCAGGTACGGGTGAAACAGGAGTCCGTTCGAGCCGGGCGGAATACGGTCCGCGATTTTGGTCAGCACATCATAGGGATTGATCCCCAGACGCTTGGCCGTTTCGATCTCGGAGGCGGCAAATTCATCGCGAACCCAGCGGAAAATCATGCCCCCGTTATTGACCGCGCCGCCGATGACCCAATGCTTCTCCGTCAATGCATAGCAGAAAATACGTCCTTTCGGATCGGTCATCGGCTTGTCGACGACCGTACGGATGGCGCCGCTCGTACCGATCGTGGCTGCAACGACGCCCGGCTGGATGGCGTTCACGCCCAGGTTCGACAGAACTCCGTCGGCAGCGCCGAGCACGAACGGCGTGGAGACGGAGAGCCCCATGGCTGCGGCATACTCGCTTTTTAAGCCCTCCATGATATGTGTAGTAGGGACGATGGTCGACAAATGGTCCTCGGTGATGCCGGCGAGCTCCAGCGCCTGCGGATCCCATGCCAACGCCTCGAGGTTCATCATCCCGGTGCTGGAAGCAATGGAATGGTCAACGACATACTGGCCGAACAGCTTGAAATAAACGTATTCTTTGATCGAAATGAATTTGGCTGCTTGCGAAAAGAGGGAGGGCAGCTCATGCCGCATCCACATCAGCTTGGTTACGGGTGACATGGGATGAATCGGAGTTCCGGTTCTAAGGTACAGCTCCATGCCGCCAAGTTCCTTTTTGAGCTTCGCCGACCAGGCTGCACTGCGGTTATCCGCCCAGGTAATGCAGCGGGTCAGCGGGGTGCCTTGGCTGTCCACGGCAATGACGCTGTGCATGGCTGCGCTAAAGGATACGAACAGCACTTGAGCCGGATCGATCCCGCTCTGCGTCATGACGCCTTGAACCGAGGCGATGACGGTTTGAAAGATTTGTTCCGGGTCTTGTTCGGCCGTAGAGGGAGTCGGTGTAAGCAGCGGATATTCGCCGCCGGCCTTGGCAACGACCTCACCGTTCTCCTTGAAAAGGACCGCTTTGGTGCTTGTTGTTCCGATATCGACGCCGATCATATAGTTATGTGTACTCAAGAGACCTACCTTCTTTCTACGTAAGGGCACCCGGCAGCTGCTTAAAAAAGCGCTTCGGGAGCCCTCATGTGTCTTATTGCTTCATTATACAATTACATTCAGAACAAGAGCCAACACGAGCCCGGTCACGGAGAGAATCGTTTCCAGCACGGTCCAGGATTTTAGCGTCTGGGCTACCGTCATATTAAAGAATTCTTTTACCATCCAGAAGCCGGCATCGTTAACGTGGGACAGTACGATGGAGCCTGCTCCGGTAGCGAGCACCACTAGCTCCACATTGGCGCCCGGCGTCATCGCAAGCACGGGAGCAACGATTCCAGCGGCGGTTGTCATGGCTACGGTTGCAGAACCGGTTGCGATGCGAATGAGCGCCGCGACAAGCCATGCGAACAGAATCACGTTGATATTGGCGCCGGTTGCAATTTCGGCGATGGCATTGCCGACGCCGCTGTTGATCAGAACCTGCTTGAAAGCGCCGCCTGCACCGATGATCAGAATAATCGTGGCGATCGGAGCTAGACATTCGCTGGTGAAGCGGGAAAGATCATGTTTATTAAAGCCGCGGGCGAATCCAAGCGAGAAGAAGGAGAAGACCGCAGCAATGAGCAGGGCAATGATTTCATGACCGATAAATTTGCAGAACACGGAAATGAAGCTGGTGGACTCCGGATCGATAATATCCGCTGCGGACCCGATAAGCATCAGAATGACCGGCAGCAGGATCGTAAACAAGGTGATGCCGAAGCCTGGCAAGCCTCGTTCCGCTTTGCTTGAAAACTGCTCGGCCAGCTCTTCGGGCGGTTCGGTTCGAATCCGTTTGCCGATAAATTTACCGAACACCGGACCGGCGAGTATCGCTGCAGGAATTCCGACCAGGAACGAATAGAGAATGGTCATGCCGAGGTCCGCATCATAAGCTTCAATGGCAATCATCGGTGCGGGATGCGGAGGCACCAGCCCGTGAACGGTAGACAATCCGGCCAAAATCGGAATGCCGATGTGCAGCAGGGACATTTTCGTTTTGCGTGCAACCGTGAACACAATAGGAATCAGCAGGATGACGCCAACCTCGAAAAATACGGGAATACCGACAATAAAGCCGACGATCATCATCGCCCAGTGGACGCGCTTCTCGCCGAAGCGATCCACGAGGGTGGTGGCGATTTGTTCGGCACCGCCGGATTCGGCCATCATTTTTCCCAGCATGGTACCGAGGGCGATAACGATCGCAATCGTTCCGAGCGTTCCGCCAAGACCGCCGGTTATCGAAGTAATCACATCCGCAGGCTGCATGCCCGTCAATAGACCGAGGATCAGCGCGGAGATCAGTAAGGTAACGAAAGGATTCCATTTATATTTGGAAATCAGCACGATCAGGAAGACGATCGTCAGCAGTGTCCAGATCATTAAGGTAGCGTTATGACTGAGACCGAATAGTGAATTCATATCTTGCTTCCTCCTATAGATTACCCATTTGAATTGGGAAATGGTTAGTATCATCGGGCTGTTCTGCGGTAGTATACCCAAAACAAAAGCGAATTCTATTGTATACTTGTCGACAACTTAGAGCGTACACATGTAATGTCAGTGCGGAGGAAGGGAGGATTATATTAACCCTCCGGAAAACTAAGATGAAGCGTCTGACGGGAATCATCGAAGTAATGCTGAACCGCCGTTTGGATCCGTGCCGGATCCAGGGATTCCATCTCCGCAATAAGCTGAAGATGCTTGTCCATGACATAGCGAACCTTGGCGCCCCCGCCACCGAATACCTGCCGCGTCGTAATGAGCATCACCGTGATCACGATGGGGCGAATGCTCTTCCACAGATGAAGAATTCGTTTATGGTTCGCTTCCGTTATAATCCGTTCATGAAAAGCCAAATCCTGATAGGAGAATTCCACCGGATCCTGATGTTTGGCGGCAAGCTCCATCCGATCGACGATTTGCTTTAAATGCTGGATCAGTTCCGGCTGCGGATTCGCAAACACATGTCCTTGCACAAAGCTCTCGATAAGAAAACGGACATCGTATAATTCCTCGACTTCCTTGAGCGATAAGCCCATGACGACGGCTCCCATGCGCTCCAATTGAATCAAACCTTCGCTGGACAGCGTTTTCATCGCTTCCCGCACAGGGGATCGGCTCGTGCCGAATTCACCCGCGATCCGGTTCTCGGATAGGATTTCTCCGCGCTTGATGGTGCCGCTGATAATCTGCAATCTCAGTTCGCTGGCAATGGCCTCTCCGAGAGAGGCTCCCTGAAGCCACGTTGAGGGAAATTTCATAGCATAATTCTCCAATCCAGTACTGATTCTTGAAGTTCTCCAGTGATCATCATACCACAAGGAATGAAAAGGGGACCATGCCCAGCCTGGTCATAATGCCTGCAGGGAACATGCCCTAAAGAAACAGCAGGGTGCATGAAAGAGAATATATGTTATTCCGATTTCTCAACGGCATGGCCGCCAAATTCATTGCGAAGCGCGGCAACGACTTTGCCGTGGAACGTATCTTGATCAAGGGAGCGATAGCGCATGAACAGCGACATGGCGATGACCGGCGCGCTGGCTTGAACCTCGAGTGCGGTTTCCACCGTCCATTTGCCTTCGCCGGATGATTTCATCACGCCTTTAATGTCTTCGAGCTTCGGATCCTTGGAAAACGCGTTTTGCGTCAGTTCCATGAGCCAGCTGCGAATGACGGAGCCGTTCGACCATACCCGCGCGACATCCTCATAGTTAAAATCAAACGCGCTCTTTTCCAACACTTCAAAACCTTCTGCAATGGACTGCATCATGCCGTATTCGATGCCGTTATGGACCATCTTCAGAAAATGGCCGCTGCCGCTTTCACCGGCATACAAGTAACCATTCTCGACAGCCATATCCTTAAACAGGGGCTCGATGCCGCTAAATACGTCGCGGTTGCCCCCAATCATGAAGCAGCCTCCATTATGCGCGCCTTCCATGCCGCCGGAAGTGCCGGCATCGAAATAATGAATGCCCTGCTCCGCCAGGCGTGCTGCACGGGCGATGGAATCTTTATAATGCGAATTGCCGCCGTCAATCAAAATATCGCCGGACTCAAGGAGGGGCGTAAGCGATTCGATGACCGAATCCACGATCTTACCGGCCGGCACCATCATCCAAACGATGCGTGGTTTATCCAGTTTGGCTACGAGCAATTCGGTGGATGCCGCAGCTTCCGCGCCGCACTCGGCGGCTTGAGCGACCAGTTCCGTATTTAAGTCGTAAGCTACGACCTGATGTTGATGGTGAATCAGATTCTGAACCAGGTTGAGGCCCATTTTCCCGAGACCGATCATGCCTATTTTCATAAAACAATGCAGCTCCTTCTTAGGTGTATACTTGTATACAACTTAAATTCAATTTTTATACTACTCTTTTATGGCTCTGGTGTAAACATGGGGGATTAAGAGGGCTGGAGGGCGTGAGGTTGACCTAAAAGGGACCATCCACAACGTGTTCAAATAGGTTATCCCCATGTGGATAATTCAAAACTAGCAATAATGACTACTTGTGGAAAACTTATGAGCGGGTCGAAGTCAAGTTTGGTTTGACTTTTGGGCCTGAACGTGATTAAATGTATAAAGGCATTTTCTGTGAAGATGAGAACATTATCCGCTAGCAAGTAGCGGTCTGTTTACAAGAGATACGTCCATAGACGTCGGTTCAACAAATCGCGGTCTATTCTTCCGTGAAAGTGCGTCGATTGACGTTTTGATCTTAAAATATGGGTAAGCGATATTCCTGTAAGGGGGTGCATTAATTCATGAGACCGACTTTCAAACCGAATGTAAGCAAACGCAAAAAGGTACACGGCTTCCGTAAAAGAATGAGCACGAAGAACGGACGCAAAGTATTGGCTAACCGCCGTCAAAAAGGCAGAAAAGTACTGAGCGCTTAATATTGTGCCACGAAGACCACCGAGGTGGTCTTTTTTTCGTAATATCTGCTGCGGTGTGAGGAGTTTCCTTTGAAACCGGCAGAATATAAGCTACATTGAGTGGTAAAGGTTCGCAATCGGGTGTTTAGCGCGGTTTTGGCATGCCTATACTATTATAATAGTAGGGATGTCACAGCAGCGCAGGATGTAATGAACTTGATTAACGGCAGGGCGGTAGAAACTTGTGCATAGAAAACTTCGTTTACGGAACCGCGCTGATTTCAGCCGGGTATATCGACACGGAAAGTCCTTCGCCAATCATCAATTTGTTGTCTATTGGTCGCGCAAAAAAGAGGTTGAGCAGTTTCGCGTCGGCGTTTCGTGCAGCAAAAAGATCGGCAATGCGGTTGTCCGCAACCGGATGAGACGGCTGGTTAAAGAGATTGTCAGGCACCATCAGCACCAGATTATCGAGCATATCGACCTGATCTTTATCGTTCGAAAGGGAGCGCTCGACAAGTCCTATCAGGAGCTGGAGAAAAGCGTGCTTCATGTATTGAGGAAATCGTCCCTTTTGAAAGCGAAGAGGGGCTGAACCATGTGTTTATTTGTCCATATAAATATGTTATGATTTACCGTGGAATGGAATGGCGAAGAGAGGGGTTTTGAAGTGTCGTTCATGAAGACAAGACGAGGAAAATGGTTCCTCCTCACCGCTGTAATACTCGCAGTGGCCGTTATATCAGGTTGTGCGCCTGGAGCTGACCAAACGCGTACCATTGAAGACTTGAAAAATGGAGGCTTTTGGCAGAGCAACGTTGTTTATTACTTTACATGGGCACTTGATACGTTTGCGACATGGTTTAACGGCGAATACGGATTGTCCGTACTCGTGATGGTGCTTATCGTCCGTACCTTGATTTTACCGCTGACTCTGAAACAGGTCAGAAGCTCGAAGGCAATGCAGGCCATCCAGCCTGAAATTCAGAAAATTCGCGAGAAATATAAAGATCAGCCTGAAAAAGTCCAAATGGAAACCATGAAGCTTTTCCAGGAGAATAAGGTTAATCCGATGGCGGGATGTTTGCCGCTGATCGTACAAATGCCGATATTTATCGCACTCTATCATTCGATTTACTATAACAATCTCCTTCGTGATCACGAATTCCTGTGGCTGCAATTGGGTCAACCGGACAAGCTGTTTATTTTGCCGGTGCTTGCGGCTGCAACCACTTATTTCCAAACGAAAATGATGATGAAGATGAACCCGTCTCCGCAAATGGGGATGATGCAGTTCATGCTGTTCGTTTATCCGATTCTGATCTTTGTAATGTCCTTCCAGTTCCCATCCGCACTTCCGTTGTACTGGTTCTACAGTAACCTCTACACGATCGTGCAGAACTACTTCTTGTACCGCAACAATGACAAGGCTGCAGTCGTGGCAAGCGTTGCCAGCGCAACCGAAGGTCATAAGAGCAACAAGAGTGGTAACAAGGGCGGGAAGAAGAGTGGCAGCAAAGGCGGGAAAAAAGGTTCGAAGGGAGCCAAGAAGTCGAGATGAGTAAAATCGTCGCAACAGGAAAAACCATTGAAGATGCTGTCGCACAAGGGCTGGCCCGTTTGGGTGTAAGTCAAGACCGTGTATCGGTTGAAGTATTGAGTCAGCCATCAAGAGGATTCCTGGGCCTGTTCGGGGTCAAGGAAGCGAAAGTCGAACTAACGCTCCTGCCTGACGGTGCCGGCGGCGAACCATCTGTGAAGGAAGTTTCTCCTTCGGGTACGCAAGCTGTTCCGGCCAAAACGGTTCAGGTCTCTCATGTCTCCGTGGCGACGCAGGCAGCGCCTGCGGGCACCGCGATTGCCGAGAGCCCCGGAACAGCTTCCCTTGAAGGCAAGGACCCTTACCAGGAGGCCATCGCCTTTCTTATCGAAACTGGACAAGCCATGGGGCTTGATATTTCGGTTGAGATGGAGAAGGGAAAAGACTTTACGACGCTTCAAATTTCCGGAGCCGGACTCGGACTGATGATCGGCCGCCGAGGCCAGACGTTGGATGCACTTCAGTATTTGGCGAATATCGTAGCGAATCGGTACTCCGATAGTTATCTGCGCATCGTACTGGATGCCGAGAACTTCCGCGACCGCCGCAAGAAGACGCTGGAGGATCTGGCCGATCGATTGGCGGGGCGGGTCCTGAAGACCCGCAAAGAGATTGTGCTTGAGCCTATGCCTGCTGCGGAACGGAAGGTAATTCACGCCAAACTCCAGTCCCATGGAGCCGTGAAGACGTACAGCAAGGGCGAAGAGCCGAACCGGCGGGTTGTCATCACGCCCAAGTCGTCCTAAATGAGTTGAAGAGCCTATATAAACAATGACTCCTTAAGCTTCAAGAGGGAGTCATTGTTTTTTAGAGAGACCTATACGCAAAGACTTCCGCCGGAGGTTTTTGTTTAAGATGATAGATCATGCAGCGGGGTAGTACACCGTTTGGGGTGTAATCCCGAGGTTTTTTAAATAGAAAGAGGTGAAGGAAACGATGTTTAGCGATACGATTGCAGCCATTTCTACGGCAGTCGGTGAAGGCGGCATCGCGATTATTCGCGTCAGCGGGCCGGACTCCGTTCAGGAAGTGGAGCGTATATTCAAAAGTAAAAACAAGCTAACGCAGGTGGAATCCCATACCGTTCATTATGGTCATATTGTGGATCCGAATACGGGGGAAAACCTGGAAGAGGTGCTCGTGACCGTAATGCGTGCCCCTCGTTCGTTCACGACCGAGGATGTCGTGGAGATCAGCGCCCATGGCGGCGTCATCTCCGTGAAGCGGGTCATGGACCTGCTGCTTCAATTAAACATCCGTTTGGCGGAGCCCGGAGAATTTACGAAACGGGCCTTCTTAAATGGCCGGATAGATTTGTCTCAGGCCGAGGCCGTCATGGACCTGATCCGTTCGAAATCGGACCGTGCCTTCTCCGTTGCCCTCAAGCAGGTCGAAGGTACGTTATCCCGCAAAATCAACGAGCTGCGCCATACCCTGGTCGAAACGCTGGCCCATATCGAAGTGAATATCGATTATCCTGAGCATGACGTGGAGTCGCTCACCTCGGAATTCATTAAAGAGAAAAGCAAACTGGTGATGGGGGAAATCGATAAACTGCTCAAGACCGCGCAAGAAGGGAAAATTCTGCGGGAAGGTATTACGACTGCCATTGTCGGACGTCCTAACGTGGGCAAATCCTCGCTTCTGAACACGCTGGCCCAGGATAATCGGGCGATTGTCACGGATATACCGGGCACGACTCGCGATGTGATCGAGGAATTTGTCACCATTAACAACATTCCGTTGAAGCTGCTGGATACCGCAGGCATTCGGGAGACGATGGATGTGGTGGAGCAGATCGGCGTGGAACGATCCAAGCATGCGGTAAACGAGGCGGATCTCATTCTGCTCGTGCTGAATGCCAGCGAGCCGCTTCATCAGGATGAATTGGAATTGATGGAACAAATACGCGGTAGACAATGCATTGTCATTATGAATAAAATGGACTTACCGTCTAATCTCGATCTGGACATTCTCCATCGGTATTATCCCGATGAATTGATCGTTCCGATGTCGGTGAAGGCGCAGGAGGGGATCGACCGGCTGGAAGAGGCCATATCGAACCTGTTCTTCAGCGGCCAGATTGAAGGCGGGGATTTGACTTATGTGAGCAATGTGCGGCATATTGCCTTGTTGAAGAAATCCAAGCAGTCCCTGCAGGATGCCTACGACGCGGCCGAACAGCTCATTCCGATCGATATGATTCAAATCGATGTGAGAATGGCCTGGGAACAGTTAAGCGAGATTCTGGGCGAGGCGGTTGGCGATTCGCTCATCGATCAAATTTTTTCACAGTTTTGCTTGGGTAAATAAGCTTCAGGGCTTACTATATATAGTAGGAACAGCTCAACAATTTCAGGGATATCCGAGGTGGATGCCCCTTGATAACGTATATAACACAATAAGAACAGGAGGGTGAGCTATGAGTTATATGGGTGGCACTTATGACGTGATTGTAGTCGGTGCGGGCCATGCCGGTTGCGAGGCTGCACTGGCATCTGCGCGTATGGGTGCTGAAACGTTGATGGTTACCATCAACCTGGATATGGTTGCTTTTATGCCTTGTAACCCGTCCATTGGAGGTCCTGCCAAAGGACATGTCGTACGCGAAATCGACGCGCTGGGCGGAGAAATGGGCCGCAATATCGATAAAACCTTCATTCAAATGCGCATGTTGAATACGGGTAAAGGTCCGGCCGTCCACGCGCTGCGTGCTCAAGCGGACAAGTTTTCTTATCAGCATACGATGAAAGAAACGATGGAGAAGGAAGAGAAGCTTACCCTTCGTCAGGGTATGGTGGATCAGCTCATCGTGGAGGATGGCGTGTGCGTGGGGATCGTGACGCAGACGGGTACGGAATATCGCGCGAAAGCCGTTGTGCTGACAACCGGTACGTATTTGCGCGGTAAAGTCATTATGGGCGAACTCATGTATGAGAGCGGTCCGAACAATCAACAGCCTTCGGTAAAACTTGCGCATAACCTGCGCGAGCTTGGATTCGATCTTGTTCGCTTCAAAACAGGCACGCCGCCGCGGGTGCATAAGGATACGATTGATTTCTCCAAGACCGAAATTCAGCCTGGGGATGAGAAGCCTAAGTTCTTCTCTTACGAAACGAAATCCTCCGACAATGAGCAGCTTCCTTGCTGGTTGACGTATACGTCGGTGGATACGCATAAGATCATCAATGACAACCTTCATCGCGCGCCGATGTTCTCTGGCGTTATAGAAGGAACGGGTCCGCGTTATTGCCCGTCCATCGAGGACAAGATCGTTCGTTTTGCCGACAAGCCGAAACATCAGATTTTCCTGGAGCCTGAAGGTAAAAATACAAAAGAATACTACGTGCAAGGTCTATCCACCAGCATGCCTGAGGATGTTCAGCTTGCGGTGCTTCGTTCCATTCCTGGAATGGAGAAGGTAGAAATGATGCGTAACGGTTATGCGATTGAGTATGATGCCATGGTGCCGACGCAGCTGTGGCCATCTCTGGAAACCAAGAAGCTGCCGGGCCTGTTCACGGCCGGTCAGATCAATGGTACCTCGGGATATGAAGAGGCGGCAGGCCAAGGTATTATGGCTGGAATCAATGCGGCACGTAAAGTGCAGGGCAAAGAGCCAGTCATTCTGGATCGCTCCCAGGGTTATATTGGAGTGCTGATCGATGACCTGGTGACTAAAGGGACGAACGAGCCTTATCGTTTGCTCACCTCCCGTGCAGAATACCGTCTGCTGCTCCGTCATGACAATGCCGATCTGCGACTTACCGAAATCGGTCATGACATCGGACTGATCTCGGAAGAGCGTTATGCCAAATTCGTGCTGAAGAAGCAGCTCGTTGAGCAGGAGATCGAACGTCTTCGCCAAACGAAGGTGAAACCGGTTGAGGTGAATGCGATGCTGGAAGCCGCCGGGTCAGCACCGATCGTGGACGGAAGCAATATGCTGACCATTTTGCGTCGTCCGGAGATTACGTTTGCCATGGTTGAGTCGCTCTCGCCGTCTCCTTACGAGCTGGATGAGGAAATGAAGGAGCAAGTCGAAATTCAAATCAAATATGCGGGTTATATTGAGAAACAGCTGGGACATGTTGAAAAGCTGCAGAAGATGGAGAAAAAACGCATTCCGGAGGATATCGTTTACGACGAGATCAACGGACTGGCCATGGAGGCTCGGCAGAAGCTGAACAAAATCCGTCCGATTTCCATCGGCCAGGCATCGCGCATTGCCGGCGTAACGCCAGCGGATATTTCGATACTTCTCGTTTACCTGGAGCATTATAACCGGGTAACCGCAGCGAAAGGATAAGGAATGGACGACATTCAGAAAGCTTTTGTTGACCGGCTCGGCGAGCACGGGATCACGATTGACGAGAAACAGCTTCATCAGTTTGAGATGTATTACGAAGTGCTGGTGGAATGGAATGAGAAAATGAATTTAACCGGGATAACCGAACGGGAGCAGGTTTATACGAAGCATTTTTATGATTCGATTACGCTTGCCTTTTACGTGGATATGAACAAGATCGCCAATCTGGCGGATATCGGATCAGGTGCCGGCTTCCCGGGAATTCCGTTAAAAATCTGTTTTCCCCATCTCAAGCTGACGATTGTAGATTCGCTGAATAAACGAATTACGTTTCTGAAGCATGTTGCGGATACCCTCGGACTGTCCGGGGTTGAGCTGATCCATGGGCGCGCGGAAGAGGTTGCCCGCAAACATGGGTACCGTGACGGGTTCGACCTGGTCACGGCAAGAGCGGTAGCTCGAATGGCTGTATTGAATGAGTTCTGCCTGCCTTTCACGAAGGTAGGGGGACAATTCGCGGCGATGAAGGGCAGTGACCCTACGGAAGAAGTGAAGGAGGCGGCCCGCAGTTTGAAAGAGCTGAGAGGGGCGTTGAACAAGGTTCATTCGTTCTCTTTGCCTGTAGAGGAATCTGGCCGGCATATTGTGGTGATCGATAAAAAGGGAGCCACGCCTTCCAAGTATCCCCGTAAGGCGGGTACGGCCAGCAAAACGCCGATCGTGTAAGCGAAAGCGACTTCGGAAATGAGATGCGAACGGATTAAAGAGGAGGACTCTTATAAGAGTCCTCCTCTTTTTTTATTTACTGTATTATTGATGAAGAGAGGGCATGTTAGTGAACTTGATGCATTCATTCATCCTTATATGGAGTAATATCGTGAGGCTCTCACTTTATTTCCGGGTGTTTAGTCGGCTGAGTGTCATTCGTTGGGTAGCGAAAGGCTGAGTTCGGAAATGTGTTGTTTCTAAAGCAGTTGTAACACATTGGCTACTAAGCATTTGTCCCTTGGATATATCTGTTAAGCTTTGAATGTTTCACGTGAAACATTTCAAATGTTTGAGGTGCGTTGAATAAATGATATCTATTATTATATTAGGATTATATTTCCTGTTAGAGTTGTGATCTGCGCCAAGATATTTCTTAAGGAATAAGTTAGGTGGAACTCTCTTGAATGAAAGCTTCCCATTTTATTAATCGTTTAAGAGAGAGTCGATTGCTTTCTTAGCAGATGAGGATAGAAGCGAGTTCTTGAATTGGCAAATCCCACAATTATTATGGATGCTGTGATCATAGATAAGGCTATGGAAGGGGAGATGCGGTTCAAGAGCGTCATTTTGACGGATAAACTTTGGAACTGTGCACAAATCCTGTATAAAGCAAGCGAGAAATGCAGGAAAAAAGGTGATATTGGAGAATAGAGTTATAGGACAAAAAGTGGTAGAATAGAATCGTAGTATCCATTTGAGCTGGCGGGCCCTTTTGCCCGATCCTTGAAGGGATGAAAGAGTATAAATCCTGGTTTGGTGACTTTTCCATCCTTGCTTCGTGCAGTCAACAACCTTCGATTGTTGTGACTGCTGTTTTTTGGAAGTGCCAGGTTAACCCAAGGGGGTTCTTGGCCTCATACGAAGTAGAACAAAATATATACCGCTTGTGAGATATCGATTGATAGTAAACATCATGATATTGCCTCCTGATCTATCTCTCAAGAAGCAACCGCTTCATGCAGCGGGTTCGATCAGAGAAAACACGGCTATGACACAGACGTTTTTCTCTAATCAGCATGAAATCTGTTTTTGCAGGGAAATGCCTGACATCACAATGATTGCCAGCACCGTAACAACTTAAATGACTAGTTCTACATGGTGGCTGGAACGATCCGTGTATGCTTCACATTGTGGTTGTTCAATCGTTTAACCGATTCCGGGATAAACCGGAGGCTTATCCGTGCTATCATGAAATTAGGTGGTAATATACGGAATGAAAGAACAATTTTCGAGATTGTTTGGCTTAGCGGCAGAGCGGAACCAAGGGGATGAAGTGAAACAAATCCCGGTAAACGAGGTTGTCAGCAGCCCATACCAGCCACGGACGATTTTTGATGACGAGAAGATTGATGAGCTGCTTCAGACGATTAAAACCCATGGAGTTATTCAGCCTATCGTCGTTCGCGTTCGAAATGGCGTGTATGAGATCATTGCAGGGGAACGCCGCTGGCGTGCGGTTAAGAAGCTGGGTCTGGACACGATTCCGGCCATTGTTCGGGAGTTCAACGATTCACAAGCAGCCTCCATTGCGCTAATCGAGAATCTGCAGCGTGAAGGTCTTACCTCGATTGAAGAGGCAGTAGCTTACCAGAAGCTGATCGATCTTCACCAATTAACGCAGGAGAGCTTGGCACAGCGACTAGGCAAAAGCCAGTCCACGATTGCAAACAAGATTCGTTTGCTGCAGCTGCCGGAAGCGGCCAAAGTGGCTTTGATGGAACGCAAGGTCACTGAGCGTCATGCGCGTGCACTGCTTTCCTTGGATAATGAAGAAACCCAGCTTAAAGTGCTGGACGAAATCATTACCAAAGAACTGAATGTGAAACAGACGGAAGCACGTATCGCCTTTTATAAAGAAGTAACGACAATGAAGAAGGCCAAGCGCATATCGTATAGTAAGGATGTTCGCCTGGCCCTGAATACGATTCGTCAATCGATTGATATGGTATCCGGTTCCGGGATGGCGATCAAAACAACGGAGAATGATCACGAAGATCACTATGAAATCGTTATAAAAATACCTAAACGTTAAGATATGGTGTGAAGCGGTATGCATCGTACCGCTTTTTCTGTTGATCAAGAGATCAAGATTCTCTGCAGCAGCGATATCTTTGCTTATTAGGTTTTATGCTGCAGATGAGAAATATGTAATTTTATTATTACTCATTATCATCGAGCGCTATATCCAGGGCATCCCGTATTTTACGGGATCGTTCACATATTACATATACAGCCTTTCGCTGTATATCATCTATTGCGACTACTTAGAAGAGTCTTCCTACATTGAGGTGAAATGAGTGTCAAAGATAATTGCCATAGCAAATCAAAAGGGCGGTGTCGGCAAAACGACGACTTCCGTCAATCTGGGAGCTGGATTGGCTTCGCTAGGCAAACGGGTGCTTTTGGTGGATATAGACCCCCAAGGTAACACAACGAGTGGGGTTGGCATTAACAAAGCCGATGTTGCAAATTGCATTTACGATATTATCATCAATGAAGTACACCCGAAGGACGCCATCTGTGGGACTAATATCGAAGGTTTGGACATCATTCCGGCCACCATTCAATTGGCTGGCGCCGAGATTGAGCTTGTTCCTACGATTTCTCGTGAAGTACGATTGAAGAAATCACTCCAATTAGTCAAACCCCATTATGATTATATTTTGATTGATTGTCCTCCATCGCTTGGCATTTTAACGATCAATTCATTGACCGCGGCCGATTCGGTTATCATCCCGATTCAATGTGAATATTACGCATTGGAAGGTTTGAGTCAGCTGCTGAATACGGTTCGCCTCGTTCAGAAGCATCTGAATACATCACTCAAGATAGAAGGCGTATTGCTGACGATGCTGGATGCGCGTACGAATCTGGGCATTCAGGTGATTGAAGAAGTGAAGAAGTATTTTCAGGAAAAAGTGTACAAAACGATTATCCCGAGAAATATTCGTTTGAGTGAGGCACCGTCTCATGGGCAGTCGATCATTACGTATGATCCCCGTTCAAAGGGAGCGGAAGTATACTTGGAGCTGGCAAAGGAAGTGATCTCTTATGAGTAAACGTTTGGGAAAAGGGCTGGATGCGCTGATTCCATCTTTGTCTATTCATGATGATGACAAGGTAGTGGAAATTCCGCTCAGTCAATTGCGAGCGAATCCGTATCAGCCGCGAAAGACTTTTAACGATGAGGCAATCCAGGAGCTGGCGGAATCGATCCGTCAGCATGGTGTGATTCAACCGATTATTGTCCGCAGCGTGCTGAAGGGCTATGAGATTATTGCCGGGGAGCGAAGATTCCGGGCATCCCAATATTGTGGGAAAGCAACGATACCGGCGGTGGTTCGTTCCTTCAGTGACCAACAAGTAATGGAGATTGCCCTCATTGAGAACTTGCAGCGCGAGAATCTGAACGCCATGGAGATTGCGGTAGCTTATCAAGGGCTTATGGAACAATTTTCCTTAACCCAAGAAGAGTTGTCATTGAAGGTCGGTAAATCTCGTTCCCATATCGCTAACTTTTTGCGATTGCTTTCGTTACCAGAAGAAGTGAAGGAAAATGTTTCACGTGGAACATTGTCGATGGGACATGCTAGAGCGATCGTGGGAATTAAGGATCCGATTCTTGTTAAACAGCTGGCGAAACAATGCGTGGAGCAGGAATGGAGTGTCCGCGAATTGGAGGAAGCGGTTAAGAATCTGGACCGCAAACCAGCGGATAAAGCGAAGCCTAAGGTCAAGAATCGCGATCCTTATATCGATCATCTGGAAGAGGATCTTAGAGAACGATTTAAAACGACCGTCAAAATTAAGCACAATAAGGATAAAGGGAAGATTGAGCTTAATTATTATAGCAAGCAGGATCTGGAACGATTGTTGGAACTTCTTCAATAAGAGCAGTTTGGTATCTGAAGGCTCCGTTGATGAGTGGCTGGTTAAAGAGTGAGTTTGATTAAAACCAAAGACATGTCGACGTTCCTGAAAGGGAATGAGATATGTCTTTATTTAACTAAACGTGAGGCTCTTTATTGGCCGGCGGAAGTTGAAGATGCTTGAATGTGTATTGTAAAGGGAAAATACTACGGAAAAATGAAGGGGAAACATCATGGACCCGATCGTTTATCTGGATCATGCCGCCACTTCGTGGCCCAAGCCTCCTGAAGTGTTTGAGGCGATGAAGAGGGCCATGGAAGAGGCGGCAGCAAACCCGGGACGAGGCAGTCACCGAATGGCGGTGAAGGCATCCCGAGTCCTTTATGGGACTCGGAAGACGCTGGCAGATTTGTTTGGGGTGAAGAACCCCAACGATATTGCGTTGACATCGAATACGACCGAAGCGCTTAATTTAGCCATCAAAGGGTGTTTGCGTGAAGGCGATCATGTCATTGCGACGATGATTGAGCATAATTCTGTGCGCAGGCCGCTTGAATATTTGAAGCGCACCCGGGGGATACAAGTAGACTATGTTCCCGTTGATGAGGAAGGTCAGCTTGATCTGCAACTAATCGAGGGAGCCTTTCGTTCTAATACCAGGCTTGTTGTGTGCAGTCATAGTTCCAATCTGCTTGGTTCCATTATTCCACTTGTTGAGATAGGAGAACTGGCGAAGAAGAAAGGGGCTATACTGCTCGTGGATGCTGCCCAAAGTGCCGGTATGCTGGATATTCATGTGGAGAAGATGCACGTGGGTATGCTGGCGTTTCCCGGGCATAAAGGGCTTCTGGGGCCACAAGGAACAGGGGGGCTGTATATCTCGCCTGATATTGATCTGGAACCATTGCTGCATGGAGGTACCGGCAGTCAATCGGAGGCTATTGAACAGCCGACGGTGCGTCCGGATCGATATGAGGCAGGAACGCCGAATACGATTGGATATGCGGGATTGCAAGCGGGTGTGCAGAAGGTGCTTGAATGGACGCCGCAGCATATTTACCGGCATGAATGGGAATTGACACAATATATGATGGAGGGCCTGCAAGAGGTGAGAGGCCTTCGTATACTCGGTCCTGCTCTTGGAAAAGAACGGACAGGCATCGTGGCTTTTGTGTCTGAAAAATTCGACGCGTCCGAAATAGCCTTTCGACTGGACCGGGAATATGGGATTGCCGTGCGTGCCGGTTATCATTGTACACCGCTTGCCCATATGGCATCAGGAACGGAACATACGGGTGCAGTCAGAGCGAGCGTTGGAATTTCTACGAGCCGTGACGATATCGAATTCATGCGAAAAGCGATCAAGGAAATTCACAGTTAAACAAACAGATCAAGATGGAGAAGAGGAAGGAAGAAAGCATGTCTGAATTAAATGAATTGATCATGGAGCAGCTTCATTGGTTTGTCGTCGGAATGGTCATGATCATCTTGATCTTATGGATAACCTTAATTGTTCAAGGGGCGAAATTGCGCAAGATGAAGCGCAGATACGATGCGATGATGGCAGGCAGCGGGGTAGAAGATATCGAATCGCTGCTGGTCCAGTTGAAAATCCAAATGGATGAAATTGAAGAAGGGCATGCCAGTCATCAAAAAATGCTGGATTCCATCAACGGCAGCTTGAAAGGAATGAAATCCAAAGTTGGCATCGTCAGATATAATGCATTTGGCGAGCGGGGGAACGAAATGAGCTTCTCCCTGGCTATCCTGAGTGAGGAGGAGGAAGGAATCGTTCTGACCGGTCTGCATAACCGGGAGAGCTCCTATGTGTACGCCAAACCATTGAAGGATGGGCAATCCAAATATCCATTGTCTCCGGAAGAAAAAGAGGCCGTTACTCTTGCGCTGCAAGAAGGGAAGAACGGTTCCACTCTTTGATCCCTGCAAACAGGCAAGTTGCGATAATATCAGATAACCGCATGACCAAGCTTAATCGAGTGTTCTGCAATACGAAGTATTCCATAAAGCCGCCGACATTGACGATTCCCGTGACGTGGATATCGCCAACCGGCGGTAATTCTTTATGTACGCCGGCTCCAGGCTTAAGAGGGCCATCGGCGATCTGAATGGAGCCTACGCTGGTTGATTGGCCTAAGCAGGCGTCAATCCCGATCACAAAAGGGTTATCGAATTTCTCATATATGGCGGTCAGCGTATCCTTTAGATTCATGGCGTGGACAGGCTCGTCCAGCGTCCCGTAAAGATGGAACAGTGAACTGTTGTAGCGGGCAAGCGATGTGCCGACCAGTGGCCCCAAGCAGTCACCGGTGGACCGGTCGGTGCCGATGCAGACAATGACAAGCGGCCGGTGCTGAATACGGGTGTCGGAAAGATGAAAGAGCAAGCGATGTATAATAGCAGAATGGATATTAGGGTCCGTGTGTGGTATTTTTAAGCTGGAAGCCTCCGGGCGAGACGTGATTTTAGATAGACGGTTCATAGAATCTTCCTTTCGTCTGCATTTGGTAGTATCAGTATATGGATGAAAGACTGTTTTTATACTTTGCGTTTTGCTTAAAATGCGATTTAATCATTTCGAGCGGTGGCCGTGCTTTGAATATGTATAGGACATGGACCCGCAGAAGTTCTATGAAATGTTGATTTATTTTAAGAGTTTTATATAAAACTCTTGTTTGCCGGACATGATGATGAGAGATACATACAACTAAAATGATAGGCAGCATGAAGGAGGATTGGGCAGTGGAAGGTGCGATGGTGATCGCATTCGATTCCACCCAGCAGGCGCTGCGCGCGGAAATGCTGCTGGAGTATGCGGATATCGAAATAGATCTGTTCCCTACGCCGAAAGAGATCACGGCTGGCTGTGCATTATCGATTCAATTCCCCCCTGATGCGTTAAAGGATGTTCAAGAGATCATCCGGTTGGAGCATGTGGAGATCCGGGGCATTTTTGCGCTTGATGACAACGAGAGGTATATCAACATCGAAGAGTAAGGGAGGACATCAGGGATGAGGGGCTTTGGTTACTTGTCTGGGGAGACTACAGAAGATGGTGTAGACTTGCAAACGATAGCTGAGGAGGCAGAGGGCTTGAAAGATAAGATCTGGGGATGGTTAACGAATGAAGAGATGTGGATGAATATTCTGTCATCCGGTATTCGGGTAATCATCATATTTATTCTGACGCGTCTCGTGATCCGGGTTGTGTATAAAATGATTGATCAGTTTCTGCTCCGGCAGGAGAAGAGCCGTATCCAGGTGAACTCAAGACGCTTTGTCACGGTAGGGGAATTGTTAAAAAATGTAACCTCCGTCGTATGTAATTTTGTCATGATCTTAATTATTCTATCGGAGTTCAACTTCAAGCTAGGACCGCTGTTGGCTGGTGCCGGTGTACTGGGTCTTGCCATCGGTTTCGGTGCACAGAGTTTGGTGAAGGACGTTATTACCGGATTCTTCATTATATTCGAGGATCAGTTCGCCGTAGGTGACGTGATCAAGAGCGGCGAGTACCGGGGAACGGTCGAAATGATCGGACTGCGCACATCGCGTGTCAGGGGTCTGAACGGGGAAACCTATATCATTCCGAACGGGATGATTACCAGCGTTACGAACTACTCTCTTTCCAATTCGCTTGCGATAGTGGATCTGCCAGTGAAAAACGATCAGCAGGTGAAGGATACGATCACATTGATTCATTCGGCACTTACGGGAATCATGGACCGCCGGCCCGAGGTGCAGCGTACACCGGATGTGCTTGGGATCCAGTCTTTGACAACGTCGGAATATGTGGTTCGCATCGTAGCCGAGTGTAATCCGAATGCCAGGGAAGCCGTGGAACGCCAGATTTTTACCGATATCAAACAGGCCATTGAAGCACGCGAGCTGGGGCAAGAACGCGCTCAGGGTTGATCTATTCGGTGATCCGATGTTATATAATAGATAATGAAGCGACGAAACAAAAGGGAGCGGTAACCATGGAGCGCAAGGTTTTTCAGTTAGGGGATATCGTTCAGATGAAGAAGCCCCATCCTTGTGGAAATAATGAGATGGAGATTATTCGCATGGGGATGGATATTCGGATTAAATGCACGAAGTGTCAGCACAGCGTGTTGATCCCCCGTGTAAAGTTCGAGAAGAATATGAAGAAGGTTTTACGTTCGGCGCAGGAATCGGAAGGGGCAGGGGATACACCTTAATATTTCCTCCCCGGAAGCTTCCCAAACCGGTGTTCATGGAGCCGGTAAGGCGAATCTGATCGAGCAGCTAAAAAGATGTGGAGACAAGCTATTGACCAGATAACGTTTCCATGATATAATCAATCTTGCTGTGGAAAGGTACCCAAGAGGCCCAAGGGGGCTGACTCGAAATCAGCTAGGCGTCGCAAGGCGTGCGTGGGTTCGAATCCCACCCTTTCCGCCACCAATCGTTCTAAGTTCCGCTGTTATGGATGCAGACGATATTGTTACATAAACCGAGGCGTTAAGCTGTACGGACGCCTTTGAATAAAACACCCTCATGCAGGACAGATGACCTGCCGAGGGTGTTTTTCGTTGTCGAGAGGATGACTCCAGATCAGGAAGCGGACATAAAAAGAAGGGCCCTAATGGGCCCTTCCTTCTGGGTAGGCGGTGCTTGTGAATTGGAATCATTTTATCAGCACTTCTGCGAACCTTGTCAACAGCTTCACTTGTCCTAAAGGTCAAGCACTCGGCTCATTTCCTCAGCTTGCAATTCGTGCGACGATCAGAAACCTTCTGCGTTGTTCAGTTGCAACGTTCAACGGAACCACACCTCTCTCATGCACCGCCTGATTATAATGTGCGCATAAAGGTCTGTTTGTATACATGCTAATTTCAACGAATGACAATTTAGAGTAAATGGTCAGCCTTCATTGCTTGAACGACAGCCATATAGACAAAGCTCGATCGTGGGGCAGTGCTCAGGATCCAATAGGACGGACGCCGAACAATACCATGCGTCTGGAACACTCCAGGCTGTTACTTAGGCTGCACCCGACGCTTGTTTAACCATACGCGATCATCATTTTGAGTTTCAGGAAAGGTGTCGCCCTTGCTCATTTTAATTTGACGCGGGTTCTCGATGCCCATAATATGGTCTCTAACGCCAACTTCCATATAAATGCCGTTGTTTGGCGCTTTGTCGCCTGCACGAAATTCGGTCTGTTCTCCCATTATGGAATTCCTCCTCATTATGATGGATGGACTGCATGTATTATCATGCGCCAACAGACCTTAAATCATTGCAGGGAAAGAGAGAAAGGCTCGGTAATAAAGGGAAGAGGGCATGTTTGGTTTCGAAAAGAAACTTGCATCCGATCATCCGTTCTGATATAGTATTATGGTGCGAGTTAGACTCGCTCCTTGCTCTCAACATCGATTGAGGGCCGAAGTCCATAAGGAGGTGAAACATATGCGCAAATATGAAGTGATGTACATTATTCGTCCTGACATTGAACAAGAAGCTGTTCAAGCTGCAGTCGATAAATTCCAAGGCATCATCTCCAACGGCGGAGAAATTACAAAGCATGACGTAATGGGTAAACGCCGTCTTGCGTATGAGATCAAGAAATTCCGTGATGGCGTCTACGTTCTGGTAAACTTCAACGCAACACCTGAAGTTGTAGCTGAGCTTGAGCGTCTCATGAAGATTTCTGACGAAGTCATTCGTTATCTCATCACGAACGACGTTGCTTAATACGGACCAAACTTTGTAATTGATTTCGTTCTAAGGAGGGGATTGGATTGTTGAACCGTGTCATTTTGATTGGCCGACTGACTAAGGATCCCGAGCTGCGATATACTCCTTCAGGTGTTGCTGTAACGCAATTTACACTTGCTGTTGATCGTCCGTTTACCGGACAAGGCGGGGAGCGCGAAGCGGATTTCATTCCGGTCGTGACCTGGAGACAGCTTGCGGAGACTTGTGCAAACTATCTGCGCAAAGGCCGTTTGACGGCTGTAGAAGGGCGCATTCAAGTGCGGAATTACGAGAATAACGAAGGTAAGCGTGTATACGTCACCGAAGTCATTGCCGATAATGTTCGCTTCTTGGAGTCAAACCGTGAAACAAGCGGTGGCGGAGGAAATCGTGAGGAATCATCGTTTAACGGAGGAAGCAACGGCAATAGCGGTGGCGGAAACCGGGGGAACAATAACTACTCGCGAAACAACAATCAGGATCCTTTTTCCGATGAAGGAAAACCGATCGATATTTCGGATGATGATTTGCCATTTTAATACGGAAAGGACTGACAACACATGGCTTTTAAACAAAGAGAAGGCGGAGACAACGACAAAAGACCGGCACGCCGCGGCGGCCGCAACAAGCGTCGTAAAGTATGTTTCTTCACTGTGAACAAAATTACTCACATTGACTATAAAGATACAGACCTGCTCAAGAAATTCATCAGCGAGCGCGGAAAAATCCTGCCTCGTCGTGTAACAGGTACTAGCGCTAAATATCAGCGTGCCCTGACGATTGCGATCAAACGCTCCCGTCAAATCGCATTGCTTCCATACACAACGGAGTAATCCTTTGTGTGTAAAGCGGTTCAGCCTAATCATAGGCTGAGCCGCTTTTTTATTAGGTACAAACTCAAGTGCTTACTTCAACATCTCGCAAGGGATACCTCGGCCATATGCGGTCTGTCGTCGAGTAAGCAATGTCGGCAGATGCTTGCAAGACCACGTCGCTGTCCATTGCGAAATCGTGAAAGCATCCATGTTGAGTGGCAGAGGTTAAATCATATAGAAGAGCAGGGACAGACCACTTCGGTTTCAAACAGGGTTAACCAAATGTTGGGATATAATGTCTTCACGGAAGAATCGTGTCTCCTCAGAGTGTACATTGTTAAAGAGTAGCAGCGATCGATAAATACAAGCCTGGTGTAAAGCTTTCCAGTTTTAAAGCCCTGAAATCATGTCTACTTCGAAAGGACAGTGTCTATTGTAAGCAATACAACGATAAGAACAATGGATGTTCCTGCTATAAAAGAATCCATAAATGTAGGCCGATCGCAAAGTAGGCTAAAAAAATTCCTTCTATTATATATAGGTATCTGTAGCCTTTCTGCATGAAGGGTGGAATGATATTTGTCTAGTATATAGAATGCGATCCTTTTCATATATCGAAAAAAGAGATTGGTACGGGCCTATTTCTTATTCTCGTATGAAGTTTGATGTCTATCGTGTACAAACATGGTATACGAACATGGCCACGAACCGTGAGGTAAGGAAAATTTAATAATGCGATTACATTAAAATTGCAGAAATTTTTCAATCTGATGATGTCCTCTCCAGAGATACAAGCGTACATAGAGTGGAAGCTCCATGATGTTAGTCTTATTATGCATATTCCTCCTCCATTATCCAAACGATAAAGGAAAAAGGAGGTAGTCGTATGTGCAGAAGATTTTCGCTGTCCGCAGGGCTCGAAGAAGTGAATCAACGCTTTGGCATCCATCGGGTCATGTATTACTACAAGAGCCGATACAACATTAGTCCTACCCAAACCATGCCGGTCATTGTACAGGAACAGGGGGAGCGGGTACTCGATGAGTATCGGTGGGGCTTGGTTCCGTATTGGGGGAAAGATGCGGTCAACGCCGATATTACGACAGTTGATCAGAATCCCACTTATCGCAAAGCGATTGATACGAGACGCTGCGTTATACCTTGCAATGGACTATATTACTGGAGGACGGTCGGCAAACGGAGTTATGCCGTACGGACCGTGATCGGAGATAATGAAATATTCGGTATGGCGGGCCTATACGAGACATGGCGAGATGCCAGAGGAAATGAAATGAGAACCTGCACAGTTCTGATGACGGATGCTAATGAAGCGATATCGGAGTTCGAAACACGGATGCCGGCAATCTTGTCAGAAGAAAATATGGCCAAGTGGCTGGACCCGGAAATCCAGGGAAGGCATGCGGTTCATCCGCTGCTCCATACTTACCGCGGACAGATGCGCATATATCCGGTAACGCCTTTAGTGGCCGACGATACGCATGATCATCAGCAGTGCATTGAAGAAATGGATTTGAAGCTTGCTTGGGTGAAGAACCTGTAGTTCGTAAGTATGAAAGAACGAGGTTGATTTATCTGACATAAAACAGAACATGAAAGCAATCCGGAAGATGCCCCCGGATTGCTTTTTTTAGGCTTTAATGCAGTAGAGGGACGAAACCATGAAAGGCAATACCTTCAAACAGGCGTCATCTAATACGGAATTGAAGCATACGGTTAGGATGAAATATTACATAAAAATGGGCTTTATTTAGATTGAGCAGAGATAGACTAGGATGGTGTGATATAATTTAACATAAAACTTATCTTTTAGCACTTTTAATCAAGGTTTTAAATCTGAATTCAAATTATTTGTAATATAACATTACATCATTTCAACAAAACCGAAAGTGATTATAGTTATAAATTGTAAATAAATCTTGATATTACATACATTTTCAGTAAACTAAGGATATACAACGGAGATAAACTTAATTATTAACCTCGAAAACGACGATAAAAACATGATTTTTGAGAAATATGAAAAAAAGTAATTGACGTTACCTAAATTTACACGTATCATAACATTAATTTTATAGGCAAGAAGATATTGCTAGAGACTTTGGCACTAATTGACCAATGGTATATTTTCTGTAAAACTTTCAAGTTATTTCACATCATGCAATGACATCCTAGAGAACGTAACGTTCAGTACCGAAATTATTTAAGGATGATTTCAATATTCGTCCTGATAATTTATATTGCAACAACATTTTTTAAGAGGAGGATTCGCATGAAGAAAAGAATGTCACTCCTGCTGGCAATCATGCTTCTGGCCATCACGGTATTAGCAGCTTGCGGAGGCGGAGGAACAGCAGAACAGCCACCAAGTCAAGGGGATCAAACGGAGCAAACTCCACCAGCTGAAGGCGATGGCGAAGAAACTACAGAACCGCCAGCTGAATCTGGTGACGAAAGCCAAGGCTATTTTGAAGCTGAAGACCCATCTTTGAATCCAGCAACTGCATTGAATCGTAAAGACACGCTTGTTGTCGGTATGACTGCACCTAAAGGGGTATTTAACCCGTTTTACTGGCAGACTGCTTATGACAAATATGTCGTAGACGCTATCTTTGATTCTTTCTTCGCAGTTCAAGGCGACGGAACGTACCAGAACCGTTTGGCAGAAAGCGTAGAAGTTTCCGAGGATAAATTGAAGTACACGTTCAAATTGAAGCCAGGCGTGACGTATTCCGACGGCACTCCTGTTACTGTAAAAGACTATGCTTTTGCAATGAAAGTTTACCATGATTCCAGCTATGACGGCCAATCCGATCTGTTGTCCGTTCATATCAAAGGCGGTAAAGAGTACAACGAAGGCAAAGCTACCGATATCTCCGGTATTAAAGTCATCGACGACAATACCATTGAAATCGAAGTTACCGAAGCAAATGCAATGACCAAGGATAACCTCGGTACGGTTGCTTTTGCACCAGAAGCCTACTATGGCAAAGGTTACAAGCAAGGCAACCTGGAGTACATGAAAGATCTGCACGCTAAACCAATCGGAAGCGGTCAATATGTATTGAAGAGCTACTCCCCAGGTCAAGAGGTAGTACTCGAAGCTAACGCTAACTACTTCCTGGGCGCACCGAAAATCAAGAACGTTATTTACAAGACTACAACTGAAGAAACCAGATTGGCCATGTTCCAGTCCGGCGAAATCGATATGGACATGGTTACCGTTAACGAAGACAACGTAGAAGAATTGAAAGGCATGGGCTTCCTGGACGTCAACATCTTCCCAACCAACGGTTACGGATATGTTGCCATGAACCACAATGATCCTAAATTCCAAGACGTTAAGGTTCGTCAAGCATTGATGTACGGTTTGAACCGTGCAGAAGTAGTAGAAATCATCTACGGTCCTTATGCGAACGTATTGAATATTCCACAATCCAGCGTTTCCTGGGCTTACACGGACGAAGGCATTGAGCCGTACGAGTTCGACATGGAAAAAGCGAAGCAGCTGCTTGATGAAGCAGGTTGGGTAGCCGGCGCAGACGGTACTCGCGAAAAAGACGGCAAAAAATTCGAAATTCATTTCTCTGCAACAGCCGACAACCCGGTAATCGATGCTCTGATTCCGGTTATGACGCAAAACTACCAAGAGCTTGGCATCAAATTGACTGCTGAAACGTTGGATTTCAACGCTATCATGGATAAGAAGGACAAAGGCGAGTTCGAAATGTTCTTCGCAGCTTGGGGCTTGACTCCGGATCCGGATTCCACGGTTTACATTACAGATGGACAGCAGAACGATATCGGCTTCTCCAATCCAGATTACGATGCAGCTATGAAAAAAGGTCTGAACGCGTTTGATCTTGAAGAACGTAAAGCAGCTTACGCTGAAGCATATCAAGTGCTGAACCAAAACGTTCCGGATCTCTTGATCTATCAAAGACGCGATATGTGGGGTATTAACAGCAGAATCAACGGCATGGACATCACTCCATACAAAGACTTCACCATCGATCTCTATAAAGCCGAAATTCAACAATAACAGCAGGAAACATATGCTCAGCTCGCAAGAGCTGGGCATATCCACTTATAAGCCGGGAGGAATATTATGAAGCAGTACATTATCCGGAGGCTGCTGCAGATTATCCCGACAATGATCGGGATTTCGATTATCATATTTGCAATATCAGCATTGGTTCCAGGTGACTATATCACTGCAGTGAATAACCCGACGATGACTGCTGAGAAGGCAGCTCAGCTTCGGGAAATTTATGGTTTAGATAAGCCGCCAGTAGAGCGTTATCTTACATGGGTCGGCAATATGCTGAAGGGTAATCTCGGAGATTCCCTTGTGCACAAACAACCTGTTACAACCGTTATGGGCAATTATGTATGGAACTCCTTTTTCATCGCTATTTTCAGTTTGATATTGAGTTGGATTATTGCTATTTTTGCCGGCGTATTCTCGGCTAAATTCCAGTATTCTTTATTCGATAAAATCATTACGCTATTAATCTTTTTATGTATGTCACTGCCCTCTTTCTTCATCGGACTTCTTCTCATCAAATTTTTGGCGTTGGATCTAGGGTGGTTCCCGGTTGGCGGTATGAAGACATCCGGAATGAATGGAAATACGTGGGAACAATTGGTTGATATCGCTTGGCATATGTTCTTGCCGGTTACGGTACTCACGATGCTTAGCACAGGCAGCTTGACGCGGTATTTCCGTACAAGCATGCTTGAAGTTATTCGTCAGGATTACATCCGGACGGCTCGTGCTAAGGGGTTGAAGGAACGTACGGTAATTTTCAAGCATGCTCTGCGTAATGCCATGCTTCCTGCGATCACCCTGATGGGCTTTGAGCTGCCAGCTTTGTTTGGCGGCGCCATCATCATGGAGAAAATTTTCATTTGGCCAGGGGTCGGTCAAGTTTATCTGGAATCGATCAATATGCGGGACTATCCGTTCATGCTTGGTTTCACGGTGTTCATATCCGTACTGACACTTCTGGGCAACCTGTTGTCTGACGTTCTGTATGGAACTGCAGATCCAAGAATTCGCTTAAAGTAGGAGGAGATTCATTTGTCCGCAGAGGCTGCACCATTAAAAACGAATCTACCAGTACCGAAGAAGCAGCCGGATTCCCCGTGGCGGATCGCTATTCGCCGTTTTTCCAGAAACCGTCTCGCTGTCATCGGACTTATCATAATCGTATTTATGTTTTTGCTGTGTTTTATTGGTCCATTGTTCTCGCCATATTCACTGTATGACTACAGTGTAAAAGATAAAAACTTGCCTCCAAGCTCCAAATATTGGCTAGGTACGGATAAGCTCGGCCGCGATGTTCTTCTGCGTATGATGCTTGCAGGCCGGATTTCCCTGACGGTCGGTCTTGTCGCAACGGGTATCTCGGTCATCGTGGGAGCGACGCTTGGCGCGCTGGCCGGGTTCTATCGAAAATGGGTCGATACTCTGATTATGCGTATTGCCGATATATTTATGGCGATTCCGACGCTCCCGATCCTGATCATTTTGGGCGCGGTGCTGTCAGACTTAAAGGTTGATCCTTCTGAGCGAATCTATTTCTTGATGTTGATTATAGGTATCTTAGGCTGGAGTGGAATTTCCCGCCTTGTACGCGGACAAATATTGACGCTACGTGAACAAGAGTTTATGCAGGCAACGGAAGCGCTGGGACTTAAAGACCGACGCAAAATTTTCCGCCATCTGCTGCCGAATACAATTCCGATTATTATCGTATCCGCAACGCTTGGCGTAGCCGGAGCCATTATTTACGAATCGGCGTTAAGCTTCTTGGGAGTTGGGGTCGTTCCGCCAACACCTTCTTGGGGGAACATGATCTCGGCCGCAAACAGTTTGATTGATTTCCGTAAGCGGCCGTGGCTGTGGATACCGCCAGGCATGTGTATTCTTGTTACCGTAGTTGCAATCAACTTGATCGGTGACGGGCTTCGCGACGCACTTGACCCGAAAATGAAGAAGTAGGAGATGCGAATATGGCAAAAGAATTAGTAGAATTCCGCAATTTAAAAACGCATTTTCAAACCTCCGCAGGCACCGTGAAAGCCGTCGACGATGTTAGCTTCAAAATCCGTGAAGGTGAAACACTGTGCGTGGTGGGTGAGTCGGGCTGTGGTAAGAGCGTAACAGCCATGTCTCTTATGCGTTTGATCGATACACCTCCGGTGGGGGGAGAAATCCTGTATGAAGGCAAGGATCTGCTGAAGATGAGCAAGCGCGAGATGAGCTTGATTCGCGGCAACGATATCGCCATGATCTTCCAGGAACCCATGACCTCGCTCAACCCGGTATTAACGATCGGGGAGCAGATTGTGGAGCCGATCCTGCTTCATCAGCTCGTTAACCGTAAAGAAGCAAAACAACGCGCCATCGATCTGATTAATTTGGTTGGAATCCCGCGTGCGGAGAAGATTTTCGACTCTTATCCGCATGAGCTCAGCGGCGGTATGCGCCAACGGATCATGATCGCGATTGCCCTTAGCTGTAATCCGAAGCTGCTGATCGCGGATGAGCCTACAACCGCTCTTGACGTAACGATTCAGGCCCAGATTTTGGATTTGATGCGTGACATTAAGGGTAAACTCAACACTTCGATTATGCTTATTACGCATGACCTAGGCGTTGTTGCCGAGATGGCGGATTATGTTGTTGTTATGTACGCAGGCAAAGTCATAGAAGAAGCACCGGTCATCGAGCTGTTCAAACAACCGAAGCATCCATATACCAAAGGTCTTCTGAAGGCGAAGCCGGTCATTAATCAGACGCAAGAACGTCTGTATTCGATTCCGGGACAAGTGCCTAACCCGGTAGATCTTGGAGACAACTGTCATTTCCATGATCGCTGCGAATTCTGCATGCAGATCTGCAAGGAGAAAACGCCTCCGCTCGGTACGGATCCTAACGGCCATAAGGTCGCTTGCTGGCTGTATGAAGAGGAGGGGAAAGCCTAATGAGTCAAGCACTGATCGAAATAGACGGTTTGAAGAAATACTTTCCCATCACCGGCGGCGTATTTCAACGAACCGTGGGCAATGTAAGGGCCGTTGACGGAGTCAGCTTTACCATCAACAAAGGGGAATCCTTCGGGCTCGTAGGTGAATCGGGCTGCGGCAAGAGCACTATTGGACGAACCATTCTTCGATTGTTGGAAAAAACGGAAGGCAAAGTCATCTTTAATGGTACCGACATCCATTCCTTGTCCAAGGAGAAGATGCGTGCCTTGCGTCCAAAGATGCAGATCGTATTCCAGGATCCATTCAGCTCACTGAATCCAAGAATCAAAGTGGGCGAAGCCATCGGCGAAGCACTCATTGACCATGGGTTAGTTAATCGTAAGGAACTTAAAGACCGCGTGATTGAAACGCTGGAAATTTGCGGCCTTGCCGCCTATCACTATGATCGGTATCCTCATGAGTTCTCCGGCGGACAGCGACAACGGATCGGGATTGCCCGCGCGTTGATTCTGAATCCCGACTTTATCGTCGCGGATGAGCCGGTATCTGCATTGGATGTATCGATTCAAGCACAAATCATCAATTTATTAAGTGATTTGCAGCGCGAGAAGCAGCTGACTTACTTGTTTATTTCTCATGATCTCAGTGTTGTAGAGCATTTGTGCAACCGAATTGGGGTAATGTATCTGGGATCGATGGTAGAAATGGCCAGCAAGGAAGAGCTGTTCCGCAACCCGCTGCATCCTTATACGAAAGCATTGCTGTCTGCCGTACCGGTCCCGGATCCAACGCTGAAGCGTGACCGGATCGTACTGAAAGGCGACATTCCAAGCCCGGCGAACCCGCCTTCAGGCTGCAAATTCCACACGCGCTGCCCGCTGGCTTCAGACCTGTGCAAACAGCAAGTGCCGGAATACCGCAATGTAGGAAATGATCACTTTGTTGCTTGTCACTACGCTTAATAGGACTCTTCATATTCAGGTTTTCTGACAGCAATCAGCGTGATGATTAGAAGATTTACAGACTCATAGAAGGACTTCCTATCGTCTGCGGACGGTTGGAGGTCTTTTTTGTTTTCCTGGCACATTCGTTTCATTTACAAAAATTTCTAAACAGAAAATTCAAAAAAAAGCAGACCAAATGCCTCTTTCAACCGTCTATAACTATGGAGGGCTAATTCTATGAAAAAACGGTGGCTTTGGCTGGTCATGATGTTGCTAATTATCGTCCCCATAGGGGCGGTTGTCATAGGAAATATAGAACGAGCGGGGTTTAAACCGAAGGTCGACGCGCGAGCCGTCGTCTTAATGGATTTAAACACCGGGCGTATTTTGCTCAGCGAGAATGGCGACGTACCGTTACCGCCTGCTAGCATGTCCAAGCTGATGACCGAATTGGTCATTCTGGATGATATTAAGACCGGTAGGAGATCCTGGGACGATGAAGTCAAGATAAGCGATACGGCAAGCGACGTCAGAGGCGTTAAAATCGCTTTGAAGTCCGGCGAAATTTTGACGGTTCGCGAATTGTTCCAGAGCATAACGGTTTATTCCGCCAATGATGCGTCCGTGGCGCTTGCCGAGCATTTTGCGGGCTCCGAGGAAGCGTTCGTTCGGAAGATGAATGCCAAGGCCAAGGAGATTGGCTTATCCAGCGCGACCCGTTTCGTGAACGCATCAGGCGTCGAGCAGGGCACTGCCAATGCCAATGGTCACGCCTGGTCCTCGGATGGAGAAACGGTAATGACCGCAGAAGATACGGCTAAACTAGCCGCGCATCTCATTAGAAGCCATCCGGATATTCTAAGCACTTCCAGCAAAACGCAGACGAAGATAAGCGGACGCAATTTATATTTGAGCAACACCAATTGGATGCTGCCCTCGCTTGGCGGCCCTTATTCCTACGAAGGCACCGATGGATTAAAAGCAGGGTACACGGCGAATGCAGGGTACTGCTTTACGGGAACAGCCGAAAAGCAAGGCAGCCGGCTTATTGCCGTTGTCATGGGTACCGAATCCAAAGAAGCAAGGTTTGAAGAGACGCGAAAGCTGTTCGATTACGGATTTTCCAAGACCTTGACGTGGAGAGAGCGGCTGGACGACTGGTTCCAATATTCGGGAACCGCAGCCGCTCTTCAGCATGAGAACAGACCGGTTTAACGGATCAATGAGGATTTGGTAGATTTATAGAACTGCCCGTGAAGGGTTCACATTTGACAATATTCTGGTTTACAATAGATGATGTGTTGCAACTGGCCTACTAGTATGAAGTGAGTCAACGGGAGGAGTTCCCGTTTAATAAGAGAGGAGGGTGAGCCAAGCAGCTTAGGGTGCAAGCAAAGGCCTTTAACGATCTGACTTATCCATTAATTTATTTTATAATAAAGAAGGAATTGAACTCATGAAGAGGAAATCATTATATATTACGCTCGCTGTTGTCATATTGCTGGGCTCTTCTGCATTTCTGTTCAGAACGCAGCTTGCGGTCGTGGCATTTGATCTGTTTATGGCAAAGGACGTAGAGGAATCGTTACAGAAATCGTATAAGCCGCTCCAGAGCGACAAGACGCCTGAACCGGTCGTACTCCAGAGCAAGCCGTTCTCGGTCATGCTGTTGGGAAGCGACCAACGGGAAGACGAGCCGGCCCGTTCGGATACGTTGATCTATGCGGTTGTACGTCCCATGGAGTCCAAAGTACTCCTAATCTCGGTACCGCGGGATACGTACGTCGATATTATCGGCAAGGACAAGAAAGACAAGATCAACCATGCGTTTGCATATGGTGGTCATCAAATGGCGAAAGATACGATGGAAGCATTTTTCGATGAGGAACTTGATTATTATGCCTCCATTAATTTTCAAGGATTGAAGGATGTCGTTGACGCCCTTGGCGGCGTTGAGCTGCCGATCCGCAAGGATATCGTCAACAAAGGCAGGGATCATGAGAAGTTCACGATTGAAGCCAACAAACCGATTTACAATGGCGAGGAAGCCTTGAATTATGTCCGTTATCGTGAAGATAGCGACTTTAATCGGGCGAAGAGACAGCAGGTATTTTTGGATGTAGCGGCTAAGCGGGTCATGAAGCTGGATCAGATCGGCAAGGTGCCTGAACTGATCGAGATTATGGGAGATAATTTCCAGACCGATATGCAGCCTAAATTCATTATCGACCTGGCGAAGCAGATGCTGACCGGGGGCAAAGTGGATATGACGAGCTATACGATCATGGGAGAAGGCATGAAAATTAACGGCATCTATTATAATGAGGCCGACATGGAGGACGTGCAGGAAGCCCGCGACCTAATCGACAACTGGATGAACCCGGATACGCCGGCAGACCAGCTGCTGCAGCCTAAAGATGCAGAGAAACAGAAATTGCAGTAACATAAACACCGGTACATCCGGATGATGTCATAGTACGTTGCTTCATCTCAATCAGCAGTCCGGATTGCCTGGCTGCTGATTTTGTGCCCTATACAAGGGAATCGAAACGACGGAGTTAACGTATGTATGAGTATGGATAGGGGAAGGAGTAACCTGCATACCAAGCTTTTGGATCAGGAAGGTTACTTAACATGACTCCATGAAGTTGGAGTCATAAGGAGGATAATGCATTATGAATATCGCTTTTTTTCTATTACCGAAGCAGGAAGTGATTTGTTTAACGCTGGACTCCACGCTCAGGCAGACGCTGGAACGGATGGAGTTTCACCGGTACACGGCGGTGCCCGTGCTGGATAAGAACGGGCAATACGCAGGCACCGTAACCGAAGGCGATCTGTTATGGCATATGAAGAACTCGGAAGGCAAAATCACTTTTGAGAACGCTTCGAAATTTTTGCTGAAGGATGTTCCGTTCCGCATGGATATCAAGCCGGTATCGATCGATGCCCGGATGGAGGATCTGATTAATTTGGCCAAGGTACAGAACTTTGTGCCGGTGGTGGACGACATGAACCGATTTATCGGGATTGTCCGCAGAAGCCTTATCATCGAGTACTGTGAACGCTTTGTTTCCAAGGAGACGATGGAATCCCAAGGGGCAACATAATCATGTAGGAACGCAAACAACAAAGGGCGTGGGACCACGGGGACACCGTGGGTAACACGTCCTATTTCTATAGAGACGGGGCTGCAGCCGGCATGCAGTGGGAATAACCGGTGGCCATTTGGAGTACAAAGAGAAGGTAAGTTATCTCCGCCATGGGGACTAAGGTTGGACAGGGTGCCCCGGGGCCTTTGTGTGGGCGGCTTTTTTTTATGCTATAATGGAGAATAAAGCTGTTTTCAGGGAGAGATGGATATGCCGAATATGCCGAAGGACTTGGATGTAGCGAAACGCGCCAAAGTGATTGAATGGCTTAAAACCGAAGTAATTGATCATGTATCCCGGTTATTCAAAGCTCTATGGGAAGGCAGCACTACAAAGGTTGGAGACAGTTTGGCAAGCCTGATGATGAGCTCCTACATACTGGGCCGAAGGCTCGGCTTGACCTATCGGGATTTGGACGATCTCTTGTTGGAGAAATTGAAAAAGCATAAGCAGGAAGGACATCAGCTGGAGGATTGGTACCAGGATATTTCCGCGCTCGAAGAACATTTGCGTAAGAGGTGAACATATTGAAATTGCGCTGGACTACGGCGGTATGGAGCGTTGTATATTTGCTGCTGCTGCTGTCACTACTCACACCCTTTTCGATCGTAACGGCTTTCTTGTTGGTTTTGCCGGTTGCGATTCTGTTTACGGCTTTGAATACAAAATCATTTATCATGCATGTGGTGCCGGTGTGGCTGATTGCTCTTCTGATTCATCCCATTTATTTACTGCTTGCGATCTATTTTGCGATTCCGGGGATCGTGATGGGGTATTTATACCGGAAACGGAAGGCAGCCATGCAGGTGTTGAAGTATGGCATGGCCGTCATGCTGGTGGAACTGCTTGTCCTGCTGATGATCAGCACGGCCTTCTTCCAATTGAATCTGTCGGAATATGTGGATGAGATCGTAAAGATGACGACCGCTCCGCTCACCGAGATGGGTGTTGAAGGCGGCCTGGGCGGCCAGTTCCTTGGCACCGAACTCGATACACAACTCATTAAAGATCAAACGATGCGTTTGGTTCCGTTCGCGATGATTATCAGCTCGTTCCTTATGACGGTGGTCACTCATGCTTTGGCACGGCCCACCCTCAACAGCATGGGCTTATCCGTGCCGCGGCTGAAGCCGGCCAGAGAATGGATGCTTCCGCGTTCCCTGATCTGGTACTACCTGCTCATTTTCTTCATCAACATAGCAACCGTCAATTCGGACAATACCTTCATGAAGATGATAGTAGCCAACGCTACGCCGTTGCTGCAAATCTGCTTCATGATTCAAGCGCTGAGCTTCTTCTATTATCTGGCACACGAGCGGAAGTGGCATCCCATCGCGCCGCTTTTGACGGCCATACCGATTGTTCTGTTCCCGCCGGCAATGATTATCGGAATCCTGGATCTGGCGTTCCCACTTCGTCAGGCATTTAGTAAAAACAAAAGATAGGGTGATGAGTCATGCCTAAATTTCTGCAGAAACGCTGGCACGGCTATCATACCGTCTGGGCGTTTGCGCTGGTGCTTCTGCTTGTTATTTTTCTGTCGTTCTACAATACGATTCTGGGGCTGGTCGGGCTGCTGCTTGCGGTGGTAGGCGGCTACGCGATGCTGAAGGCGGAGATGAAGTTTCGCCGCGAGCTGGTCGATTATATCGGAGATCTGTCGTTTCGGATTCAGCGGGTCGAGGGCGAAGCGGTCAGCGTGCTGCCATTTGGCATTGTGCTGTACAGCGAGGATAAGACCGTGGAATGGCATAACCGATTCGTAGTCAATATGTTTCCCCAACAGCCGCTGGTGGGCGCTTCCTTGCAGGAGCTGTTCCCCGAGCTGGTGACAGCGCTAAAGGAAATCCAGGAGAAGAAGGATAGCAAAGAGAAGCCGCCGAAGGAAATTCGGCTGGAGATTTCCCATGAGGATAAGTACTATGGAGCCACGGTAATTCCGGATGAGCGACTCATTTATCTGGATGAGATCACCGAGCTGGCGGTGCTCAGGCAGCGGTACGAGGATGAGCGGCTGGCCTTGGGCATTATCATGATGGATAACATCGATGAGGCCTCGCAGGGAATGGATGATCAACAGCGGACGGCACTCATTGCAAAGGTCACCAGCGAGATTACGAATTGGGCCCGGGAGTTCAACGTCTACTTACGGAGGCTCTCCTCGGACCGCTATTTGATGATGCTGAACCACAGGTCGCTCGATGCGCTGGAGAACAGCCGTTTTCTCATCCTGGACGAAGTCCGGGAGATGACGGCCGATCTGAAGGTACCGCTTACGCTGAGCGTCGGTCTTGCCTTCGGTTCAGACGATATCACGGAGCTGGGACAGCTAGCCCAATCCAGTCTGGATATGGCACTGGGCCGGGGCGGAGATCAGGCCGCTGTCAAAGCCGGCCAAAGGCTCTCCTTCTATGGCGGTAAATCCAACGCGGTAGAGAAACGAACGCGCGTAAGAGCGCGAGTCATATCCCATGCGCTGCGCGATTTGATGCAGGAGAGCGACAAAGTGATCATCATGGGCCACAAGCTGCCGGATATGGACGTGGTCGGCGCTGCGATCGGCATCCTGAAAGCAGCCCAAATGTATAAAGTCGAGGCTTATATCGTGATGGAGGGAATGAACCCGTCCATTTCGAGGATTATGGAAGAGGTCCGCAAGGATGAAGCCTTGATGAGCCGATTCATCTCGACCGAGCAATCGATGCAGATGATGACGGAGCACACGCTGCTCGTTGTCGTGGATACCCATAAAGCCTCCATGACGATGGAGCCGAGGCTGGTTCATCGCGCAAGCCGGGTGGTCGTGATGGATCATCACCGGCGCGGCGAAGAATTTATTAATGACGCGGTGCTGATCTATCTTGAGCCGTATGCCTCTTCAACCTGCGAGCTCGTGACGGAGGTGCTGCAGTATATTCACGACCGGGTATCCCTTACTCCGGTTGAGGCCACGGCATTGCTGGCAGGGATTACGGTGGATACCAAGCATTTTGCCCTCCACACGGGATCGAGAACGTTCGAGGCGGCCGGGTTCCTGCGGCGTCACGGAGCGGACACCATGATGATCCAGCGGGTGCTCAAGGAAGATCTGACAGAATTTATAGCGAAGGCAGAAATCGTGAAACATGCTAAAATGGTATTTGACCATATCGCTATCGCGGTGGCGAAGAGCGGGGAGCCCATGCCGCAGCTGCTCATTGCTCAAGTGGCGGATATGCTGCTGAATATGACGGATGTGCAGGCATCCTTTGTCATTAGCGAGCGCACCGACGGCAAGATTGGCATTAGCGCCCGTTCGATGGGCAAGATGAATGTTCAGATGATTATGGAACGTCTCGGGGGAGGCGGACATTTAACGAACGCCGCAGTACAACTGGATACAACGCCTGAGAAAGCCGAGGAGAAGTTGATGGAGGTACTGAAGGACATCGAAGCGAAAGAGGGGTTATTTGAATGAAAGTCATTTTCATAAAAGATATGAAGGGCCAAGGCAAGAAAGGCGAAGTGAAGGAAGTTTCGGAAGGATATGCAACAAACTTCCTGATTCCGCGGGGAGTCGCTCGTCCGGCTACCGACGGGAACATGAAAACGCTGGAGCAGCAGCAGGCCTCCGAGGAGAAGCGCAAGGCGCAGGAGAAGGAAGAGGCGCAGGCGCTCGGCAAGAAGCTGGAAGAGATGACGGTGGTCCTGAAAGCCAAAGCTGGAGAGGGCGGACGTCTGTTCGGCGCCATTACCAGCAAACAAATTGCGGAAGCATTGGCAGGACAGAAGATCAAAATCGACAAACGCAAAATTGAGCTTAGCGATCCGATCCGCAGCCTGGGCGTTACCCAGGTTCCGGTGAAGCTGCATCCTGACGTCAAGGCGACGCTCAAGGTTCAAATTACGGAGGAGTAATATGGGAGGAGAACTCTATTTCGATCGGGTCCCCCCGCAGAACCTTGAGGCAGAGCAGGCCGTGCTGGGTGCCATTCTGCTGCAGAGTGAAGCGCTGATCACGGCGATGGAGCGGGTGCAGGCTGAGGACTTCTACGATAAATCACATCAGATGATCTATGAAGTCATGGTGCAGCTCGGGGAAGGCAATCAACCGATCGATCTGGTGACCCTTACATCTCTTCTTCAAGATAAAGGACAGCTGGAAGAGATCGGTGGAGTCAGCTATTTAGCGAAGCTGGCTCATGCCGTCCCGACGGCTGCGAACGTGGATTATTACGCCCAAATCATCGAAGAAAAATCGATGCTGCGGCGTTTGATCCGAACGGCAACGCAGATTGTCAGTGAAGGCTATACCGGAGGAGAAGATGTATCCGGTATGCTCAGCGAGGCGGAGCGCCGCATACTCGAGATCTCCAATCGACGCACGGGCAGCGGGTTTATTGCGATCCGCGACGTGCTGATGGAAGTCTTCGAGAAGGTGGAGGTCCTTCATCAGAACCGGGGGAATACGACAGGGATTCCTTCCGGCTTTGTGGATCTGGACAAAATGACAAGCGGATTCCAGCGCAACGACTTGATTATCGTGGCGGCCCGTCCTTCCGTAGGTAAAACGGCCTTCGCACTGAATATCGCCCAGAACGTGGCCATTCGCGCCAAAGAAACGGTAGCCATCTTCAGTCTGGAGATGTCCGCGCCACAGCTCGTTCAGCGTATGATCTGTGCCGAGGCAAACCTCGATGCGGGCGTGATGCGGAATGGCGATTTCAAAGGCGACGAAGATTGGTCCAAGCTAACGATGGGTATCGCCGCTTTATCCGAGGCGGAGATTTACATTGATGATACACCTGGCGTCACGGTAGCCGATATCCGTGCGAAATGCCGCCGTTTGAAAAAAGAGAAGGGGCTCGGCATGATTCTGATCGATTACCTCCAGCTCATTCATGGGCGCGGCAAGCCCGGAGAGAACCGGCAGCAGGAGGTATCCGAGATCTCGCGTACGCTCAAACAAATTGCCCGTGAGCTCGAAGTGCCGGTCATCGCGCTGTCACAGCTCAGCCGGGGCGTGGAGCAGCGTCAGGACAAGCGTCCGATGATGAGTGACCTGCGGGAATCCGGTTCGATCGAGCAGGATGCCGATATCGTTGCGTTCTTATACCGGGATGATTATTACAATCAGGAAACCGAGAAGAAGAATATCATCGAGATCATCATTGCCAAACAGCGTAATGGTCCGGTAGGCACAGTGGAATTGGTCTTCCTGAAGAACTTTAATAAATTCGTC
This sequence comes from Paenibacillus sp. CR_12, assembly GCF_041953985.1. Taxonomy (NCBI): domain Bacteria; kingdom Bacillati; phylum Bacillota; class Bacilli; order Caryophanales; family Paenibacillaceae; genus Paenibacillus; species Paenibacillus sp. CR_12. Next base: position 100,406 of record NZ_JAVFHO010000012.1, on the reverse strand, counting down.
AATTACGAGCGAACGCATGCCGATGCCTTTGCCGCCGGGTAGCGACGGTATTCACCCTTAGCCGGGCTTTCATGTTTGCTTATGAAACAGGAAGCTTCTAAACTAAAGTTCGGAGATCGGGCCAATACCTGCCGCTCGCTGTAAGTATAGGGCATTTCTTATGGGAGTTCCCCGAATAATACGGTTATCCATCTATAATCTCGTCCTAATTCCGAACAATCGTACACACTGATGTGCGATTGTTCGTTTTTGTATTTGACTTTAAAAATGGGGACTGTTACACTGGTATTGCTGCTTTAGTGCAGTGAGGTTGAACTTAATCAGCCTGCAGAGATTTATTTCATCAGTGTTACGCGAAATCATAAGGGTGTAACAGCCCGGGCGGAGGAATGAATATGTCAACGGTAGTCGTTGTGGGAACACAATGGGGAGATGAAGGGAAAGGGAAGATCACGGATTATTTGGCGGAAAGCGCCGACGTGGTAGCCCGTTACCAAGGCGGCAACAATGCCGGCCACACCATTCTGATTGACGGTAAAAAATTCAAGCTTAGCTTGATTCCATCCGGAGTATTCTATAAAGACAAAACCTGTGTAATCGGTAACGGTATGGTCGTTAACCCGGCTGCACTCATTGAAGAGATTAATTATATTCATGATAACGGGTTCAGCACGGACAACCTGGTAATCAGCGATCGTGCTCATGTTATCATGCCTTATCATATGGTATTGGATGCTCTGGAAGAGGACCGCAAAGGTCCGAACAAAATCGGTACAACGCGCAAGGGGATCGGCCCGTGCTACATGGATAAAGCGGCACGCAACGGCATCCGGATCGCAGATCTGATGGATGCGGAAGAGTTCGAATTGAAGCTTCGCCATATGGTGAAGGAGAAGAACCAAGTGATTACCCAGATGTACGGCGGGGAAGCGCTTGATGTTGAAGAGATCCTGACGCAATACCTGGAGTACGCCGAGGTTATTCGTAAATATGTGCGCGACACCTCCGTTGTCTTGAATGATGCCATCGATGAGAATCAAAAGGTATTGTTCGAAGGCGCGCAGGGCGTCATGCTGGATATCGACCAAGGGACGTACCCGTTTGTTACGTCTTCGAATCCTTCTGCAGGCGGCGTCTGCATCGGTTCCGGCGTAGGGCCGTCGAAGATTCAACAAGTCATCGGCGTGGCCAAATCCTATACGACGCGTGTAGGAGACGGACCATTCCCGACGGAGCTGGATAATGAAATCGGCGAATATATCCGTGAAAAAGGACATGAGTACGGCACGGTAACCGGGCGTGCTCGTCGCGTAGGCTGGTTCGACAGCGTAGTTGTGCGCCATGCCCGTCGCGTAAGCGGAATTACCGGCCTGTCCCTGAACTCGCTGGACGTGCTCAGCGGACTGGAGACCGTGAAGATCTGTACCGCATATAAATTCCGCGGTGAGGAGATTACGCACTACCCGGCCAGCTTGAAAATGCTAGCCGAGTGCGAAGCCATCTATGAAGAGCTGCCAGGGTGGAGCGAAGACATTACCGGCGCGAAGACGCTGGAGGATCTGCCTGAGAACACTCGCCGTTATGTTGAGCGGGTATCGGAGCTGACCGGCATTCCGATTGCCATCTTCTCCGTCGGCCGCAACCGGGAGCAGACGAATCAAGTGCTGCCGATTTATGAGAAGTAATCAAGCGTTGGCCCAAGAATAGAGAGAGTGAAAATTCAACCTTAAGATATGTGAAATACACCCGCCGAAGATTGGATTCGGCGGGGCTTTTTTTATGGTTGTGAAAGATCCGGGATAGGAGATGACTTTCGATCATACCATCGCTGGTCAATAGGTAGAAGAATTTGTCCCTTCAGCTAAAGAATATTATCCCCTAGTCATCCGCCCATCCACCCTATAATGGAGATAGACATAGAGGGCAGCACGCTGATCATTTGGAATTGGGGCTAAAAACAGCGGATGAATGCAGTCAGATCCATGTAGGGGGGACAGAAGCCATACGAACCTTCGAATAGACGTATGGCCTTCTTGAGCGCTGGACAAGGTACACGGCGGTCCAGCATAGTAAAAAACCGGATTCATCGACTAGGTTGCCTAGGGATGAATCCGGTTTTTGTCATGCTACAACACAATCGGCTGCGTCCGTTCGGACAGCTTGCCGTCCTCGATATAGACGACCCGGTCACATAGATCCAGCATGCGCTTGTCATGCGTGACCATGATGGCAGCTTTCCGGCGCAGCTTCACTTCATCGGCGAGCATTTGAACGACCGTCCGGCCGCGCTCGGAATCCAGACTTGCCGTCGGCTCGTCTGCCAATATGAGCTCCGGATCGTTCATCCATGCCCGGGCAATGGCAACCCGCTGCCGTTCGCCGCCGGACAGGCTCTCGGGATACCGAGACTTGCGATGCGACAAGCCCAGCCGGTGAAGCAGATCATCTGCCCGCCGATGCGGCTCCTGGCCGTGCTGGTTAGCCAGCTTGGCCATCAAGAGCAGCTGATCGCGGACCGTCAGATACGGAATGAGATTGGAGGATTGAAAGACAAATCCGATATGGCGCAGCCGCAGCTGATTCATTTGTTTGGCGGGGAGCCGGGTGACCTCCTGATCGCCCATCCATATTCGTCCCCGGGTAGGGGATAGCAGTGCCCCGGCAATGGAGAGAAAGGTGCTTTTGCCCGAACCGGAAGGTCCGACCACCGCGACAAATTCCCCACCCTTGATATCCAGTGAAATGTTGTCCAGTACTTTAGCTGAGGTGTCCCCGTCACCGAATTCTTTGCTTACCTGATCCATCAACAGCTTGGATGATGTCATTATGCAGCCCTCCCGATAGCTTCGATTGCATCGATCTTGATGACCCGATATAGCGATAATAGCGATCCCATCAGGGAAACCGCCAGGAACAGCAAGGAACAGAGCAGAACGACCGAAGGCGTTAACGAAAACGGCACGATCCCGGACAACAGGAGAGAAACCCCGTACGTCAAGCCGATGCTGATCGCAAGACTGACGATGGTGAGGGTCAGGACCTGAAAGATCAGACTCCTCACCAGATAGCCGGTCCCCGCGCCGATGGCTTTCAGGACTCCGAACTGATTCATTTTCTGAATCGTCATGACGTAGAAGAACACGGCCAGCACGAAGGCTGCAATCACAAACAGGAACACAATCATCATGATGAGAGAACCCTGCTCCTCCTGAAAACCGGGAATCCCCTGCAGGGCTTCCTCTTTCGTGATCATCTCGATGCCGGATACGTCCCGGACCAAGGCTTCCTTCTGCTCCGGAGTTCCATTCCAAGCGATGGCATTATAGATAGGCGCTGGCTTCGACGGGTTTGGCTGAAGCGCCTTCCACCCCTCAAAGTTCATGTGAATGACCGGGGCATGACTGAAGGATTGTCCCTCCGTAAAGGCAGAAATCGTAAACGTGGCGCCTGTAGCCTGATCCACGATCCGGTCGCCCAGCCGGTACCCGTCCTCTTTCAAGGAGCGGTCGGCCATCACAAGGTCGGCATCCGTATTGCTAATCATGGTGCCTTCAACGACTCGGGGTGCCAGCATGCTCTCCACATCAATGGCAAAAAAAGCCGCATCGAATTTGGCTGCGGAGCCTTCCTTGGTCAAGGTGTTCATGTGTACTCCGAGCGGAGTGGCCGGGTTTCCACCCGGGCGGCTCTGCACTTCGTTCCAGATCTCGCCGGTTAGTACGGAACGATTGATCCGATGATCGGACTCCTCCTGAAGCACCAGGTAGTCGGCTTTCATATTTTGTATGGAAGAGGCGTTATCGGAGGAGAGCCCCTGAGCCAATCCCGTGACGAACAGGACGAGCCAGGCAATCAGTACCATAATGAAGCCAATCAGCAGATAGCGCAGCTTCGCATGTTGAAGTTCACGCAGTGCAAGAAACATGTTTCTCATCTCCATTCCTGATCATTAAGCAGCACATCCCTCGGTTATTAATCTCTGCGGGATATGCCCCAAGTATAGGAATGGAATATGAACAGAGCATGAACTTGAGATTAGGCTGCATTATACGTTAGGAAGGATCACGGTGAAGGTGGCTCCCTTTCCAGGCTGACTCGTGACCTCAATACGTCCGCCATGCAGTTCGACAATTTTCTGGGTAATGGATAAACCCAATCCGCTGCTGCCCTCGGAGCGGTCACGGGCCTCATCCACGCGGTAAAACCGGTTGAAGATGTGGGGCAGATGCTCCTGCGGAATGCCAATGCCCGTATCGGAGATCTCGATGCGGCATTGTTTGTTGTGTTCGTTCACACGCAGGGAGATGGCGCCCTCAGGTGCGGTGAATTTAATGCTGTTGGTGATGAGGTTCGTCCATACCTGATGCAGCAGCTGCTGATCGCCGTAAACATAGGTCGGCGGCAGCGACATATCGATGGTCAAATCTTTGCTGCGCCAGTTCCATTCGGTGTGGAGCAGCACTTGCTTGATTTGCTCGGCCACGTCGAAGGTGGATTTATCGAGAATGTTCTCTTCCTTATCCAGGGACGCCAGCATAAGCAGCTGTTTGCTGAGCTGTGACATCCGGCGGCTCTCCGCCTCAATGATCGATAAGTAATGCTGCTGCTGTTCCTCGGACAAGCGCTTGGTTTGCAGCGTCTGCGAGAAACCCTGAATGGAGGCCAGCGGCGACTGGATTTCATGCGAGACATTGGATACAAACTCCTGGCGCATCTGCTCTAATTGCGCTAGTCCTTTGGCCATCTGGGAAAAATGGTCCGCAAGCTGCCCCAGCTCGTCACGCCGGGTAACGTTCAGCTTAATGTCATATTGGCCCTGCGCCACGCTCTGGGTGGCCTCGGTTAACTTCACGATCGGTTTCACGATATAGCGCGTAATAATGCCGACAAGCAGGATGCTCAGCAGGATGGCAATGACCATAATGATGGAGAAGAAGATACGCATCTCCCCGAACTGGACGGTAATATCGGGCCTGAGGAAGAGTGCGTGAGGGCTGCCTTCTACCTGTATGGGGATGCCGATGGAGTTGCTTAGGACATTGTCGAAAAAGCCGGTAATGAACAGCTCCGACGGAAACTCCGCAATGCCATGGTACACCTTCCCGTTCAGCACTTGCCGTACCGTTTCGGGCGAGAGGTCCTGTTCACGGAACATGCCGCCGTAGAACCACTCCTTGCCTTGATCATTCACCAAATAGAATTGATAACCGAGCTGGCCGATGTGATGGAGATAATCATGGATGTCCGTCTCCGGGTGGCTGTCATAAAAGTCCCCGATATCCTTGGCCATGGTGGTGACCTTCTGATCGTTAAAGGGCTTGAGATTGTATTGGTAGTACAGATTAGACAGCACAAAAGCAATCAAGCTGCTGATCACCATGATGGCGATGGTGGTGAGGACGATGCGCGAATAGAGGGTTTTCACTGCGGCGCCGCCTCCAATTTATATCCTACGCCCCGGACGGTCCGTATTCGGAAATCGCCGCTTCGGTCCGCGAAGCGTTCCCGGAGTCGTTTGATATGAACGTCCACGGTCCGGTCATCTCCGTCAAAATCCGTTCCCCAGATGAGCTGAATCAGCTCCTCGCGCGAGAACGTCCGGTCCGGATAGCTCGCAAGCTGGGAGAGCAGCTCAAACTCCTTCATCGGCAGCATCAGTACTTTTCCGTGTCCCTGAACTTCGTAGCTTTTGCGGTCGATGGTCGTTTCGTTCAGACGGATTTTGTCCGCGCTGACCATTTGATATCGCCGCAGCAGGGCTTTGATTCGAAACAGGAGCTCCCTTGGTTCAAACGGCTTGGTTAAGTAATCATCCGTGCCGACGGCAAAACCTCTCTCTTTGTCTACAAGCTGATCCTTGGCGGTCAGAAGAATGACGGGTACATCATAATAACGCCGGATTTCTTCGCAGAGCTGATACCCGTCCTTGTTCGGCATCATGACATCCACGACAGCCAGGTGAACCTGTTCTTCCGCCAAAAGGGCAGAAGCTTCTTCCCCGTCAGCTGCAGTGAATACCGTGTATCCTTCGGTTTGAAGATGATATAGCAGGAGCTCTCGAATATGCGCGTCGTCATCTGCGATCAATATATGAATCATTGCTAGATTGACCTCCTTCATAAGCGTTCCAATGACTATATATGTATCATACATTCCCTGGTGCGGTCGATGGAGCGCTCTATCGCATGGAAGTAGTGTGGCCTAAAAGGAACCGAATCATGAAATATATCAGATTCGAAGTAGAAAAATTGGCGATTCCCACGATTGAAGCAATACCGAGTGGTCAATACTGGAAAAAGAAAGCAATCATCGTCATGTCATTGCAGCGTGCATGAGGAAGGAGGAGATACGGATGAAGTGGATGAAATGGCTGCTGAAAATCAGCTTGACCGCCATTCTGGTGAGCACGCTTACGATTGTGACCACGGGCATCGTCGTGAATGCCTATATTCAATCGGTGTTATCCAGCTTTAACATTCAACTGGAAGCGGAGCCAATGGGGGTGGGAGGTATTATGAAGTCGATGCTGGGCGTGGGCTCCGGCACCAAGCCGGATGCAGGCAGCGTCAATGCCGCGAAGGACAATCGCCAATTGGAAGAAGATCAGGGCGCTGCGGACGATGAACCGGAATCGGAAGCCGGCACCCAAACGAATGGAGGGGCCAAGGAGGACGAAGAGACGAGTTCAGGATCAACGGGAACGTCAGGGGAGACTTCGAACGATGAAGAGGCACCGGATAATTCCCTGCCCGTCATGGGCACGAATACGACAGAGTCTGGCGACTCCTCCCTGGAAGATCAGGAGATTGTCATGACACCGGGGGACATCGTGGACCGGAAGGACCGTTTGCCAACGGAGGAGAAGGAAGAGATTTTCACCATGCTGATGAACAAGCTGCCCCAATCCGAAATGCAGAAGATCTCTGAGGCGATGGAGGACGGTCTGACCGCTGCGGAGCTTGCGGAGATCGAGCAGGGCATATCCAAATATTTGAATCCGGATGAATTCGATAAACTGATCACCATGCTCAAAGAATAGTGGTATGACGGGTTTCAGGCAGGCTCTGTCACCGTTTTGTCACCGACATGCAAAAGCCCCATATTGGAAAATATCAGGAAACCCGCGCGGGGCGCGGGTTTTTCGCTATTTTCGTAAACTTGAAATGATTGTAAAGGCTATGTTAAAGTATACGAAGATCGAAAAGGTTAAAATTTTGATACCTTTTGACAGGTTGTGTCATATTCAATGCTAAGTCAGCAAGTTCAGATGAACGAATAACGGATTCTTACATATGGACAAGGCTTAAAGGAGAGAGACATGAAAGGTTCTAAGGGGAAACGGTGGATGGACAGCATCTTGCGCAAGCAAGCGGCCGATCAGTCTACCCTCAATCACAACTCAAATCAGGAGTCCCCGATGTCGTCGAATCCGCCAAAGCGGGGGTGGACATCACCGCGCAGATGGATTTGGATGTCGGCAGGGGTATTGCTCATAGCAGGATCGATATATACCGGCGGAAAAGCTTACGTGAACGCGAATACAATTCCGTTCTATCATGTGTATGTCGATGGGAAATCGATCGGTACCATTCAAGAAGATGCCCAGCTTGACCAGCTGCTGAAAGCGAAGCAAAAGGAATATCAGGAGAAGTACCCTGATGTGCCCATGGTGCTTCATACCGACGGCATCACCACGAAGGCCGACCGTTCTTATAAACCGGTCGTGAACAGCGAGGAGACGCTTCATAAGCTGGATGGCATGCTGAAAGCATATGCCCGCGGCGTGGAGCTGAAGGTGGATGGCAAGACGGTGGCGATCGTGAAGGATCAACAGACGGCCAAGGCTGCCGTCGAAGCGGCTAAGCTGAAGTTCGCTCCGGCTGCTGCGCAGAGGGAGAAGACGCAGAGAGTCGCTTTCACGAAAACGTCCGCATCGGCATCGAGCAAGAAGAAGGATGACGCAAGCGGGCTCGAGTCCGTGGACATCAAGGAGAAGATTTCGCTTGCCAACACGAAGGCTGACCCGAACAAGGTGCTGGACGTGGAAGAAGCGGTCAAGGTGCTGACCGGCACGAAGGACAAGCCGGTGGTGTACACGGTGAAAGAGGGGGATACGATTTCCTCGATCGCACAGCATTTTGGCATGAAGTCTGCCGACGTCATGGCGCTCAATCCCGGGCTCGAAGAGAAATACGTTCAGATCGGGGCCGAGCTGCAGGTGACGAAGCCGGAAGCGCCGCTGACGGTCAGAACGGTGGAGACGGTGTCGGTGAAGCAGCCTAGCAAACCAGAGACGATTGTTCGCAAGAGCAGCGAGCTCCCGCTGGGCAAGCGGAAGGTCGTCCGTCCCGGACGCGACGGCGTGAAGACGGTGGATTACATCGTGACCAAAGAGAACGGCAAGGTTATCTCCAAGCAGTGGACAGGCCAACAGGTGGTTCAGGAATCCCTGCCGGAAGTGGTGTACAAAGGAACCAAGGTAGCACCGAAGAAAAAAGCGGCAGCGGTGACCCAGAAGTCCAGCGGCAGCATGTTCGCTTGGCCGGTGAGCGGGGCGCGCATTACAAGCTCCTTCGGACATCGGTGGGGAAGAAGCCATGAGGGCATTGATATGGTTGGCGGAAGCACCATTATGGCAGCGGCCTCCGGAAGAGTGGTCTTCGCGGGTCAGCAGAGCGGTTACGGCAACGTCGTCATTGTCGATCACGGCAATGGATATCGCACGCTGTATGGGCATATGAGCAAGATTTCCGTCGGCAACGGCCAGTCTGTTGGACAAGGCTCCAAGCTGGGCGTCATGGGTAATACGGGCCGTTCCACCGGGACGCATCTGCACTTCGAAGTGCAAAAAAATGGAGTTGCCCAAAATCCGATGAAATATCTGTAGTTCTGTGTTATACTAGGTAAACCAATGCGACATAAGCCATTATTGGTTCATATATCATAATAGTGAAGATGGCCGCTCCTTAACGGGGGCGGCCATCTTTGCGTCTTGCAGGCGGTGATTTGGGGATGTGGGGCAGAATGGGAAAATAATCTGCAGTGGTGTCGCAAGCGGTGTCCTCCTCCGTCGCTGTTGAATTCGGAAAATAGGAATGCCGCTTACGATGAGATTTTCCGAATCCAAAGGCGATCGCTGCCGCTCTCCGAATGACACCGCATGCTGCGGTAGAGGGTATTTCCCTTATCTGTCGGATCCATCCCCGTGTACTCCAGCTAAGCTGCGAAGCGGATGGCCGCCCCCTGAATTGGGGCGGCCGTAGGGGAGGCGGTGTGAGTGGGACAGAACGGGAAAATAGTCTGCAGTGGTGTCGCAAGCGGTATCCTCCTCCGTCGCTGTTGAATTCGGAAAATAGGAATGCCGCTTACGATGAGATTTTCCGAATCCAAAGGCGATCGCTGCCGCTCTCCGAATGACACCGCATGCTGCGGTAGAGGGTATTTCCCTTATCTGTCGGATCCATCCCCATGCACTCCAGCTAAGCTGCGAAGCGGGGGGCCGCCCCCTGAATCGGGGCGGCCGTAGGGGAGGCGGTGTGAGTGGGGCCGAACGGGAAAATAGTCTGCAGTGGTGTCGCAAGCGGTATCCTCCTCCGTCGCTGTTGAATTCGGAAAATAGGAATGCCGCTTATGATGAGATTTTCCGAATCCAAAGGCGATCGCTGCCGCTCTCCGAATGGCGGACCAGTGGGTGTGTAGCGGCGGCAGGTGTGGTAAAATGAAAAGAAGACCGTTTAAGTGTGAGTTCAAAAAGGGACTTTTTGAACATCCTCTTTAAGAAGGTATGAGGTGAACAGGAAGATGCAGGGAACCATTCTGGTGGTGGATGACGAACAGCCCATCGCCGATATTTTAAAGTTTAACTTGGAAAAAGAGGGCTATGAGGTCATCTGCGCCTTTGACGGCATCAGCGCCGTGGAGATTGCGCTCACGCAGCGGCCGGATTTGATGCTGCTTGATTTGATGCTGCCCGGCAAAGACGGAATGGACGTGTGCCGCGAGGTACGTGCCGCTAACCTGCAGATCCCGATCATCATGCTGACGGCGAAGGACGGAGAGATCGACAAGGTGCTTGGGCTTGAGCTCGGGGCGGATGATTACGTGACGAAGCCGTTCAGCACGAGAGAAATACTCGCACGCGTGAAGGCGCATCTGCGACGTCAGCAGAAGCCGGACAACTCGGCGGATAACACAGGCGGCACAAGTGCAGGCGGACAAGGCCTGCGGCTGTTTGAGCTGTTTATTGATACGGACATGTACATGGTATATAAAAGCGGGGAAGCGCTCGATCTGACGCACCGCGAATATGAATTGGTTTATTATTTGGCCCGTAATGCCGGCAAAGTGATGACTCGGGAACATTTGCTGCAGGCGGTATGGGGCTTTGAATACTTTGGCGATGTGCGAACCGTGGACGTGACGGTCCGCCGGCTTCGCGAGAAGATTGAAGAGAATCCGAGCAAACCGGAATATATCCTGACTCGGCGCGGACTGGGCTACCTGATGCGCAGCGCGAAAAACGGAGGCCTGTAATGAAGTGGCTGTCCTTCTTCCGCACCATCCAGGCGAAGGTCATCATCATTTATGTCCTTCTCATTCTGATCGCGATGCAGCTGATCGGGGTGTATTTTGTGAGTGCGATGAAGAACTCGCTGACCAGCAACTTCACGAAGGACTTGCAGGAACGCGCCGAACTGATGTCGGTTTTGGCGGCCAAAACCCTTGGCGGCGAGAACGATACCGAGGAGGATCCGATCGAGAGCCTGCGCGTCATGGTGAACAATCTGTTCAACCTGAACGGCGCCGAGATCCAGGTGCTGGATTCCACCGGGCGGGTGCTGACCACCTCGCTGCCCTCCCATGCCGATTATGTGAGCACCAAGAACACGCAGACGGTTGTCAGTCGGGCCTTGCAGGGAATACAGGATAATGAAGAGTACATCATCGACGATGATAATATCCGCAAAAAAGTGGTGGCCAAGCCCGTCATGTACAACGAGAAAATCGTCGGCGCGATATATATCGTAGCCAGCATGAGCGAGCTGTACAGCACGATGCAGCGGATCAACAATATTTTTATATCGGGCATTCTTTTGGCCCTCGGCTTGACCGCGGTGCTCGGCGTCATCCTGTCGCATACGATTACTCATCCGATCAAGGAGCTGACCAAGCACGCACGGGCCGTCGCGGACGGCCGGTTTACCGAGAAAACGCCGGTATTCGGCAGCGATGAGATCGGCCAGCTCAGTCAGGCGTTCAACTATATGACCAGCCGTCTGCGCGAAGCTCTCTCGCAGAACGAAGAAGAGAAGGAGAAGCTTGCTTCGATCCTGACGAATATGAGCGACGGCGTGATCGCTACCGATGAGGCAGGGCGTGTCATCCTGATGAACCGGCGCGCCGGCGAAATGCTGGGCGTGGAGGGGGAAGAACTGGCAGGACACGATATCGTGTCCCTGCTGGGCCTGGAAGAATCCGAATCCGAAGCCTTGGCGCGCGGCGAAGGCCATGATTCGAAGCTGCTTGAGATTACGCCGCGCGAGGGCGGCGAGCCGTTCATGATGCGCGTGACCTTCACGCCGATTCACCGGCGGGAGATCGGCATCACGGGTACGATTGCCGTGCTGCAGGACGTCACCGAGCAGGAGAAGCTGGAGGCATCCCGGCGGGAGTTCGTGGCGAATGTATCCCATGAGCTGCGCACGCCGCTGACCACCATCAAGAGTTATACCGAGGCGCTGGAGGATGGCGCGCTGGAGGATAAACAGATGGGGCCGAGATTCGTCGGCGTCATCCAGAATGAGACCGGCCGGATGATCCGGCTGGTGACGGACCTGCTGCATTTGTCCCGGCTGGATTCCAAGGAGGCCGCTCTGCATAAGGAGCGGACGGACATCGTGGAAATGCTGGAGGACGTAGAGGACCGATTCTCTTTCCAAATGAAGCAAAAGCATATTCGCACCATTATCGAAGTGAAGCCGGGCGTATCCACGGCGATGCTGGACCGGGACGGCATTGACCAGGTTCTCGATAACCTGATATCCAACGCCCTTAAATATACGCCGGACGGAGGCACCATCACCATGGATGCAAGCATAACGGAGGAAGGCATGTTATCCTTATCCGTTAAGGATACCGGGATCGGTATTCCGAAGAAGGATCTGGATCGGATCTTTGAGCGCTTCTATCGGGTGGATAAAGCACGGACGCGCAATTTAGGCGGAACGGGCCTCGGTCTGTCCATTGCCCGGGAAATTGTCAGGGCACATGGAGGTTTCATTACGCTTCAATCCGAATTGGAGAAGGGCACCACGGTGACCTTTACCTTGCCCCTGGACGATGAGGGGAGGGTGTTAGCGTGAAGGAACGATTGAAAACCGTGCTGCTGGTCCTGTTGGTCGTTGGCAGCTTGGTACAGAGTTATGTGTTGATTTTCCGTTTTCCGGGCAGCGACTCGGTTGTGCAATCAAAGGACGCCTATATCCGAACCGAGGAGATGGGGCCGGAAGAGAAGCCCGAGAATCTGCTCTTTCCCGACAAAATGGTCATTCATCTGGGCGAAGACAAGCATACGGTGTTCTATCCGAACGATACGTTCTATAATCTCGTGTATAACCGGCTTAAAGGCCGGACCTTTGATAATTTCCAGCGGCGGATGGTCAGCAACATCGATTGGGCCAAGGTTCGTTCCGAGAATCGAGGCATTGAGCTGAGCTTTGATTCAGGCATTCCGGTAACGCTGCTCCAGAGAGTGATGCAAATCGTCCCGGACACCCTGTTTGAAGGGGAAAACATCAACAAAATGTGGCTGTACAGCGTGGAAGGCGAAGCGAAGATCCATGTCATGTTTTTCAGTACGGAGGGCGATGTCGTCTATGAAGCCGCCCAGGCGGATTTGACCGTACAGGACGTGGATCAGCTGGTGGACTTCGGGCTGAGTTGGACGCCGTATAAGATGGTGGAAGGCCGGTATTATACCCCGGAGAAGGAGCTGAATATGGTCAGCATTGAGCTGCCGATCGGGGAATATACGGTTGATCAAATGCAGCGCAGCCTGTTTTTTGACCCAAGCATCACCCGCAACATTCGGGAAAAAGACGGCTCCGAGATTTATACGGACAGTAAGCGGAGCCTCCAGGTAGACCAGGGACAGAAATGGATCAGCTATACCGATCCGGCTGCGCCGCCATCCGGAGAGAGCAGTCCCGGCAAGGATGTGCTGTCCGCCATCGATTTCGTGAATCAGCACGGGGGCTGGAACGGCACATACAGGCTGGCTAAAGCGGGTGAATCCGAGGATCGGACGCTGGTGAAATTCCAGCAATACTACGGCGGATTTCCGATCCTGAATACGCCAGGCTTCCAATATGGCGTCATGGAATTGGACTTGCAGCAGGGAACGGTAACCTCCTATGAGCGCTCGCTGTTATATCTCGAGCCGGCCTCTTTGAAGAAACAGATGGTAAAGCTTACGGGAGGCGAGGCCTTGGAAGCGAAGCTGAAGCCTTACGAGGAGAGTGTGGTTACAGGTCTGGATCCCGCCTATTTACCGGTGCTGACGGGAGAAGGGCTGCTGCTGAAGCCGGTATGGGCTTTAAAGCTCCAGAACGGCTCGGTTGTCATACTCGAGTAATCATACGGGGTACATTGAATCACAAGGAGGGATATTCATGGATTGGGGCCGTGCCAAAAATGTTCTGATTTACGCGTTTTTGCTGCTGAATCTGGTACTGGGCTATCAGCTCTGGATGGATTACCGCGAGCAGGTCGGCTCCAATCTGGATTTCACCTCGCTTTCCGAGAGCACCCAGCAGGTGATGGAGGAGAATGGGATTCAATTGCTGAGTCCGATCCCGACGGAAACGCCGCAGCTGCCCAAAATTAATTATATCTACAGCGCGGAAGCCCAGGGCGAGCCGGTAGGACTGGAGCAGCCGGTGGACACGAAGCTGATTTATGCCGATGAGAAGGAATTGCGCAATGCGCTGGAAGGCAAGATTGCGGATCTCGGGAACTATCGCCATGACGAGCCGTCGGACAAGGAGAATGTCTTCATATTCCGGCCGTTGGTGCAGAAGGAATGGCCGCTGTTTAACGTGGAGTTGGAGTTTATCCATGAAGCCCAGAAGATTCATGCGTTTCGCGAACCCGTGTTTGAGATTCTGCCAAGCAGCGATATGGAGGAACAGAAGGTTCTGCCTGCATCGAAGGCTTTGGAAACCCTTATCGAACGTAATTTCATCCCGCCTGATTCGGCGGTACGCGATATTCAGCTTGGTTATTATGGGCAGTTGTTTAATACAGAGGATCAGTTGGCAGCACCGACCTGGCGGTTTACGCTGGATCATGGCGAGATGATCTATGTGCAGGGCATCAGCGGGGACGTGCTGACGCCAAAAAGCGATACGACAAAGGAGTAACAAGACTATGGGGATTTCATTTTCCGTGCTGTCGAGCGGCTCAACGGGCAATGCGACCATTGTCCGCAATGAGGATACGACACTGCTGATCGATGCGGGCCTAAGTGCAAGGCGTATCGATGAGCTGTTGAAGGAACGCGAAATGATGGGAGAAGAAATCGACGGAATTCTGGTCACGCATGAGCATTCGGATCATATCCGGGGGCTTGGCGCGGTGGCGCGCAAATACAATCTGCCGATCTATGCGAATGAGAAGACGTGGGAAGCGATGAGCAAGTCGCTGGGCAAGATTGCGGAAGAGAACCGGATTGTGCTGGAGAGTCATGAGGTCAAGGATTTTGGCACGCTGCGGGTGGAGCCGTTTGAAATATCCCATGACGCTGCGGCACCGGTCGGTTACTGCTTCTATGACGGCGACGAGAAGCTGGGCGTTGCCACGGACCTCGGTTATGTCAGCGACAAGGTGAAGAAAGCGCTGGATGGATCGGATGTGCTGGTGCTGGAAGCCAATCACGATATCGAGATGCTCCGGATGGGACGGTATCCGTGGAATACCAAGCGCCGGATTCTCGGCGATATGGGGCATTTGTCGAATAATTCGGCAGGCGATGCGTTAAGCGAATTGCTGACGGGCGATACCAAACGGACGTATCTGGCCCATCTCAGCCTGGATCATAACATGATGGACCTGGCAAGAATGACCGTACGCGATACGATGGAAGACCGCGGCTGCTTCTTCAAGGACAGCGAGTTTAAATTGTGCGATACGTATTATGACCGTCCGACCCCTTGGGATAAAGTCGGGGAATAGTTTAGTGAGACAGCTTGCCTTGGACGAATTCAGCATTCATAACATGGATATCTTAAAATAAGCATGAGCAAAACAGCCCCATGATGACGTGGGGCTGTTTTGCTGTTGCGGACGGACGCATCACATGCTGAGAAACGGCTCGTCTCTAACGCTTGCTGAGGTTTTCTTGCGCCATACGAACCATTTCCCGAACCATGGAACCGCCGATGGCACCGCCGACTTTACCCGCCTGTTCGGTGGTCAGGTCTCTGTTGTCGCCGGGTTTCAGCGGTACGCCGAGTGATTTGGCTACCTCATATTTGAGGTCCTGCTGCCGCTGCGGGTCGACTTGATAGCCTTCGTTTCGCATCACGTTCGTCATGAACTGCTGCATTTCGGGACTCCGGTGCCGCCGTGATCTTCTTGCCATCCCTAACCCTCCTTGCATATGGTTTCCCCTTCATAACATTCCCTGCGGGCAACCTGCAGATGAATGGATAACCTAACCAGTGCCAGAAAGCGGAGAAGCAGGTCGAAATCCTATGGCTTGCGCAGGCAATGTGCTTTTTTGATAGGCCAAACAGGGTAGACGAGCCTTGTCTGCAGGCATACTGCAGAGGGGACGGGGAAGTATTTTTGCAGCGGAGAGCTTAGGAAAGAATAAGTGACGGTGAATCCAAATAGGAATGATGTGTGGGTCGCCGGAGAGATGTAGCGCGGTACTCCGAAATGAACATATTTGGCCTGGAAGACCAACCGTGTTGCCATTTTCTTAACACATTTGTCCGGTATAGTCTTTAAAGGGGGAATGCACGAATCAAGGGCTGCCGCTGCCAGGATTGCGGGAATGCCGGAAGAAGGGGTCATGGAATATCCTCGAAAAATGGAACCTTTTGGCTGTCTGGCTCGTATACAAGGGTATTGTGTTCACCCGGACAATCGCTATGGATCGAATGTAAAATCTCTCTTTACACAGACTCTTAAAATTGCCATCAATTTAGCATTTGTTTTTACCAAAGAAAGCTGACGTGAACCTGTGTTCGTGTGGTACAATAGGAGCACCGGAAGGTCTGGGGGCTGTGGTTAAGCACCTGCAACGAACTAGAGGACAGGGTGCTTGTATACGTCAAATGAAGCCAACCCAGGTATTCCCATCTTTTTTAGAAAAAAACGGATGTTTCGCGCTTAAAACGCCCTGTTTGTGGTAATAGAAGGATACAGGGTCTTTTTTGAACGGTCGGGTGTCAATACATACCTTTTCTGGAACTAGATTTCTGACTGTGGGTTCAAATATTGGATAAGGAGCGATTTTTCACTAAAAGTTCAAAGACAGAGCTCAAAAATGCAACTTTTTGAGCCGCAGAAGAGTCATACAATAGAGAGATATTTAACAGGTGGCACGCTGCCGATTCATAGAAAGATAGATACATGCGGTGCAAGGCGGTTGTTATGACGACAAGATGATTTTAGTAGGTCAGTCGGTAATGGCGGTAGGTCTGAAGCTGGTAAAGTATCTTGACGCGTAGCAACCAAGGGGAGAGAGGGATCGCAATGGGATTGTTTGACGATGATTTCTATTCAACTAAAATTTCCAGACGGAGCAAAAATACCAGCGAGGACCGATCTGAGCGAACGAAGTGGCGGTCCACCCGCCGCAGGAAGGGTTTATCCACATTCCAGATTTCCGCGATCAGTTCCGTGTGCAGCGCCTTGATTGCGGTGATGCTGTTCAGCTTCATTACAGGTCATCCTGCGACGTCGTCACCGATTACCATGATCAATGGCAGCCATCAGCTGTCCACGTCGGATGGCGATCCATATGAACGGATTATTAGCGCTGCCCAGAAGGTGCGTCCTGCGGTTGTCAGCGTATTGACGCACAAAGAGACTCCGCTGCCTGAAGAGGAAGGGATCGAGGGTGAAGGTCTGGAAGAGGAATCCGGCACGCTGCCTGAGGATGAGGGCGACTTCGAGCTTCCGGAAGGGTTCGACTTCGGCGATGATTTTGATTTCGGCGAAGATTTCGGCGGCTCGCAAGAGGATGCCCTTGGATCTGGCGTCATCTTCAAGAAACTCGAGGGCAAAGCCTTCGTGATTACGAATAACCATGTGGTGGAAGGCGCCGATTCCCTGGAGGTTGTGCTGGTAGGCGGCGAGAAGAAAAAAGCGACCTTGGTCGGCACGGACAACGTCAGCGATATTGCCGTTCTGTCGATTGACAGCAAAGGCATCGGCGAGGTTGCCGAATTTGGAGACTCCTCCAAGCTTCGTCTCGGCGAAACGGTCATCGCCATCGGCAACCCGCTGGGTTTGGGCGATACGCTGACCTCCGGGATTGTCAGCTATACCAACCGCATCATTCCGGTATCCCTGAACCAGGACGGCATTTATGACTGGGAGCAGGAGGTCATCCAGACCGACGCAGCCATTAACGAGGGCAACAGCGGAGGCGCTTTGGTGGACCTGAACGGTAAAGTCATCGGCATCAACACGATGAAGATTGCCGACACCGGCGTCGAAGGACTCGGGTTCGCGATTCCGGTCAACGAAATTACGGAGGTCGTAACCGAGCTGATGCTGAAGGGGCATATTGCCCGCCCTTATCTCGGCGTATACACCGTCGACTTGAGCAATCCGTATGCTCCGCTGAGCAAGAAGGAGAAGGAGGATCTCAAGCTGCCGAAGACGGTAACCGAAGGCGTGGTCGTGCTGGATGCGCTTGGCCCTGCGCTGGATGCCGGTCTGCAGCTGAACGACGTGATCGTGAAGCTGGATGGCAAACCGATTACAACGACGCTCGAGCTCCGCAAGCACCTTTACTACAACACGAAGGTGGGCGGAGACCTAAACGTGACCTTCTATCGTGACGGAAAGCTGCAGTCGCTGAAGGTCAAGCTGGAAGAGAAGCCTGGAGAATAACGCAGGCTGTCTTGGCGGACGATTTTGCACAGTAAGTGTGCAAATTCCCGCAAAGATGTGTTTGTTCGGTGTTTATTGAAACAAATAGCGGGTATATATTATCGTTAGCATGGAATAGTATCCATATATAGAGAGATTGAAAAAGGTTAGATACGAGCCGTTGAAACGGCCGCGAAAGAAGAGCGTGTTTCACGCTCTTTTTTTTGCTGCTCACACCTGTATCAAGTTGTGCGGAAGGCCTTGGATGTGAAATCCATGGATCGATCGGAAGCTTTTGTGGGTTGAATTACAACGAGGATGGGCAATTGGGTTAAAAACATTTCTTTTTCTCGTAGAGTGTGGTAGAACAGAAGAGTGGCTATACTGGTTTGAAGGTAAACACAACATGAGGCGAAAGATAGAAAGGATGCATAGAATGTACGTCGTATGCAAGGAACATGTGGAACTAGCGATCGAAAATTTCGTGGATGAATATGAGGATGCCCCGGATATTGTTGATCTGAAGGAGACCGAGTTTTCGGACTGGGACCCACCGGTGAAGTGCGCGGAGTGCGAGAAGCATGCTGAATTTTTAATTGTGTAACGTGAATTTTTTAATTCAATAAATAATGCGAATGGGAAAGCGTGATGAATTCACGCTTTTTTTGTTTAAGAGAATCATGAAGGGAATCGAAGAAACGCAGCTTCGGTGGACAGTCCTGCGTAGTGTATGATGAATGTATAGATTGCACGGAGGCGCGAAAACCTATCGTGAATGGAGACGATCAGAAATGGATGACTACGGAAAAGCTTGGGAGGAAGAGATCAAGAGGGCAGCCGATGAGGCCTACGAGAAGGAAATGGATGAAATCAACCGCCAGTTGAAGCAGGAAATCCTCATTGCGCTGATTGGCGATGTGAATACGGGCAAGTCTTCCACCATGAACCAGATCGTGGGCGAAGAGGTGGCCGGCGTCGGGGCAGAGCCTGGGGAAACGACGGAAATTCATCCGCACAAGTACAAGGACCATATATCCTTTATCGATACACCCGGATTGAATGATGTGAACACCGCCAATTCGGAGGTGACCTTGAATTACTATAAACAGGCGGATATCGTGCTGTTCTTTCTGAACGCTGCAGGCACCGTCTTCTCGGAGGCGGAGAAGAAGTCGTTTCAGAAAATTCAAGGCGTTAACTCGAACATCCTGATCGTGCTGAACAAAATCGACGCCGCGGATGAAATCGATCGCCTGGTGGCTCGTATCCGGAAGGAGACCGGAGGGCGCTATGAGGTTGTGCCGGTGTCCTCACGGACGGGCCAGAACATCGATCGGCTGCGGAGCAGCATTCTGGAGATACTTAAAAAAAAGTCTAAAGACATCCTCTTTGCCAAAAGCATCAAGGAAAAGTCGGCGACCGCCAACGGTTGGATCATCGGTGCCTCGATCTCGGCGGGAGCGGTAGGCGCATCCCCCATCCCGGGGTCGGATATCATTCCGATTACCGGCATTCAAGTGAGTCTGCTTACCCGGCTTGCGGTGCTGTACAATAAGCCGATCAGCAAGGAGACGGCGAAGGAGCTCGTCATTGCCACGATATTCGGGAATATCGGGAAGAGCATTTTCCGGCAGATCGTGAAGGTGTTCCCTGGTGCGGGATCGGTCGCAGGAGCGACGGTAGCGGGTGCTACGACCTTGGCGCTGGGATATGCAGTGAAATACGCTTACGAGCACAACATCGAGATCAATACGGCGAATATTACAAAGCTCTATAAGAAATTCAGAGAGAAGGCCGAGACGGAACCGGATTCGGAATCCAAGTCCGAGTCGAAGTAAGCAAGTCGATGTCGAAATGCATACCACGTTAAAAGGATGGAATAGAAAAAGGGGCCTTCGGCCCCTGATCATAGCTGCGTCATAGCAGCGATATTACTTCATGGCAGCCGCATGATCGGCTTTGGCCTGCTCCAGCATCGATTTCCAATCCGGGAAATCGGTTTCTCTGGAGACATGACGGTCAAACAGTTCGTCCGGAATGTTATCGATATCTTCGTGCGTTTCCACTTGGAAGTTGCCTTTTACGACAAAATCCCCAAAGCTGTTGTGGGATGAATGCTTACGCATAAACGATTCATTAAACAGCTTTTCCAGAGAGATGTTATCCGGATCCTCCTGTACCGATTTTTGGCCTTGCAATTCCTTCAGCAGATCATCAAACGACATGGGCTTTTGCTTTCTCAGAGTACCACTCCTATAAATTAATATTTGTGTTCAGTATAACATAACCGGAATTCTCATATACATGGTGAGCATCCGGAAGGCTGAGCGCACCGTTATCTTCTTAACAAGGAAGACCAGGTTTGCTCCAGCCAGCTGTCGAAGTCGGCGCCTTTGTCACCCTCGTACGTATCGTAGATGTCGATTCTCATCTTCTTCAGCTTTTCTTTGAAGTCCTCATACGTGTGGTCACGGGGAAGGCTTTTTTTGATGCGCAGGAGCACCTTCGAAACGTCTTTCATCAGCTCGCCTTTGCGTCTTTCGGGCATCTGCACGTCCTCGCCAAAGGCTAGGAGATTATGATAGGCAGCCTCCCGTACTTGGTGAACCGCATCCGTATTCAGTCTATGCAGCAAAATATCGATGGATTTTTGATTTTTCCATTTTCCCAGCTCTTCAACGGCGCTTAAGCGTTCTCTCCAATTGGCGTTTCGGTTGGCGGAGCTTTTCAATTCCTCATAATTCGACGGCATGTCCGTCAAAACTTCTTGATTGTCCAATCCGTTCATCTCCTTCATTAGGTTGTATCAGGGGTTCTTAAAACCATATGTTCATTATGGGGTACCTTTATGATTATCGGCGTCCGCTGTATTGTCCGCCTGCTTGGTCCCTTTACTGGTATAAGGTTTGGGTTTACTCTTGGCTCTTCTTGCGCTTGCATCCCATCGGCTCCAGCCTTTCTTGCCCGTGCCTCTGCCTGTTCCGCCCTTGCCCTTGGATTTACTCAAACCATCACTCCGTTACGGTATATTCTTGTTCCTATATGCTGATTCTTTACCAGCCCTGTTGAAATATACACCGTATTTGTCCATATGTATAGGATACCACGGAAATAAACCTAAGAATCGAAATAGATCGAGATGGAATCCAACATTCATATGGAGGAAAGGCGTATCTGTTGACTAATTTTTGCCAGCATGGTATCTTATTTTTGAACTGACCAGTCAGAATAAGAACAGTGAACTAAATTTAGCTGTGAAAGGGCCGACCCTATTGTGAGCAAAGAAAAAATTATCCAAGCAGCCATTGAAGTATTCTCCGAGAACGGATACCACCGCGCAAGCATGGACGAGATTGCCGCCCGCGCCCAGGTTGCCAAGGGGACGCTGTACTACAACTTCCCGGGCAAATCCCAGCTCTTCAAGACGGTGGTGAAGCAGGGCTTTGAGGATATCATGCAGCGGACGGAAGCGGATCTGAATTCCTCGCTGCCGATGAAGGAGAAGATTGAGCGGACGATTCGCCATCATTTGGATTTGTTTCTTGAGTCCCGACATTTCTCGCATATCGTATTCAATGAGATTTCGAACGGTATCGAGCAGGATGTCCTGGATGAGTTAAAGGATCTTAAGAGGAATTATTTAAGCTTTCTGGCAAGCATGATTGAGGAAGGACAGTGTGAGGAGAACCTGTGCCGTGCCGTGGATCCCAACCTGGCCGCTGCCAGCATCGTCGGTACGCTGGAGAGCACTTGCAATTACTACTTGAATCATCAAGATCGGTATTCGCGCGAGGATCTGGAGCGGTTTGCATTCACGATGATTACCCAAGGCCTGTTTATATCGCTTGAATAAGCAAGGCCTTCTTTTTTTACATGCCTATAACTGACCAGTCAGTTCAAATTTGATGAGGAAAGCGAAGGTGTTAAGCATGGAATGGAATAAGAACGGTTTACTCCCGCTGGAATGGTTCCGCCAGATGCGGACGGAATCTCCGGTGGCGGCGATTGATGGTGGCGGAGCCTGGAACGTATTTAAATACGAGGATGTCAAAGCGGTCTTCACGAATTACGAAGTGTTCTCTTCCCAGGGCTCCTCATCCTCCGATGACCCTATTGAATCCAGTGTGCTGCGGCAGGATCCGCCGAAGCACCGCCAGCTGCGCAAGCTGGTATCCCATGCTTTTACGCCTCGCATGATCGAATCGCTCGCCCCCAAGATCCAGGAGATCACGACATCCCTGTTAGACGAAGCCGAGAAGAAGGGGAAGATGGATATCGTGGCCGATCTCGCAAGTCCGTTACCGATCACGGTGATCGCGGAAATGCTCGGCGTATCGATGGAGTACCGGGAACGGTTCAAGGCCTGGTCGGATGCTCTGGTGGGCGACAATCCCGATGCCTATTACCAATGCCAGCGCGAGATGAGCGAATACTTCTCCGAGATCGCAGAGGACCGTCGCCGGCACCCGCAGGACGATTTGATCACGAAGCTGGTCGAGGCCCGTATCGACAATGAACACCTGACCGAACTGGAGATTATCGGGTTCTGCATTCTCCTTCTCGTAGCCGGCAATGAAACGACGACCAACCTGATCTCATCGGCCGTGCTCGCCTTCGACAGCCTGCCGGAGGTCCGTGCAGCGGTACTTGGAGATTCACAGCTGCTTCCTGGGGCCATTGAGGAAGTCTTCCGCTACTTCTCGCCCGTTCAGCTGATGTTCCGCAGCGTGAAGCAGGACACGGTGCTGCGTGGGCAGGAGCTGAAGCAGGGACAGTTCGTTTATATCTGGATGGCCTCGGCCAACCATGACGAGGATGTGTTTGATCAGCCGGACGTATTCAACATCCACCGGAATCCGAACCCTCATTTGGGTCTGGGCAGCGGCATCCACTACTGCATGGGCTCTCAATTAGCCCGCATGGAGTCCCGAATCGCCCTCCAGACTTTGCTGGACCGTTACCCCGAATACCGCCGGGACCGCTCCGTAGAGCTGGCACGGATGGACAGCACGATGATGTTTGCGCTGAAAGAGCTGCCGGTCATTTTAAAATAGATAGGAAGAGAAAAGCCACTCTTAGGGAGAGTGGTTTTTTTTCGATAATTCATGTAAGTTGGTCAAACTCGGTCGAGCAAGCTTAGAATTAAACGAGTTGGCGATTCTCAATACAATGCTTTGCAGGATTGATTTTGTATTGACAAGGAAATGAGGGAGCTTGCTGTAGAAGGCAGGGCAGGGTCTGTGTATGTCCTTTAATTGGCCGCGTTACAATGTTAGAATGAACGACATAACAACAGAGTTTAAGGAGCGAAAATACGCCATGAATATACAGATGGTATGCGTAGGCAAGTTGAAGGAGAAGTATCTGGTGCAGGGCATTGCGGAGTACAGCAAGCGTCTTGCGCTGTATGTGCGCCTGACCGTGCACGAGGTACCGGATGAGAAGGCGCCGGAGAACATGAGCGAAGCCGAGATGCGCCAAGTGCAGGAGAAGGAGGGCGCCGGCATTCTTGGCCACATCAAGCCGGACACCCACGTCATCGCCTTGGCGATCGGTGGCCAGCTGTGGTCCAGCGAGGACTTGGCGGCCCATATGGACAAGCTGGGCACGTACGGGACCAGCAACGTGGCTTTTGTCATCGGCGGCTCTAACGGCCTATCCGAGGACGTCCTGAAGCGCGCCCAGACGAAGCTCAGCTTCGGGCGGATGACTCTGCCACACCAGCTGATGCGTCTGGTGCTGGTGGAGCAGATTTACCGGGCGGTGAAGATTAACCGGGGGGAACCGTATCATAAGTAGGGCGCAAAGAAAATCTCGCTAATTGAAGCGTCAAAGAACAATTCAATATCCTTGACGCACGGGTGCAGAATTGCCCGATGAGTTTAATTTCTTTTATCAAAAAAGCAATGGAGAAATTGAAAACGACCGTTAGTTTCTCTCCAATAAATATGGATTACCGATAGAGAAACATATATATTTATGCTGAACTCATGTTGAAAGGAGACTGGGGATGACTGTAAAGTTTATCTTGAATTATACGGAAGGAGATTTCATCGAAAACATAGAAGTTCCAATTTATAAAGCGTATCGCAAGGGTACTTCTTTTCAACTTTACCATTTAAATCGCAACCCTGCTCTTATTGAACACAAAGAATTGTTGGTTATCGATGAAACGGGGATTGCACCAGAGAGTATGTTTAAAAGCGTTACAGAATTTTGTGAAACAATTATCCCCTATTTATTGAATAGGAAAAGTGAGTCACTATTTTTATTCGGGGAGTACTATGATGCAGAGAAGGATAAGATGATTGACATTGATGATATTGAGATTCCCTGTTTAATAGGTGGGGCTGCCACTTTACAAGAAGAAAAAAAGTAGTCTAGGACCTGCAGAGGTAGTCGCAGCGGAATCAGCTGGATGAATTGCTGCAATGGGTGCTTGGCTGGGAGCGGGCGTAACAGTGTTGGAACCCGAAGCATTCCGAAATCATATTCGTGAGGATGCCCAAAGAATTCTAAAACGCTACTGACATAACGTTGTCAGTAGCGTTTTTTTATATTGGACATGTAAATGTAAAGGAGATAGATAAGTAAAAAGTATGTTTTACAACGGCTGTGGGACACAGCCAAACCTATTATTAGGAAGGATGATATCTTGTGAATTTCGCTTCTGTACGGATCATTACGGACGACGTGGATCGTCTTGTTGAGTTCTATGAGAAAGTCATGGGGGTTTCGGCGGAGCGACCCGCGCCCGTATTTGCCGAACTCGCCTTGCCATCATGCACCCTTGCCATCGGCCACTCCCAGACGACGCAGCTATTCGGTGCCGATTCAGTAATGGGCGCCAATAATCGCACGGTCATTATCGAGTTCCGGGTCGACGATGTCGAAGCTGAATATGTGCGCTTGAAGCCATTTGTCGAACATTGGGTAAAGGAACCGACCATGATGCCGTGGGGGAACCGTTCTATGCTGTTCCGCGATCCCGATGGCAACCTTCTTAACCTCTTCGAGCCGGTGACCGAGGATGCGATTAAACGGTTTAGAGGTAGACATTGACGGGCCGTAAAGGATGGCCTTCAAACTTGCCGTTACAGACAACGCGTTGAGCCGTAAGTATAAGTAACGGCGAAAATTAGATGCAAATTGGTAACCGAATTAAAATTGTACATGCAGATCATAGAGATGTATTCATGAATAAAGGGAGAGCGCTCCGTTGCTGTCCCATACGCACAGTCGTTTTGGAGAAGACCATAGGAGAAGCGGAAGCAGATTCAATCTCAAACGGGGCTCAGCTTGTTTTAGACTGCTGAGCCCCGTCTGAAATCGAACGCTTTTGGGTGGTATCTTATTATGAAGGCTGAATGGAGCCGATCAGTTCATTCAATTCGGACTGTAATTGCAGGTGGAGTTTCTCTACAATCGAAAAATCGGTGGCCGCAACATAGTAGGCCTTAATTTGAGAATCGATGGCTTCGGCTTCGGCCAGATGGGAGGTAGCCTCTTTCATTTTTTCCGAATAGCGTGCTTTGATACCGGCTATTTCGGCAGCGTGGGCTTCGTCTGTTCCAGGAGCTATCGTACGTATATACATATCTAGGATCTCATCCCCGTCCCGATCTGGAAAGTATTCATGCGGAGCGGTACTGTCGAAGATGGCTGTTTGAAGCTTCGGGAATATCAACATATCCAAACTATTCGGATCAAAGCCGCAATGAAACACTTGAACGTCGATTCCTTTCTGTTCGGCAGCGGAGGCAAGCTTTTTCAGCAGCGTCGATTTGCCGGATCCCGCCCTTCCTTTGATGAAAATCCGTCTTTCCAGCTGAGCGGTCAAGCTTTGAATAAAATCATAAGCCCCCCTTGGAGTCGCAGCTCCGAAAAATACGTGACGCGAAGTGGTTGACGTATCGCTTTCATGACCGGCGTATAATTCTTGAATCAATTCCAGCGCAATCTGGTCAGCCTTCGCGAAATCCATGTTATCGATATAAAATTTTTCCCACTCGTCATGAATCCGCAATGCTGCTGCGAACGTTTCATACGCATTGGAGTAGGCACTCTCAAGCTTGACTCTAAGATCTTCTATCGTGATGAAGTCTCCCGGTAAAATAAGGCTGTCATCAAACGCTTCCTCGAAATCGATAAAGACGATGTCACCGGCCCCGCTATCCGAAATCCCCTTGCAGACTCGCCCGTCGACAATACCAACCTTCAATTCCGTACAAATGATGCCATCCAGTTCGTCGGGACGGAGAGGGGAGTGGAAGCATTGCACATGGGAGCCTTTATCCAGCAGGCTATCCGCCAAGCTTTGCATGACCGTCGATTTCCCCGTGCCTTGGGGCCCCGTAAGGACAAAGATCTTGTTCAACCCATCAAATGCGGATGTATACAAGAAATGAGCCCCGCGCGCAGTGTTGCCGTGGGCAAAATAGTGAGATGATTTTAGTACCAACCTACACACTCCTTTGTGCCTATTCCGATTCGCAAAGTGTACAGAATAAGCATGATTGGGATAAGTGCCTATATATATGTATATTCCGTGTTGTAACAAGTGGTGTTCGTCCTCTCCCATGTTTTTCGTTATCTGTTGACCGGGCTACAGAAGGTAAAAATCAAGCCTGCGATAAATGGGGAGATTTCACTTGCCCTACGATGGATTTTCTGTTATTTTTGATAGTAACAAATTGTTATTAACAAAATGATACTAAGTTTGATTGGGCGTTTTCGCTCTGTAAACTCAGTGGAGAAGACGGAGGGGATGCAATGTGAAGAAGGTTGCGAGTGGCTGGAGCCTGTTCGAAATAGCGTGGTTGGCGCTGTTTACCTCGATCGCTGTCGGGTTTACGGTGATTTCAAAGGACTCTTTATTCGGATTTACCGTTTTTATTACCGGGGTGCTATGCGTGGTGCTTGCGGCGAAGGGCAACCTGATGAGCTATGTTTTCGGCATGTACAATACCGTCGGTTACGCTTATCTTGCCTACATTAACGGTTTGTTTGGAGAGGTCATGCTGAATTTGCTATTCTTCGTTCCAATGAACGTCATTGGCTTCTACATGTGGAAAAATAACCGCCAAGACGGCAAGCTGATCATGCGCCAAATGGAGCTTAGAGGCCTGCTTCTCGTTGGGGCAGTCTGTGTATTGGGCTGTTTGCTGCTGGGATATGGGCTTTCGTTCATCCCCGGACAGAACTCGCCTTACATCGATGCGACTACGACGGTGCTGTCCGTTGTAGCTACCTTCTTAATGGTCCGCAGATTCAAGGAACAATGGCTGGTCTATATTGTGTTGAATTTGTTTACGGTGCTGCTGTGGGCGATTCGATTGCTGGAGGGCAGCAGCGAAGGCATGCTGATGATCGTCATGTGGAGCGCGTATTTGGTCAATGCGGTATACGGGTATTACAATTGGAACAAAGGGGCCAAGGAGGTGGCGGCATGAAAACGCTCGGATTAACGCTAGGAAAGTTTGCCCCGCTGCATAAAGGCCATCAGTTCATGATCGAAACGGCGCTGCAAGAGGTCGATGAATTAATCGTGGTCATTTACGAGACGACGGTCACTCCGATCCCGCTTCATATCCGGGCGAATTGGATACGGCGACTATACCCGGCAGTCCGGGTCATCGAAGCTTGGGACGGACCGGACGGGTATTCGGATGACAGAGCGCATGAGATTCGGGAAGAACAGTATATACTCGGTTTACTGAACGGCGAGCAAGTCACGCATTTTTACTCGAGCGAATTTTATGGCAGTCATATGAGTCTCGCTTTGGGCTCGGTCGACCGGCGGGTCGATGATGCCCGCAAGCGGGTTCCGATCTCTGCAACGATGATCCGTTCCGACCCATATAAGTACAGGGAGTTCATAAGTGATATCGTGTACCGGGACTTAATCACGAAGGTGGTATTTGTTGGGGCGATGTCAACGGGGAAGTCGACGATCACCGAAGCGCTGGCAAGACGGTATAACACGGCCTACGCGAGCGAATACGGACGCGATTATTGGACCGAGCATCAGGTGGACCGCAGAATCGGCCTAGAGGCGTTCGATGAAATCGCAGTAGGTCATATCGAGCGTGAAGAGCAGGCTTTGCTTTCGGCGAACCGATTTCTGTTCGTTGATACCAATGCGATTACGACGTATATGTTCGCTATGGATTACCACGGCGAGGCACCGGGGCTATTGACCCGGATTGCTCTGGAGAATGCGCAGCGCTACGATCTGTTCTTCTTGTGCGACGACGATATTCCTTACGACGATACGTGGGATCGAAGCGGGGATCAGAAGCGGCATGTTTTTCATAAGCAGATCATCGCGGATTTGAAGGAGCGGCGCATTCCCTACATTACGTTGCGGGGAAGCCTGGAGGAACGCATGCGCAAGGTAGACGAGGTGCTGGCGAAGTTCGAGCCCTATCGAAACTATTTCGGGGAGCTGAACGGTTAGAATTGGATGCAGGCAGGGAGTAAAATGAACCCATAACCACAGCTCATTTAGAATCAAAAAACAAGGAGGCGCCCCCATTGGATTTGTTGGATCGGAACGGACTTACGGAACGCGAATTTTTGGAGCAGTACCGGGCAGGAGATTACGAGCGGCCTTCGGTGGCAGCCGATATGGTGATCTTCACGGTTACGAATGGGGTGGCTGACAGTTATCGCAAATTACCGGAAAAAGAGCTCCGCATCCTGCTCATCCGCCGGGGAGGTCACCCCTTCCTGGGGAAATGGGCGCTGCCTGGCGGCTTTGTCCAGCCGAGCGAGACGACTGAGCAGGCCGCTGCAAGGGAATTGCGTGAGGAAACCGGCGTGGACGACGTTTATTTGGAGCAGCTATATACGTTCAGCGATATCGGGCGAGATCCCCGAACCTGGGTGATGAGCTGCAGCTACATGGCGCTGATCAACAGTGATAAGTTGGAGCTTAGAGCGGGAGACGATGCGGCCGACGCCTCTTGGTTCAAGGTCTCCTATCGGCAGCTGCGGGAGCAGAAAGAGTTGATGGAGGACGGATACGTCAAGACGCTGGAGTATGAACTCAAGCTAAGCGGTGAAGAGGAGCTTTCGGCGGTCGTGGCCAGAACGTTGACGGTGAAGACGACATCGACTAGCACGGAGTATAAGATCGTATCGAATAACGGGTTGGCCTTCGACCATGCAAAGATTATAGCATGCGCGATCGAGCGGCTGCGGGGAAAAGTGAATGATACCGATATTGCGCTGCACTTAATGCCAAAGCTTTTTACCTTGACGGAACTGCAGCAGGTTTATGAGGTCATTATGGATAAAGAGCTATTGAAGGCGGCCTTCCGGCGCAAGGTAGCCGATCTCGTGGCGGAGACCGATCATTACACCGAAAATGCGGGACATCGACCATCCCGGTTGTATCGGAGAAAACTGGAGGACTAACGGATGATCTACAATCTCAATGAGCTAAGAAAAGCTTATAACGAAGGAAAAACGTTCAAGTATGTATTCTTTTGGGGCCATACGCCGCCTAAGGACGGGGGCGTCGACAAAAGCTGCTTCAGCCAGTGGTGGATGTGCCCGTTCACGGTAGAGGGGACGGAGTATTCCTGTGCCGAGCAGTTTATGATGGCCGAGAAGGCAAGGCTGTTCGGCGACAACGAAATGCTGGAGTCGATCCTTAAGGCTAAGCATCCCAAGGAAATGAAGGCTTATGGGCGCGCGGTCCGTAACTTTGACAAGGATGCTTGGGACAAGGAATGCTACGGCATCGTCAAAAGAGCCAGCTTGGCCAAGTTTTCGCAGAATCCGGAGCTCGGCGATTATCTCAAGTCGACGAAGAACCGCATCCTCGTCGAAGCCAGCCCGCGGGACCGCATATGGGGGATCGGCATGGGCCAGTCCAATCCGGATGCGGAGAATCCCGTGAAATGGCGGGGGCGAAACCTGCTGGGGTTTGCGCTGACCGAAGCGCGGGACGAGTTGCTGCAGGTGAGTAAGACATCGTGATGGAGCAGTGAAAGGACGGTCTCCGTAAGATACATATGATTCTGGAGATAAAGGAGCACATGGTATGCTTAAACGGGTGTTAGGCAAAGAGGAAGATGTTATTCGGGCGTTCGCAAAAGAGATTGTTGACTCCATCGCAGATGGACGATATGAGGAAATTGCCCGAAACGTTGATGATATGCAGAATTGGGACGTTAAGCTATTAAAAGAGGTCATCGAGAGTTTTAAGGAAGATAATGAGTTGGAACAGATCGATAGGTTTGATGTAGCATGCACCTTTAGGCCTGTTTATAAAGATGGCAGTGTTTATCAACAAGAATCTTTCTATCACTTTAACGATGGAAGCGGAATTGCTTACGAATATGCATTGACGACCGATGGCGAACCTAATGATTTGACTTTGAGCGTTGAGTTTCACGTTGAAGGTGACTATTTGAAAGTCATTTTTGAGAGTGGGATTACTGTACTTTAATAACATCGTATTTAAGAACAACAAGGTACCAAATACGGCTACGAATATGCACAGCTATTTGTTGGCTGATGCATCCTGCCGCTTGCAGGATTGTTCCTGATCTGAAGAAAAAGGCATAAGGATAAAGGTTATTGAAGCAGGCCATCTGCAAGTTTACAGAGGGCCTGCTTTTACTTATAGTCCAGAAATCAAGGTATCCTACCGTGCAAAAATCTAACGGAAGAACTCCATCCAAGGGGGAGAGAATTCATGAAGGGGCGCAATTAAAGAGATAAAGTATCCAGCGGTATTTCAAATGCACGTTTAATAACTAACCCGGCAGCAAGCTTGGTTTCATCCGGTTTGTCCTGAAGGTGGATCAATTGTACGTTATTAACTGTCACAGGCAACTGGTGCATCACCCTAGCTTTAATCTCGTTGAACATTTCGGGACTGATGGTAGGAATGACTCGGCCAGTCATAAGCAGGCTGTCTGGATTGATAAATGTAATGATATTGGTAACGGCGATCGCGATGCCATCGACAATTTTTTCGTATAAACCAAGGAACTTAGGATCTCCTGTTCTTATGCCTTCTGCGAACTCCTCTAGTGTGCATTTGATGGAAACACTAAGTCCGCTGCTGGAAGCCAGCGTCGTTAAGCATCCGGATCTGCCGCAATGGCATGGATAGGCATCTTCTCCATAGAAGCCTTTATAATGCCCGAATTCACCTGCAACAAAGCTTGATCCTGCAATAATTTGTTTATCATGGACGATCGCGCCGCCTGTACCATAATCAAACTTGATGGTGATATTGTTATTGGAATCCTTCAAGCAGCCGTTCATATTCTCGTTGACAGAGAGAAGATTGACATCGTTCTCGATATACACGGGTATGTCATATTTGTCTTCAAGCAGCTGCTTGAGCGGCAGGCGATGAACGCCTATGCCGGGTGTCCGCAGAACGATGCCATGCTGAGAATCTACCAGGCCCTGCATACTGATTCCGATCCCTTTTACTTTGGAGGCGTTGGGCACCTGGGTGAGCAGCTCATCGATAACTTCATGCAACAGCTGCATCAGCACATCTATAGAACCATATTTGTTGCTTGTGCGTTCTGCGGATGCGACAGCTTCTTGACGCAGGTTGAACACTTTTCCGCGAATGTATTTGCCGGCGAGCTCAAGCCCGATGGCATAAAAATGGCCGCTGTTGATATGAAGGCCGACTCTTTTCCTTCCGCTGCCTGCCTCCAAGTCCATAAGCTCCCCTGTCACGATTATTTTTTCCTTCAACAGGCGATTCACGATGTTGGTTACCGTTTGTCTGCTTAGTCCAGTCTTTTCCGCAAGCTCTACGCGAGAGATCGGCCCCTCTGAATAAATGAGAAAAAGAACCTTCTGCTGATTTATTGATTTTAATAACATATGGCTGGTTTGTTTAACCGAATCACTCACGATATGCATCCTCTTTCCAACAACGTTTTATATAATATAGATTCAAAACATTTGACAAATTAGGAACATACTTTGCTTCAAGTGTAGCATTAATACGAGGCGAATAAAAGTTGCAAGTTCGTTTAATTCAACGAACGTACTTTTTTAAATTTCTTAAAAACGATGATAGATGGCGGATTTATGCAGCATGATACAATCAGTACGGAAACTTTCAATCCAAAAACAATGAAAAAAACGCAGCCAATTGTATTGACATTGTGATAAAAAAGGATATTATATTTGTAAACTGATTTGATTAAATACAATAATTTGACGCCTAGAGGAGTAAGTAATGGTATGGATTGGATGGATCATTTCAATAGCAGCGATGACGGTGCTGACTTACATATGCTGGCTGCATGCAGTTATGTTACAACCTGGTAAAGCAGATGCACTTATTGTACTTGGCTATGTATCTAAAGACGGCCGAATACACCCGTTGCTTAAAGAAAGACTGGATGAAGCGTACAAACTATTTCGGCAGTATGGGCACAAATATATCATTGTATCGGGGGGAGCGGTTGGTTCACGTCGCTCGGAAGCGGAGCTGATGAAGAAGTACCTGATTGAGAAGGGCGTCCCAGCAAAAAGAGTGTTAGAAGAAGACAAGTCAAACAACACCGTTCAAAATTTAATCTTTAGCAAGCAATTGATGGAGCAGTACCAGCTAAAATCTTTTGTTATCATAACCAATTTATTTCATGTCCGCCGCACGAAGTATATTATGCATCGTCTTGGCATAAAGGGCGGATTCTGCGCCAATCGAAGCCTTAGAAGCATCGTGGGATTCCAGCTTAAATTAACATTTTTGGAGATTCGGGCATTTCGATTAACTCTCCCTATTATTAAGAGGGTCATCAATGATCAAAACGATTGACAAAAAGGTTGACAACTGGCCGTTTAATAATTAAAATGTAAGCGTTTCCAGAATATATGGGAGGTGAGGCTTAAAAGGCCAAAGCCAGTACTTATTTACAAATTATTTACCCTGATTTGATTGCTGATTAACAAATCATAGTTATGCTTAAATAGTTAATCCAATTTATTTATTAATTAACGGGGGAGCGAAATAATGTTTAATGGAAAAATGAAACGATTCATGAGCACGGGTGTTGCAGCGGCATTATCATTAGCCATGCTGGCTGGTTGCGGTGGAAACAGCGGTAAGAACGAGGCTAGTCCAAGTACAACTCCTGCTGGTTCGGATAAGCCGGGTGTATCTGCAGAAGTAGAAGTTTATGAGAATGGATTGCCGAAGAATGAGGAAGTAACGCTAAAGGTAGGCTTCTTTGTAGGAGGATATGGCCGGGAGTGGTTCGATTATGCAGTTGAATCGTTCACAGCCAAGTATCCAAATGTCAAAGTAGACATCACGGCTTCAGCTGATATGAAGACGATTCTTTCTACAAAAATCTCTGCGGGCAATGATAATGACATGTTTGATCTATTTAATACCGATCCAGCGGGAGGTATTGTGGGGCTCGCTGAAGCCGGCAAGCTTGAACCAATGGATGACATTTGGGAATACCCTCTTCCAGACGTGCCGGACAAAAAGGTCAAGGATCTTATGATGCCGGGCATGTACGAGTCAACGCAGCTGATCAATGGGAAAAGATATGAATTTACGACGGCGAGCAGCTTTGGCGGGTTGTTTTTTAATAAAAAGCTATTCGAAGAGCATGGCTGGAACCAAAACCCGAACACATGGGATGAATTTAAAGCACTTCTAGCAGACATTAAAGCGGACGGCATTGCTCCCATAACGTTCCCGGGTATTCATCCAAGCTACCATAACTGGGCTTTCGGAACAGCCAAAAATTTTGAGCTGGCTGATATCAATGGCCATGTGGATGAATTTATCGAAAATTATAGAACCTATGGTCTGCCGCAATACACAAATCCGGAGACAGTTGAAACCTGGCAGCGCATCTATGAGCTTGGGAAGCTGGGATATTTTGCAGAAGGACTTCCGGCATTGAACCATACGCAATCGCAAATGCAGGTTATTCAGGGGCAAGCGGCGATGGTATCGACAGGGACTCATGTCGAGAATGAGATGAAGGAAGCAACACCCGAGGATTTCGATTGGGGCTTCATGGCTGTTCCTTTCAGAGACGACACAACTCAAACGCTTTGGATTCGAAGCGGAACTTCAAACTTCAACTATATCTGGGCAGCTAAGCCAGAGCTTAACAAAAAGTGGGCCAAAGAATTGATCACATGGATGGTTACGCTTGAAAATCAACAATTTGCTGCTGAAAAGGCAGGCGCTTTGCCAATGCGCAAGGATTTGACGGAAGACCCTGCCAGAACGGCTAACCTTTCCAGTTCCGCCCAATCTGTTCTGAAGTACATTGCGGATAATAATGCTCAAACTTATAAAGCAAGCCGGTCTATCAGTATTTCCGATCCGAATCTTGCTCAAGCGGAAAAATTATTGAATGAGAATATTGTTAAATTTGCTATGGGTATGCAGGATCCGAAACCGATTCTGGAGCAAGCTGAAGAGCTGCTGAAGAAAGCTGTAGAGGCTGAAATGAAAAAATAAGACGTGATGGAGCGGGGAGGACTCATCTCCGCTCTTCCGTTTTAACTTCTGCGACCCTATAGGCTTCACATAGTACGTGTTCAAAAAGTCGGATTTTCACGTCCAGTAAGATAGGAGTTGATCTCTCGTGTCTGATTTAACCGCTGTGAAGACACCAAGGCCCTCTGTGCTGCGCAAACTGGGTCTTGATAAAGCGAATACGCAGAAGTGGATATTTCTGTTCATAGCCATTGTGCCTCCCTTTGGCGGATATTTGCTTTTTACGTTGTTTCCGAACATTTTATCCGTTTATTATGCGCTGCTTAATTGGGACGGGTTTACGGATGCGACGTTTGTCGGGTTGTCCAATTTCGTCAACGCATTTCAAGATAAATACGTGTGGCGCGCGCTTACCCACAACTTGATTTTAATGATAACGGTGCCCTTCTTTGTTATTATCATCTCTTTGATACTTGCCTATTTAATTACAAATAAATCGTATAAAGAAAATAAGTTTTTGAAGATATTGTTTTTCTTTCCGAATGTTTTATCTACGGTCGTAGTCGCGCTCCTCTGGGCTTTTATTTATGACGGATCGTACGGTTTGCTGAATGGGCTACTAAAGTTCATTGGCATTGATACCGGTAATTTCTATTGGTTGGGCAATGAAAATACGGCGCTTGCGTCGATTATCCCGGCATGGGTATGGGGCGGCGTCGGCTTGTACGTCATTATTTTTGCCAATGCGATGCTGGCGATTCCAAAGTCATTGTACGAGGCGGCGATTCTTGAAGGGGCCGGACATATGACGCGTTTGTTTAAAATTACAATGCCGCTTGTTACGCCAATTATTCGGGTCAGCGCTTTGTTCCTGGTCGTGGGCACGATGAAGGGTTTTGAAATCATCCTCATTATGACAAACGGGGGCCCATTCGGGTCGACGGATGTTATCGGCCTCTACATGTTTAACTTGGCTTTTGGCGTAGAGTATCGGAATTACGGCTACGCTTCCGCAGTCGGTATGATCCTGTTCGTCATATTAGTAACAGCAAAGCTGTTAATCGATAAATTTGTGCCGAACAAAGGCTACGAGTATTAGTTTCCATATGAAGTTCGGAGGGATAAAGTTTGAAGGAAAAACGAACGTTTATGGACGTTGTGTGGCGTGTGCTGCTTTATGCTTGGTCGCTGACCATATTATTTCCTTTAGTCTGGGTTATCTATGAATCGTTAAAAAGCAATCCTGAGTTTTTTAAAGATATATGGGCGCTGCCTTCGGAACTAAGATGGCAGAACTATTCGAAGGCTTGGAATCAATACGGTTTTGGGCAATCACTCTTAAATACCCTTTATTATGTTGGCGGAAGTCTGGTGCTTGGGCTTTTCTTTACGACAATTAACGCCT
The DNA here is from genome assembly GCF_041953985.1 of Paenibacillus sp. CR_12. Lineage (NCBI taxonomy): Bacteria > Bacillati > Bacillota > Bacilli > Caryophanales > Paenibacillaceae > Paenibacillus > Paenibacillus sp. CR_12. Next base: position 64,428 of record NZ_JAVFHO010000012.1, on the reverse strand, counting down.
ATGCGCTTACTCGAATGCAGTTCAAAGGCAGAAAATTGATTTGGGGCTTGATTATGTTGTCCCTGTTCCTGCCGGGCATCAATGCGCTTGTACCCCAGTATGTCATTATGCGGGAACTGAGTTTGACCAATAGCTTGACCGGATTAATTCTTCTGTCTAGTTTGGGTGAAAGCGTGTTCTATCTTATGCTGCTCGGAGGGTTTATGAGCTCTCTGCCGATGGAGCTTGAAGAGAGCGCAACGATGGATGGCGCTACATTGTTCCAAAAGTTTTGGCGTGTTATCGTTCCTTTGTCTACACCGGGAATTGTAACCGTTGGCGTATTCAAGTTCTTAGGGTTCTATAACAATTTCTTAGCGCCGTTCATCTATTTGAGCGATCCCAAGAAATATCCCATTGCGGTGCAAATGTATTCTGCGAATAAGCAAATGGAGTTTACTGCGGATTGGGTGACTTTGTTTGCCGGTGTAACCATTGCGATGGTACCGTCCATTATTATTTATATCTTATTCCAAAAACTTCTTATGGAAGGCGCGACCATGGGGGCGGTAAAGGGATGAATACTGCAGAGCAAGTGAAGGCGAAATATAAGCTGATTGCATTGGATCTGGACGGGACGCTTCTGACGGATGAAAAGCACATTACGGATGAGACCAAAAAGTGGCTTCAATATGCAGTAGATCAGGGTGTTAAAGTCATGTTCTCCACTGGGAGAGGCTTGCAAACTGCCAAGGGCTTCTGGGATGAGCTTGGGCTCGATTCCCCCATGGTGCTGCTCAATGGAGCAGAAGTTTGGGAGGGACCGGGCAGGCTTAAAAAGCGAGTCTTCCTCCCTCGGGACACGGTCCGCGATATGCACGCCATTGCTGCCAAGCGGGGCGAGTGGTACTGGGGCTACAGCGTGGAAAGCTTGACGGGCGACAAGGAATGGACGCCGGAGATGTTCGAACGGGATTGGATGAAATTCGGCATTGGCAGCAATGATCAGCGGAAGCTTGCGGAAATTAAGGAAGAGCTGCTCAGCTGGGGCACGCTCGAGGTTACCCATTCGGCTCTTACTAATATGGAGATTTCAGTTAAAGGCATTACAAAGGAAAGCGGAGTGCGCGAGGTTTGTCAGACGCTAGGCTTCTCGATGTCCGATGTCATTGCTATGGGGGACAGTGATAATGACGCGAAGCTGCTGAAGGCAGCAGGTCTCGGTGTTGCGATGGCCAACGGTGAAGAGCATATCAAATCCATAGCGGACGTAATCACGGCTACCAACAACGAGGACGGCGTTGCTCTGGCGATTCGGAGATATGTATTCCACATGGAGTAAACGCAGCTTTGCTAGTAAATATAATGAGGGAGTAGAAATAGATGACCGTTCAATCGAAAGAGATAAACTTAGATCAACTGGGCGGAACTATACACCAGGAGACAACTAATGGCGAAGAGTTGAGATGGCATTCTCCGTTGGAAGCGCCCTTTCACATCGCGGGCTTCCCTTGGCTTGCGCAGGATGGGATATACAGACGCCTGCCCTTGGCTTCCGAGGCGGTCTTGCCTCCCGCGGTTGATACGCTTGCTTATTGTACGGCAGGCGGGCAAATTCGCTTTCGCACCAATTCTTCAAGGCTGGTCATAAGGGTACGCCTTGCCGGACCGGCCAATATGTATCATATGCCGCCTACAGGGCAGTGCGGGGTTGACTGCTATCTTGGAGAGCCGGGAGAGCAGAGCTTTATCACCACGGCTAAATTCAAACCAACGGAAAGTGAATATGAATCACAGCTTTATCAGTGGGATTCCCAAAAAGATGTGGCCGTCACCTTAAATTTGCCGCTCTACCAAGGGGTAGAAGAGGTGTGGATCGGTGTAGATAAGGATGCTGTCATAAGCGATGCACCTGCCTATGCAAACAGTAGACCCGTTATTATATATGGAACTTCGATTACGCAAGGGGGATGCGCCTCCCGGCCGGGTATGGCTTATTCTAATATTCTCAGCCGTATGATTCCGGTGGAGTTCGTCAATCTTGGCTTCTCGGGGAATGGAAAGGGCGAGCCGGAGCTCGCGCATATCATGTCGGAAATCGATGATCCGGCTCTATTCATTCTTGATTATGAAGGGAATACGGGCGAGGCCGGTAACATTGCACGAACGTTGCCTGCCTTCATCCAAATTTTGAGAGAGCGGCATCCCGAAGTTCCTATATTAGTAGTCTCTAGGATTTACACTGCGGAAGACCAGTTCTATATGGAGAGAAGGGGGCTTCATGATCGCCGCAGGCTGATTCAGATCGAGCATGTGGAACAGAGGCAGGCAGAAGGAGACCGTAATATCCATTTCGTTGACGGCTTTAAGCTGCTGGGCGATGATTTCGTTGTAAATGATTGTACGGTTGACGGAACACATCCAACGGACCTCGGGTTTTTGCGCATGGCACAGTCGCTTGCACCAATCATTAAGCCATTGTTGCAACTGTGATTAACAAGATAGAGGATAGAACAGCCTTCAGACTGCATTTTTTGGTTTAGGGGCTGTTTGTTTATCAGTCAGACACTTTAAGCCGAAAAAGGAGAGGATTTTGAGTGAAGTCCCAAAGAAGAAGACTACCTTTTATTGTGATGGCTTGTATGATTGCGGGGGTTGTTAGTCTTTATTACGGCATTAATGTATTCGCGGCGTCTTCAGAGACAGAGAATGTTGTCTCTAAAAAAGATAGAGCTAAGTACTTAGGAAATTCACTGTTCAAAGGTCATATGCATTCCCATACTTCTCTCAGTGACGGGATATTGCTGCCTAATGATGCTTATAATTTTGTGAAAAGTAATACGGATTTTGATTTTTTTGCAGTGACGGAACACGACGTGACCTATGACATCAGTACGGGCAGTGACTTTATTACGAATGTTCAAGACTCTTATTCAGAAGAATACAAGCTGCTGCATGAGCAATCAGATGCTCACAATCATGATAACGAATTTATTACGCTGCCGGGTACGGAAGTGACTTGGTATGATGAAGCAGGCCATATCAATTTGTTTAATGCCCCATGGTTTGCAAGAACACATGGAGTGGGTGCGGATGGCACTTGGGGCTGGAGCGACATCAAATATGATCTGCCAACCTTTTACGCAAGACTTGCCCAAGATCCGAATGCGATTGCGCAATTTAATCATCCACGATCATCAGGAAATTGGAGTTTCAATGAATTTAAACACTATAACCGGGAAGTTGACAGAAACCTTAATCTGATGGAATACAAATCGTCCAATGATTTTGCAATCTATACCAAGGCATTAGATCGAGGCTGGCATGTTTCTCCCGTGTTTGGCGGGGACGAGCACAAAGGAAATTGGGGGATGGTTCAACCCCATGTGACCGGTATGTGGGGAAAAAAGCTTACTAGAGAAGGTCTTTACGAGGCGATGCGAAACCACCGCACCTATGTATCATTTGATCGCAACTTAGAAATGGCGGTTTCAGCCAAAGGTCAGATGATGGGGTCGATTCTTCCGGCCAAAACAAAGAAAATTAATCTCAAGATACAGATAAGTGACCCTGATGCTAACGATGTGTTGGATAAAGTCGTTGTTTACAAAAACAGCGGTGAAATCATCAAGGAGTACGGCAATATTGCCAGCAATCAATTTAATCAGGAAGTATCCTTAGCAAGTAAAGATGGGGACTACTTCCTCGTGAGAGCTTTCCAAGTGGACGGTGAAGAGGCTATAAGTGCTCCAATATGGATTGGTGATGAAACGAGGGGCACGGTGCATGCGCCTGAAATTAAGGTTCATGGACAATATCCGGATACTATTAAGCTTGGGGATCAAATAGAAGTGCTGGGCGCTTCGGCGACAGATCACAGCGGTCAATCTTTATCGGTGGAAGCCATCGTTCTAAATGATAAGGGAGAAGTAGCGGCTCTAAATCAGCATTTCAAGGTCGACATGTATGGAGAGTATTTCATTAAGTATGTAGCAACCGACGCTCAAGGAAATACGCGTGTTGAACTTATTCGAATCCTTGTTGATCAGCAGAATCTGGATGCCGAACAAATTTTAAATGAATTTCAACCCATTGTTAATGTAGGCGGGAATGAACGTGAAGTAGGAATAAATGTAGTGACGGATAAGGCATTAGAAACGTCGTATGTTCAGTACAAACCTCAGTCCGAGACGACGTGGGACAATGCGGAAGTAGTACAAGCGGAAGTCTCTTATTTTCAAGTCGCCTATGGTGATACGTTTGCCAAGAGTAACTATCGGGTGCTTGCAGCTCATGAAGCGAATGTAACAGATCTCGGCTTAGGGACTACGTATGACTATCGGTACGGAATGTCGCCGACTGGACCTTGGAGCGACAGTTATAGCTTTAGGACCGCACCAGCTTCAGAGGAAGCCGTGATGTATGTGATGGGGGATCTTGGAGTTCCGGATCGAAATCCGGAAAGCTTCCAGCTCTTTAACAATATGCTGGACGTTCTGCAGGAGAAAAATTCAAACGGACAGACGGTGATTCAAGTCGGAGACTTGGTCGAACTAGGCGGCAATCATTATGCTTGGAATGATGTGTTTAACAACATTTACAACAACGATATGGGGCTAGTATCTGCTCATATCGTCGGGGATCGTGAACATGCGACGGAGCGGAAATTCGGGCCATTCTCCGGGTTTTTCAACCTGCCGAAGAACGGCGAAGGCAGTTATCGGGAAACGAATTATTCGTTTGATTATGGCGATATGCACATTGCTGTTCTGAATTCCGTGGTGGATTTCGACAAGCAGCTGTCATGGCTGGAAAAAGATTTGCGGGCAACCGACAAGAAGTGGAAAATCGTTATGGGGCACTATCCTTATTATGGCGGTCAATCAGGTGATGAGACCGGTATGGACATGATGAGAGTGAAATTGTCTCAAGCCTTTGAACGGCTTGGTGTCAGTCTGTACATTGGCGGTCATGATCATGTGTATAAACGGACAACCATACGAAACGGTGTAAAAGATATATCGGAAGAAGCGATGAATCTAGGTACAACCTTTGTGACAGTTGGTTCATCAGGTCCAACGTTCTATGATAACAAATCGTTTGACTGGGATCATATCGTATATGATGAAAATAAGCAGACGGGTGTTATTTTAGAATCAAACGATCAATCTCTCACGTTGAAAGCCTACAACAGCGACGGTGTTGAAATTGATTCATTTACGATTAAACAACCTGCAAATTATATGAACTTAACAAGCGCAATAATAGAAAATAACGTCTTGAAGGGCGTTGGGGTCCTGAATTATCCGAACTCGCCTGAACGTGTCACCGTTATCGGGGAAAAGCGGGATCATACAGGTGAACAGCTGCTGGAAACGGTTATTCAAGAAGCAACGCTAGAACATCTCGGACGTGAACAAATCATCTTATTTGACAACCCTCTTGCATTTGGCGATGAACATACGATCGTCGTAAGAGTGGTTAATAATCCAATCGATCAAGAGCCGTTAACGGAACCGTTAATAGCTAAAGAAGGCATGCTGGGCGATGGTTCGGAAGGCAACCCCTATCAAATCAAAAGTGCCAGTGGACTCAATAAAATGCATGAGTTCCCGGACAAACATTTTGTTTTAGCTCAAGACATTAACGGTAAGGGCATGTTTTTTGAAGCCATTGGCGTGAATGGCACTCCATTCACGGGTACGTTTGATGGGCAAGGGCATACGATTACAGGCGTTATGGTCTCCTCGGGCGGAGCGGGTCTCTTTGCTATTAATGAAGGGACGATCCGTAATGTAGGAATCATCAATGCCGACATTGATGTTCGTCGAAGTAATATTGGGATCCTGGTTGATCAGAACGATGGGATCGTGGAATATGCCTACAGTACCGGATCTATTCGAGGCAATTCTACGGTTGGCGGTCTTGTGGGTTACTCGAACGGTATCGTTAGAAACAGTTATTCAACAGCTCGAGTCCATGCGCGAGGCAAGCAAGCCGGCGGCTTGATCGGGATTACGAACCGGGGGAGTACAACAGAACAGGTCTATGCAACCGGAGCCGTAATAGCAGAAGAATCAAATGCTGGCGGCATCAGCGGATACGGATATAACAATACGGTTATTCGAAATAGTATGGCATTAAATCCATCTATTGTTACAGGTACTGCATCGAATCGAATTGTCGGCAGAGTACTAGCTGGGGAGACGGCAACTTTAGTTAATAATTACGCCGATGAAAATATGTTTGTTAGCAGTGAGAACGTTACGGCGAATGATCCGAACAATGAGAAAGGACAGGGGGTCGGTGCAGAAACATTCTCGAAGCCATCCTTTTTCATTGAGACTCTCGGTTGGGATTTTGATACGATCTGGATCTGGAACGAAGATGCCAAACGTCCATTACTGCAAAGTAATTTGGAGCAAATTAACGAAGACAATATCCCAAAACCGAAGCTTGATCGGAATGAAGAGGGGGACTACATCATCCGCTCGATTCAAGAATTAAAAACGATATCCGAATTCCCAAATGAGAATTATATATTGGAGGATGATCTTGATTTTGAAGGGCGGCTATTTGAACCTCTATTTAAAGCGACGCCATTCCTTGGCACGTTTGATGGGAACAATAAATCCTTAACCAATTTTAAATCAGAAAATGGCGGCTTATTTCATCTCAATGGCGGAACCATTAAAAACATAGCTATGGTAGATGCAAGCGTCACTGGCGGAAGTAATATAGGCATACTCGTTAATACGAACAACGGAACGGTAGAGAATAGTTATGTCACGGGCTCAATCGAAGGCTCCAGTACCGTGGGCGGTCTAGCGGGTTATTCCAATGGCATCGTGAGAAACAGCTATTCTACGGCAGATGTAACGGCCCAGCTGAACCAAGCTGGCGGTCTAATCGGAATTACGAACTCAGGCAGCTTAACGGAAAACGTGTATGCATCCGGAGCCGTCCAGGCGCTTAGAAGCAACGCAGGCGGAGTGACTGGCTACGGTTATAATGATACGGTTGTTAGAAACGTGATTGCTCTTAACCCTTCCGTCGTGACGCCGACGATGGCGAACCGCGTGGTAGGACGAGTCCTTGCCGGGCATACGGCAACGCTTCAGAATAATTATGCGTTCGATGGCATGATTGTGGATAAAGAAGGCGAGAGTATTGCCGCTACTGACAACAGAAAGGGTTTGGGGCTTTCTCAGCAGCAGGTTGAAGACCCTAACACGTATACCGATCGACTGAACTGGGATTTTGAGTCGGTTTGGATGTGGAATGATGCTTTAAAGCGTCCGGTATTGAGCAGTAACCCTGAAGAGGCAAGCGAGCCTGTCGTGCCTTTGGAAAGAAATGAAGCTGGTTATTACCGAATCAAGTCCATTGCTGATCTGAATGTTATGGAAGCCTTCCCGGCAGAAAAGTATATTTTGGACCATGATTTGGATTACGCAGGACAACCGGCTGAGTCACTTTTTAAAGATGTTTCGTTCACCGGTGTTTTGGATGGCGACGGGAAGAAAATAGTCAACTTTAATTCCTCGAGCGGCGGCTTAGTCCATCTTAATGGCGGAGTGATTAAAAATATAGCCATGATCGATGCCGGCGTCACTGGCGGGAGCAGAATAGGCATACTCGTCAACACGAACAATGGCGAGATAGAGAATAGTCTTTCAACAGGCTCCATTACAGGCTCCAGCACAGTCGGCGGCCTAGTGGGCTATTCCAATGGCACCGTAAGAAACAGCTATTCTACCGCGGATGTAACCGCTCAGGTAAGTCAGGCCGGCGGCCTAATCGGAATTACGAACTCGGGCAGCCTAACAGAAAACGTGTATGCGTCTGGAACCGTTCGGGCGATGACGAGCAATGCGGGCGGAGTGACTGGATACGGATACAATGATACGGTCGTCAGAAATGTCATTGCCCTGGGCCCTTCGGTTACGGCGCCAACGATGGCGAACCGGGTGATGGGACGAGTTCTTGCGGGGCACACCGCCACGCTCGAAAATAATTATGCATTTGACGGCATGATGGTTGATAAAGAAGGAGTCGCTGAGGGAGCATTAACAACCCTTAAAGGCTTAGGTCTAGCTGAAACTGAAATAGAGACTCCATCCACCTATACAGACAGGTTAGGGTGGGACTTTAACGCGATTTGGAGATGGGACGGTATGGGTAAACGACCTGTTTTACAATCGGTATCAGAAGGCAATGGAGAAGGCCTGGTTCGCCTGATTGGGCTTGAGCTCGAGGGGCTGCATACGCTGGCCGTTGGAGAGAGTGATCAAACGGTGACTACTGCAGTATACAGTGATGGAAGCCGTGAAAAGGTAGAGATAAACGTCACCTATACAAGCAGTGATCCCAGTATTGCGGAGATCAGCGTTAGCGGTGTAGTAAAGGCGAATTCGGAAGGAACCGTAATCATCACCGCAGAGTATGACGGCTTGGTTTCATCCTATGAGCTAAAAACCTTGACTCCGAAGCAAATCGATATGGAGAGAGTCGACCCAGGCATGGATTCTGAAGGCACGCTTCCTTTCACTTCTTCGGCCTTAATCGGAACGGGGGAGTGGTGGAGCGCGAACCAGCCGCACCCTCTTGCCTTAACGGCGGAGCAAGCCATAAGATCGTTTGAACGGCACCATATGTATTAGGCAGTTGAATGAAATGAGTCCGGTAATGATGCCGGGCTCATTTTCATTTATGACCGCAAGTGAACGTATTACTTTTTGAACAGCCCTCTTTCCGATAACTGAGATCGCTTCAGGGATACCCTCCCTCACGATCACTCCCATTCTATTATTGAGATTTGCAAGGAGAAGGCAAAAGCTTTTCAAATTGTAGAGATTTTGTAGAGATTAGGTTTTTAAACTATGAAAAAGAAAGTGCCGAATTTCGGACTAAGGAGGAGGTATAAAGGAGGGAACTCCGCAAGATTTTGATGATGCAAAGGGCTGCTGGGATCGAGCAAACAGAAGATGCCGATTCGGTTGAGCGTAATCGGGTCGATGATCTTAGTGTCGCTAAAAATTTCCGCAGCTCCGGGATGGAGGAGAAATAAGTCTTGAAACGAAAACGCAGCATAGGTAAAGCAATACTCTCTTTATGCTTGGCAATCATGCTTGTCTTGCAGACGGTGGCATTCTCTGTCACTGGATATGCGGATAGCGCGCCAAGCGATTCCGGGCCGGCGGCCGTTATCGAAGCGGATTTGCCGAGCGCGGACGAACCGACGTCAGTAACTGAGGCAGTGTACGATGTGCCGAACAATTCTTTAGTGAAGACGTCGGGCCCGACGGACAAAACGGTGTTGTTCATGGATGCCAATTCAATCTTTCCGCTGAAGGTGACGCAGGGAACCGACATTGCTCCAGGCGGTACGATCCAAGGCCGACAGGCATTTACCCTCAAATCAGAGGGCCTTAAGGTGCCCGTGAATGGTGATGACGCTGATCCGACTAATGCGGATCCAGACCTATACATTCAGAAAGGTGACTGGATCGAACTAAAAAGGGATGACTACTTCGCGGAAGTGGTATTGCCAACAGCTACCAAACCGTTGATGGCAACAACGGATATGGGTGTGAAGCAGCTTGGCATCGCCTATTTCACCCCGGATAGCATCAAGATTGTATTTAATGGTGACGATTGGTTTTTTAACGGTATTGGACGTGCGGTTACCTTCGGCTTTGAAACCACTGCCAATTCGGATGTAACGGGCATGAATTACGGTGATACAAAGCCTATCTCGATTTTCGGGGGAGCGTATGAGCTAAAGAACCCGGATGTTACCCCGGGGTACAGCATCAACTTGACAGGAAATAACTGGCCAAAGAATGGGAGCTGGACTTGGTGGTATGTGACTGTCCCAGCCTATCAGGATGGTTATTTGACCTTCCAGGCTGCTCCATCCTCTTTTGATGTGCTTGATGAAACAATGAAGTTGCCGCTAGATGGAATGACGTTCTATACGAAGCCTTCCGATTACCGTATGGTCTATATACCGGGATCCTTCACGGTCAACGGCACTAAGGTAGACCCAACCATTGATGTAGATGGCAGTCTGAGCTACATCTTCCCGGCAGGAACGGGGGTGGATCCAAAGGTTGAGTACCAAGCATGGTTTCATAAGGATCTGTATTATAAAGAGTATCGAGGCGTGGCAATCGATCCCGGTCGAGGTGGCGGACAGCGTTTTGACCCAAAAGTTGAACTAAGGGATGCGAGCGCTGATGTAAAAGCCAGTTCAGTACGGGAAACGTGGGTTGCACCTGACTGGATTCAAGCATCCGGTTCGTATGATCATCCGAATGAAACCATTACATGGAAGGTCACGGTGAACCAATATAACAAAAAAGGGTTAAAGGACTTTACTATCACGAATGTATTACCTGCTGGGCTGGACTTTTTATCAGCTGAATGGCAGACATGGGAGGATGGCACTGCATCTGGAAAAACAGCAATTACACCAGATGCCAACGGCGTTTATTCCTTTGGGGATATGAATGGTAAAGTAGAATTAGCGATTAAGAGCAAGGTAACAAGCGGCTCCAGCTTCAGAATAGATTCTCGTGCCAACTGGAATTTGGAAACGCCAGATGGCATACAGAACAACGATGTAGTGACCGGTACAAGACCTAACGCAGTGACGGATGAGGCAATTGTCAACATCGGCGCGCACACGTTTACAAAAACAGGCTCTATTTCGATGGAGGATTATAACCTGGGCGGCATCACATGGACCGTTAATCTAACGCCACAGTATGCCCTGCCAAATGCAGCGGTATACGATGTGCTGGTGCATGACGGAGATTTGAGCGTCTTGGATAACGCTGTGGATGAAACCGGCGAGGTGAGCACGGAAACGATTGCAAAAATCAAAGGAAATGTGAATTCCGAGCAACTTTGGAAAAAGTATCATAAGGGAACCTTGAAGACCAATGCAACCGGCTTGACCATGAAGGCTATTCCTTTAACCGTGAACGGTAAAGTGGTGGCGGACTTGATCAAAGTGACCGGATACACCGACAAAGCTGCATCTTTCAGCTTCCGTGCGCTTGAGACCAACCCGGACATCCTCTTCAGGCAGGATATCAACGCAGGGAAAACGAGCTGGAATCGGGCTTTGCTCATTGACGGCGACACCGTAAAACAAGCGCAAAACAGCACCAACCTGCACTTGCGTATGCTGAACAAGGATATGCTCTTTGCGTCGAAGCCATTGCAAGCTGATGGTACGCCTGAAAATGTTAACCCGAATAACGTTAGCAGTTATATTAGAAACGATAACAATGAAGCATGGACGATATCTGCCTATGACAGGACAACCAAAACGGTCACTTTCCGTTTAGGGGTAAATATGCCTGGATATAACACAGAGGAAATGGCTAAGGACGGCGGTAATCGAGTCATCAGCAATATCAAGCTAGTGGACACGCTGCCCGAAGGCTGGGAATTCGTGCCGTTTACGGAAGGTAAGGATTTTGAGCTTTGGAAAGGATATTCGGACAATGGTTCGGGTACAGAATATGGTGTTAGAAACGATGCCAGAACACTTATTGAACCAGGTACCAGTGCTCATGTAGTAAGTTTTTCTCATAATGGAAACGAGGGAACGTTCACCTTCTCTAAATTGGAAAGCCCATATGTCATTTTAGTAAAGGCTAGACCTTCCAATGCGGCTCTGGAGAAATATTTGGAGGAATACACCACCAACGGCGTAGACAAGCAGGTGCTGTATAACAAAGCCGACCTGCACATGACATGGGGCGGCGTGGAGAAGGTCCTCACCGAACAGCGCAAAGTTATTGTGCCTATTCAGACCCTGGGCAAGTCGGTAACTAAGCCAGTTCCAGGCGTGCTGGAATGGACGGTGAACTATACTCCGCCATTCAACATGACGCAGGGCGTTTATTTGCAGGATACCCTAGGTGCAGGTATGAACCTGCGCTATGAAGAAAACGGAAAGCTTGTGCTGACAGCGCCTAGTATGGCAGTCTATCCTGCTAAACTGTCTGCCAGCGGTGCTCTGGAACGAGAGGGCGCAGCGCTGGACCTCAGCGACCCGAATGGTGAAGTTCAAGTAGAAGCTGCACCAGGCGCGGGAGGCACCACGGTTCTCCTATTCAAAATGAAAGACCCTAATAAGTTTTACCAGTTTGTGTACCAAACAGAGGTTGATCCGTCTAAAGCGAAAGCTGGCGACAAAATGGGCAACGAAGTAAAGCTGATGGGCGATGATAAGCTGAAAACGGTCAGTGCCAAAAGTGAAAGCACGCTGGACAATTCAGACGTAGCCGGCAGTTCAAGCTCCAATGCCCTGCTGCCCCTGAAAAAGGTAGATCCCGATGGCAATCCGCTAAAAGGCGTAGAGTTTACGCTCTATAAGAAAGACGACGGAACTCAAATCGCCAAAGGAACAACCGATAGCGGAGGGAAACTTAATCTGCTATTCCCGGATCCGGGGTATTATGAGTTGAAGGAAACCTACATTGATCTGAATACCTGGCTGCCGATCACCCATGTGTATCAAGTGTATGTAGGAAATACGCCAGGCAAGCCTATCTGGGTAGATGGCGTAAAAGTAGCCTCCGATAATCCGCTGGTCGTGCCTACGCCGGCCCAAGGTAAGCTGACCATCAGCAATAAGGTGGAAGGCAACGGCAGCGATGCTTCCAAGGATTTTGAATTCACCGTGACCTTCACCGGCGAAGGCAAGGACGGAGAGTATACCTATAAGAAGTCGGATAATACGTTTGGCACAATCAAGAGCGGAGGCAAGTTTACCCTCAAGCACGGGGAATCTGTGACGCTCCCGACATTGCCTGCGGATTTGGTCTATACCGTAACCGAGGCCGATTATACGACCGTTGACGGTTATATCACCACGCCGGAAACGAGAGAGCTGTCCGGCACAATCGAGAATGAAGGCGACCATAAGGCGGACTTCATCAATGAACGGACCGTCAACAAGCTGACCGTCAGCAATACGGTCATGGGCAACGGCGGCGACAAGACGAAGGCGTTCGAGTACACCGTCATCTTTGAAGAAGCAGGCAAGGATGGAAGCTACGCGTATACGAAGTCGGATGGCGCGACGAGTACACCGGGCACGATCAAGTCTGGCGAATCCTTCACCCTTAAGGATGGAGAGAAGCTGGAAATTGTGGATCTGCCTAAGGATCTGAAATACACAGTGACGCAGAAAGACTACACAACGGACGAATACGTGACCCTGCCTATCGAACGGCATTATACCGGGATTATGGAGGGCAAGGATGAAGCTGCTCCATTCACGAACGTGCGAGTTATCGAAGGCAGCCTGCTTATCAGCAACACGGTTAAAGGCAAAGACGACGACAAGTCGAAGCCGTTCCAGTACACGCTCACCTTCACAGGCGAGGGAGCGGACAAATCCTACGCCTATGAGAAATCGGACGGCAGCAAGGGCACGATCACGAGCGGAGACACCTTCGAGCTTACCGACGGCCAGACGCACGTTATAGAAGGTCTTCCGACGTATCTCAAGTATACGGTGACCCAGGATGATTATTCGAAGAACGGCTATGTGACGGATCCTGAGAGTCTCGAACACACAGGCACCATTCCGGAGAAAACATTGGCAGAGGCACACTTTGAAAATACTCGCCCGTATCTGGAAGGCGTGCTGCGTGACAACAACACAGGAGAAGTCATTCCGAATGCATCCATCACGGTGACCAATCTGAAGACAGGTGAGAAGCAGACGATTCAGACGAGTGAGAAGGGTGAATATTTCGTCCCTGCCGAGGCGGACACCGACTATACGATTACGTATACGAAGGTGTATACGGTAGGCGGAAAAGATGTGCCTATCGAGTTCACGCAAAAAGCAAATGTGGACGGCAACGTGAAAGACGAGACCGTTCCGGCGGTCATAACGGCGGTAGGGATCGTTCTGTTCAAGCAGCTGGATGGAACAACAGAGCTATTCAACGATTCGTTCACCAGCCAGATGCGTATCTATTTGAAGGACAAGGACGGCAATTATATTCAGGAGAACGGTCGTCCTAAGGCGTTCCCGCTGGCTTCGAACGGCACCTTCTCCATAGAAGACGAAGAGCTGAGCGCGCAGCAGTACACCATGGAAGTTCGCTATCAAGCTGAAAACGGCGAGGAGCTGCTCTTCAAAGTGACGCAGCTTGACGTGAAGGCTAACGGAGAGCTGAATATTTCTGAGGCATTGGTCGACCCTTACGGTACGGTTTATGATGAAACGACAGGAAATGCCACCACTGGCAAGAAAATTGCTGGAGCCAAAGTTACGCTGTATTATGCGGATACGCAGCGGAATAGAGATAACGGCCGCATTCCGGATACGAAAGTAACGCTCCCTCCGGTTCCGAATTTTGCGCCGCATGACAACAAGAGCCCGGAGCAGGATAGCGACGCCAATGGCTTCTATGCATACATGGTGTTTCCTGAAGCGGATTACTATCTGATCGTAAAGAAGGACGGATACGAGACGCACAGGAGTGATACGATTTCTGTCGATTTTGACATTGTAAGATACGACGTGCCAATGAAGCCGATCAACACTGGCGGCGGACCGGGCCCTGTTAACCCTACTCCAGAGCCGGAGAACCCAGGCCCTGTCAACCCAGCTCCAGAGCCGGAGAATCCGGGCCCTGTCAATCCAGCTCCAGAGCCGGAGAATCCGGGTCCTGTCAACCCAGCCCCAGAGCCGGAGAATCCAGGTCCTGTTAGCCCTGCACCAGAGCCGGAGAATCCAGGCCCTGTTAACCCTGTTCCAGAGCCGGAGAATCCAGGCCCTGTCAGCCCTGTTCCTGACCAGCCTGGCAATTCCGAGCCTGGCAACGTCAACAATGGGAATAACAACGACAACGTGCCTGATGTCAGCGACTTAGCCGATAAGGGTGCGGGCAATGGAAATAACGAGCTGGACGATGCTCCGAAAACCGGAGACAACAGCGTATCGCCAATCTTCTATCTGGCTTTGGCGCTGATGTCCTTGATGACGATCGGCCTCTGTCTACTTGGTAACAAGAAGAAAACGCACATCCAGTGACCGGAAAGGCGGTAAGAGATGAGCAAAACCAAAAAAATTCTTATCGCCGTTTCTTTCCTTGTGTTGGTATTTTCTCTCGTCAGTCTTGCGAGAATTCTCGTTGGGGATTATGCTGAGCAGCAGAAAATCGATGAGCTGGCAACAGCTTGGGAGGAAGGATCGAACAAAAGCGGAGGGGCTGCATCCCCCTCCGTTTTGTTCAATAAGGCGAATGAGCCGGTCATGCTTCCCGAATTTCGAGAGCTTTACGAGAGGAACTCGGACATCGTCGGCTGGCTGAAGATGGACGGCACCCGAATTGAGTACCCGGTCATGCAGAATCCACAGGATGCGGATTACTATCTCAATCATGATTTCGATAAAAAGGAAAACAAAGGCGGCCTCCCCTTTTTGGACGCGCATAGCCGGACCAATGGTTCGGACATTTTGCTGATTCATGGCCATCACATGAAAAGCGGCTGGATGTTTAAAGATTTAATGAAGTACAAGAACGAAAGCTTTTATAAAGAGCACGCCACGTTCCAGTTCAGCACGCTTTACGAAAAGGAAGAGTATGAGATTGTTGCCGTCATTCTGTCACAAGTTTATCGCAAATCGGACGACGTTTTTAAATACTACCAGATTGAGAATGTAAGTACGCCCGCCGAGTTCGATTCGTATGTTCACAACATCAAAAAACTCGCTCTTTATGACACGGGCGTAACAGCCCGGTATGGCGACAAGCTTATTGTATTGTCCACGTGCGAGTACTCGACCGAAAACGGCCGGTTAGCGGTGGTCGCCCGAAAGCGTTCATGACGATGCTGGAACATCAAGCTGCTTCATATCGCGTTCTCCCCTTGGAGGACGCGATTTTTTTTGCAAGAAGTTTCATTTCACGACTCACCTTTACCCATTTGTGCCCTTGGCTCTAAACCAATTTACAGTATCCCGAATTGTATCCTCAAGGGGTCTAAATGTAACCTTCAGGTTACGGACAGCCTTTGCTTCGCTTGTTCGCTTCATTTCCGTCATGACACGAACAATTCGGCTAAATTCGTACAGTGACCAGAAATGATATACTTTTTTATATCGATAAAAACGAAAGAACCCTCCAAACCTGGAGAGTTCTTTTCTTTCGTGGAGTACCGATCCACTTATCCCTTCATGAATAATCTCAAAAACGCGGTCATGTCGACGGGGCTTCACAAGACCCTGAAGGCCCTGTTTTTGTCCTTTCCGCAAGCTTCGTAATCGACTCAATGTCTTGATCCGTTAATTGGTCAAGGAAATGTTTCCGTATTGCCTTGGAGACTATGGGACGGGCATCATCCAATGCCGATTTTCCGGCGGGAGTGATAACGACTTGAACACCACGATCCGTGTCTAATGGTTTCCTCATCACAAGTCTGCGTTTTTCCATTCGCGTCAGATGATGTGACAATCGACTCTTATCCCAGTTCATCGAGTCGGCCAATTCCTGTTGGCGAAGGCTTCCGTTCCCCAAAAGGTCTAACCGATCCAATACCCCATAATCACCCTCTGATAGTCCTGTATGCTCAGACATCTCTTTTATTACCCGACCGAAAATGCTCTGAAAGGAGCCTTTCCACATATGCCATATTCGCATTTCTTCTTCGTTCAGCTCGTTCTTATCCATAGGAACATCATAGCATGGTTGACGCGTCAACCACAATGTGTTATCGTTGCAATGGTTGATACATCAACTTGTAAATTTTCGGTTTATATCAGGATACTGCTTGACCGCTTCTTACCAGCAACGGTTGGGCCACTCTTTCTCCAAGAAAGGAACATTTATTATGGAAATCAACATTAGTATGTCTGCTCCGGTCATCTCGGTGAAACCGGTAGTTCTATCAGCTCCAGGGCGCGGCGAGGATCTGCAAATGCGAGTGTCTGCGCCCGCCGCAGGAAGTGAATTGCCTATTATTGTGTTCTCTCACGGCTTTGGCTGGTCGCTGGACGGCTACGGCCCATTGGCCGACTACTGGGCTGCTCACGGCTTCGTGGTCATTCAACCCACTCATCTCGATTCGAGGACGCTGAACCTTCCTCCTGAAGATCCCCGTACGCCACGGATCTGGCGTTTCCGAGTCGAGGACCTGAAGCGCATCCTCGATCAGCTTGATGTTATCGAAGCTTCCGTTCCCGGTCTTAGTGGGCGCCTCGATCGGAGCCGCATCGCCGCTGCCGGACACTCCTGGGGAGGCCAGACGGCGAGCATGCTGCTCGGCGCGCGAGTCCTCGATCACAACGGCGAGCCGGGAGAGGATATGTCCGACTCGCGCATCAAGGCGGGCGTGCTGCTTGCCACGACTGGCAAGGGTGGAGCTGACTTGAGTCCGTTCGCGGCAGAGCACTTCCCCTTCATGAATCCGAGCTTCGCGGAGATGAGCACGCCGACCCTCGTGGTGGCGGGGGACCATGACCAGTCCAGACTGTCCACTCGGGGGCCGGACTGGTTCACCGACCCGTACTTCCTGAGCTCGGGCCGCAAGAGCCTGCTCACTCTCTTCGGGGCGGAGCACTCGCTCGGCGGGATATCCGGTTATAGCGTCGCGGAGACGACGGATGAGAGCCCGGAACGAGTTGGCTTGATCCAGCGGCTTACGTTGGCTTACCTTCGTAACGCGCTGGACATTGAAGATTCCAGCTGGCCGGCAGCTTGTGCAGCTCTGGAAGAGAGCGCCATCCCGCTGGGGCGTATTGAGTCCAAGTAAGGGAAGCAGAAAAATGAATGATGACAGCCTTTGCTAATTGCCAGTTGTTAGCAAAGGCTGTTTCTATTCTGGAGGATTGTTACAAGCCTGGACCATTCAAAATTAGGGCGTCGAAAAATTCTGGCAGAGTGTCACGATTTCACTTGAACCTTACGTAACGTAATGTTTTACAATAGAGATACCGGTACATAGCTAGCGCCAAAGAGTGGAGATGGTTCATGAAGAGACATTGGAAGGTCGGGGATCTCGCCAAGCTGACGGGGCTTACCGTCCGAACCCTGCGGTTTTATGATCAAATCGGGTTGTTCTCTCCGTCGGGGCAAACGGAATCCGGCCACAGGCTGTACAATGAATCGGATTTGTCGCGTTTGCACCAGATATTATCGCTTAAGGAGCTGGGATTATCTCTGGAGGAGATTAAATCGGCCTTGAATGGCGGGCAGATTAGTCCGCTTGAGATCGTGGAACTGCAGATCGACCAAATCAAAGAACAGATTAAACTGCAGCAGAAACTATTGGAGCAGCTAAGATATGTATCCAAGCTTATGCAGGGCAAGGCGGAATTAACGGTTGAAGATTTCACGAGCCTTCTGCAGGCGATGAAGATGAGATTTGAGAAACCGGTCATTGAGCGGCAAACGGGTTGGGAGCGACATTTGGATCTGTTGGGAGATTTTCTTGCCGAAGAGAATGGAATTTCGAAACATAAGGAGGAGAATGAATGAACGAACGATTCGTCAAGCATGGAACCTTCGTCGTAGAACGGATTTATGCGGCTACACCGGAGCGGGTATATCAAGCATGGGCCGACCCGATTGCTAAAGCCAAGTGGTTTTCGAAGCCGGAGATCTTCGATTTCCAGGTTGGGGGACGGGAGTACAGCCGCGGCGGGCCGCCGGAAGGGCCGGTCTTTACCTTCGATGCCAGCTACCAGGAGCTTGTTCCAGAGCAGCGTATTGTCTATACGTACACATTGGATTCAGGTGACGTACGTGTCTCCGTCTCGATCACAACGGTCGAGCTTATCAAGGTGGAGGGTGGTACGAAGTTGATTTACACAGAGCAGGGTGCATTCTTTGACGGACACGATACGCCAGAAATACGGGAACACGGGACTAACATCATGTTGGACACACTGAGCAAGGTAGTAGAAGTGGAGGTAGGAACATGACCATAGGTGAGAATGAGCTTATTGCTTCCCGCGAGTACGATGTCCCGCAGGAGCTTGTGTATCGGGCATGGACAACCCCTGATTTATTAGCAAAATGGTGGGGGCCCAAAGACTTCAGCAATACGTTTCACGAGTGCGATATGAGGACGGGAGGTACGTGGAAATTCACCATGCACGGACCGGATGGCGTGGATTATCCCAACCATAATGTCTTTGTTGAGTTCGTGCCGACGGAGCGGGTCGTGATTGATCATCTAAACGTTCACGAATTTCGGGTGACGGCTACCTTCGAGGTCTTCGATGGCCGGACCAGAGTCACCTTCCGTCAACGTTTCAAGAAACAAGAGGATTTTGAAAAAGCTAAGCCCATCTGCGTAGAAGCGAATGAACAGCAGCTTGACCGACTTGGCAAGGTGCTGGCGGAATTGGCCGACTAGCTTTGTAATTTGATATCGGCATTGACGCGAAATGACTGCTGCCTAGTTGATGACTCTAAAATGGTCGCCGTTCACGATCCCTGTCGGGGAATCGGACGGCGATTTTTGTTTTAGTAACGGAACACGGCGGTAGAGATCTGTAGCGCCTATCAAGGCAGATCTTCTGTTGCTGATTTCTCCGTCAAGCTGAGCCGTGAGCATAACCGAAATTGAATGCTCTCGCTTAAAGCCGGGCTTCGAAGAGTCTATATAACCGATATTAGCCGGATATCGAAACCTTCAGTCGCTACTTGTTAAAATATATTCACTTAGTTTGGTAAGAAATGTTGACCATCTCGCTTGAAATTCGGGGTCAGTCGACTCGACTCCAGTAATGATGTTGGCAATATTGCTGAAGATAATGGGATACGTCGTTAGAGCGGTTAACGCCAGTGCTAGAAGTTCAGGCTCAAGCTCTTGCGGTACAACCCCCTTTTTCTTTTGATCCTTCCAATAAGCAGCATAGGATTGAAGGGCGACCTCTCCGCCTTTATTCCAGGACGTCGGCTCTGCCCGCAGCTCAAGTGCTTCCCAGGCGGTGAACTTAATAAAATCCGCTCTCACCTGGTTATTGACCCTGTATCGATGCTCGGCGATATGGAGCGGATTATCTGGAATCTGAGAGACCCACTCTGGCTCACCGGTCGCCGAATCAGTCAAAACGGCTTCGAGTAATTCCGCTTTTCCTTTGAAGTAATGATAGATCAGCTGCTTCTTCACCCCGGCGTTTTCTGCAATCGACTCGATACGCGACCCTTTAAACCCCTTGTCGAAAAACTCCCTTCTTGCAGCCTCGAGAATTTTTTTCTGCGTGCGTTCCGCATTGCGTATTTCACCCATTTTGGCTGTACCTCCATAACCAATCTAATAATATTATCGTAATCGCTTACTGAATTGATGTCAAATTTAACTTAACAAATATAAAATTGTACTTGACGAAAATAAAGTTGTATTTTACCATTTGTTCAGTAAGCAGAATTTTTTTCCAATCAAAGGAGGATACCTGCATGGCCGTAATGTCGATCATTCTTCAAAGCTTGTTGGTTTTGTACTATGTTTTTTCAGGTTTTGCCAAGGTCGTAGGGGCTAAATACTGGGTTGATATTTTCAGCAATCTGAAGATACCCCAATGGTTTCGTATCGTTACGGGTTTGGTCCAGTTAGTTGGAGCTGCTGTACTCGTTGTTGGTTATTGGAATGCGGATGCGATAGTTTGGGGCGGCATTTGGCTTGGAATTACGATGCTGGTGGCGTTACTTGCGCATATAAGGGTCAAAGATGCGATTGGCAAAACGATGACGCCCGTTGTGTTTCTTGTGTTGATCATCATCCTAACCATCCTGAATGCGGACGTGATCGTGAGCTGATTTTCTTCCACGGGATATGAGCAAGTTGAAGACCCCATGATACAAATCCAAGTCGGTCCTGAAATAGAGACTGAATGACTTCTGAAAAGGCCGTCCCTCAAGGATGGCTTTTGTAACTTCGCGCTATGACCAGTTCCTTTCTTTATTGTTCGCCGACCTGAAAATTCAGGTGAAAAGTAGGTAGACTCAGGACAAACGATCTCTATAATGGAATAAGAGACATATGTTGCGAGGGGAAAAGGTGAGACGATTTGAAAGCAAATCGGATGGAAGCATTCAGCGATGGCGTGTTGGCCATTATTATTACGATCATGGTGCTGGAATTCAAAGTGCCGAAAGGCCATGACTGGCATGCGCTAGTCGAGCTTGGCCCCAAAATAATTAGTTATATTTTCAGTTTCGTCTATGTCGGCATCTACTGGAACAATCATCATCACCTGCTGCATATGGTTCGAACGATGAACGGAAGGTTGATGTGGCTCAACTTGCTGCTGCTATTCTGGCTATCCCTTGTGCCTTTCACGACAGCTTGGATGGGGGAAAGCCATTTTGCGCCTACACCGACGGCGCTGTACGGTATCATTCTATTCCTAGCTGCGCTCTCGTACTGGCTGCTTCAGCGCATGATTATGAACCAGCATTCCGGCGATTCCTCATTCGTTGGAACGATGGGTAAAAATCGGAAGGGGAAACTCTCTCCTTTACTCTACTTGACGGCGGCCTTGACCGCATATGTGAGTGTTTGGATATCCGGCTTCTTTTTCGTACTTGTTGCCGTAATCTGGTTCATGCCCGATAAGCGAATCGAGCATGCCCTGAGAAGCCAATAAGAAAGACTCTTCGATTCTCGCATGCGGGCGGGCTTCGAAGAGCTTTTTTTGGTTTATAGCGTTTGCTTTTGTTCGATCCTGGTTTTGCTTTTCATCGGCATGAATAATGTGATAACTAACGCGATGACGGCCAGGATCATCATGAAGGAATAGGCGTCGCTTGCCCCTAAAATGGAAGTAAGGGATTTAAGGAGCTCAGCAGTCGTTGTAGGATTGTTCTGCATCACATCAGCTGCATGGCCGATTGCTTGCACGGTATAAATCGTGATCACAACGGCAGTACCAATGGCACCGGCTATTTGGCGAACGGTATTGTTCACCGCGGTACCGTGCGTACCGAGGTGTTTGGGCAGCGCATTGAGTCCGGCCGTATTGAGCGGCATGGTAATGAAGCTTAATCCGATCCGCAGGCCAATGGTACGAATCATCAAATACATATACGTGGTCGATTCAGATAAATCTGTTACCGCCCACATGGATGGAATAATAAACAGCAAACCAATGATGAACAGCGGCCTCGCACCGAAACGGTCGTATAACCTGCCGGTGACGGGTGACATCAGCGCATTGACAACCGCACCCGGCAATAAGAGCAGTCCTGCTTCGAATGCTGTAAAACCGCGACCATCCTGCAGATAAATAGGCAGTAAGATCATGTCCGCGTACATCAACATCGTGACTAACACGTTAATAAGGGACGTTAACGTAAAGATTTTGTTTTTGAAGACAGACAGGTTCAACAGGGGATCATCGGACCTGACTTGTCGTATACAGAATATGGCCGTTACCACGATCCCAATGCCTAAGGACAATATGACCGTGGCATCGTCCCAGCCTTTACTGCCTGCACTACTGAAACCGTATAAAATAAAGCCGAATCCGACGGTTGATAGAAGAACGCTTCTCACATCAAGCTTCGACTTGGCCGTTTCGGATACATTGACCAAATACTTGAATGCCAATGCGATGACCATCATGACAAGTGGAATGAGACCGATAAATAACCACCGCCAAGAGTGGTATTCGACAATAAATCCCGCTAGCGTCGGCCCAATGGCCGGAGCGAAAATCATGGCCAGTCCCAGCAGCCCCATAGCGCTGCCGCGTTTTTCAACGGGAAAGATGGCGAGCACAACACTCATCATGAGGGGCATCACGATTCCTGCACCGGCTGCTTGGACCATCCGTCCTAACAAGAGCACAACAAAGCTTGGCGCCGCCGCGCAGATGACTGAACCGATCAATAAAAACGACATGGCGCTTATAAATAATTGCCGCGTGGTAAAGCGTTTCATTAAATAGGCCGTAATCGGGATCAATATCCCGTTGACCAGCATAAATCCCGTTGAGATCCATTGGACGGTGGCTGCCGTGACATCAAATACATCCATTAGATTGCTTAAGGCGACATTTAACAGCGTTTGATTGAGCGTGGATAAGAAACAACCAAGGATTAAGATGGTTAGTAATATCCCTTTATTTATGTTCTTTATGTCTTCTTGCATGGCTGCGGTCCTCTCTTCATTGCTTTTTCGACATAGTGTCAATAAAATATATCTTAACAGCATTGAAGAGCGATTCCCATTTATAATTCTGCTTAAACTGTCGACTAAACGACAGTATGGGAAGATCGGTCGATGAAGTGCCAAATAAACGATAATCGAGGGATGACATGCCTGAACATAAAAGAGTGGATCCACGAGCCGTTCGCTCCAAAAAGCTGCTGAAACAGGCCGTTTTTTCATTACTGGCCGACAATCTGGAAGTCTCTCAATTGACCGTCCAAAAAATTGCAACCCGCGCAGAGCTAAATCGCGCCACGTTTTATTTGCATTATGAGGATATTAATGATTTGCTGCGCCAGATCGTGCATGAGATCTTTGACGACCTGTCCATGAAAGTCGAGCCGCTATTACAAGTGAAAAGTAGAAACGAGCGGGAGCAGCTAATTACATTTTTAAATTATTTTTATGAATACCGGAAAATTTTCGCCGTGTTGGTTGAGCATACGGGCTTCAAAACCCACTTGTCGAACCTATTGAAAAACACGATAGAACAACGCAGAGACGCAAGAAACATCCATTCCACAAGTCGGGTTGCCTCCGTTGATATTGTGGCCTCATCACTTCTGGGGATTATTATGTGGTGGATTAAGGATGGTACCGAGCATAGCGCAGAATACATTGCGGATCAGATTACCTTGATGTATAGAAGAAAGTATTTGTAACCGATCAGGCACAAGAGGTAAAGCTTGGAACGTTAGAACCAACGTGCATTCATTGCAAATATTCCCAGTCCTCTATATCATGGACGTATCGTATGTAAAAGCCTATAAAAGGAGATACATCCGCGGAACTGCACTGGGAAATCATCGAAAAATATTAGTGACAGCCAGTTTAGATATCCTGGCCGGGAGGAGAAGAACATGCATACATGGGAAAGCTTAATGAAGCAATTAGAGCAGCTGGGCATTGACGGAAAAGGGACCTTGCTGGTCCATTCTTCCATGAAGAGCATGGGGCCGGTCGAAGGCGGCGCGGACACGGTCCTCGATGCGCTGACAGCGTATATGAAAGAGGGGCTGCTGGTGCTGCCCACCCACACGTGGTCTTATATCAATGCGGATAATCCGAAATTTTACGTAGACCAATCTCCATCCTGCGTCGGAATCCTGCCGGAGCTTTTTCGCAAACGTCCGGATGTGGTGCGTTCGCTGCACCCCACGCATTCCGTGGCGGCACTGGGCCAGGATGCCATCCCGTTCACAAACGACGACCATCGTTTCGACACGCCATGCGCTAGAGGATCCGCTTGGGGCAAGCTGCTTGACCGCAAGGCGACGATTTTGTTAGTGGGTGTCGATTTAAAACGCAACACCTTTATTCATGGAGTCGAGGAGTGGGTGGACATCCCGGGCAGGTTAACGGATGGCCATGAGAAGCTGTACACGGTTTTACCGGATGGAACGGAAATCCCGGTGCCTTCCCGCAGACATTGCGGGTTGTCGTGGTCGGAGCATTTTTGGAAGGTCGATGAGGTCCTGGAAAGTCGGGGCGCGATGCATAAGGGGCATCTTGGCGATGCCGTCGTCCGGGTATGCGATGCGGCCGCGGTGGCCGATGTCATAACGGAAATGCTCAAGGACAATCCGGACTTGTTCTCGGATAATCAACCCTTGGACCATACCATGCATAACGTTTAGACGAGGACTTTCATCGTATGTGACTGCGATGGATGGGAAGATGGATGTTAAGAATAAACCAGCCGTCTTGTAACGCTGCATCCATTTTCCCGTTCATCTTCTCAACTAACTGTTTAGACAGATAAAGGCCGATCCCGCTGGATTCCGTGTTCGTTCTGCTGGCGACCTGACCGAATATAGGCGAGGGAAGTTTTTACATTAGGTGGCAGGTGGGCATAATGGAACCATTGCATGCGACAGAAAGGAAGGAATGGCATGTCTACGGAAACGAATCATCCCTGTGTCATCTTGCCAGAAGAGCAAGCGCCCGAAGATATGAAGCATTGAGAACGCTGCGAATTGTGCAGACAGCGGAATCGCGTCATCTGGGGGGAAGGCAATCCGCAAGGCTCGCTGATGATGATCCTGGATAATCCGGGAGCACGGGAGGACCGGAAGGGTAACCCGTTCTTGTGCGGGACCCGGGAAACCCTCCAACTCGGCATGAGGGAAGCGGGCATGGATATCCACTCGGTTTACGTCACCTATTTGCTGAAACGCCGGCCAACCCGTGCTTATGATAAGCCTGCAACCCGAGCGGCATGCCTTCCGCATTTGCAGTCGCAGCTCCTTCAGAAGCAGCCGCTCGTATTGTTTGGCTTTGGCAATGTCGTAGTCGAAGGATTATTCCCGCAGAAGGAGAATGCCACCGTCAAGGAGCTGCGGGGGAGCTGGCATGAATTTGAAGGAATCCCGATTGGCTTTACCTATCATCCGCTGGCCGTATGGCATTGTACGGGTTGATCTTGGCTATGGACGTCGTTGCATTGATCGTAAACAGCAGATAATAGAATACCAATTCATCATAGACGTCCAGCTGTTTAAAAGA
The DNA here is from genome assembly GCF_041953985.1 of Paenibacillus sp. CR_12. NCBI lineage: Bacteria > Bacillati > Bacillota > Bacilli > Caryophanales > Paenibacillaceae > Paenibacillus > Paenibacillus sp. CR_12. The sequence continues at coordinate 38,739 of NZ_JAVFHO010000012.1, read as the reverse complement.
GTCGGACAGCACAGGCTTCCAGTCCGGACTCGCAACATAATGGGCGTCCCTCGGCTGCAATTCATACGTCCACTCCACAAAAGCCTCATCGTTACGCTCGGCAAAGAATAATGCAGCGCCACCGTCCTCAAGAAGGCCGTATTCAAAGCCGCCTATCGGAGTGGACGGTAATCCTCTATTGAATTTCAGATTGAGATATTCGTTATATAGGAATTGAAGTTTCATCGGTCATATCCTCGGTTCGTAAAGGTTTCCTTCATCGGGAACACGGCAGTAGCTAACACGGATCCTTAATAGATATTCAACATCCAGCAGGGCATTCCTCTAGTTTCGCGGCAGGTGGACGTTATCTAAGCAGCGACATGCCAAGCCTTCTTTCATAAACGACGGATCCTCGAAAACCTGCGATACGGTTCTGCGCGTTCTCTTCAGCAAAACCTCTTGTTTGCCTCTGGATCTCCTATGCGGGCAAGTTGAAGGATTCGGCACATCCACTCCCATGCCTAGCGACTCTGCAACACGTTCGGTGGGGACGAACGGAATCCAGCCTGCCGTTTCCGGCATAGCCCATCCATGCCGTCTTGGTACAGCAGCGCTCGTTCACAGAGCTGCAGAATGCAATTGCCGGGTTTACGGAAACGGTGTACACTGGGGGCCGAAGTGACCATTATAGAACAGGGTGTGTTACATATTTTCAGACTGCGCCAATTTTATTTAAACCATCTGAAGCGAAAGATGTTCAACAAAATCGTCGTGCTGTATTCGGCCGTCATGATCGTGCTGTTCGCGATTGCGGCGACCTTGGTCTATCAATACCAAACGCAGCGCATACTCCGTGAGCAGACGGATGCGAATCTCAAATCCGCGCATGTCCTGAATATCTATTTGAGCCGGCAGTATGAGAGCATCCAGAATATATTCCAGCAGATTTACGGCGACGCCACGCTGAGCGACGAGCTGATCTATTTTTTGAACAACGAATATGAGAGTTACCTCAAATACCGCCTGGATTTGTACACAAAGACGGGGGAGCAGCGTTTGCGGTCCTTCAATACCCTGCTGAAGAATTACCTGGAGCAGGAGCCCAGCGCCAAAAGCGTGTCCATCTACAGTTATCCGAACGATTTTTATATGCACATCAGCCGGACCAACCAGCAGCTGAATAATGAATCCGGTTCCAAAAGCAAGTGGGAGAACTGGTTCGCCCGCCGGGAGCAGCACAGCTGGGATACCATGCCGCTAAACGAGCTTTCAGGTTCAGCCGCAGGCTCCGGTGCAAGGTCCTATTCCTATTCGCGAGAGCTGAAGGACCCTTGGACCCTGGAACGGGTAGGCATGTTGAACGTGGAGTTCGACGCCCGGCAAATATCGACCTGGCTCGAGAGCAGAGCTTCGGTCAAAGGCCGGATCATGGTGTTGAACGCCCAGGGAACCGTGATTTACGACTCGGAGGATGTGTATTACGGTCAAACCTATCCCTACCACTTGGAACCGGAAAAAGCCGGAGACTGGGTGGAGCTGGACGAACCCTCCAAGGTGAACATGTTGAATGTCGGGAATGCGGGCTTGTCGGTGGTGGGTATCGTGTCGAAATCCTCGATCGAGGAGAATACGCAGAGTTTGAGGACCGGACTGATCCTGGTCACGCTTGTATTTATGGTGGCCAGCTTTGCAATTACGTTCACGATCGTTCGAAAATTCTCCAAAAAAGTGCAGCGGATCATCCGCTCGATGAACCGCATCGGCGAAGGCGATCTGTCGACGCGCATCCAGATGTCCGGCGAAGACGAGCTGCAGCAAATTTCCCGCCGGTTCAACGACATGGGCGACCGTTTGGAGCAGTACATCGATAAGATGTACACCTCGGAAATCAAGCAAAAAAACGCGGAGCTGGTTGCCCTGCAGTCGCAGATCAATCCCCATTTCCTATACAATACGCTGGAATCCATTCGCATGAAGGCGTATTTCGTGGGAGCGAAGGAAGTGGGCCAAATGATATACAGCCTGTCGGTCATGTTCAAGAACATGGTGAAGAAGAGCACGATGGTTACCGTTGAAGAGGAGATCGATATGTGCTCGGTTTACCTCGACTTGTTCCGCATCCGCTATGAAGGGCGGCTGGAGACGGAAATTGAGGTCGACCCGGAAATCCAAAACCTTAGCATTATCAAGCTGCTCATCCAGCCGATCGTGGAAAACTATATCGTTCACGGATTCCGTCCGCTTGAGGACAACAATAAAATTTCTGTCCGGGCCCACGGGGCAGAGGACCGGGTCGTGATCACCGTCTCGGACAACGGAACGGGCATACCGGAGGAAAAGCTGATCCAGATCCGCCAGACGCTGGACAAGGTTCTCCAGCCTCCCGACAAGGGCTACCGGTCGATCGGGCTGATGAACGTGCATGAACGGATCGTTCTGAATTACGGAAGCGATTACGGCGTGACCATCCGCAGCACGGAGGGGCAGGGAACGGAGGTCCGCATGGAAATACCGAAGCTTCGCAGGGGGGAGACGACATGAGGAGCGTATTTTTTGTTGATGATGAGCCTTTGATTGCTCAGGGATTGGCCACGATTGTGGATTGGCAGGAATACGATCTGCACGTGTCCGGTTCGGCCAACGATGGGCTGCAGGCGCTAGAGAAATTGAAGGAAGAGCCTGTGGATCTGCTGATCACGGATATTATGATGCCAAGAATGAACGGACTCGAGCTCATTAAGAAGGTGAAAGCCATGCATCCCCGCACCAAGTTCATTGTGCTTAGCGGGTATGAGGAATTCGAATATGTGAAGATAGGGATTACGCTCGGCATCCAAAATTACATTTTGAAGCCGATCAACATCGAGGAGCTGGAAGCAACGATCAAGCATATCCGGGGCGATTGGGAACGCGAGGAGCTGAAGCGGTTTCGCTCCGAGGAGGATTGGAAGGTTCTCCGCAGCAATATTTTGCAGCGATGGGTGAACGGCGAAATCAAAAGCTCGGAGCTCAAGCAAAGAGCCGAGCTTCTCGGCATTCCGCTGCATTATCCGTCATACCAGGTTAACGTGCTGCGGCTCATATCCGACGAGCGCTCGGTATCCCAGCTCTTCCGCCTGACCAGCCTGGCGGATGAATGCTGCCAAGCTCTTTCGGAGGAGCTTGGGGGAGATCATGAGGTCATTTGTTTCCCCGATGCGGATGACGACATCGTTGTTTTGACGGCCTCGATGAAGGAGCGGAAGGATGCTGCGCGGGAAGGGATGCGAGGAGCCATGGCCAAGCTGCGGCAGTTGACCGGCTTGCGCATGTGGTGCGCCGAAGGTCATGCGGCTGTCCATGATTTTAAAGATATTCAGGAGAGCTACAGGCTAGCGAAAGGCCACTTCAACGCCCGCCTGATTGCAGGAGATGAAGAGACCTTGTACCATCCGCCTGCGGAACCGGAGTCCGATCCGGCATCTTCGCCGTCGGTTCGCCCCGATGCCTTCGCGAAGCTGCTGATCGAAGGCGATGTTTCGTCCTTGCAGGCCTACATCGAATCCGTTCTTGACGGCGGCAGCGGGGCGCAGACGGTACACAGGGGAGCCTGCATGAATGCGGCTGTCCAATTGATGATAGCGGCAAAGGATGTGGAGAAAAGCCCCGACTACAGCGAGGTGTTCACGCCAATGCACCGGATCAATACGCTCCAGGGGCTCCGAAGCCATGTATGGCGCATTGTCGAGCGCAGCCTCCAGCGCCTGCAGGAAGCGGAACAGGGGTACAGCCCCCATGTATCGTTCCTTGTCGAGCAGGTGCAGCACCATTATCCGGAAGAGCTATCCTTGAAGACGCTGAGCCAGCGGCTGCAGATGCATCCGAATTATTTGGGGCAGCTCTTTCAGCAGGAGGTCGGCGCAAGCTTTTCGGATTATTTGAACCAGTACCGCATCGAGAAAGCGTCGCAGTTCCTGCTGCATACCGATCAGAAGACGGCGGATATCGCTTTCAGCGTAGGTTACACGGACAGCTCGTACTTTTACAGGCAGTTCAAAAAATATACGGGCGTATCTCCAACCGAGATGAGGTCCATGTATCGGATCTAACACCAACGTTTCTCTTTGCGACAGGCTCAAGGCGAATCCGCTTTGGCCTGTTTTTCTTGTTGTTTGTGGAGGATTCTTTAATTTATCCATCCCGTTCTAGTATTTTTCAACTTGAGGGCGGTAGCGCTTACTTGGCACAATGAAAGTAGTTAAAGGACGAGTGAGAAGATAACGGCCGGCTCTTGGATAAAGCCGCATTGACAACGATCATGGGACATTTTAAAGCTTCGGTCGCATCACTTGCATTTAACAGGGAAGAGGAGGAGTGCCCATGTCGGGGTTCATCAAAAAGGTTATACGCAACCGGTTCATGCTGCTGATGATACTGCCCGGAACCATTTGGTTTCTGATCTTTGCATACTTGCCCATGTTCGGTACCGTGCTCGCGTTTAAGGATTTCCGCATCAGCCCGGACGGTTTCTTCGCCAGCGTGTTCAACAGCGAATGGGTAGGATTCAAAAACTTCGAGTATCTGTTTACGACCAATGATGCCTATATCATTACGAGAAATACGATTCTTTATAACCTCGCCTTTATCATTCTGGGCCTGGTCATTGCGGTCGGGTTTGCGATCATGCTGAGCGAGCTTGTCAACAAGCGGACGGCCAAGGTATATCAGACCGGCATGTTTCTGCCGCATTTTTTGTCGTGGGTCATCATCAGTTATTTTGCGTTCACCTTTCTGAGCGTGGACAAAGGAACGCTGAACCAAATCATTACCTATTTCGGAGGAGAGCCGATCAGCTGGTATTCGGAAGCGAAGTATTGGCCCTTCATCATCATTTTTGTCGGCATCTGGAAAGGCGTAGGCTACAACAGCGTTATTTATCTTGCGGCTATCACAGGGATCGACAAGTCTTATTATGAAGCAGCCGTCATCGACGGCGCCAGCAAGTGGAAGCAGGTGCGGTACATCACCATTCCGCTGCTGAAGCCGCTCATGATCATCCTGACCATACTGGCGATCGGCGGCATCTTCCGTTCCGATTTCGGATTGTTCTACCAGCTTCCGAAGGATTCGGGCGCGCTGTACCCGGTTACGAACGTCATCGATACCTTCGTCTACCGCGGTCTGATCAACATGGGAGACATCGGCATGAGCACGGCAGCGGGCTTGTACCAATCGTTTGTCGGACTGGTTCTGATTCTGGTTGCCAATTATATCGTTCGAAAAATCGAAAAAGATCATGCGATCTTCTAATCCGAGGGAGGTGTAACTTCAATGTCGCAGCTATCAACGCAAACCGCCCGCCAGTCGGCCAAGCGTTCAAGGAAGAGAGACTATAATGCCATCTCCCCTTTGTGGAATACGATTTTCAATATCGTGATCGGGCTCTTCTCGTTCTCCTGTATCTTTCCGTTCCTATTTGTTATCATTATTTCCCTGACGGACGAACAGACGCTGGTCCTGGAAGGCTTTAGGCTGCTGCCGAGCCAGTTCAGCACGGCCGCGTACGAGTATATTTTCAAAACGGGAAGCGAATTGCTGTCCTCATTCGGCTTGACGCTCCTGGTCACGGTGCTGGGAACGCTGGTGAGTCTGGCGCTGGTTACGACCTATGCGTATGCCTTGTCCCGCCGAAACTTTGAATTTAGAGGGTTTTTCAGCTTTCTGGCGTTCTTCACCATGTTGTTCTCGGGCGGCATGGTACCGGGTTATATCGTGATGACCCAGTTCCTGCATCTGCAGAACACGATCTGGGCGCTAATCTTTCCGCTATCCTTGAGCGCGTTCTCCATCATCGTCATGAGGACCTTTTTTCAAACGACGATTCCGGATGAGATTATCGAGTCCGCCAAAATCGATGGCGCCGGCGAATTTCTGACCTTTATCCGTATCGTCCTGCCGGTCTCGCTGCCGGGGATCGCCACCATCGGCTTGTTCAGCTCATTGGGCTACTGGAACGACTGGTTTAACGCCTTGCTGTATTATAACAATCCGCAGGCGACGCCACCGCTGCAGTTCATGCTCATGCAGATCGAGAAGAACATGGACTTCCTGACGAAGAATGCGCAGAATATCGGCTCGTTCGATGTGGCCGCCGGCCTGCCGACGGAGACGGTAAGGATGGCGATGGTCGTATTGGCCACGCTGCCGATCGTCATGGCGTATCCGTTCTTCCAGCGGTATTTTGTCCAGGGTCTGACCGTAGGCTCGGTCAAAGGATAATTTCATAAGGTTGAACCCGCAAGCGCACACTGCCGGAGAAATCCGGCTTTCATGTCCCGGGTGTGTAAGCGGTATCAATATAGCAATAACCATTAAGTGACACAGGGGGAAAAACTCATGTTTAAGAAGAAGATTTCTTTACTGTCCCTTGCTCTCGTGCTTCTGCTGACCGTTGTACTGTCGGCCTGCGGCAGCAAGGAAGGCGGCAGTAAGCCAAGTGAACCAGCGAAGGAAGAGGCGGCTGTCCAAAGCGACGGCACCATTGATGCCTCCAAACTGGATCCGGTCAAACTGAAAATGTACATGATCGGGCCAAATCAGAAAGACCTGCCTATGGTTCAAGAGGAAATCAATAAATATTTGACGGAAAAAATCAATGCAACGATCGAAATCAGCATGATCGACTGGGGCGATTACAGCCAGCGGATGCAGGTGATTACGAGCTCCGGCGAGAATTACGACATCGCCTTCACCAGCTCGTGGGCGTTCGATTACCTTCCAAATGCGGCAAAAGGCGCGTTTAAGCCGCTGAACGAACTGCTCGATCAGTACGGAAAAGGCATTAAGGAAGTACTGGATCCCCGTTTCCTGGAAGGAACGAAGGTTAACGGCGTCAACTATGGCATCCCGGCCAACAAGGAACTGGCACAGCAATTTGTATGGCGCTTCAACAAAAAGTATCTGGATAAGTACAACCTGGACATTTCCAAGGTGACCACGCTTGAAGATCTGGAACCGCTTCTCAAAACGATTAAAGAGAACGAGCCTGCGGAAATTACGCCGCTTGCCGTACCGAAAGGCTTTAAACCGTACATGCCGTTTGACTACCCGCTCGGCGATGAAATTCCGATCGGCATGTATCTGGACACCGAGGACTTTAAATTCGTGAATTTGCTGGATTCGCCTGAATTGAAATCGGCGCTGACGACCATGCGCAAATACTATAAAGCGGGCTATGTGCGTGAGGACATTGCAACGCTGGACGGCATCGACAACATCAAAACCGGCAAATGGCTCGTGGACCGCGAAATTACGCAGCCATACGCAGAGCTTGGCTGGTCCAGAAACGCGGGCTATGACATCGTGACCAGACCGATGCATGATCCTGTCATTTACACCAGCTCCGCAGCAGGTTCGATGATGGCCATTTCTTCTTACTCCAAAAATTCGGAGCGGGCGATGATGTTCCTGAACCTGCTGAACACGGACGTGAAACTCCGGAACATGATTCAATACGGCTTGGAAGGAACGCACTACAAGAAGCTTGAAGAGCCGTATATCGAGGATATGCCTGCCATGCAGGAGAACTACGCGATGCCTGGTTTCGCGCTCGGCAACATGTTCCTGACGTACCTTCACGAAGGCGAGCCGAAGGACAAATGGGAAGCATTCGAGAAATTCAACACCTCTGCCGTAGTGGCGCCTACATTCGGCTTTAATTTCGACACGGCTCCGGTCAAAACGGAGGTCGCGGCCATCACGAACGTAGCCAAGGAATTTATTCCGGCGCTGTACACCGGCTCCGTCGATCCTGAAGAATATCTGCCGAAAGCTAAACAAAAGTTCCAGGATGCCGGCATCGACAAAGTGATCGCCGAAGCTCAAAAGCAGTTCGATGAGTGGAAGGCTCAAAACAAGTAATCCGTAAAGGGTATGAAGGGTAGAAGCGGCTGTTCCTTACGGCCGTTTCTCTCTGTCCTTTCTTACTTCACCGAAAAAGGCTCCAATGTGCGTAAGCGAAATGATCTTCGAATAATAGGAGGTTTCCCCATGAAACGAATCAAACCGGATTATTACGCAAGAACCCAGTGGAAGCGCAGAATGGCGGCATGGATGAGCACGGCTTTGCTTGCCGCATCCCTGACGGGCTTTGCCGGAGAAGCCGAAGCGGCCCAGCCGCATTCGTCGTATTGGTATCCGAACACGCTGCTGGAATGGTCGCCGTCCAAGGACAAGGATGCCCGTTTTAACCGGGGAACGGTGAAGCTGGAGGATCAGCGCATCCAAGGAAGCAAAGTAAACGGCAACGCCAAGGAAGAAGTAAAGGTGCTATCGATCGCTTCCATGTATCCGAGCACAAGCGGAGCTCCTTCGCAAGGCTCGGAGAAGTTCCATACCTATACGTTCAGCAATTGGCAGTACATCGACAAGCTGGTCATGTGGGGCGGCTCCGCAGGCGAAGGATTAATCGTTCCGCCAAGCAGCGACGTCATCGATGCGGCCCATAAGAATGGGGTTCCTGTTTTTGGAACCGTTTTCTTGCCGCAAACCGAGCACGGAGGCAAAATCCAGTGGCTGCATGATCTGTTAAAGCAGCGGGAGGACGGTTCTTTCCCGGTTGCGGATAAGCTGATCGAGGTAGCGACGTACTACGGATTCGACGGCTGGTTCATCAATCAGGAAACGCAGGGCGGAACGCCGGAAGATGCGGCCAAGATGGCTGAGTTTCTGACTTACTTGCAGCAGAACCAAGGACCCGGCATGGAAGTGATCTGGTACGATTCCATGATCAAGGAGGGACCGGTGAAGTGGCAGGGGGCCCTGACGGATAAGAACGAAATGTTCTTCCAACAGGGAAATCAGCGGGTTTCCGACAACATGTTCATCGATTTCCGCTGGCAGTTCAAAGACGAGAAGAACGGCCAATACGATTACATTACTCCGTTCTTGAACTCCCCGGCCAAAGCGGCGGAGCTTGGCCGCAGTCCGTATGATCTATATGCCGGCATCGACGTGGAGGCGAAAGGCTACGAAGGCAGGTTCAATTGGCCGGTTCTGTTCCCGGACGGGAAGAAAGCCACGACCTCCCTGGGCATTTACCGTCCGGATTGGGCGTACAACAGCTCCGAAACCCATGAGGAGTACATGAATAAGGAGCAGATTTTCTGGGTGGGACCCGGAATGAATCCAGCGAACACGTCACAGCCTGCAGGGACCGATCCGCTTGCCTGGAGAGGGATTGCCCATGATGTCGTTGCAAAAACCGTGCTGACCGACTCCGAATTCGTCACCCATTTCAATACGGGCAACGGCCATTTGTTTGCGGTGGACGGCAAGGTGATGCGAAGCCGCGATTGGAGCAACCGGAGCCTGCAGGATATTTTGCCGACCTGGCGCTGGATCGCGGAAACTAATGGAAAGGGTGAAGCCCTCAAGCCTGGATTTGATTTCAGCAAATCCTACTACGGCGGCAGCTCGCTTCAAGTGGCGGGTGCCGTAAGCAAAGGCTCCTCCACCCATCTCAAGCTGTATAAGGCGAATATCCCGGTGGAAGCGACCACGGAAGTATCACTCGTGTATGCCGACAATGCCAAGGACGCCAAGGTGAAGATCGGCTTGGCATTCTCCGATGCGCCGGATCGGTACGAATTTTTCGAGCCTGGCAAATGGACCGCCACGGGCGCGAATCAGGATTGGAAGCAGGGAAGCGTCAAGCTGAACAAGTATAAAGGCCGCACGATTGCCGGAATCTCGCTTCAATTCGAGTCCGCGGCGGATCAGGCGGATTATCGGGCCAACATCGGCCGCCTGGCGGTTACGCAGGTGAACGACAAGGCGAAGAAACCGCACGCGGTAACCGATTTGAAGGTTATCGAGAATGATTTCCGCGATGGAATATATGGTGATGCGCGCTTGTCGTGGGAAGCGCCGAAACAGAATGAAGACGTACTGTACTATCAGGTTTATCGCATCCATCCGGACGGCAAGTACGAACTGATGGGCATGACGGGAAATACCGTTTATTACGTACCGGAAATGAAGCGTTCGCTTAAGGAGGAGGCAACCAAAATGGTTGTGATTCCGGTAAACCGCCACTACCAGCAAGGAAAGGCGGCATCCGCCAGCTTCGACTGGCCGGAATATCCGAAGCCGACGGCAGCCTTCAAGGCGGATAAAACCCTGATTGCGCCGGGAGAAACGGTGCAATTCACGGATCTTTCCTCGGAAGTGACGGAGTCCTGGAGCTGGAGCTTCCCTGGCGGGCAGCCGGCGTCCAGTACGGACCAGCATCCTAAAGTGACCTATCCCGAGGAAGGAACGTACGAGGTCACGCTGACCGCTAAAAATAGCGTTGGCGAGGATCGGATCCAGAAGAAGCTCATCACGGTAACCCGGGAAGCCGAGAACGGCGTCGGCAACCTTGCTCTTGGCAAAAGCGCGTCCGCATCCAGCTTCGTGAACGAGAAGGAAGCGCCGCCATTTGCAGTGGACGGCAATGCCGCCACCAAATGGTGTGCCGTCGGAGACGGGCCGCACTGGCTGACGGTAGACTTGGGAGCCGAGCACAAGGTCAGCGAATTCGTGATCAAGCACGCGGAAGCCGGAGGCGAGCCTGCCGCGTTCAACACGCGGGCTTTCTCCATTCAAGTAAGCTCGGACGGCAAGGAGTGGAAGGATGCCGTCTCGGTCAAAGACAACACGCAAGGGATCAGCAGCCATGCCATCGAACTTACCTCCGCACGGTACGTGCGTCTTCAGATCGAGAAGGCGACACAGGGCGGGGACACGGCTGCACGGATTTACGATGTTGAAGTGCTGGGCTTGAAATAGTACGGATGACTAGAAAGAGTGTTTCCCTTCATGGGGGAACACTCTTTTTTGGTTATTTATATCGTCCCGATCCGTCATAGAAGCGCCGTTTAGGCCCCTGAGCCAGCGTGTCGTGTATAGATTTTGTATAGATAGGGTTGTTAATCTTATGTAGGACAGTATATGGATGCTGCGCAAATGACACAAGCTGAGGACGGCATTGATGGCAAGAATGCTGAAAGTGACCGGTCTGACCGATAAATAATGAGTAGAACAAACAACCATTGATGGCATGGCAGTCATCAATGGTTGTTCTTTCATTTGGGTTTGCAATTGTAAATAATGGAGCTATGCTTACATTAAAGTGGATTAGGAGAGGAATATCTCTTGGCAAAGAGCCCACCAAGTCACCAAATAAAAAAGAGCCACATTTTATGGTTAATAGGATTACTCATAGTGATTCTATCGAGCATGCGCATGCTGTGGGTGGAAGTGTTCCCTGATCAACAGCAGGTGACGATAAAGAAGGGGCATCTCGATTTGCGCGAATGGGATGCCGAAGAAGGCGGCATTCTGTTGCTTGACGGAGAGTGGGAGTTTTATCCCATGCAGTGGCTGCTGGATGGGAGCGGGCAGGGTGCATCAGGCGGGCCGAAGCCGAAGCTGATTGCGGTTCCGGGGGGATGGAATCAAGCTCTGCATGGTAATGGCAAAGCGTCTCCATATGGATTTGCTTCCTATCGCCTGCGTATTCTAGTGAATCCCGAGGAGAAGCTGAATTATAGCATTCGCGTGCCTAGCGTACGCTCGTCATCCGAATTATATGTCAATGGACGTTTGCTTGCCAAATCCGGGCGGGTGGCGGACACGAAGGAAGCCTATACCGCGAAGAACCTGCCGTATACTACAAGCTTTACGGCGGACGGCAACGGCGTCATCGAATTAGTGATTCAGGCGGCCAATTATGTGGATAGCCGAAGCAGCGGCATAGCCAGGTCCATTAAATTGGGTTCAGAGGAAGCCGTGGCCAAAGAAATGAAACTCTCGGTTTCGATGCAAACACTGGGAGCCGTTATCTTCCTTATGCATTCCGTTTATGCACTCATTTTATTTTTACTGGGGAATAGGGAAAAGAGGCTGCTGTATTTTTCCTTGCTGACCCTCTGCGTAACCCTTTCGAGCATATTGAGCACGGATGAGAAGCTGTTCCATCAATTCATATACATCAACAGCGATTGGGATTTTCGGTTGTCCAATGCCGCCTTTATGATTGGATGCTATGCGTTGCTGGAATGCACGAATCATCGCGAACTCTCTTATTGGAACAGGGTTTATCCCGTTTATGCCGTCACGATCTTAGGAACTGCAGGCATTACCTTGTTCTTGGCTCCGCCTCAGGTGATCATGCTATTCCCGGTTTATTTGCTGTTGGGCTGCGTAACGGCCGTCATCACGATCATCGCAATCACCAAAACCGTAATCAAGGGCATTAAAGACCATTTGCTGCTGCTTTTTTCCATGGTTGCGTTGGTCCATCATTTCCTGTGGGCGTTGTTCTTGCGGGAAAGCGCCTTAAGTGTTGCCCATTATCCGTTTGACCTGATCCTTTCGATGGGATGTTTGGCCGCTGTATGGTTTAAGGGTTATTTCAAAATGCATGCGAACACGAAAGAGATTGCCGCAACCTTGCAAAGAGTGAATGACCATAAGGATCAATTCCTGGCGAACACGTCCCATGAGTTCAAAAATCCGCTGCACAGCATGCTTAACATGTCGCAATCCGTGTTGAACCGGGAACGGCCTTTGCTGCAGGACAGGAGTGTGAAAGAGCTTGAAACGATTCTGACCGTCGGACGTCGTCTAACACTAATATTAAACGATTTGATGGACGTCATGAGTCTGCGGGATGGCAATCCGAGGCTGCTGAAAAAGGCCGTATCGATCCAGCCCATCGTGACGGGGGTGATGGATATGCTGCAATTTAACGCGGAAGTGAAGTCGGTCAGCATCGTCAATCAGATCCCGGAGGATTTCCCTCCCGTCTTGGCGGACGAGAACCGGATGATTCAAGTCGTGTTCAATCTGCTGCATAATGCCGTAAAATATACGAATGAAGGGTATATTTCGATTCAAGCTTTTACAGAGGACGACAGAGCCTATATCGCGATTGCCGACACGGGGATCGGAATGGACGAAGCCATGCTGAAGCGCTTGTTCCTTCCGTATGAGCAGGCGAGCGCCAGCGAGACCATGATCGAAGGCGGCTTTGGGCTAGGTCTAAGCATAAGCAAGCAGCTCATTGAGCTTCATCGTGGTACGCTTGAGGTGGCCTCCGTTCCAGGGGAGGGCTCGATATTTACGTTTTCGTTAAAGCTGGCAGGGCTCGAAACAGAGGAAGAGCAGCATGATTCGAACTCTAACGGACCGCCAACATTGCCGTCCATGCCGATGCAGGATACCATTGGGGCCGGTTTGCAAAAAGAGGAGATCTTCCCGACAGCCGCGATACAAGGAGCTTTGCCCGAAAGGAGAAGTAACCGGCCGACCCTGCTCATCATTGACGACGATCCCGTCAACCTTCAGGTGCTTGAGGCCATACTGCCTCCTGACGAATACGAGGTGACGATGGCAACAAGCGGTAAAGAAGCGTTGGCTGTACTGGATGCGAAGGCGTGGGATTTGGTCATCTCCGATATTATGATGCCGCAGATGTCCGGGTATGAGCTGACGCGGAGGATTCGCGAGCGGTTTACGCTCACGGAGCTACCTGTGCTGCTGCTTACTGCAAGAAGCCAACCGAAAGACATCCAAAGCGGGTTTTTGGCGGGGGCCAACGATTATGTGACCAAGCCGGTGGAGGCCTTGGAAATCAGGTCGAGGATTGAGGCCTTAACGACGATTAAACAAACCGTCCGGGAGCAGCTCCGACTGGAAGCGGCATGGCTGCAAGCGCAAATCCAGCCTCATTTTTTATTCAATGCTTTAAATGCGGTGACGGCCCTAAGCGACGTTGATTTGGACAAGATGCGGAATCTGCTTGAGGAGTTCAGCAACTTTCTGAGATATAAATTCAGATTCCAAGACACGGCTGGACTTGTACCGATCGAGGAGGAGCTGAGCCTGGTACGCTCGTATCTTTATATCGAGCAGGTTCGGTTTGAAGATCGGCTGCAGGTGGTTTGGGAGGTAGACGACTGCGGAGCCTTGCAAATTCCGTTCCTTTCGATCCAGCCCTTGGTCGAAAATGCGATAAGGCATGGCGTCATGAAGCGCACTTATGGGGGAACCATACATATTCGAATTTCCGTCCATGCCACGCATGCCGAGATAACCGTTCAGGACGATGGGATCGGAATGGATGAAGCTCAATTGCAGCGAATCCTAGAGAGAACAGCGAATCATCAGTCCGGGGTCGGATTGATCAATACGGACCAGCGATTAAAACGGCACTTCGGAACAGGGCTTCATATTCAGAGCAGGTTAGGCGAAGGAACCCGGGTTACTTTTCATGCACGCATCTAAACCCCGGGATAAAACGATATCAGGCGGTGAGATGAATGGAGAGATTGAAAAACAGCGGATTTTATAAACTGAAATTTTTAATAACGCCGGAAGAATTCAACCAAATGTTGGCACGCTTTGAGCAAAAACAGGCCAAATTTCATCGTACGAAAATGCCATGACCCAGCATGATCTGGATCAGGTGACTGAGGCGTATCGTACCTATTATCAGTATTTTACGGCGCAGGACAGGCCCGATTACCACCCTTTCTTTGTCTATTCTATTTCGATTGCTGAGGGCGATGAAAGCTCCGGATTCTTTGTCAGAAATGAAGGTGTCTCATTCCCCTACCGGGGACAGTGGGCAGAAGATGAATTACCCTATGTCTTGCTCTCCCTTCCAAAGGGAATTCGAATCGATGCAGAGGATGAACGAGGAAAGTATTATCTGTATGAGGATATTCGGGGACACCGGCCGTTGACGTATGTTTTTTTCGAAGAAATGGCAGCATCCATGAAAAAAATGACCAAGCCGCTTCGTTTCTCGGTACAAGCCGCAAACGCTATGCAGGAGCAGAAGCCGGCTGTTCGCATAAGTCAACAAGCGGTGAATGATCTGATTGACTCGTGGATCGTAAGGAAATATGGGCTGGTTATGAACAACAAGAAGGACATATCAGGTACGTAAGAGGAATCCTCGGTAATCCCCATTCATATGAGCCGCAATCCCCCTCACTTCCACGATGTATTGTACGGAAAAATTCGCATTACCCTTGAAAAGCCCGCCAACCGTGGTCTTCATAAATGGGGAAAGCGGGCCTATCGAGGGCGGGACACCCGGTCCGGATACTTCACTTCCGGGTATTCCTCCGAGGGACCGGTTAGAAGCTTACTCTCCATTCCGCGCAAATGCTGATTAAAGAATTCCAGCACGTAGCGGTTGACGATTTCGGCTCCCCTAGATCCATTCATGCTTCCGGTCATGCCGGTCAGGCGGGTAAGCGGAGAGTACAGCTGAAGATCGGTGAAATTATAGTGTCCTGCGCCTTCGATATAAAGGGTCCGTCCTAGTCCCTGTTGAGATAAGCGATCCATCAGCTTCAGTTCCAATTCCCGATTCGCCAGAATCATGTCGAATTGTTCTCGCGTTAACCCCAGTGCTTGGAGCTCGGCTTCCGTAGCCGGGGTTTGGCGATACTTCGCCTGCTGTTCGTTCACCTTCATAAAATCCTCCGATTCCATGAACATAAACGGTTTCTCCATGTCGTCCCGGTCCTTCGTTATGAATAGCGTTCCGTCCATATTCACGCCGGCTTTGATCCGCGGGTTGGAATAAACGGCTTCAAAGGCTGCAGCCCCGCCGAAGGAATGGCCCATCATGCCGATGTTGTCCAGATCTAAGGCTCCTTTAAACTTGCTGGCGACGGCGCCTGATTGAAGCCTCTCCAACTGATCCGTGACAAAGGCGATATCCTCATTCCACACCTTCAAAATAGTGCGGCTGTCCTCGAATAATCGCTCCTGGGATTGTTCCGTAAGAAAACCGGTTACGCGCCCATCGGGAAATGCGGTGGCGGCCGTGCTGTACGTATGATCGATGGCAAATACGATATAGCCGTGGCTGGCAAGATGTTCGGCCTGGGACGAATGCAAAATTCTGCCGACCCCCATGCCGTGCGACAACAGCACCACCGGATACGGATTCTTCGCCAGCCGCAAATCGGCATGGCCGTTAGCGTTGGCCCGGCTGTATTTCCAATAGTCTAACGCGGCCGCGGGAAGGCCCAGATATTCGGAATATGCTTGCATATAGGTGTGAAAGAGCCTTTTATCCTTCGGAAACAACGTAGCTTTCTCGGCGCCTTGGCCAGACGCTGCGGCCGGATACCATACCTGAACGATAAGCTCACGTTTGTCGCCTTTTTGTTCGGTAAACGTTTCTTCCCGGTCCGCATCAACGAAATGGAGCGTATCCGTTCCCACCCTGAACTCGCCCGAGGGCGTCGGTAAATGGAAAACCGGCAGCAGTGCCGATAAGGCAGCCGATCCGCCCAGCAAAACGACCGAAAGGCCCCATATCGTGTACCGCAGCGGTTTCTTGACCGTTCGGCGTCTGAACAGAACCAACACAAAGAGCAACGCGGTGACGATGTAGGCCGGAATCATCTGCCACCTGTATCCCTCGACCAGCAGCTGCACGGCGAACAGCAAACCGCCAGCGATGCCGACGATCGCGCCAGCCTTCCGATTTATTGTGTCACGGCTCAACAGTATTATCAGCATCGCAACGCAGGCTGCAACCCACAACATTTCCAGAACTCTCATACGCACGCTCGCTCCTTGTTATCGCAATTATTTGTATGATAACGGATCAAGGTTAAAACGAGCGGATGGTTT
This sequence comes from Paenibacillus sp. CR_12, assembly GCF_041953985.1. Taxonomy (NCBI): domain Bacteria; kingdom Bacillati; phylum Bacillota; class Bacilli; order Caryophanales; family Paenibacillaceae; genus Paenibacillus; species Paenibacillus sp. CR_12. Next base: position 22,071 of record NZ_JAVFHO010000012.1, on the reverse strand, counting down.
CGTTTAAAAAAGGTTTAAATCCGTGCTGTCCTATGTAGGATTCTCCGGTGTCGGTACCGGAGGCTCGCGCTTTTTGCCGAACCTGCATGTTTCTACATATCGGCATCTTTCGGCTCGAGCAGTGCCAGCAGCTCCGAAATGGAGTCGGCATGCTGATCGCTGCTGTTCATGATCGCTCGGAAAACAGGAGCCGCTTCCTGCAGCAGCACATAACTGAAGTAATAATAACTGATGAAGATTTCCGCTTCATAACCGGGGGGTTCCTCTTCTTCCCATCGCAAATCGTCTTCTTCGTCGTCTTCCGGCCATAAGTATCTTTCGTCCAGCAGCTTATCCATCGTTTCAACCGTTTGTGCCGAATCCATATATTCCACGGTTATGGCTGAAGCTACGGATAAGTATAATTCCATTTCTTCTGAAGAGACCTGCTCCGGTTTCTGTTTGGCAAGCTCCCGCAGGAGCATAAGCAGGGCCCATGGCGTCGTCTGCCACAGGGTGCCTTGGTGCTCGATCAGGCTGGCCAATTCTTTATATTGTCGTGTTTCCAATAGCCGAGGAATATCCGTGCCTCTTCCATAGGCTGTCGTCAACCGCTGCCACGGCACGCTGGCTGTCGTATGGGTCAAAGCGTTCATCTCCTTCACCTCCTACATATGTATCCCGGGGAGTTTACAGCCACCCTTTATCTTCAGCGATCGTGACGGCCTGCTGCCGGGAATCCGCCTCCAGCTTCTGGATGGCGGAGGACAGGTAGTTGCGCACGGTTCCCCTTGTCAGAAACAAGGCTTTGCTGATGTCGCCGGTAGTCATGCCTTCCTTGGTTAACCGGAGCATTTCGATTTCCCGTTCGCTGAGCGGATTCTCCTCCTTCATGAAGAGCGCGGCCGCCAAGTCGGTGCTCACGACCCGCTCGCCCTTCATGACCCGCCGGATGGCCTCAATCAAGAAATCGATGGGCTCGTCCTTTAACAGATAGCCCTCCACCTGCGCATCCATCGCTTTTTGCAAATAACCGGGACGTGCGAAGGTCGTGACGATCATGATTTTGCAGGATAGGCCTGCTTGACGTATGGACTCGGCCAATTCCAGGCCGTTAATATGAGGCATCTCGATGTCGAGCAGGCACACGTCCGGCTGATGCTGCCGAATCGCGTCCCAGGCGCGCTGCCCGTCCGGCACCTCGGCCACCACCTCGATGTCGTCTTCGAAATTGAGCAGTGAGGCGAATGCGCCGCGAAGCATTTGCTGATCTTCTGCAATGACGATTCGAATCATGATGCGTCCTCCTTTTCATGCCGGCGAAGCGGGAGTTTCAGGTACACCTTGGTGCCCCCCTGAGGCAACGGGTCGATGGCGGAGGACCCGCCCAGCGTCTTCATCCGCTCCATGATCGACGGAAGGCCGTTTCCGCCGGCGTTCCCCGCAAGACCCACGCCGTCATCCGCGATATGGATCCCGAAGGCATGATCCTTCGTTTCCAGTTTGACGGTGCACCGCTCGGCCCGGCTATGCTTGATAATATTGGTCATGGCTTCCCGGACGCAGAGCGCCAGCATCGTTTCTTCCACGCTGGATAACAGTGGAGGCTTCTCCGGATTCTCGATGCTCAGCGATATTCCTGCCGTATGCAGCAGCTTGGCCGAATGCTCCAGCTCGCTTGCCAGCGAGATGAACTTCATATCGGATACCAGCTCCCTTACCTGCTTGAGGGCGGTTCTGGAGGTATCCAGAATCTCGCCTAACTCCCGTTTGGCCTGGCTCGGATCCTTATCCACCCATTTCGTTGCCAGCTCGCTCTTCATTTTGATCATCATGAGGGTCTGCCCCAAGGTATCGTGGAGATCCCTGGCGATTCGCTGCCGCTCCTCCTGCTGGATATACTTTGCGATCTGCTCGTTGGCTTCATCCAGCTCCCCCTGCAGGCTTTTTGCTTTCTCCTTGATGTAGATGACGATCGGATATACCGACTGTATGATCATGATCGGAAGGTAAATGGCATTGGACGTTTCGAGCAGCGGTTCCTTTCGGAAAACGAACACGAGCAGGAATGATAGGGCAATGGCCGCACAGCCGATGGCGATATGTACCTTGGACTTGGACCGGCCCAGCAAATCGGCAAAAATGATCCCGAACAGCAGGGTGCTCGGCCCCGTATACACCCCGAGTACGCCTACAGCGAACAGGCCCGCCAGCACGGCAGCCAGCAGCCAGCCGCCCCGACGCCATAATGCGACATAGAATGAAACAAGGAACAGCAGGAGCAGCAAAAGGCTGCCCCACAGTCCCAGCGCCGTATCCGAACGAAACACCTGGTAGCATAAGAATACGGTCAGTATGATATCGATGAGCAAATAACTTTTGATCTGATCCCTCGGGTACAACTTATAGAACATATCAAGCCTCCAATTTCGGCTATCTTGATTCGAAGAAACCTATCGCCTGTTTGCGGGCGGTCTCCATGGGCCCCAGCTTAAAGCGGCGGAGCCATAGGGACGCCATGCCCAGCAGAAATGCGGAGATAACCAGCCAGATGGCGATAGTGGCCGCTGAATTCAGCTTGCCGGCAAGCCCCAACCCCCAGCCGTAAAAGATGGTGGATGCGATGATGTTCTGGAGCACATAGCAGCTCAGTGACATTTTTCCGACGTTCTCCAGGCGGCACCATAGCCATTCCCATTTCGTATATTGTATCATTCTCGCAATGATTGCTATATACCCCATAGACATAAGTGGAGCGAATAAATAGCGCACCGGTAGATCGAAAGCGCCGCCGGGAACGAATATGAGCAGGTTGAGCGGCACGCCGACATATATACCCAGCTTGAATAGCCTTTTTCGCAGCCTTTTGCCGTTGTCGTCCGGGGAGAATACGCCTGAGCGCATAAAGCGAACCCCTAGCAGAAACAGAAACACGTTCGTCGGGATGACGAGGATGGCCTCCGCTCGCAACGGGAGGAAATTCGCCAGCCGGTACCGGACCTGTTCGATCCAAGTGCCTTCCTGATAGAGAGCAGCGACATCGTCAAAGCTGCCCAGCGATACGCTGGCCCCGCTTGCCAGCATGAGTCCCGCAAGGGCCAGGATCGCGATGGCAAAGATACTGCCGATTACATTCATCGTGCGGGCGATGAGCCGGTCGCCGCCCTTTACGATAAAGGCTGCAATGATGGCGGTAATTCCGTAACTCATCAAGATGTCATACTCCATGACTAATATAAAATGCAGCAGGCCTTCGAGGATTAAAAACAAAACGGCCCATAAATAAACGCCAGGCCACGGCTTTCCTTTGCGCTTGGCCTGCCGGTACTTCATTTCCAGACCGACCCCGAACATGATCGTCAGCAGTCCGAGCAGCTTCCCGTTTACCAGAAACAAGACGATCATCCGGAGAAGATCGTCCGCTCCCCACCAGCCGGAGTGATCAAAGGTGGTAATGTAGCGTAGATCCCCCGCATGTGCGAAGATCCAAATATTCGTCCCGAGCGTTCCCAGGATCGCGAAGCCCCGCAAAATATCCAGCAGGCGAATTCTGCCCGTACGTTGTTCCATTCTCCCATTCCTTCTTTCTTCTAGGTTCTCTTGTCTTTTTATTGTAGGTACGATCTCCCTGGCGCAACATTCACACCTGTAAAGAGATCCGTATGACACGTGTCATAAAAGCAGGGAGAACGAACGGAAGAAGTCGGATGGGGTTCTCGTCATGGCTTGAAAATTGTGGAATAATAGAAGAAAACAGGAGGAGTGATCATGTACATCGTATCGGGACCGAGGCCGCTGTCGGATGGCCAAAGTCAAGTGCTTGGAAGAGAGGAAGAGGGGGTTTATCCGCCGGGCTACGTCCGGTTTATGCAGCGATTCGGCGAAGGGACTTACCGCGGGTGGATGAATGTCCAGCAGCCGGATAGGGAGGTGCTGCAGCCTTTTGCCGAGTACGGGTTATGGGAGCATGACGATGACAGTCCCATTACGGAGCCGCAGATTGCAGAGTGTATCGCTATAGGCACAACGGTGGACGGTGATTTTCTGGCGGTGCATCCCCAGACGGCTCAGTTGCTCTGGCTTCCTCGGCATGCGGACCATATACAGGCAATCTTGCTGCAGTCACGGGAGCGGAACGATGAAAGCCTGTACGCCGCGGTGCTGGATGAAATATACCGTCAGGTGTATGGAAGCAGCCGAGAGGGAGTCGTCTATTACGAACCGTGGACGGGTACGCGGAGCCATCTCTTTTTGCGTTTGCCGCCAGGGGAGGATCAGCCTTCGCTGACCGAGCTGGCCGGTATGTGTCAAGCGTCCTTTTCGCCGGATCTGTGCGTGGAAAACGAATATACATGCAGCTTGTTCTACCGGGAACTGGGCGGATATGTACGATTCAATTATGCTTATCAGCAAGAGGTAGCCGTCTTCTATGAACAGGATGCAGGGCAGGCATTTGCCGTTATAGAGGCATGGCTCCTGTCGAAAGGGTGCGAAAGGGTATCATAACACTTAGATCCATATCGGTACTCATCAAGTGGGGAACTGCGTTTAAGATAAGGGGGACATGGGATGAAGCTGGCTTTTTCGCTGGATGCACACGGAACGTGCGTAGGTCAATTAAGGGACGAGCTGCTGCCGTTAGGGGAACTGGCTGCCGCCTGGAAGTTTCCGTTCGATATCTTTGTCGTATTTCGCGTTTTGCCGGAAAGTTATGGCCGAAAAACATCCAGACGTTTTGATAGCAGGGATCATACCCTCGACTTGGATATCAGTTTAAGTTATGAGCAGTACCAACGAATGTCCAAACACGAGCAGCGCGAGGCACTGGGGAGTTATCTCTACGACTATCTGTCGGAGTCCGTTGCTAAATATAAAAAGCACGCAGATGCGGAGACCCAAAAACAGCTTCTGGACCGGGTGAAAGAATGGATGCTCGAACACGGTTGGCTGCATGGAAAAATCCATCAGGCACGGGAGCTTCTGGCGCAGGACATCGACCTCTATGAAATCAGCCGAACGCTGCAAATGCCGCTGGAAGAAGCGGAATATATGTATCTCCGCATGAATGGACATGAGCCTGCAGACGTTCATCCCGATAACATCGCAGCAGGAAAAGCCCAGCCATATTCTTTGTAGGCGCCTAAGGAGCGAAGCTGTTCGTGTGATAGGAGCGTATCAAGCGGCAGGGCTAGAGCTGTCCCAAATCTCGAACTGCCGTCTCCAAGATCAGCCGCGTATCCTCTTTAGGCTTGTCATTCAAATGCTCCCCGATGTAAGGGACAGCCGTTTCGCCGAGCTCAATCAGCCAATTATTGAAATAAGGAAGAAGCATACATACACAGGATTTACGCAGGGAGGAATATCGATGATCGTTCTGAAAGATATCGGCAAGTTCGAGGAATTACCGGAGATTGCGATGCACATCTACCAAGGGAACATTCCGGCTTTGCAGGAGGCAATAACCGCAGGCTGGGATATCGAGGAGGGCATCGTATTAAGCAGATATACGACATTAAGCCCGCTCGATCTGGCGTTGATCTCGCAGCGAACGGATGTGGTGAAGTTGCTGGTCGAGCACGGCGTTAACCTGAATGTCCATCATAATCCGGCTTTTTTGCGAGCGGTGCGGTACGGCAAGGAAGATATCGTTCGTTATATCGCAGCGCAGGGCGCCGAGCTGGATAAACTCAATCAAACCGGTTCAGGCGCATATGCACAGGCCTATTACGGCAACAAAAAAAACATCCCGCTCATTCATGAGCTGGGATTGGATCTCAAGCTGCATGGCAGCGCGGTGCTGCGCCAAGCCGTGTCGGACCATGATTATAAGACACTCGATTATCTACTCGATCATGGGGCGGACATCAATTATAATCAGCCCGATATGGTCTATCCTTATCAAGCGACTCCGCTAACCGTGGCCACGCGGATGGGGAATCAGCGCATGGTCAAGCATCTGATTGAGCGCGGCGCTGACGTGACGTTGGCGGAAAAGGACGGCGAGCGGCCGTATACGATTGCGGTCGGCAATAAGGATACCGTCCTGGCCGACTACTTGAAATCGCTGGAGCCGGCCGAGTTTCATAGCTTAGAGAACAAGAAGTATGCGCTGAAAAAGTATAAATTGACCGATGAATTGGTCCGTTTTCTGACAGGAGACCAGCTGCGGCTTAAGCTGCCGGAGAATGAATATGAAATCGGGTATATCGATTTCTTCACCCTGACAGATACGATCGAGATGAAAGTCGGCCGACAAAAGTTTCTGCGCCTGTCAGCCGACATTGACAATTACTCCGATCTGCAGCTCGTATGGAATCCGAAGAAAAAGGGACTGATTGGCTGTTACGATGTGGAGCATCAGACGTATGCCGATCTATGCAGCTTTACCGAGTTCCTTGCGCAGCCTGAATCGTACCTCATCCGTTTTCTTGAGGGAGAGCTGTAATCGAGAATTCAGGGTCAAGGTATATAGGCGCCTACGACCTCGAATTTCAACTCATTGTCTATGGTCATATGCCTTACTTCGATGATATTGCCTCGTTGGAACGTGGGGATGCTTATGATCGGGATAACGGTTCTTACGACGGTATGGATCGTCTCGCCATCCGGTTTGGTGACGCTTAGGTCCAGCAACACTTCGGGTTGATCGTCAACCTGCACATTCGTTTGCCGGATCGAGTTGATCTGTGCTTGAGCGGGCGTACCGCTCGCGAGAATCGCCTTGCGCTGCACGTTTCGGTTGTTGTTCGCCCGTAATTCCTTGGTGAATTTCGCGATGAAGAAGGACGGCGTGATCAGTGAGAAAATGACGATGATCACAATAAGGGTCGTCAATGGCTGCACCTCGCTTTCCAATCATGATCGGGAATTCGAAAATCGTACGGCTTCCATTTTAAGTTTATTTTAGCAAAAAAGATAAGTCTAGGGGTTTCGCTTTTTTTGTTCTAGTCCATTTCTGCAGGACTGGCTATTAAGCCGAAATCACTTGGCATTGCATGAACTAAATCAGCAGGAGGAAAGGGTCCTTTAACCGGATTCATATCATATGTATGGAAAATTACGCGAATATTTTAGCTGAGCGCGAGGACTGTATACTGTATGAGGCCGGTCGAGGTCCATCTACAGGACAAAGTACGGGCTGGATCGGCGGCAATGCCCCGGCCTATTTCGACGACAAAGCGGATGTCATCCAAGAAGGTGACCTGGGCTATTACTTCTATTTAAGTCTTATTCATCCTTTCAAGCCTGCCTCTATGATCTCTATTTTCATCCCTAATGACTATGAAAAATACGTAGAGCACAATCAATATCCTGATTGCTCTATCAAGGTAATGGAGCACCCAATGACTGGCGAGAGCTTGAGCGATCATTTTGCGCACCCGGACCTGATCAAGCATCTTATTTCGCATCGAGAGACATGCAGCGACCTCCATTCGATGGATCAGTCTTTCCTGATCAAATTCGGCGGGAGCCCGAGACTGGTCCAAGATGAAGCTTATTATTCGGCCAAGCTGAGGGAGGAAGGATTCTCCTTTTTGTTTCAGGTGGACGAAGATGGGTATCCCGAGACACTGCTCCGAGAGGACAGCAGTTATCCTTTTGGTTTTGGAGCTCTGTATATTTACGCCAAAATCACCACGAATGACGTTCAGGACCCGGTAGCGGGCTTCTGGCAGTTCTCATGAAAATGAATAACACTAACCAAGGAAGCGATTGCCGGGACTGCGGCGGTCGCTTTTTCATCATGATGAAGAGTGAAATCATTCCTCATTTTCCAAAGTCGTAATACTTTCGCCCTGTTGGCCGGCTGCAAGGTATGGGATGATGGGTTCATCAAAGATTTGAGGTCATGGACTTTGAACCTTTGGCCTTCAGGCTATTGCGATCCTTCCTTCTACTTCATTTGGCGAACCTAGGGTCGCAGCTTTCCTGAGGGAGTTTGTTTCAAGAGAGGAGGCGTCCAGGCTATCATATTCCTTCCTTCTATAATTCTTTCAATGACATTAGGGATATGGCTTTCCTGGACTCTTGATATGATGAACTCGATTTATTTACGAAGAGCGAACAAATTGATGGTTGATGCAGAGAATGAATCGGATCGTCTCCCAAAAGCTTATCTGGCGACGGCCGTGAAGAATATCGAGCAGCTTGGGTATACGTTCTCGTATCCATTGCTGAACGCCGTGCGAGCCTTATCCAAAGAGCAGTTCGAAGCGCTTTATCAACCGCTGATTGACGATTTACGGGTGATGGTAGGCGCGCATGTAAAATATGTGCCGATGTATCCCGCGTTCCCGCTGCAGGTGATGGAGGAGGACGATGCGGAGCTGTACCTGAATGCCATCTATCATGATCTGACTTGGGATTTGCCTGCATATGAGCATGAAGAGAGACCTCCGCTGCAGGATGACATCAACCTGAAAACCATTGATCTGGGAAGCAGGGCGGATTTCTATGCCATGATACGCCAGCTGATCCAAGCTAAAGGCTCCATCTCCCCAACGGATAAAGGGGATATTGAGGCCGTTATTGAGCTTGTCGACCCCGAGGAACTGGATGTCATTCTCCCTTCCGAGATTCAGTTCAAGGAGAATGCGGGATTCGTGGCAGCTGCGTTAATGAAGCATGACAAGGGGAACGTCGAGCGGATCGGGCGTTATTTCAAAACCGCAACCGATGTCCTTCGTCTAGCGGTGGCTTGGTCAGGCGGAGATGTCAGCCTGGCGGAAGCCACCCGGTTTCGCAAATTTAAGCGGCGCGAAAGACGGCTGCTGCTGGGGTTGCTGGAACGCTGTCATCCGATAACGGAGGATATGCTCAGATTTAAGGACCGCTGGATTCGTTTGGGCGAAATCCTCCATCCTTCCGAATATAAGCACCGGTATAAACGCTGTGAGGAAGCCTTTGATATTTTGCGGAATCACAAGCCCTTTACCACCTATAACGGGAGTGTCGAGCTTGCATTTCAGTACGGCCAGGTCTGGAACTTGATCGATTTGTTGATGCAGCGTCCGGGTGAGTTTGCCCGCAGATTGGATCAGTTGCTGCGATCCACCGAACATACGGAGTATGTCGTTCTGGCGTTTGGCGAGGTGGCGAATCAAGTATCGACGCCGGTCTTGCTGCAAGTGAAGAATCATTTTGCCCGCCGCCGCCAGCCTCAAGAGCTGCGCGTCTTTTTCCCGAAAGGAAATGTGGCTAAAGCCTTTGCCGTACCCCATACGCTTCCGGAGATCGATGAAGCGGCATGCCGAGATATCGTGCAGGTATGCGAGCAGGCGTTGATCCAGCGGTTCGCCGCGCTGCCGCCCTTGGGGAAGGCCTATGTCGATAAGCGATTGAAGGACTATCATGTGCCGTTCTCGCAGAGATCGGCAAGCAAAGCCCTGCATACGTTAGTTCGGGGAAGCCGGGTGCCGATGGCGGAAGGGGATACCATCCGTTTCTTCAGCTGGTGGAAGGAAGGACGCGTGAACGGAGAGCCTACGGGCCGCGTGGATATTGACCTGTCCGCCGTCATGTATGATCACGACTGGCAGTACGTCGAGCATATTTCTTATACGAATCTGCGGTCCTCCCATTACAGGGCCGTGCACAGCGGGGATATCGTGTCAGCTCCTCAAGGAGCATGCGAATTCATTGATCTGCATATTCCAACCATCGTCCAATACGGCGGACGTTATATTGTGGCGACTCTTCATTCGTATACAAATCAACCGTACTGCAACCTGCCGGAGTGCTTCGTGGGCTGGATGATGCGGAAGAAACCCGGTTCCGGTGAAATATTCGAGCCCTCGACGGTGGCAAATAAAATCGATGTCGCCGCCGATACGCAGATCGCTATTCCCGTTATCTTGGATTTGGTGGAGCGTACGGTCATCTGGACCGATCTGTCCCTAACCAGACATCCACACTACTACAACAATGTAGAGGGGAATCAGAAGGGGATGGTCTTGATGGGCAAAGCCATGACAGCCCTGCGGAAGCCCGATCTGTATGATCTGTTCATGCTGCATGCCAAGGCAAGAGGAGAGTCCGTAGATCATGCGGAACAGGCGGAAACGATCTTCTCGGTGGAACATGGGGTGACCCCGTTCGATATCGAGCATATTATGGCGGATTATGTTGTGTAAGTTCATGCGGATGCCATGTAGATGCCGTTAAGATAAGGAGCAGCTTAGGCTGCTCCTTTTTTGCTGGATCGAAGAGTGAAGTAGCATGCTTCTGGTTACCCCTGGATTCTGGAATTCAGTATCTCTAGGTAATGAGCATTGTACATGATGCCTAGTATGTTGCCGAAGGGGTCGGTGACGGATGCCGTAATGAATCCCTCCCCGCGGTGGGCGAGCGGTTCGTATTCTTGGGCACCCATGGATTTCAATCGGCTGAGGGTGGCCTCTATATCATCGACATGCCAGTACATGATCGCTCCGCCGAGGCCGGACGTTGGCTGACCAGGGGCAAAACGGCGATCGATGAGACCCAGCTCGTGCTGGTAGTCCCCAATCCGAAATTCGGCGTAAGCCAGTTTCCCGTCGGGACCTGACCTTTCGAAGTATGGCGCAATACCCAGCAGGTCGGAATACCAAGCCTTTGCCGCTTCCATATCATCTGCCCAGTAACTGATGGTCGCAAATCCCCGCAATGTTTGGTTTGTGTTTATCATATATTTCCTCCTAGGACGATTAAGATTGGTTTTATGGCTATTATGAGCGGTGATGACTGACGTCTTTATGTCAGTGTTTTGGTTTTTTTCTAAGCGTGGGAGTTTTTGGTTAACACGATAGGAGCTATCATTTTTATGATATGGGGATGTAAAATGACGATTTTCATGACAGCAGTCACTATTTTGAAAGAAATGGACGATATACAATAGAAGGCGGTTGGAATTTGTCGATAAAAGTAATTCACATCATATGGAATATGGCGTGGCGTAAACTGCGATAATTCCGACGGTACGTACATAATTTGATAGATTGAGGAATTTATCCACTCATTAGGGGAGGCACATATGCATTTTGCCAAGAAAATAGGACTGTTATCTCTAATCGTATCTATTGTAGCGGGGTTGTTATTTCTCAAGCCGACCGGTGTAGTCTATGCATCGTCTCCGACATCCACGATCATGGTTGCCGATACGTCGCTATCGATTGGAGAAACTTCATTGGTAATGATCACGTTCTCGGAAGCGGTAACAGGCTTTACGCTAGCAGATCTGACAGTAGCGAATGGCACATTAAGCGGTTTGAGCACGTCCGACAATATCACGTATACGGCGACGTTGACGCCAGACGCCGGCATCACAGATGCAACCAATGTCATTACGCTGGACAACACGGGCGTACAGAATGCGGCAGGTAATGCGGGAGTGGGTACCACGGATTCTAACAATTACGCGATCGATACACAGCGGCCGACCGCCACCATTGTAGTTGCCGACACGGCGTTATCTATTGGCGAAACTTCATTGGTGACCATTACGTTCTCGGAAGCGGTAATAGGCTTCACGAATGCAGATCTGACGGTGGCAAACGGTACGCTGAGTGCCGTGAGCTCGTCCAATGGCGGGATCACCTGGACGGCGACGTTGACGCCAACTTCTGGCATTATAGATGCAACCAACATCATCACGCTCGATAATACGGGCGTGGCCGATTTGGCGGGCAATGCGGGTGTTGGTATCACCGGTTCCAACAATTATGCGATTGAAACGACACAGCTGACGGCCACGATCGTGGTTGCCGATACGTCGCTATCGATTGGAGAAACTTCATTGGTAACGATCACGTTCTCGGAAGCGGTAACAGGCTTTACGCTAGCAGATCTGACGGTAGCGAATGGCACATTAAGCGGTTTGAGCACGTCTGACAATATCACGTATACGGCGACGTTGACGCCAGACGCCGGCATCACAGATGCAACCAATGTCATTACGCTCGACAATACGGGCGTACAGAATGCAGCAGGTAATGCGGGAGTGGGTACCACGGATTCTAACAATTACGCGATCGATACACTGAGACCAACCGCTACTATTGTAGTTGCCGACACGGCGCTATCTATTGGCGAAACTTCATTGGTGACCATTACATTCTCGGAAGCGGTTAGTGGCTTCGCCAATGGGGACCTGACGGTGGTAAACGGTGCGTTAAGCAGCGTTAGTTCATCTGACAACATCACATGGACTGCAACGCTCACGCCGAATTCCGATGTAAATGCTGCGACGAATAACATCACGCTTGATAACTCGGGGGTGACCGATTACGCAGGCAATGCGGGAGCAGGCTTGACGGAATCCAATTCGTACTCAGTGTTCACGGTGCCGGCATCTGCGGATTTGAGCAGTGTAGCGTTATCGAACGGGACACTAAGCCCTGTCTTTGCTTCTGGAACTGAAGTGTACACGTCAAGCGTGCCTCACTCCGTTTCCGTATTAACCGTAACGGCGACTGCACTCGATAGTCATGCTACGATAACGGTTAACGGTACTTCAGTACTAAGCGGGCAAGCAAGCTCCAATATACTGCTAAACGTGGGATCGAATACGATCACGATTGTTGTAACGGCAAGCGATCAATCGACCAGAATCTACACGATTACTGTGACCCGCGAGAATAGCTCCTCTAACGGTGGCGGTTCTTCTAATGGGGGAGGTACAGCCAGCGATGGCGGTTCGTCCAAACCATCGGCTCCCATGGACAATACAGTTACCTCATCCGATGGAAAAATCACGCTGCCAACAGGAAGACCTGGGTTGGTTAGCCTGGGGAAAGAAATCATCATCTCCATTCCGGCAGGCGCCACACCTCAGGAGCTGAAATTATCGATAGAGAAAATACAACATACCGAAGCTCTCTTAAAGAATAACGAGGTTTTGGCAAGCCCGGTATTTGAAGTTCTAACAAACGTCTCGGGGAATTTTAACAAACCCGTGAAACTGAGTTTAGCTTACGACGCCGCAAGCTTAAAGAGCGATCAAACAGCGGCCGTCTTTTACTTTAATGAAGTGAAAAAGGCATGGGTGAAAGTCGAGGGCAGCATCATACAGGAGAATTATATATCCGTAGAGGTCAATCACTTTACGAAGTATGCAGCACTCGTAGTAAATAAAGCCAACGGAATGCCCGTTGTCGACAAACCAACAGACCCGTCAACGGAAATTTCCTTTACCGATATTTCCGGACATTGGGCCGAAGTAAGCATTAAGGAAGCGGTACGTGAGGGTATCGTGACGGGATATCCGGATGAAACGTTCAAGCCGGGCAACACCGTGACGCGTGCAGAATTTTCCCTCATGCTGATGAATGCGCTGAAGTCGACAGATGCTGGAGCGGAGTTGATATTCACAGATACAGCTTGGATCGGTGACTGGGCTAGGAAGGCAGTTTCGCAGGCCGTCCAGGCTGGCATTATTCGAGGCTATCAGGATGGCTCTTTCCGTCCAAACGCAAAAATGACGCGTGCTGAGATGGCAGCAATGATTGCGAATGCGCTCGAGCTATCCATCAAGGACATCCCCACAACCTCTTTTTCAGATGACAAGGCTATTCCTGATTGGGCGAAAAGCTCTGTTGAAGCGCTGAAGGAACTTGGTATTGTTAAGGGAATTGGCGCAGGCGAGTTTAATCCAAGCGCTCAAACCACGAGGGCAGAGGCCGTAACCGTTCTAATGAACATGTTAGGTCAATCCAAATAAAGTTTAGCGATGAATACAGAGGACGCCGAAAAAGTGTCCTCTGTATTTGCATTGAACGTAATAAACCGCAGGTGTGCTTGCTTGTTGTCATATCGATCAGTTCTGTAGCTTCCATGCTGGAGAGGGCTATGCTGGAATGGTATAATTTCAGAAAGGATGAATAGAGTGGGAGGCATGAACGATGAATGAGGAGCTTTTGGAGCAGCTGGAAGAGTGGCATGAAGAGGACGAGTTTGAAGAAATCGTAGATGCGATTTCGGAGATCCCGGAGGAAGAGCGGGATTATGCGCTGATCAGCCATTTGGGCCGGGCGCTGAACAATCTCGAACGCTACGAAGAGGCGGTTGAGCAATTTCTGTCCATTCGGGAAGAGGGCAAGGACGATCCGCTGTGGCATTACCGCATTGGGCTCGCATATTACTATTTGGATCGTTACGAAGATGCTCGCAAAGCGTTCGAAGTGGCCGATCATTTAGAACCTGGAGATGAGGATACGCTGGAGTTTCTGGAATGGATCCGGAACAAAACGGCTCCGAAGCCAGCAGAGAAGTCCAGTGCCGCCGTGTCTTATACGGATCCTGACGTACTGAATTTCTGGGATGACGGCGCCCCGGAGGCCGATAAATACGTCTCTGCTCCGCCTACGGACGAGCTGATCGAATCCGTGGAGGAAGCGCTGGTCTTCAAGCTGCCGGCATCTTATATTCAAGCCATGAAAGTACATAACGGGGGGATTCCCCGAAACCGGAAATTCCCTATAGAGGGTGGAGCACAGGATTTTATTGAAATATCAGGTATTCTGGGAATCGGACGAGACAAGAAAAAATCCTTGTGCGGAAGCCTGGGCAGCCGCTTTATGATCGAGAACGGCGGATATCCTGAGATTGGCGTGGTGATCTGCGATTGTCCGTCCCCGTCCGAGGTCGTGATGCTGGATTACCGTTCATCGGGGAACGATGGAGAGCCGGAGGTTATTCATGTGGACAAGGCCAGCGATTACAAAATCACCCGTCTTGCCGCGAACTTCGAGGCTTTCATTAGTGGATTGGAGTAAAAAGATAGGCAAGGCGAATTCACGATCCATGATCTCGCTTCTAACAAAGAAAGCATCCCCTGCAGGAGATGCTTTTTTTCTTTTTGCATACCGTTAGTTTCTAATTCGGTTGGATTCGTCCGTAATGCAATATTTTGCGTATCCTAAAATATTCCAACCTATGTTAAAATGGATATAAAACAGACTGTTAGGGAGGCAATTTATTTGATAGGGCGCAGTGGAAATCCGACACTCAACGAAGAAACCTTTGAGAAGAGTGGGTATTACAACAATCAAGAAACGATGACGATTGGCGGAACGGTGAACAAATCGTTCATGCTGCTCGCGCTGCTGATCGGGGCAGCGGTCATTTCTTGGGTTATGTTTTTTAACGGGTATGAGGTATTCCCGTTCATGATCGGCGGAGCGATCGGCGGTTTTGTCCTGGCGCTGATCATCAGCTTCGTGCCGAAGGCAGCACCGTATCTGGCGCCGATCTATGCGATCCTGGAAGGCTTCTTCCTGGGTGCATTATCCGCGCATTACGAATATCTGTACTATGGCATTACTTTGCAGGCGGCTTTACTGACGATGTGCATATTCCTGGGCATGCTGCTCGCGTATAAGACAGGTCTGATCCGGGCGACGCCAGGCTTCAAAAAGGGGATCATCGCGGCAACGATCGGCATTGCGCTTGTCTACCTGTTTAGCATGGTTCTCGGCCTGTTCGGCGTAACGGTACCTTACCTGCATGACAGCACACCGATCGGTATCGGAATTTCCGTTGTGATCATCATCATCGCCGCACTGAATTTCGTGCTGGATTTTAACTTTATTGAAGAGGGCGCGCGTCATGGTGCACCTAAATATATGGAGTGGTACGGCTCATTTGGTTTGCTGGTAACACTCGTCTGGCTGTACATCGAAATTATCCGGTTGCTGGCGAAGCTGGCGAATCGGGACTAAGGATTCGTATGAACCAAACATCGCTGTCGAGGGATTCTCGATGGCGATTTTTTTTATGAATGCAGCAATTAATCAGCAGAATAATAAATTTCCCTCAGTAAACCCTACAAAGAGCGACTTGTGTTTAAATAATAGGTAGATACCGTCATCATCAAATTGCTTGAAGAAGGAGATCCCATGACCAACCGGAAAGCTTTGAACGATATAGGATGGAATTTTGACAATAGTTACGCGTTATTGCCGGCATCTTTTTTTACCAAGCAAGACCCCACGCCGGTGCGCTCGCCGGAACTGATTGTTCTAAATGAACCGCTGGCAGCGTCGTTGGGATTGGACGCCGATGCCCTGCAAAGCCCGGAGGGAGCGGCAATGCTTGCTGGCAACGAGATACCCGAGGGGGCCGAGCCGCTCGCTCAGGCATATGCCGGGCACCAATTCGGATATTTTACGATGCTGGGCGACGGCCGTGCGATTCTGTTGGGTGAACAAATCACGCCGCAGGGAGATCGCATGGATATTCAGCTCAAGGGCTCGGGCCGGACGCCGTATTCCCGGGGAGGCGATGGCCGGGCTGCCCTGGGTCCGATGCTGCGCGAGTATATTATCAGCGAAGCCATGCATGCGCTGGGCATTCCGACTACCCGAAGCCTGGCGGTCGTGGCGACCGGCCAGCCTGTCACCCGTGAAAGAGATTTGCCGGGCGCCATCCTGACCCGCGTGGCCTCAAGTCACGTAAGAGTGGGGACGTTTCAATATGTTAGGGGAGCGGGGACAACCGAGGATTTACGGGCTCTGGCGGACTACACCCTGCAGCGGCATTACCCTAAGGCAGACCTTGGTGACGGTGCCAACCGTTATCTGGTCTTGCTTCAGGAGGTCATCCAGCGTCAGGCGGTCCTGATCGCCAAATGGCAGCTTGTCGGTTTTATCCACGGGGTGATGAATACCGATAATATGACCCTCAGCGGCGAAACGATAGATTATGGGCCTTGCGCCTTCATGGATGCCTTTGACCCGAATACGGTATTCAGCTCCATCGACTCTCAAGGCCGCTATGCCTATGTCAACCAACCGTATATTGCCGCTTGGAATCTCGCAAGATTGGCGGAAGCCTTGCTTCCGCTGCTGCATGAAGAGGAAGAGCAGGCAATCAAGCTGGCCGAGGGGGCGATTGGGTCCTTCACCGATCTGTATCACGAGCAGTGGCTTGCAGGCATGAGAGCCAAGCTGGGGATCTTCCATGAAGAGGAGGACGACGAATCCCTGATCGAAGACCTTCTCAAGATGATGAAAAATTATCAGGCAGACTATACCAATACCTTCCGTGCGTTAACGTTTGACAAACTCGAGGACACGCCTCTAAACGGCACGCCGGAATTAGCTTCCTGGTACGAGCGCTGGCAAGCAAGGCTTGGCCGCCAGCAGGAATCCAGGGACCAATCCCATCAGCTGATGCGCAGCAGCAATCCTGCGGTCATTCCGCGGAACCACCGGGTGGAGGAAGCGCTGGAAGCCGCGGAGAACGAAGGGGACTACAGCGTGATGAATGAACTGCTGAACGTTCTGTCTGATCCATACGCGCATTCCCCGGAACAAGCGGAATATGCGATCGTGCCCGAGCGTTCCCGTCCTTACCGTACCTTCTGCGGCACGTAAGGAAGGATAGCCACCCGTGGAACGTCCCGAAGATGATGGATGGATATTGATCATCGTGTACCACGGGCAGCGGATGCGAGATCCGATATCCGAGATGCGTCAAGACCAAGCAAGAATGACCTTGCTTGGTCTTTTTTATATATAAAACACATCAAAAAAGCCCCTGGACCAAGCGTCCAAGGGCTATAAATCGTATGGCTGTTTTATTCGAGACCTAATTCAACATCATAGCAGAGCCGAAAGAAATAGTCTATATTTTTGCCCGGAAATGCCATAGAGTGGGGGAGCCGGCAAAAACAATGGAATGGAGCGTGTTTTCATGAGTTGGACTTGTCACCTCGATGAAACAGATGTACAGGAGTATGTCGGGAAGGTTTTGGGTACCGGATATATTGTCGCGGATGTAAAGAAGATGCATGGCGGAGCGCAAAAGGTGGTCTATAAAATTCACTGTCGCAATGGATTTGCCTGCGTGCTGTATGTGTGGGATTTGACGAAGAATTATTTTCAGGAAGAAATAGCGAACGAGCGTGTGCATGAACGATCCTTTGGCGGACATTCGTTCGAAACCAATAACAGATGGTTAAGGAATCATGGTATTTCTACGCCTGCTCTATATGATCTTCACACGGGACAGGACCGTTACCCGTTTGACTATGCTCTTGTTGAATGTATTGAAGGACAGAAGGCAGAAGCTTGCCTTCAGGACCCGGACCAACGGGTCCGGGATGAGGTCCTGGAACGGATAGGCAGCATGATCGAACGCATGCATGCAAACCACAGGCAGAGTTACGGAAAGCCCGATCAAAGCGGGAACCAACGGGAGCGATGCCATCATCTACAGCTGGAAAATGCCAAGGAACAGCTGTCCTACATCGTCCTGCATAACGAGAGTATCCGGAAGAATCACGACAGGCTGCTCGCTGTGTTGCATGAACTGGAATCCAGGATAGATTCACGCAAGCGATATGGCTTTATCCACGGCGAGTTGGGACCCGACCATGTCCTGGTCACAGACCGCTTAGAGCCTTATCTCATTGATATTGAAGGTGCGCAATTCTTCGACATCGAGCATGAGCATACATTTCTGGAGCTGCGATTCGGGAAGCATTATCGGTATTTCCAACAAAACGGGCTTGATCCGAATCGGATGCTATTTTACCGTCTGCATCACTATATCTCATTAACCTCGGGCGGCTTGAAGCTTCTTCACCGTGGATTTCCGGATCGGGTCTTTGCTTCGAATTTGGCTGATTATCATGCTCGCAACACCCTACGATTCATGGAGGAATGGCAGCTCGATAACTAGCCTTCATGAGCTAGGCTGGAAACATCACGAACCCTCGGGCTGCATGGGTTCTAAGATTTGACTGCAAACTCCTGCTTATAGATTAGCTCGATCGTGCTAAGCAGCTCTGCACCTTGGCTTGAGAATTTTAAAGGCGTTGCTTTACCCTTGTTGAGAAATGCCCCCGTCGATTGTCGGGATTGACCTAGCGCTGCTTCATACAGGCGTGAAGCTCCTTCACTGGGATGGGAGAAGAACAGGTTACGGATCGGGATCATAAATTTTGGCATCCCGGCGTTTTTGGTCATGGTTGTTTTATTCCCTCCCGGACAGACGCTTCGGATCGTAATGCCATCTGCCTGCATGGAAGTGGCGATCTCCTGAGTCCACAACGATAAGGCTAATTTGCTCGCAGCATAAGGCCCAATCAGCTTCTTGAACCCGACAGGGGACGCCAAGGTACGGTGATCGAACTGTTTGAGATACAACAACGCATTCGAAGACGTATTGATTACCGTCTTGAAGCTGCCTTTCCCAAGAAGCTCCTTCAGTTCCATCAAGATGATATAAGGGACGATAGAGTTTACTTCAAAATGCATCTCGCGTCCTTGTTGGGAGTAGGATAATTCGCCGAAGGAGACGCCTGCGTTATTGAACAGCAAGTCAATATGACCCTCGTGTTTCTTGATCTGATCCAGCGAGGCTTGGAGATCCGTGAAATCCGATAAATCAGCCTTGTACGTTCTGAGCTGCCGCAATCGCAGTGCATCTTGAATCCGTGCATCGTCCGTTGGAAAGGCAGAACGGATCAAAGCGAGGACTTGCCAGCCTTCGGATAACAATCGCTTGGTTAACTCCAAGCCAATGCCGGAGCTTGCTCCCGTGATCAAGGCGACGTTATTCATTCTTTTCTCTGTCATGTGTAAATCTCCTATACTTCGGATTCTTTGCTGGCCGCCTTTTCGGGATTAAGCAGGGACTGATTTTGGTTCAACTTGTCATCGATGAAACGCAGAATGCGCTGCAGGTCCGAAATCTGACCGGTAATTTTTTGACGGTAATTCTGGAGCATGGCATTCAGCTCCGGAACGGATTGAATATTTTCCTTAAAGGGAAGATGCACATAGGCTTTCATATCCTCCAGCGACATTCCTGTCTTCTTCAGGCATGTGATCAACTCCATAATTTCGGCATCCTCTATGTGATAGACACGATGGCCGTTATCCTTTCTTTTGGGAGAGGGGAGGAGCCCGATTTTTTCGTAATAGCGAATGGCATCCTCGGTCAATCCGGTTCGTTCAGACACTTGCTTGATGGAGAATGTTTCTCCCATGAGGTCACCTCATTTCTGCAGCTCGTAACGAGTTGCAACGTTATCGTACAACTTGGTGTTAACACCAAGTCAATATCTATTTTTTATTCACAGATCATTTACGTCTCTGTGCCCTTTGATGAAGGATCTTAAAGTATTGCCAGATCGATCTTTTGGAAATGCTTATATAAAAGACTAAAGATTATTTATCTTTTCAGTTGTTATTTCTCTAGCTGCTTCTAGAAAGGGAGAATGAAATGCAAGCTTATGTATTGCCTATTTTCATTGCGATCTCCGTATGTTTTTTATTAGCGTCTTTTCTGACGCTTCCTTGGGCCGTTTATCAGTACCGTAAACATGGGTACTTTAGCTTTTGGAGAACATTACTTATCTTTAGTTTTATCTTGTATGGATTAAGTGCTTTCTTTTTAGTGATTTTTCCACTCCCCAGTGCCCGGAATAATTGTGCTTCAATGGATCCCGGTACGATTCTCATTCAGTATCGCCCTTTTCAATTTATACGGGATATTCAGCGTGAAAGCGGATTTCATTGGACGAACCCCTCAAGTTATCTCCATTTGTTAACAACGCGGGCCTTTTATCAAATGTTTTTTAATGTTTTGCTTTTGTTTCCTTTAGGTGTGTTTCTGAGGTATTTTTTCAAAGGTAAAGCAAAATGGTTTCATGCTGCTCTTATTGGCTTTGGTGTTTCGCTTTTCTTTGAAATCACCCAACGAACCGCTTTGTTTGGCTTTTTTGAATGCCCCTATCGTATATTTGATGTAGATGATTTGTTGACGAATACGGTTGGGACTGTACTTGGCTTTATACTCGCCCCCATGTTTTTGGTGTTAATACCATCGCGGGAAACCCTTAGTGAGCAAAGCCACTTCTTTCACAATCAGAGAAAAGCAACCTTTGGTGCCCAACTCATGGAGATTCTTCTAAATATTATGATTGCCAGAGTGATAACCGGCTTTATATTAGGGCTACTGAAGAGTCGAGGATTATTGGTTGACGAGATCATCTTTGCCATTGTTTTCTTTGTGTTGATGGTCGTTATCCCTGTGATTTGGAAGGGAAATACGTTGGGCTCCAAGATCGTTCGCATGAGATTAATTCCGGAAAAGGGGAATTGGATAGGAAGCTTGAGCCGACGTTACGCCATTGTCTATTTGCCTTTTTTGTGCTCAGCCTTATCGGAGATATTTTCGAATCATATGGGAGAAGATCTTCTAGCCAACCTTTTTGCAATTGGGGTGGTTTTCCTTACAGGCCTGTTATGGTTCTTTATCTTCTGCCATATCGTGATTAGATGGATCAAAAAGGACAACGTTCTTTACTTTAATCGATACAGTCGCATAGAGGCTGTTAGAATCACGGGTGAAAAGTGATCAATGTAAAAATTACGGATTATATGGAACCAAGAATAAGTCGATAGCGTTATTAAATCGAGACGATTCCGGTTTCCATAGGAAGTGGCATGGTGAATACGGAACAGATGGGAGCTGAGGGAGCATGAATTTTGATATCAAGGAAGCCGTTGAGATTCTGGAACGAACCCCCGTCACCTTGGAGCACATGTTATCCGGTTTATCGGATGGATGGCTTAGGAGCCATGAAGGGGAAGGCACCTGGAATGCCATGGAGGTGATCGAGCACCTTATCGAAGCTGAGCGGACCAACTGGATACCGCGGCTGGAGTTTATGCTGCAGGAAGGGGAGGACAAGCCGTTTCCGCCCTTTGACCGTTACGCCCACTTGAACGAGGCGGCTGAGCAATCCATCGATCAAAAGCTGCAGGCGTTCAAGGCCATCCGTACTCAAAATCTGGCTAAACTGAAGGTTCTGATGGATTCGGCGCCGGATTTCGAACGGACGGGCCTGCACCCGGCATTCGGCGTGGTGAAATTAAGAGAGCTGCTGTCGACGTGGGTGGTTCACGATTTAACGCATACGTCTCAAATTGTGCGGGTCCTGGCCGAGCGTTACCGGCATGACGTGGGGCCATGGATCGAGTATTTGGGAATTCTGAAGAGACGATGATGATGTCAATCGGCAGGCCCTACCCTCTATATGTCCGGGGGTAAGCACCGCAGGAGTCTTACCTATATAATAAAAAGCCGATGATCCGCATTCGA
>NZ_JAVFHO010000011.1:0-189706 GCF_041953985.1 Paenibacillus sp. CR_12 | reverse complement strand
AGATGCCGAATACTTTCTGGGGACCCCGATACCACATCGGGTGAATGCTACGGATTCTAATGTGCTGCAAATTCGTTTCGTATCTAGTTTTCAGGTGATCAATCACTTGAATTGAATATTGTTCCCTGATAGCTCAGTTGGTAGAGCACTCGACTGTTAATCGAGTTGTCACAGGTTCGAGTCCTGTTCGGGGAGCCATTTATGGAGAGGTGTCCGAGTTGGCCGAAGGAGCACGATTGGAAATCGTGTAGGCGCCAAAAGCGTCTCGAGGGTTCGAATCCCTCTCTCTCCGCCACTATTATTTTAAGCAAGGCCCGTTGGTCAAGGGGTTAAGACACCTCCCTTTCACGGAGGTAACAGGGGTTCGAATCCCCTACGGGTCACCACTTTATTAAAAAAACACTTGCTTCTTATATCAGATTTTGCTATGATAAAAGTCGCTTTGTTACGGAGGCTTAGCTCAGCTGGGAGAGCATCTGCCTTACAAGCAGAGGGTCGGGGGTTCGATCCCCTCAGCCTCCACCATGATTTTTCACCATTGCAGCAACCCTTTTAATGACGCGGGGTGGAGCAGTTCGGTAGCTCGTCGGGCTCATAACCCGAAGGTCGTAGGTTCAAATCCTGCCCCCGCAACCAATTTATATCGCAATAGCGATAGTGCCTCGTGGAACTGTGGTGTAGAGGCCTAACATGCCTGCCTGTCACGCAGGAGATCGCGGGTTCGAATCCCGTCAGTTCCGCCATTTTTACAAGTTTCATAGATGACTTTGGGATGAGATGCGTATCCGATATGGGATTCGTCAAAGTCCGAAATGAGCTCTATGGCTCGGTAGCTCAGTCGGTAGAGCAGAGGACTGAAAATCCTCGTGTCGGCGGTTCGATTCCGTCCCGAGCCACCATGTACCTTTTATAATTTTATACGCCGGTGTAGCTCAATTGGTAGAGCAACTGACTTGTAATCAGTAGGTTGGGGGTTCAAGTCCTCTCGCCGGCACCATTCTGGAGGATTAGTGAAGTGGCTAAACACGGCAGACTGTAAATCTGCTCTCTTCGAGTTCGGTGGTTCGAATCCATCATCCTCCACCAGTTTTTAGGGGCATAGTTTAAAGGTAGAACAGCGGTCTCCAAAACCGTTAGTGTGGGTTCAATTCCTGCTGCCCCTGCCAATCGAATCAATTTATAGTACAATATGGCGGTCGTGGCGAAGTGGTTAACGCACCGGATTGTGGCTCCGGCACTCGGGGGTTCAATTCCCCTCGATCGCCCCATATTACAAAATCATATTGGGGATTAGCCAAGCGGTAAGGCAACGGACTTTGACTCCGTCATGCATAGGTTCGAATCCTATATCCCCAGCCATTGATTTTATGTTTGCGGACGTGGCTCAGCGGTAGAGCATCGCCTTGCCAAGGCGAGGGTCGCGGGTTCGATTCCCGTCGTCCGCTCCATTTTTATTTCTGGCGCCATAGCCAAGTGGTAAGGCACAGCTCTGCAAAAGCTTTATCCCCAGTTCGAATCTGGGTGGCGCCTCCATAACAACCATATGTGCCCTTAGCTCAGCTGGATAGAGCGTTTGACTACGAATCAAAAGGTCAGGAGTTCGAATCTCTTAGGGCACGCCATTGTGTAAGCCGGTGTGGCGGAATTGGCAGACGCGCGCGACTCAAAATCGTGAGGGAAACCGTGGGGGTTCGAGTCCCTTCACCGGCATCAATCAAAAGGAATGTAGACGATCAACGTCTGCATTCCTTTTTTTGTTGTCTCTCCATCGAAGCATCCACACGATAAGTCCACTCCCAATCGCAGCTGCTGAAGATCGTTCTCCTGTAGATCGATGTTCCTTCAATAAGTGATACGGTAACAGCAGGGTGTTCGTTCACGGATATAACGCAAAAACTGCAGACCAGTCCAGAGGTTGGACGTAGGTCTATAGGAAGCCCCGCCTTAGGTCTAGGTCCAAAAACCGTCCACAGGCCGTTTTAGTCAAACTCGAAATTACCTAGAATAGAGTCATAAGGTTGAACAAATGAAACAACGATCAAACAACAGAAAGGCGGTGTATAAATGAGGAATTCAAAAGGCAATGGAATGAGTATCCTGTTGATTGGTTTAGGGATCTTGGTTCTTCTGGGAGTATTCGGTCCTCTGCTTGGATGGTTGTTCAGTCTTCTAATTCCGATACTGATGGTTGCTTTGGGATATTACGGAATTCGAAGAGGCAATACCTTGATGGGATGGATCATTCTCGGTATCGGCATCATCTGGTTGATGGGTAAACTGTCTTGGCTGATCGGTCCGATCCTTGGTGTCATCTTAATCATCTACGGAGTGTCCCGATTGAAGAATGGAAGACCCCGTTATTGATAAGGAACCACTACATTATATAACCTGCATAAACAACAGATCAGATCATGATAGATGAGGAGGGCTAAGCCGATATGAGTGTTTTCCGGCGGATAAGAGACATAACCGTAGCAACATTGAATGAAAAGCTCGAGCAGAGCCAGGATCCGGTTCGATTGATCGACCAGTTCCTACATTCAACCAGACAGGATATTGCTGAGGCCGAGAAGCTGCAGCAGCAATGCCAAGTACATTCCAGACAGCTGAAACAGCAGGTGGATCAAGCGGAAACCATGCGATTTAAACGCGAAGAGCAGGCACTGCTTGCCTTGAAGGCCGGCGAAGAGCATCTTGCGAAGCTGGCATTGCAGGAGAAGTTGATTTATGAGGAAAAGATTGAACAGTATCAAGGCCTGTTATCCTCAAGCCTGGAGTCGTTGAAAGAAATCGAGGAGCAGCTCGGTGAGCTGCGGATGGAATATCAGACGGTCTACAGCAAACGCCAGTATTATGTTGCCCGAGTGGAAACCCTTCGTCTTCAGCAAAAAATGAATGAACGTACGGGGTCCTATGGCGGGGGGCATGATGTACCGAAGATGTTCAATCGCCTCGAGGACCGTATCAGCGACTGGGAACTGGAAGCCAGAAGCCTTCGCGATTTACGCCGCATGGGGCAGGAATACATGGATCAGGCTGGAGAATCCGTCTCCACGGTATTGGAAAAGGAACTTGCCCGCTTGAAGCAAAAGCTGAATAACAGCGGAAAGGAGTAACCATGACAAGATTGTACCGTTCCACCCGAGACAAGATGTTCACAGGGTTGATCGGCGGTATATCCGATCATTTCGGAGTCGAATCTACCCTCCTTAGAATCATATTTGTAGTCAGTATCTTTTTCACAGGCGGTACAACGCTGTTGATCTATCTGATTGCAAGCCTCGTCGTTCCTAAAGAACCGTATTATCACGATCCGTACGGACCGCAAGGAAGACATGGCGGCGGATACCGTTACAACGACCATCCGGGCCCGGGGCCAGGCTACAACAGCTACAATGATGCTTATGGACGTCATCAAGGCTATCCTAACCCTAATGAGCATGGAAGCTTTGGTCCCAAATATGACCGTCCCAACGGCACAAGAACGAACGCGTCCACCGATTCCGATCTGGATGCGATGATGAAGGATATTGAAAGAAAAGCCATGCAAAAAGAAATCGAAGAATTGAAGAAAAAACTTTCGAACTATGAGAAGGGAGATAAATAACATGGGAGTATTTAAAAGAATTAAGGATATGACGAAAGCATCGGTGAACGAGCTGCTGGATAAAGTGGAGGATCCGATCGTAATGCTGAACCAGTACCTGCGCGACATGGAGGCAGAAATTCATGAAGCAGAGGTAACGGTTGCGAAGCAAATGGCAAATGAGCGTCGCATGAAGCAGCGCGTCGATGAGGCTGTGAAGATGGCGGCACAACGTGAAGCTCAAGCGGAATTGGCTCTGAAAAACGGTCAAGAAGAAGTGGCTCGCAAGCTGCTTGAAGAAAAAATCTATTTCGATCAAAAAGAAACCGAGTACGTGGAACTGCACCTGCAATCCGAGGCTCAAGCGAAAGAGCTTGTTGCTCAGCTGCATGAAATGAAAGACGAGTTCTACAAAATGCGCAACAAGCGCAATGAGCTTGTAGCTCGCGCTCAAATGGCGAAAGCGAAGAAGCAAATGTCTCAAGTGAGCAGCCTGCATACCATTGAAAGCGGCAGTGCTTCGATGGGCTTCCACCGCATGGAAGAAAAAATCATGCAAATGGAAGCTGAAGCTGATGTGCTTCGCGCACCATACCGCCCTAACAACGCAGCATACACAAGCCCAGTGGATGCTGAGAAGCAACTGAAGGTGGATGAGCAGCTGCAAGCATTGAAAAACAAAATGGGGAAATCCTCGAAATCCGAGTAATTCCTTAGCAAGTCAGCAAAATAAGAACAAAGCGTATTCGAATACCGTGTTCATATGATATGCTATACGAATGAGATTGTCGTATAGTACAGGCAAAGCCATACAGTGGGGAGCATCTCACTGATATGGCTTTTCCGAGCTTATATCTTGGTCATCAAGGAGGTGCGACATGGACAGAAACCGCTGGATAGCAGTAGGTTTAATCAGCTTGGGTTTTATTATGCTTTTCGGCCGATGGTTTGGTTTCTTCACCATTGTCGCCCTGTTGCTCATCTTCGCGGGCGTCCTTCAGATCAGGCAAGGCCATGTGAAGAAGGGGTACATTCTGCTCGGCGTCGGAGCCGTGCTGCTGCTGCTCGAGCATCTTATGTTGATTATTGGCGTCAGTTTGATATCGCTGGGTATTTTCTACGGCAAGTCCAAACGGGCCCATACCACGACCAGATATATTCAGAGGCAGAACTTTATGTCCAACTTTGACTGGGACCGTGCACCCTGGGTGATGCGCAGCTTGAGCGTGTGGCATGTGCTCGGGGAAGCGGATGTGGATCTGTCCCTGGCGCTTCCCGAAGAACGCCAAACGGTGCTCATGTTCCACGGAATGCTCGGTGATATCGATCTGATGATCCCGGACTATTACGGGGTGGAGATCGAAGCATTCATCTTGTTCGGATCGATTCATATGGACGACCGGAAGGAAACCGGCATATTGAACCGAGTGAAATATCAATCGCCCAATTATGAGACCAGTGAATATAAAGTGAAATTTATCGTTTCTTATTTAGGCGGAGATTTGAATATAAGAATGACATAATAAACGTATTGTTTTGTGTAAACCATTCAGGAGGGTTGCCCCGTGGAAACGGAAAAGAAAGCAAATATCATTACCCGAAGTATGCGTGAGGGGACCCTTCTGGGATTGGTTGTCATGCTCGTTGTCCTTTATTTATTATATACATATGGTTATCTTCAACCGTTTGAGACGTGGAAGAACCGGATCGAGGCAGGCATAACCCTGGTATTGCTGCCGATCGGGCTGGGAGCGATTTATGGCTTCTTCCAGGGATACCGGGTAAAACGGCGGGTCGATCTCGTTAGGGAAACACTCGTGAACTGGGAAAAAGGGAGTCTGACGGACGTCATGCCGGACATCGGCGAAGACGAAGTGGGCCGGCTTGGAGAACAGCTGGTGAAGATCAGCAAGCGCTGGGAGGATCAGGTGTCTTCCCTGCAGCGGTTATCCACGAACAATGCCCAGCTAGCCGAGCAGGCCAGGGTTACGGCGATCGTGGAAGAGAGACAGCGTCTGGCGCGCGAGCTCCATGATGCGGTTTCTCAGCAGCTGTTTGCCATCTCGATGACGGCAACAGCTGTGGGCAGGACGCTGGATAAGGATTTTGACAAAGCGCAGCGCCAGGTGGCTCTGATTGAGGAAATGTCGGCTGTGGCACAGTCCGAGATGAGGGCGCTACTCCTTCATCTGCGGCCGGTATATCTCGAAGGAAAAGCACTGGAACAAGGGCTGCGGGATTTGATCACGGAATTGCGGATCAAAGTGCCTATGGAAATTACGTTTGAAATGGACGATGACATACATTTGCTTAAAGGGATTGAAAATCATCTGTTCCGCATTATTCAGGAGGCCATGTCGAATACGCTTCGGCACTCGAAGGCGGAAAAAATGGACATCCGGATTCATCGCAGGCAAAACACCGTTCGGGTAATGCTGCGAGATGACGGGGTCGGGTTCGAACTGGACGACAAGAAACAGACTTCCTACGGTCTTTCGACCATGCAGGAACGGGTGACGGAAATCGGCGGCTCGTTACAATTCATCACGGCCCCGGGAAAAGGGACGCGGATTGAGATTATCGTGCCGCTCATAAACGAAGAACGCAAACGGGGGGATGGAGATGGAAGCACCGATTAAGGTACTGCTGGTGGATGATCATGAGATGGTGCGGATCGGCTTGGCTGCCGTGCTTGGCACAGAAGACGGCATTGAGGTGGTAGGCGAAGCGGGCAGCGGCGAGGAAGGTATACGTCTGGCGCAGGAATATCATCCTGACGTGGTGCTGATGGATCTGGTCATGGATGGGATGGACGGCATTGAGACCACGCGGGAGTTGATGAAGCAATTTCCGAATCTTAAGGTGATCGTACTGACCAGCTATCTGGACGATGAGAAGATGTATCCGGTCATTGAAGCAGGCGCGTTCAGTTATCTGCTGAAGACCTCCCGGGCTTCCGAGGTCGCCGATGCTATACGTGCGGCCGCACGGGGCCAGTCGGTTCTGGAGTCCCAGGTCGCTTCGAAGATGATGAATCGTTTCCGCCATCCGCAAAATGAAGCGCCCGCGCATAATGACCTGACGGACCGGGAGATGGAAGTGCTGCGATTGCTGGCACAGGGCAAATCCAATCAGGACATTGCCGATGATTTGATTATAGGCATCAAAACCGTGAAGTTTCACGTGACTAATATTTTGGGCAAGCTGGGGGTAGAGGATCGGACCCAAGCTGCCATCTACGCTTATAAAAATGGGCTGGCTGAGTAAGGAGTGCCGGCTCTTTTTTTATGTTTATGAACGTGAAAAAAACAGTTTTGAGATGCCGAACGCGGTTCTAAACAGATCCGTGATGCGATGCGTTCGGGTATCGACATATCCATGTAAACAATGATAGGCAGGCTTAAAGACTCCCCAATCGGGAGGCTTTTTTTATTTAGGTAAGGGGAAGGGAGATTTTTAAAACGGTAATAGCAGGATCATTTTATATGGCGAGGTATAAATCTGCAGTGAGCCGGCCATCCTTTTACTAGATTGATAGATTCGTACGAGGAGGCGTGGCTGACGATGCGGAAGATGCGTTTACAGTTGATTGTGATGATGTTGTTGCTGTGCGGGGCAACAGGGATGATGGCGGGTTTTGCGGGAACAACGGAACGCAATGGGGAGGAAGCGGTTCCGCAAACGGCAGAGGCGTCAGCTTGGAAGGGAACGGCGAATGGAGCATCGGAAGCAGGGACCATAGCCGAAAGCAATTTGGAGCTTCTTGCAGCCCTTGGACAGGAGCATATGGACCCTTCCGCGCTCCTCACGGTAAAAATTCAAGGCGAAATGATAAATTCGATTTCTAAGGATCAAGCTAAGACAGCAGCCGAAGAATTGGCTCGCGCAATAGGGCTTTCCGGCAGTACCTCGAACGAGCTTCAAGGAAATGACGTTTTCCAAGCGGAAGGCGATCGATCGGGCGTCTCCGTGCATTTGGATTGGGCCCTCACGAAGCAAGGCCATAGTTATGTCAGAGTCATGCTTGTCGGAGAGGCGGCAGCCCAGGCCCGGGAAATGATGAGCCTTCAGCAGCATGTTCAAGAACGAATGGAGCAAGCAGGCATACCGAATACGTGGAATGCGTCCATTCAAGGATATGCAACGAAGTCAGGCAGCGTGGATGGAACGATGGCCCAAGTTGAAGAGGCCGTAGCCCGAAAGCTTCCGCTTCGTTCCGTTGAGGATTATGCGGATGTTACAACGATCAGCCGATCTTATCAGGCGCCTTCGCTGGGGACTTTTGTGAAGAGCGGCGACACGCCGATTCATATGCAGATCGCGGTGCATGAAGATTCGGTGAAGAAAAGCAGTAGAATAACGATCGGATTTCCCGTCATTACAATAGAATATTGAAAATAATATCTGAAACTCCGATGAAAAAATACGGAATGAGATAGCATACTTGAAATGAATATGCTAAAATGTCATCACATCGAGTTAAGTGACGATGCATAAAAATACACTATAATTCATAGAAAGAATGAGGAGCCATGGCTGAAAATCAAAATCTAGATACAATGAAGACACCGGGAGCTGTATTTTTCATCTTTGGAGCGACTGGTGATTTGGCAAGACGTAAGTTGTTTCCGGCGATCTACAGTCTTTATCGTGAAGGAAAACTGGATGAGGATTTTGCTGTAATCGGCGTGGCGCGGCGTCCGCGCACCCAAGAGGAGTTTCGGGAGGACGTGTATCGTTCGATTCAGGAATTCTGCCGATATAGTTCGGAACAGGATAGTGAATGGAATGCATTTGCACAGCATTTTGAATATAAATCTTTAGATATCAACAATATTGACGGTTTCCGTGAGCTCCGCGAACAAACGGAGCAATTGGAAACGAAATTTAATATACCGGGCAACCGCTTGTTCTATCTTGCGCTTGCACCGGAATTGTTCGGCAGCGTATCGTTCAACCTGATGAAGGGCGGCATGCTGGACGGAGAGGGCTGGAACCGTCTTGTGATCGAGAAGCCGTTCGGCTACGATCTGGAGTCCGCTGCCAAGCTAAATGAAGAGATCCGTAAAGTGTTCAAGGAAGAGGAGATCTATCGGATCGACCATTACCTCGGGAAGGAAATGGTGCAGAACATCGAGGTTATCCGTTTTGCGAATGCTTTCTTCGAGCCGCTGTGGAACAATAAGCATATTGCCAACATCCAAATTACGCTTGGTGAAACGGTTGGCGTCGAGGAGCGCGGGGGTTATTACGACCATGCGGGCGCACTCAGGGATATGGGTCAAAACCATATGCTGCAGCTGCTGACCATGATTGCCATGGAGCCGCCTAGCCGCCTGCTCGCAGAAGATATTCGCGACGAGAAGGTGAAGGTGCTTCGCTCCCTGCGTCCATATGCCTCAAACGAAGAAGTCAAGAACAACGTGGTTCGCGGTCAGTATACGAGCGGTTCCGCAGGCGGCAAAGATCTGCCGGCTTACCGTGAAGAGGACAAGGTAAATCCGGAATCCAATACGGAAACCTATTTTGCGGCCAGAGTCTTCGTGGATAATTTCCGCTGGGCGGGCGTACCGTTCTATATCCGCACGGGCAAACGCCTTCCGGTTAAGACGACCGAGGTGGTCGTAGAGTTCAAACGGATGCCAACCAACGTATACTTGGGCCAAAAGCATTCCCTGGAGCCTAACCTGCTCGTTATCCGGGTTAACCCGATGGAAGGCATCTACGTAAAGATCAACGCGAAGAAGCCGGGCTCCGAGTCCGAGATCGCTCCGGTTGCGATGGACTTCTGCCAAAGCTGCATCGTGGGCATTAACTCTCCGGAAGCGTATGAGCGTCTGCTGCATGATGCCGCCCGCGGGGATTCCACCTACTTTACGCGTTGGGACGAAGTGGCTTCCGCTTGGTCCTTCGTGGATCGCATCGCTAGCGCTTGGAGAGAGAACCAGGGCGAGCTGGAATCGTATCCTGCCGGCTCCTGGGGACCTGACAAAGCGGATGAGCTGCTGAAGGAAGACGGCTTCCACTGGTGGCCGGTTAACGGTCAGCTTGAGGATAACGTCGTGTGGTTGAAAAAATAGAAGATTAGCTAAAATTTATGCGATAAAAATCATCCTCATGCGCACGGCGCATGGGGATGATTTGCGTATGAATTGTGGTACAATGATATACATGACTTTAGTTACGAAGGGATAAGTGAAATGGCAAAGCTAATAGATGAACTGCAGCAGGAAGTGGATAAGCGTCGCACGTTCGCGATTATTTCCCACCCTGACGCCGGTAAGACGACGCTGACCGAGAAGCTGCTCTTGTTCGGGGGCGCCATTCGTCTGGCCGGATCGGTTAAAGCTCGTAAAGCGAGCAAGCATGCAACGAGTGACTGGATGGAGATCGAGAAGCAGCGGGGAATCTCCGTCACGTCGTCCGTGATGCAATTTGATTATTTAGGGCATCGGATTAATATATTGGATACGCCGGGTCACCAAGACTTCAGTGAGGATACCTATCGTACGTTGACGGCTGCCGACAGCGCCGTCATGTTGATTGACGTAGCCAAAGGGGTCGAGGCCCAGACCATCAAGCTGTTTCAGGTCTGCGCGAAGCGGGGCATTCCGATCTTCACCTTCATCAACAAACTCGACCGCGAAGGACGCAGTCCGTTTGACCTGATGGAAGAGCTTGAGCAGGTGTTGGGCATCCGCTCCGTACCGATGAATTGGCCGATCGGTTCCGGCCGCGACCTGTGCGGCGTGTACGACCGGGTGAAGAATCAGGTGGAATTGTTCCAAGGGGACGACCATTCCACGATTAAAGTGCAGAAGGTCGAAGGGTATGAAGATCCGCTCATCCGCGAAATGGCTGGCGATTATCTGCATGACCAGTTATGTCAGGATCTGGAGCTGCTGGATGTTGCCGGCGACCCGTTTGATCTGGAGAAAGTGATGCAGGGGCAGTTAACGCCAGTATTTTTCGGCAGTGCGATCAACAATTTCGGCGTCCAGACCTTTCTTGAAAACTTCCTCCAGCTTGCGCCGAAGCCGGAGCCGCGCCGCAGCACGGAAGGCGTGGTGGAACCGACCGATGAGAAATTCTCCGGTTACGTATTTAAGATCCAAGCCAACATGAATCCGGCTCACCGGGACCGCATCGCTTTCCTTCGAATCGTATCGGGCAAGTTCGAACGCGGTATGAGCGTGAAGCATGTGCGGGTAGGCAAGGAAATCAAGCTGGCGCAGCCGCAGCAATTTTTGGCGCAGGATCGAGATATTGTGCAGGAGGCATACCCTGGCGATATTATCGGTCTGTTTGACCCGGGTATTTTCCGGATCGGGGATTCCCTCAGCCAAGGACGCGAGGTTGTATTCGACGAGCTTCCGACGTTTTCCCCGGAGATCTTTGCCAAAGTAACCGTGAAGAATGCGCTGAAGCATAAGCAATATCAGAAGGGGATTGACCAATTGACGGAAGAGGGGACCATTCAGGTATTCCGCACCGTTAGCTTCGACGAGACCATTCTCGGGGTGGTCGGCCAGCTCCAGTTCGAAGTGTTCGAGTATCGGATGAAGGGGGAGTACGGCGTCGATGTCCAGCTGCAACGGATGCCGTATCAGTTCGCCCGCTGGCTCGTGGACGACAACATTGATCCGTCCAAGTTCCGGATTAACTCGACCCTGGTGAAAGACAAGAAGGATAATTATGTCGTTCTCTTCGAAAATGAGTATGCGATGAGAACCGCCATAGACAAGAACCCAACCGCCAAGTTTCTTGAGACCGCTCCGTAAGCGATGGCATAAATATGCAGTATAAAGAACAATCCCCTAAGCTTGAAGGCTGAGGGGATTGTTCTTTTTGTTGAGCGCGGGATTATCCCTGAAGATTGCCAGGCGTAACGGTTTTCAAATGGTCGTGAAGGGAAGAGACGAGGGTATTTTGCTGGGCAGCATCCATGTCTTTCCACATCATTTCAAACATCACGCCGAGTCCCGGCAGGGCGGCTTCAGGCCCGTCAACGGAACCCTCGATCATGGAGCGCAGCTCTTCTTCGTCCTGATTGTGGACTTTATGAATGACGGCTTGCCTTAGATCTAACAATATGGACATCGAAATGTTCCTCCTTGTTATATAAGGGTCATTGTGTAATGTGCCCGTTCCAGGGGAGTTACATTCAAGTATTCTGGACAGTATGATATACTGTTAACATTGATGATTAAGGATCGACCTAGGCTCGTGGGGGGATATATAAATGGCTAAGAAGCAGTACGCAGTAATCGGTATGGGGCGTTTTGGCACAAGCGTTGCCAAGGAATTGAGCAGCATGGGATTTGACGTATTAGCCGTTGATGCGAGCGAACAGCGTATTCAGGAAACTGCCAGCATGGTCACGCATGCCGTTTCGGCGGATTCGACCGATGAAGAGGCGCTCCGGGCGCTCGGCATTCGGAATTTCGATGTGGTTGTCGTGGCTATCGGGGAGGATATTCAATCCAGCATTTTGACGACGCTGATTCTGAAGGATCTTGGCGTACCGGCTATTATCGTAAAAGCGAAGAATGAGCTGCACGGAAAAGTGCTTAACAAGATCGGAGCGGACAAGGTGATTTTCCCAGAGCGGGACATGGGGCTTCGGGTTGCCCACCATCTGGTCTCGCCGAATATTCTGGACTATATCGATTTGTCGGACGACTACAGCATTATGGAGATGCTGGCTACGGGCGAGCTGATTGGCCACAATTTGAGAGAGCTGGATATTCGCGCACGATTCGGGTGCAATGTCATGGCGATTCGAAGCGATGCGGACATGAACATTTCGCCGAGTCCGGATGACCGGATTGAGGAAGGCGATGTGCTCGTCATCGTCGGACATAAGAATGACTTAACGAAGCTGGAGCTTGCTTATCCCAAATAAAGCCGTCAGCTTCGGATACCGGGTCGAACCCGGGCTCTGATGAGTATATATGTAAAGAACGGATGGATTAACAATGGAGATATTATCGCCGCAGAACGCCAGAGTGAAGGGCTGGGCACAGCTGCAGGAGAAAAAACACCGGGACAAGCAGAACAAGTACGTGGTGGAAGGCATCCATCTCGTACAGGAAGCCCTGTCATCCGGCGCGGACATCGAGTGCGTGGCTTATGACGTGGACAAGGGCATCCCCCAAGAGCTTCGTCATATTACGGATACAGGACAAGGTGCCGAATGGATCGGCGTATCCCATGCCGTCATATCGAAGGTCAGCGATACGCCGTCGCCGCAGCAGGTGTTTGCCGTCATTCGCAAGGAAGCGCGGCAATGGCAGGACCTGATCCTGCGCGAGAACGGTTTGGTCGTTGTTCTCGACGGTCTCCAGGATCCGGGCAATGTGGGAACCATCATACGAAGCGCCGATGCCGTAGGGGCTGCCGGCGTGGTCCTGGGGCGAGGCTGTGCGGATTTGTACAATCCCAAGACACTGCGCTCCACCATGGGATCTCTGTTCCATCTGCCGGTGCTGGAGGGTGATCTGCTGAGCATCCTGCCGGAAGCCAGGGAACGGGGAGCCAGATTGGTGACCACCATGCTGGAAGGACAGCGCTCATGCTTCGAGTACGACTTCAAAGGGACAAGCTGGATCGTCATCGGCAGCGAAGGACGCGGCGTCTCGCCTGAGGTCGCGGCACTCGTGGACGATGCCATCCGTATCCCCATGCCGGGGCGTGCCGAATCGCTGAATGCGGCTATGGCCGCTTCCGTATTGATGTACGAGGCTTTAAGGCAGAGGGAGTATGCTGATTTATAGAGACAGGAAATAGCTCGATTAGGGGCGGGAATGATTAGATAATATTGCTGATCATAACCGGCCTTTTTTATTCTTGACAGAGATGGTCATAATAACAGGCATGTTCGAAAGGAGTTAAACCCGTGTACGAGCAAAAAACAAAAGAAACGGATCACAACGTGGTGGAGTTTATCGAGCAAGTGGATTCGCCGAAAAAACGGGAGGATGCCTATCGTTTGCTGGAGATTTTTGAAGAAACGAGCGGGTATTCGGCCAAAATGTGGGGACCCAGCATCATTGGTTTCGGCTCCTACCATTACCGTTACGCTTCCGGCCATGAGGGAGATGCGCCGTTTGTAGGATTCTCGCCGCGAAAAGCGAAGATCAGCCTGTATTTTGCGCCAGGCGATGATCAGCGGGAGGAGCTGCTGACGAATTTCGGCAAGCATACGGCAGGGAAAGGCTGCGTGTACATTAATAAAGTGGCGGACATTGAAGTTGAGGTGCTGAAGCAGCTGATTCGCGAATCGATCGCGTTCCTGAAAAAGACTTACCCGGATCAACCCTAACCTGAGGTTGAGTTAAGTGCGGTGTGCTGGCAAGGTCTCTGTTTTGAGCCGATTAGTCGGCTGATTGACCTAAGGGTGATGACGAACAGGTGAATATTGGGGTTTGACGTAAAACCATTTGGTGTCCTATAATGCATAAATGGAAACCAAATGGTTTCATAATTTAAGTTTAAGCGAGGGATCAATCTGATATGGACAACGCAACTAACGGCAAGCTGCCGGATATTCGTCATACTCTTGTGCTGAAAGCGCCCATCGAGAAGGTGTGGAAAGCCGTAGCCACAGCTGAAGGGATTTCGGCGTGGTTTATGCCTAACAATTTTGAACCGGTGGAAGGGTTCGAGTTTCAATTGAATGCCGGCCCCTTCGGAAACTCACCATGCAAGGTGACGCTTATTGATGAACCTAACCGGTTGTCTTTTAACTGGGGCAAGGATTGGAGCGTTACGTTCGAACTGGTGGAGCAGGGAGACCATACGGAATTCACGCTCATCCACGGCGGATGGACAGCGGATCAAGTAACCGAGTTCGGGGAAGCTCATGACATCGTTCGAGGCCGCATGGACAACGGCTGGGCTGGCATTGTCCAGAAGCTTGCAGGATACGTCGAGGCGTAACCGATGTCGCAGGCCGCTCCGAAGCATGATGTCTACCAAGCCATCGCAGATCCGACTCGCCGTAAGCTGCTCGGCTTGTTAAGCGATAAGGAAATGCCGGTTAAAGAAATTACGGGACATTTCTCCATGACGCGAACCGCCGTGTCCAAGCATCTCCGTATTTTGGAGGAAGCCGGTCTGGTGCAGGACCGCAAGGTGGGACGCGAGACCCGCTATCGCCTGCAAGCAGAGCCGCTTAAGGAATTGAAGGATTGGCTGTCTTATTTCGACCGCTTCTGGGAGAACAAACTGTCGATGCTGAAATATTACGTGGAAGATCAAGAAGACGATTCAACGAACGACATAGAAGAGCGAGGATAAGCCATCCTTGCTCTTCTTTTTTGCCGTTTGTCCGCATACCTTCTATACAGGAGAGCTTGCCATGGTAAACATGCTCCTCGGGGCGTAAATAGGGGGGACCAAGCATGAGACGAAAGAGATGGGGAAGCAGGCGTTTGGCCTTTCCGTCGCTGTCGTGGCCTAAACCAAGGAGAGCTTACAAACCACCGCGCAGAGGCTTTCGGCCCGTACCGCAGAGCCGGGGGCGTCCTCAGGCTGCCAAACGGCGGAGCACAAAAAAATGGTGGCTGATCGGCGCTCTGCTCCTTGTGTTTGGGATCGTTGAGTTTTTTATGTATATCGAGCAGAATCTGCGGCCGCCGATCATGCATTTAGCCCAAATCCGGGTTAAGCAGATCGCTACCGAAGCCATCAATAAAGCGATCACCTCCCAGGTGACGCAGGGCAAGGATTTTGATAATCTGGTCAACTGGAAAACGGACAGCTCGGGCAAAGTGACCGGATTCATGCTGAATTATGCCGAGCATTTAAAAATCACGTCCCATACGACACAGGTCGTGCAGAGCACGCTGGACGAAATCCATAAGCGCAAAGAGCAGATTCCGCTGGGACAGGTGTTAAAAAGCCCGATCATCGCTTCATTCGGTCCGCAAATACCTTTAAAAATCGAACCCCAAGGAGCGGTAAAGGTTCAGTTGGATACGAGGCAGCAGGGGGCCGGCATCAATATGATCCTGGTGGAGGTGTTCGTCCACATCGTGACGGAGGTAGCGGTTGTCGTTCCTTTTGACATGGAGCCGCAAATCGTGGAAACCGATATTCCGATCTCGTATCTGCTCGTGGTAGGCGATGTGCCGATGTATTATTACGACGGCCAAGGAAAGGCGGTCGGCGAGAATAAGGCAAGCGCACCGAGCATCGCGATACCGCCACCGGTAACGGACGAGAACACCCATGACGGGCAGCAGGAGATTCCGCCTTCAACGACGCCGGACCCTCCTGCCCAGGGATCGACGACGCCTCTTGTGCCTACGCCGGGTGGCGCCGACATATCAGGGCATACGGAGGGAAGCGGAACAGGCGAGTAGGACGCTCATTCGCTCATTCTCAAACCGTATTGTGTACGTGCAGCATGGATTGGCCGTCTATGTGACATGAGGGTATGCCCTTAAAGGAAAAACGCGCCCCTGGTTTGAATTCAGGAGCGCGTTTTTTTCTTCGAGCGTTTTTCTTCCAGTTCCCAGTGCTTCAGCAGCGGGTAAGGATCGAAAGCCCATTCGGTCAATCCGGTGTCCCGGTAGATGCCGTAATGCAGGTGCGGCGGGAATTTGCCCTGGGTTCCCGGCTTGCCGTAGCCCGAACTGCCGACCCAGCCGAGGGTTTGACCCGGCGTAACGACATCCCCGAGCGAAATCCCTTTATCAAACCCCTGCAGATGGGCGTAATAATGGTAATGATTGTTCAAATCCCGGATGCCGATGCGCCAGCCGCCGTATTTATTCCAGCCTTTAATTTCGACGACGCCGTAACAGGTGCTTCGAACGGGGACTCCGTATGAAGCAAACAAATCCGTTCCTTCGTGAACCCTTTTGCCTCCCCAGTTGCGTCCCATGCCAAAGGTGCTTCGGTAGGAATAGTTACTTTTGACGGGAAGGGGAAACGCATGGTCGAACAGGTCCAGCTTCCCGAAGGTCTCGTAGAGCTTGGCATACTGCATGATGCGCTGTACGGCCCGCGTGTTCTGGTAGTATGACCATAGGCCGATGCTGAAATCATCAGCGGCATGCCCATAAGGGGAAAGTCTTGTCGCAACGGTGTAGAGCAAGTCGATATCATTATTAGGGTCTGCCTTGCCATCCCCGTCCCCATCGAGCCCGATCCCGGAGAACACGCTGATCGACGTGGGATTCACGTCTTCCTGATTGGGATTCAGCGGACCAGCCCATCGGGTGGAAGGGATAAAGATACCTAGGGTGCGGTCCGGATGCTTTCGATCCTTGGGATGAACCCGGGTCAGCGTTCGTTCATACTGGTCAATGGCCGCTAGGCGGTGCCAAGGAATTTGGGTAACGGTGGAAACCTGATCGTATAAAGATTTCCGGTCCGCAAAATTCGCTGCAGCATCCGTTGCTTTAGCCGAATCGTCAGCCGCGCTGACCGCCATGGAGGCGGATGCGGACGCAGGCCCGCACATGCAGCAGGCAGCCATCAAAGCAGCCATGACTGCAGCCGTGGACCGATACATGATGCCCTTTGCGCGCAATGGTTGTAAAATCCTCATATTGTCCTTCTCCTCCCTTTTTCGATAGTCGTAATTAAGGACGGACAGTCATGCCTACCTGTAGGGTGAATCGAAACAAGGATTTTTATCCATGCCGCAACTAGATTAATCTCATATCGATGCGAAACAAGTAATATGATGGTTTTCATGATATAATATGGGACAGCAAACGATGGGGTATGTCTTGAGTTACATCATTACATTCGAAAGAAGGTTTTTTCTTTGTCTAAAACCAAACAGCCAAAACCTGACTGGATTCGAATCAAGCTGACTACTGGCGATAATTATAAAGAAATCAAAAGCATGATGCGATCCAAAACACTACATACGGTGTGTGAAGAGGCTCGCTGTCCAAATATTTACGAATGCTGGGCTAACCGTACGGCAACCTTCATGATTCTGGGTGACATTTGTACCCGCGCTTGCCGATTCTGCGCCGTGAATACGGGGCTTCCAACGGAGCTGGACCTGCAGGAACCGGAACGGGTAGCGGAGGCGGCCGAGCAAATGAACCTGCGCCACTGCGTGGTAACAAGCGTGGCAAGGGATGATCTGAAGGATGGCGGTGCCTACATATTCGCCGAAACCGTCAAAGCCATTCGCCGACGCCTGCCGCTGTGCTCGGTGGAAGTGCTGATCCCGGATTTCATGGGAGACGAAGAATCGCTGAAAATCGTGATGGACGTAAAGCCGGATATTCTG
Organism: Paenibacillus sp. CR_12; assembly: GCF_041953985.1. Lineage (NCBI taxonomy): Bacteria > Bacillati > Bacillota > Bacilli > Caryophanales > Paenibacillaceae > Paenibacillus > Paenibacillus sp. CR_12. The sequence goes on along the minus strand of NZ_JAVFHO010000011.1, from coordinate 171,857 downwards.
AACCACAACATTGAGACGGTGGAGCGTATGTCCGATCGCGTACGTGCCAAAGCCAAGTATTCCCGCTCATTGCAGCTGCTGAAGAATGCCAAGGCGATGCAGCCTGACATTCCGACCAAATCCAGCATCATGCTGGGCGTCGGGGAGCAATGGCATGAAATTCTGGAGGCGATGGACGACTTGCGTTCGGTGGGATGCGACATCATGACGATCGGCCAATACCTGCAGCCTTCGCCGAAACATCTGAATGTTGAAAAATACTACACGCCGGAAGAGTTTGCGATCTTGAAGGAAGAAGGAATGAAGCGCGGATTCAGCCACGTGGAGTCCGGTCCTCTTGTGCGCAGCTCCTATCATGCACACGAGCAAGTGAAGTCTGCGGAACGCAACAAGGAAGAGACGGTGCAGTCTTAACCTATTGGAAAGGCAGGGGAAGCTTTCAATGATCGTTATCGGAAACAAAAGCTATGAAGTGTTAAAGGACCATCGAAACGGCTGGAATCTGGAAGCTTTCCGGGAGCGGTACAGCGAGGTGCTGGACCGCTATGATTACATCGTGGGAGACTGGGGTTACAATCAGCTTCGGCTTAAAGGCTTCTATCGGGACAATCATCCCAAGGCTGCCAAGGATTCAACCTTTTCCAGCATGTCCGATTACATTAACGAATATTGCAATTTTGGCTGTGCTCACTTTGTGCTTCAGAAAACGAAGGAGCAGAAGGAAACGAAAGAGCATGCCTCCAATACGAAAGAGCCTGTAGAGGTTCGAGAAACATCCCCTAAGGATAACCGGGCTGAGGGGGAAGCACAGAGAAGCAAGGAAGCCCAAGAGGGTTCAAAACCGGGCAAGGAGCACAAGGACCAGCGCGAGCGGCGCGAAGGCAAGGATTCAAGACGCGAGCCGCGCGAAGCCAAGGCCCCCAAGGAGAAGGAAGCAAAGCCTTCCAAGGAGTCTCATGTGCCCTCAGAGCAGCCGCAATAACCAAAGAACGGTCACCTGTATTTTGGCAGGTAGACCGTTCTTTTTTCGGATATTGGTAAGGTAAGACTTCGTGAAGCGTTGGCCCTCCTGGTAAATGTAAGAAAAGGGTCCTCTTCATATTAACCAAGGAATGCATCGCGGACGCGGTTCCAGAACGGAAACGGCCGATAACGTGCGAAACTGACCTGCTGCTCCGCCACCTGACAGCGCACGGATACGAGGTCGTCAATCGAGATATTAACGTGATCGATGGTAAGCAGCAAACGCTGTTCTTTTCGCGAGAATATATCACAATGATGATGCTTGGGCAGAAGCAGCGGCGAGCCCAGCGTACGGAAAATCCGGTTGTTAATCGAGGCGATTTCCGCAATCTGAAGCGCATCGATCGAGGGATGAACCATCGCGCCGCCGACACTCTTGTTATACGCCGTGCTGCCGGATGGCGTGGATACGCAAATGCCGTCTCCCCTGAACATCTCAAAGGTCACGTCGTTGATGTCAATTTGCGCGACAACGGTACCGTCAACGCCTTTAAGCGTAAATTCGTTTAAGGCAATGTAAGAGGACGTTCCTGATTTCTTATGGATTTCCAGTTGAACCAGGGGATACTTGACGAGGCGCGGCTTCACGTTGCCGTGTTCGCCTTCTCTGCTCATATGATCAATTAGCTCCGTCAGTTCATCCGCCTTCCAGTCAGCATAGAATCCCAAGTGGCCCGTATGGACGCCGACGAAGGCGAGGTCGGGAATACGGTCTATAAACGTATGGAAGGCGTGCAGCATCGTACCGTCTCCACCGATCGAGACCACAATCTCCGGAGATTCTGCATCCAGCACAAACCCCCGCTGTTCCGCCAGCTTGTGAAACTGCTGGGTCAGCTCGACAGACAATGGGTCACCGCGGTCCAGAACATAATATCTCAAGTTGATAAGCTCCTTTGTAAGGTTATATAAAGATGATAATCAATCTTGGAGAAGAACACAATGTTCACCTTGGGAATTAGCGGAATTTCTGCTGCAGTCCTCGAAGGATCTGAATAAACAACGCAACTGCAATCAGGAAACCGAGCAGGATGCAGAAAGCCGCCATAATATGGGTATACCCGTTTAGGGCGGAATCCGAAACAGACGGCACCGCCAGCGTCGGTATCGAAGACCCCATAACGCTTCTCCACAACAGCAACACGGCGGTGGCCGCAATAATGCCGTGGATCAGCCTGGCTACGACAAACGGAAAATACCTAAGGTTGGTAGAGTTCAGGATGCTGATGATCTGGGCATGAACGGACAGGCCGCCCCAAGACAAGATAAAGGCTGCCGCGGCCGCTTTGTATGGCAGAGGAATAGCGGCACCCGCTTCCCCGGCATAGCGTGCGCCCAGCGTCACTTCAAACAGTCCCCCCACGATGGCAGTGGATAAGGATTCGGGCATGCCAACGAGGGATAACAGCAAGCTGATGACCTCCGTTAGCGCGGGCATGACGCCGGCCCGGGTCCAGAGTTCAAGAAACACGGAGAAGAAAACCACAAGACCGCCGACAACGATAATCAGCTGAAGCGATGAGTTAATCGCTTGTCTCAGCAGCGTGCCGAGATCACGGCCGTCCTGCTCCCGCGCAGCATGCATGGCCTGAAAGGCGGACTTGAGCCGGCTTGTCTTCGTTTGGGACAGGAGGAGCGAATCGGTTGATGCATTGGACTCGCGCTTGCCATGAAATCTCATTAACAGTCCTACCAGGAACCCTCCGCCATAGTGGGCCAGGGCCAGTATGAAACCTATTTTGGGATCGTGAAAGAAGCCGATGGATACCGCTCCGATCAGAAATATGGGATCCGAGGAGGTAGTAAAGGCAACAAGCCGTTCACCTTCCTCCCGATTTACCATTTTTTGCTCCCACAATTTGGCGGTTAATTTGGCACCGACGGGGTAACCTGAAACATATCCCATCGCGGCCACGAATCCCCCTGCGCCCGGAATTCGGAACAACGGTCGCATCATGGGGTCCAGGAGCGTGCCGATCAGATGCACCACGCCAAACCCCAGCAGCACCTCTGAAATGACAAAGAACGGGAACAGGGATGGAAACAGCACGTCCCACCATATCGCCAGGCCGCGGAGTGCGGATTGGAGCGCCGCTTCGGGAAACAAAGCCATCAGGACAATTACGCTGATCAGAGCCGATACGAGCATGAGCCAGCCCATTTTTTTCATGGTCATATAAGGAATACGCCCCCTGGCATCGTTGTGAATGATAGAATATGGTCCGATATTTAAAATCTATGCAGCATATAGGACAAACAGTATAAAAAACATGAGAAAGCGGTTACATTTATGCTTTATTTTCGGGGATATTGTGCTATAATAAAAACCATCAAAGCACATCTTTCGTATTATGTTTGGATGGAGTGATGATCATGAGCATAGTCGCAGGTATCCTGGTATGCGCCTTCGTTTATGTTATACGTGCTTCTCTCGTCCAGAGTGAAGAGGACTGGCGCAGTTATTAATAAGTTCTAAAAGGTGCTAACCATCGCTTAGCGCCTTTTTTTGTTGTTTTTTGCTATAATGGACAGGTACATCCAATCGAAAGCGAATCATAAACAGATGGGAGAATTAGCGGATATGAATCCGAACTTAAGCATCTATGATAACCTCGGGGGTGCCGAGGGTGTACGATCGCTCGTCGAAGCTTTTTATCCGAGAGTGCAGCAAAATGAGCTGCTTTCGCCATTGTTTCCGGAAGATATCATGCCGGTGATGGAGAAGCAATATATGTTTTTGAGCCAGTTTTTCGGAGGGCCGGCCTTGTTCTCGGAAGCGTTCGGACATCCGATGATGCGGGCCAGGCACATGAAATTCCCGATTACCGACCGTCATGCCGAAGAATGGCTTGGCTGCATGGCCGGAGCCTTAATCGAAATCGGCGTGGAGGATGATTTACGTGATTTTGTGCTGCAGCGTCTTTCGGGTCCCGCCCACCATTTCGTGAATACTCCGTAGTGCCTTAGATCTAGAAACGGACAGGAATTAGACGCGAATGAAGGGATGGCGAATGGCGTGAAATTGGAACCCTTGTATTCCATCAAGGTGGTTTGTGCGCACTGTGAGCATGAATACTTAACGTCCAGGGTGAGACCGAGCTTTAAGAAGGCATACCGTACGGATACGGATTTCTGCGCTTACTACAAATCGGAGAACCCCGATTTTTACGTGGTGCGGATTTGCCCCGAATGCGGTTTTGCTTCGACGGAAAACTCGACCCTGAAATTGAATGAACGGCAGAAGACGCTCTTCTATGACCAGGTTGGATGTCGCTGGGAGAAGAGGGATATGGGCGGTCCGCGCGACCTGGAGGATGCTCTGGAGTCGTACAAGCTGGCTCTCCTCTGCGCCCAGGTGATCGGGGAGCGGGATCGCATCGTTGCCAGCCTGCTGCACCATATCGCTTGGCTGTACCGGTATCAGGGCAACGAGGATCAAGAGAAGCGGTTTTTGAGCTACAGCCTGGAATCCTATATCAGGGTGTTTGAGCTGGAAGGGGTAGGGGCCAATGATGCCCGTCTGCTGTACCTGATCGGAGAGATTCATCGCCGGCTGGGACAGTTCCAGGAGGCGGTTCAGTGGTTCTCCAGAGTGGTCCAGGACGAGAAGATCATGGATGCTGCCATGATCCGAGCCTCCAGAGAGCAGTGGAAGCTGATAGCCGAACAGATCCGGGAGCAGAAGAACGCGGCGATTCCGGCGGAGTCTTAAATGCAAACAGCCCGCTGAACGGTGGGCCAGCAGGCTGTTGATTTGCAATTTGCAGCGATGGCTCGTTTTAAGATAAAGTCAGCGCAATCGCTGATCCGTGAGCAAATAGTCGATGTCGCTGTCCAGCACGGTAACTTTGTTGTGGCAGCAGGGGAAGATGAGCAGCTTCTTTTTCCCTTCCCTAACGCTTACAAGCTCCTTAGGCTTCATGGGAAGCAAGACATTGTCGGTCCCGCAGAAGGGGCAGCTGTGTACATATACGTCGTTGCCAACGACATCATAAGGCCACGTATTCGAAAAAGGAATCATGAGTTCTCCGATGAATGGGACTCATCGTCTTTCGCGGTTGCTTTCGCTTCCTCATTTTTGGCAAGCTCGGCAATCTTCTGCATTAATATATGCTGAGGCATATGCATCAGCTGTTCCAGCGGAACGCCCAGCTGCTTGGACAGTGTAACCGCCGTCTCCGGTGAAATTTGCAAAGGTCTCATGGCTTCTAGCTCCTCCAGCAGTAATTTGTTTGATCAAGAGGTAAACAGTATTTTAGTTATATATAGTTATACACTTTTCCCTAAGTCCACACAAATGGTATTCCGTTTGAATTCATATTTTATCTCGAAAGGTGATGAATGTTCGATGGCACTTCAACAAACTTGGGATTTGGAATCGATATTTCCAGGAGGCTCCTCCTCGCCGCAGCTCGGGAGCTTTATTGAGGCTTTGGAGCAGGATGTACATCAACTTCAGCAAGACGTCAAGGCATTGGCTGTTCCAGAGACCATCGAGAGCGCGTCCAGCCTGGAGCTCTTCCTTGAGCAGTTCCAGAGCGCCTATGCAAGGATCCGCGAGGTTTCTGCCTTCGTAGGCTGCCTGACCGCACAGAACGTGAATGACAAGAAGGCGGTTCAATTGTCCGGGCGGGTAACTACGCTGTCCGCGGCCCTGCAGTCGGTGAAGAACCAGTTCGATAACGTGCTTCGCGGAATGAACGATGAGCTCTGGACCGCATGGACCGGTACGGATAAGGTGTCCGAGCTGGAATTCGTATTGAACGAAAGCCGCAATCTCGCGAAGGATAAGATGAGTCCCGAGCTGGAAAGCCTGGCTCTGTCGCTGGGGGTAGACGGTTATCACGGATGGGGGGAGTTCTACGACACCATCGTGAAGAAAATCCAAATTCCGTATGAGGAAGACGGAGAGACGGTCAGGCTGTCGGCAGGGCAAGCGTTCAATAAAATGCATGATCCGCGCCGGGAAGTGCGCCAATCCATGTTTGAGAAGTGGGAGAAGGCTTGGGGAGATTCCGCTGATTACTGCGCGGATACCTTGAACCATCTATCCGGCTACCGCCTGAAACTGTACGAGAACCGCGGCTGGAACGATGTCCTGAAAGAACCGCTGGCGATTGGCCGGATGAGCCGCGAGACGTTGGACACGATGTGGGCCGTCATCCAGGATACGAAGTCGGTGCTTGTGGAGTACCTGAACCGCAAAGCGAAGCTGCTCGGTCTGGACGGGTTGTCCTGGACCGATGTGGATGCTCCGCTCCGTACTTCGGCAACCAAGATCTCGTATGACGATGCCGCTGTTAACATCGTGGAGCAATTCCGTAAGTTTAGCCCGAGATTGGCTGATTTTTCGCAGATGGCGTTCGACAAGAGCTGGATTGAGGTCGAGGACCGCCCCGGGAAGCGACCTGGCGGTTTCTGTACCTCCTTCCCGGCAAGCGGCCAGACGCGGATTTTCATGACGTTTGGCGGAACGGCCTCGAACGTCTCGACCCTGGCTCATGAGCTGGGTCATGCCTATCATCAGCATCTGATGGGCGGAATTCCGGTGCTTAACCAAAAGTATGCGATGAATGTCGCCGAGACGGCATCCACCTTCGCCGAGATGATTGTTTTTGATGCGATGGTGAAGGGGGCAGGCAGCGAAGAGGAGAAGCTGGCTCTGTTGGAAGAGAAAATTCAGAACAGCGTGGCCTTCTTTATGAACATTCATGCACGTTTCTTATTCGAAACCCGCTTCTATGACAAGCGGAAGAACGGTCTGCTGAGCAGCGAGGAGATCTCCGATTTGATGGTGGAGGCACAGAAGGAAGCATACTGTGATGCCCTGACATCGTACCATCCGCATTTCTGGGCATCCAAGCTTCATTTCTATATCACGGGCACCCCGTTCTATAACTTCCCGTATACCTTCGGTTATATGTTCAGTACGGGCCTCTATGTTCGGGCATTGGAAGAAGGTCCGACCTTTGCGGACAAATATGATGCTTTGCTTCGAGACACAGGCGTAATGTCCGTGGAGAACCTGGCAAAGAAACATCTGAACGTAGATCTGACCCAGCGCGACTTCTGGCAAAGCGCGGCGGACTCCTGCGTAAGCGATATTAAGCAGTTCTTGCAAATGACCGAGCATTTAGCATAAATTGTTGGTTATCCTCGAAAAAACAGTTAAAAATGCAGTTCCTGTTATGGCGTTTGATCTCCGACTGCAGATTTACTCCCATATTCGAAAGAAGCTCCTTCGGGGCTTCTTTTTTTGTCGTAAAAGAAAGAAAGTTGACGCAATAAAGGAGCGGAAAACTAAAATATTTGTGCAATTTTAGTAATAAATACCCAAATGTGTTGAATATTGTTGATCCAATGATTTCTATCCCCTATAATGAGTCATAAGCCCTAATAATAGGGAAGATTTACTAATAAAGGAGGGGAGAAGGGATGGTAAAACTAGATCAATTATCACTGGCTAGGCAGCTGGACATCGTGTTTAAAGAGCTGGAAGAAGAGTTGGGAGGTCTAAGCTCGGGGACGGTTTTTGTACAAATACGAAACAATGTAATTGGTAAATTTGGCATACGGCATAATCCATTGTCTGGGCGTAACGGGATCATAGCTCCGCAAGAGGAGGGGCTAAGTGAGGCTCAACAATTCTCTTTTCGTTCGATGGCGCTTGAAAGTCTGAAACATAAACGCCATTGGACACATGGCGAAATCAGTTATGAATTTATGGTACGACAAGGCATCGTCGTTGTGGATGCTGTGCTTGAATCCAACTATAACATGGCCAACTTGATGATACGGTACCCTCGTAATACATATGCCGAAGCTGCTTCGGAATCCTGAAATCATTTATTATATAGAACATATAACGAAAGAGGCGATCTTTGGGGAGAAGATCGCCTCTTTCTATTTACGGCTGGAGGGAAGAGATGCTAATTACAGGTTCGAACGACCCGATAATTGCTGCTCAGCCAATTGTACCAGACGTTTGGTGATGTAACCTCCCAAAGAACCGGTTTCACGGGAAGTATAGTTTCCATAGTAACCGTCTTGTGGAATCGTTACGCCCAGTTCTTGAGCAGCTTCCATCTTCAATTGTTGAAGAGCTGCAGTTGCTTGAGGTACGACAAGATTGTTAGAAGAACGACCTTGAGCCATGTCATGTCACCTCCTTTGGTGTTGTATGAGGATATTATGACCTGATTGATAGGGATCTCATTCGTGCAGGAGGCAGATCGTCTGCTGGTAAAATTACCCGTAGGCATTGTTCATAGATCAAATAAAAGCAGCCCTTTGTTATTCAAAGGGCTGCTCTTGCTGAAAAGTTAAGTATATGAGGATGTTATGTGTCAATGGAGACGCTGGCTTATGCTTGCTCTGCCTCCGGTGACGTATTCTGAATGCTGATCTTGGTCGTCAGATTCACGGTCTGTCCCGGTTCCAAATGAATCAGCCCGGTTTCTTCGTTCGGGAGATTCAAATTGGGTGCGTTGGGAAGCCAGGTGTACGGTTCGATGCAGAGGAACTGCTCGGCAACACCTTTGGTATAGAGCACCCAATGCTTGAAGAAGGCACGGTCTGCCGAATAATGAATTTGGTAACCATCGTCCCGCTTCAGCAAGGCCTCGGCAGGTTTGCCCTCAGGGATCCTTAATATCGTATCCAGGTCGGCATCCTTCAGGTTTAGTCCCGAATTCAGTTGTTCCAAATGGCCGAGAGGTGAAAGATCGCCGGTCGGGATCAGTTCGTTATTCAAAGTATAAATGCCTTCAACTGGCAGATCCAGCGTCCAGCGATGCGGTTCGCCGTCCAGCAGGAACCACGTATGGTAACCCATGCCGAACGGAACGGGGCTAGCGCCAAGATTCGTTACGCGAAGGCTCTGCGTTAAGCGTGTCCCCTGAAGACGGAAGGTCATCTCCAGCTTCAGCGGCACAGGAAATTGGGCAATCCATTTCGGATCATCCGATGAGATGAACTCGGTCGAAACGGCGCAGCCGTCATCCTCCTCCTCTATGTCGCTGACACACCAAGCCTGTGATCGGTGGAGGCCGTGGATATGATTGTCGTTCGCGGTATTTTGGTCAAATTGATACGACGTTCCGCCATATTCGAAATGGCCCTTGGAAATCCGGCCTGGCGGTATGAGCATCGGAATGCCGAAGTGGTAAGGCTTCTGTAGATAGAATGCAAGCTCGCTTTCATCTGGTTTTCGGAGGATTTCGCGTGAGTTTTCATTGTCTTTAATCCCAATGACGTTATTACCTAGACGAGGAAGGAGAGTCACTTCAAGACGGCCGCTGTTTAAAATATAGGTGTCGTAACCATTCCACTGGCCTTTGGTCACTTGATTCATATCGATGCTCCTTTACTAACAGAAATCATGGTCTGGACGATTAACCACATCATAACAGATTTTTGCGGAAAGGGTAAAAGAAATGCTTCAAATAGGCCCGTACATCTTGATTCCAAATTGGAATTGACAAGGCAGAGCAAGAGTTTTATCATTGCATGTAATAGTGATCCATTATGATTGAAACACGATGACAAGGACAAGTAAGCAGGTGCGGCCCATCCTTCAGAAAGCCGGTGGTTGATGCGAACCGGCGGATCCGCTTTGCTGAATGGCCCTTCGAGTGCCGGGCTGAACGGGATAATGCTGTTATTCCTTAATATGCCGGCCGGGTATTCTCCGTTACAAGAATGGAAGGCTGCAGCCTGCGTAGGATGATGCTTGCAGCGAATAAGGGTGGCACCACGGTCTCACGTCCCTTGCGGATGTGAGGCTTTTTTGCGTTCCTATATGCTCCCGCAAGGACGGGGCAGACTTGGATTAAATGACAATATAAATAAATGGAGGGCTAGTCATGAAAACCGTATTATCGGGAATTCAGCCAAGCGGTAATCTAACGCTCGGCAACTACATCGGAGCCATTAAAAATTTTGTGAAGCTGCAAAACGAGCATGACTGTTATTTTATGGTGGTCGATCTGCACGCAATAACGGTACCGCAGGAGCCTAGCTCGCTGCGGGATCGCTCGGAATCGGTCGCGGCCCTGTACGTTGCCGCCGGAATCGACCCGAACCGCGCCAATATCTTTTTGCAGTCCCATGTTCCTCAACACGCCGAGCTGGGATGGATCATGACCACCTTGGTGAATATGGGCGAGTTGGAACGGATGACCCAGTTCAAGGACAAATCGGAAGGCAAGGAATCGGTTGGGGCCGGCTTGTTCGTTTATCCTGCGCTTATGGCCGCAGACATTTTGCTGTATAATGCAAATCTTGTGCCGGTGGGAGACGACCAGAAGCAGCATCTGGAAATCACGCGTGATTTGGCTGCACGCTTCAATCATCGGTTCGGTCCGTATTTCAATATTCCGGAGCCGTTCATCCCTGAAGTCGGTGCGCGAATCATGTCGCTGGACGACGCTTCCAAAAAGATGAGCAAGAGCAATCCGGTTGAGGGCAGTTATATCGCGATGCTGGATACGCCGGATCAAATTCGCAAGAAAATCAGCCGGGCTACAACCGACTCCGGAGCCGAAGTGGTGTATGATCCTTCCGCTAAGCCTGAGGTGAGCAATCTGATGAGCATCTATTCGGAGTGTGCTGGGGTGTCTTTGCAGGAAGTGCAGTCTCGTTTCGAAGGAAAGATGTACGGGGCATTCAAGAAGGAGCTTGGCGAAGTTGTCGTAGCCGCTCTGGAGCCGCTTCAGAACAGATACCACGAAATTCGCCAAACCGGTGAAATTCATGACATTCTCGCCAAAGGAGCCGAGCAGGCGCAGAAGACCGCTGCCCAAATACTCGATGGCGTGAAGGACAAGATGGGATTTCTGGCTCCTAAATAAACGAGGGTCTTCTAGGAAGGCTTGCGCTTGGATTTAATAATGAATCCCCAGCCTATGTTGAGGATGGAGAGCAGCGCCAGACCGACGGCCAGAAATCCGTTGTAGCTGATGGATATGGCGGAGGCGGTCAACAGGACGATGGAAGAGACCGCAAACCATAGGGATAAGCCTTTACTCATTATGAAAAAAACCTCCAAAGATTAAAATTTTAAAAATACGTATAACGTTGCAAGAAGGAGCCATAATAAGTTTGCAAGCTTGCACTGGAATAACAGACATTCAGTGAAGGGAGATTTTTAATATGGCACGTCGCAGCAACAATTTGGTTGTACCTCAAGCTACTGCAGCATTACAACGTTTGAAACTCGAGGCTGCTCAAGAACTAGGCGTAACGATTCCTCAGGACGGTTACTATGGTAACTATACTTCCCGTGAAACAGGATCCCTGGGCGGATACATTACTAAACGTTTGGTACAGCAAGCTGAACAGGCTCTTTCGGGGTCTGGCCGCACGCTGTAATCTCTCTCTCATAACGTGAGTATGGAAGCCCGGAGCGCTATGTCAGCGCTCCGGGCTTTGTATTCATATCGGGGGCCCGACAGGCATCCTGCTACATAGACAAATTGTGCCTTAAACAACGGCGAAACGTCAAGGTGATATCCCTTCCAAATGTCACTGAATTGTCATATAGATGGAATGAATTCCGAAGGATTGCTAAACACTTTTTACTAATGATATGATAAACTTTATAGCGGAGGCAGTACTTCCTCCATAACGACAGATACAAGGAGGAACGTTAACACGTGGATAATCACTTGAGATACCAGGCTCCTTCAGAATCCGCAGCACTGGCCTCGGCAGCGCCTGCACCTCCCGATAAGGCGGGGACTTGGAAAGATTTTATCACGGTGACGAAACCCGGAATCATCCGGTCAAATTTGATAGCGGCTTTTGCCGGATTTTGGCTGGCATCGCGTTGGGATATCCAATTTGGATTGATGATTATGACACTTCTCGGAACTGTGCTTGTCATGGCTTCGTCCTGTGTTTTCAATAACTATTTTGACCGGGAGCTCGACATGAAGATGGAGCGTACCCGGAATCGCTCCCTTCCAACCGGGCGTTTGACACCCAAGGTTGTTCTTTGGTATGCCGTCATTCTGGGGGTCGTGGGACTAGCCGTCCTGTTCTTGTTCTCAGGCGTGCTGGCAGGCCTATTCGGAGCCGTCGGAATGTTCGTTTACGTTGTGGTGTACACTCTCTGGCTTAAACGTTCTTCTACATGGAGCACGTCGGTCGGAGCGATCTCCGGTGCCATGCCTCCGGTAATCGGCTATGTGGCCGTGACCGGAAGCGTAGATATGGCAGCCGTCCTGCTCTTCGCCCTGCTGTTTCTCTGGCAGCCGCCGCATTTCTGGGCGCTGGGCATTCGCCGGGTGGAAGAATACCGTGCAGCGGGATTCCCTTTGCTGCCGGTTGTCAAAGGAATTAAACGCACAAAGTATCAGATGATTCCTTACCTGGTGCTTCTCATACCGATTCCCATCCTGATGTACGCCTACGGATATGCCGGTATATTCTTTCTGGTCATCGGACTCCTTCTGGCTATTTGGTGGCTCTACGCCGCACTCCAAGGTTTCCGTGCCAAGGACGATGAAGCTTGGTCCAAAAAAGTATTCATTATCTCCATCAACTACTTGACCTTGAGCCTGATCGTTCTCATACTCAATACCACCTTTTAACAGGTGGCTGGGCTTTTAGCGATACACCAAAACCTGATAGAACAGGGATTGCCTGAGACGAAGGGAGAACGGGGAAGGTCATGAATGCATTCAAACGTTACAAATGGACTTGGGTACTGCTCGCTATATGCGTAATAGCAGCCATCTACCTGGTATACAACTCGCTTGGATTCGGAAAGGAGAAGTTTCCGATCGTTCGTGAGGTTGCTGCCTATTCCATGGAGAATGTAGATGGGAAAACGATCACGTCGGAGGATACCAAAGGCAAGGTGAAGCTTATGTACTTCTATTTCACCAGCTGCCCGGATGTGTGCCCGATTACGACGCTGGTTCTGTCTCAGATCCAGGAGGACTTGAAACAAGAAGGTTTATTCGGTAAAGAAGTTAACTTTGTGTCCATCTCCTTTGATCCGGAGACCGATACGAAAGAGAAGATTAAGGAGTTCGGAGACCGATTCTATGCCGATTACAGCGGCTGGTACTTCCTTCGTGGAGACCAGGAGGAAACGCGGAAGCTGATGCAGGAGTCTTTCAAAATTCCGCTGTTGGGCAACAACTCGACGAATTTCACGCATGGCAATTCCATTGCCTTGGTGGACCGGGACAATAATATCCGGAAGACCTATAATGCTGCGGATCCATCCGAAGTGAAGACCGAGGATATCGTGAAGGACATCAAGGCTTTGATTAAGGAATAAATTGCAGGTAAAACCAAAAGGCGCGCTCTATCGTTAAAGATGGAGGACGCCTTTTTTATTTAAATAGCGAAAATTGAAGCCATTCAAGATGCTCTTGTGATCCTTGACAATAGACGCAGTTCATCAGAATACGTCAGGGGGCGGGTAGATGATGAATTCCTCCAGCCCTGCCTTCTCCAGCTGGGCAATCAAGTATTCGTCGGGAGTTCCTTCAACGCCGGCATATCCCCGGCGGGTATAGATTTGTTCGGCATCTGGAAAGACGTCCCGCAGAGCCCCGCGAATTTTTTTGCCGGAGCTGTCGTTATCCATAAAAAGGTACACCTCTTGATCCTTCACCTGTTTATGCAGACTCTCAAGCTTGGCGGTGTTTAACGTTCCGAAAGTGCACAGGATGGTTATATCCGTAGTCAGCAGCCGACGCAGCCGGCTCCGGTCGTTCTTGCCCTCTACAATGAGAAATATCGGCATCTTTTTTTCACCTCTGTCATGATACGGAGATCCTTGGCAGCATTCCCCGGGAAATGTTGATCTGCCGTCGAATGATGTAGGTATAGTGTAACTTGTTTTCTGCCGATCATGCAAAAGGAGGCATAATAAACGACCATCCAGTGGATGGCCGAAATAAGGTAAATCCATGTATTCTAGTTAGAAACAGCTCAGAATGATGACGAGCAGAATGTACAATACAAGAATCATTCCTACGGAATTTCCATGGCCCCCATGGCAATGTTTATGATGAACATGACTCATGATTACTTCACCCCTTGGTTAAATGTTCGTGGTCATTTGCCACACTGTATCTTATGTGGGTTTACCCATATGGACTGTGCATTGGCCCATCCGCGTTGATTTGGGCGCTGTTCTTAACTTGGGACAAATTCATCAGACGGTTGAGATTGGGGTTTCGGGCGAGATGGCTGTCAAAGGTGCCTCACGATTGCGTTTGGGTAGGAGCAGCAGAACCGTCATCAGCATGAGAAACGCAACAAAATAAGGGGATACCACCGTGCGCAGCTGTCCAGCCGCGATCGGGCCGACAAAGGATCCCAGCGACATGGCGATGGACTGAAATGAGAACACTTTGCCGAGCCTGCCTCCGCCGCTGAGCTGAATGAACAAAGAGGATAAAGCCGGGAATAGCAAGCCTTTGGCAAGTCCGAGCGTAAACAGGATAATCATAATCGGTACATGGTCTGCTGCAGCTAGGGCGTAGAAGCATATGGCCAGCCCGAATACGCCTATGGTCACCCTGATATGAGGCGCATAACGGTTGAGGAACAGCATGCTTAGCGTGACCAGGGCTCCAAGGCTAATGACGGAGAAGAGAAGCCCGGTGGACATAATGCTTGCCAGCCCGCTTTCCCGAAGCGGTATTTCAAAGAACAGGATTCCCTGAGAGCAAGCAATCGCAAAAGGAATCAAATATAAGCGCAAGCTAAACGGAAGCCGTGCCGGCTTCTCGTTATTGATCGGTTCAGCCTGCTGATCCATATGTTTAGCAGCGGCCGACATCGGCTTCGGGAGACTGAGAAACGCCATCAAGCCCGTGAAAATCAAAAGCCAGCCGAGACTCTGGAATGTGCCGGAAAATCCGGCATTGGCGACGATGAAAGCTCCTGCAGCCGGCGACAAGACAGAGGCAAGGGTGTGGATCACGCCATGACCGGACATATATTTGCCCTGCGTAACGGGATCCCGGGAGAGCGACGCCAGCAGCGCTAGGCAGGCCGGTGACAGAAAGGCCAGCACGAAGCCGCTGATCGAGCGGAGCACGAGCAGCTGCCAGGGCAATTGGACATGGGCCTGAAGAAGCAGAATGATACCGGCGGCGGTTAGGCTGAAAATAATGTAGCGTCTGCTGCCGTGACGATCGATCAGACTGCCCGCAAGCAGGTTGCCGGGCAGATGGGTTAGAGCATAAATGCCCATCATCCAGCCGATAAACGTAGGGGCTGCTCCAAGTGAAATGGCAAAGGGCGTCAGTACAGGATACTGAGCATGCAAATCAAAAAACGCCAGAAACAAAAACATATAGAGCCATAAAGCGGTTTTCAATATGGCACCCTCCTATCCGGCTAAAGTTGATATGGTACTACTACTTGTACGTACGAAAGGTCAAGCTTAGACCTTTTTGTGAAAAGACCCGGTTGGCTGACAGCTTTGCGGGGTATCATGTATAATTAACAAGACGGCCATAAACCGCCGCTTTTGAAACGATTGACGGGAGTGAAAACGAATTGGATACTCAGGTCTGGATTGAATTTCTTAAACAAAATTGGCTGGTCATCGCCATCGCCTTAATCATCTTGTTTATCGTGCTGAACGTGGTGAGAACCGTCATTAAGTGGGCACTTGCCGTGCTCATCATCGGGGGATTGCTGGTGTACAGCGGAATTTCCCTGGACAAAATCGGCGAGGTTGTAACCACGGTCAAGGAAGAGACGGTGGATACGATAAAAAAAGAAGCGCTGAACATGATGATGAAGGAAGCGAAGGAAGCACAATATACTTCGAATGGAGACGGCACGTACTCCATTAAAGCGCCCAATCTCGAGTTGAAAGGAAGCGCCGGTTCGAAAGAGGTGGAAGTCACCTTCCGCGGTGTTTCGGTAGGGAAGTGGGACATCAACGATACGATTCAGAGCTTTATCGATGATGCCAAGAGCAATTCGGCAATGAAATAACAAATGACGAACGCAATCGGATGCGGATGTAAGCTGGCAGCATGTTCTTGATGCGATCAAGCTTACGTCCGTTGACAAGACATCATGGGATAGGAGGGGATACCGTTTGATGTCGGCATGGAAGGAAAGTGTGCTGGAAGGGAACGGAATCACCATCTTGCTGCTGCTGATTGTGGCTTTTTCACTCATTCAGGGATGGAGTCGCGGAGCCTCCCGCTCAGCCGGGAAGCTTGTTTTTTTTCTGGGGGACGCGGTGCTTCGCCTGGTCGGGCTTGCGATCTCCGTTCCTTTTACATTATGGCTGTCGCCTAAGGCAGGCGATTGGCTGGGCACGGTCTCCGGTTTACCGAATCGGGAGCTGCGCTTCTGGGAGCAGATTTATTATACGGCCGTAAAATCGCTGGCGGATTTCCCGCTGCTTCGGTTTGCGGTCCTGTTTATGCTGAGTTATGCCGTTATCGTGTTTATGCTGCGGCTGCTGGTTTCCCTGATCATGGGAGGCGGGCTGGGACTCTTCGGAACCAAAAAAGAAACCTCGGCATCGCTGCTGAGCCGGCTGACCGGTGCCGGAATCGGCGTCGTCATGGGCGCAGCGCGGAGCATTATTGTGATTGCTATCTTATTCATCTTCGTCAGTCTGAATCCTGATCACGGCTTCAGCCGGTACGTTGAAGCTTCTCCGGTTTATCAGCAGGGGGCGCGGGCTGTGATCGAGCCTTTGTCGGGTTCTCTCGTTAAGGAAAAGCTGCCGGTGTTTACCCAGTCGGTTCAGGAAGAATTGAATGGGATCATTCAGCGAAAGTACGAGGTCATCGACCATCAAATCCCCGAGGGCATCGAGCAGACGGCTGCCCATGTCGTGAAGGGGGCGTCAACCGATGAAGAGAAAGCGCGAAAGCTTTATGATTGGGTAGGCAGCCGGATCGCATATGACCACGACAAAGTGACGCTGTATGAAGAGCAGCGGATATGGAAAGAGCAGACGCCGCAGGATACCTACGATACGAGGTTAGGGGTATGCATTGATTACGCCCGGTTGTATGCCATGATGGCGAGGTCCCAGGATCTTAAGGTCAGAGTGGTTACCGGCAGGGGATATAACGGACAAGGCGGTTATGGTCCGCACGCATGGAATGAAGTCTACTTGAGCGAAGAGAAGCGCTGGATCCCTCTTGACCCGACCTGGGCACAGAGCGGCAACTGGTTTAATCCGCCGCGCTTCAACGAGACGCATATTAAAGAGCAGGTATTTTAATAGAGTGATATAGGCAGGGGCGGCTTTCTAGCAGGGAAGTCCGCCCTTGCTATCCGATGGGCCTTCAGATGAAGTGGGGGGGCGTTTATGTTAATATGGGTTTATGTGATTGTGGATAAAGGGGAGAAGCTTACGTGAAAGGGTTTAGGCCGGACAAGCGCAAACAAGAAGAACGAGATGCCGGCAGTCAGTTTAACTTGCGGGTTAATCTATTTTTTTTCAGCACGTTTATTATATTCTGCGTCATTATTATACGTCTTGCCATATTGCAGTTCGTGGAAGGGCCTGAGCTAAAAGAACTCGAAACCGGTGGGCAGGTTAAAAATTTCCCGCTTCAGCCGATTCGGGGCAGCATCATCGATGCTTCCGGAACGCCGATTGCCTACTCGACACCCTCCCAAGCCCTGTATTTAACGCTGTTAAAGGATTACAGTTCATCCGAACGAGGGAAGAAGAACCGTCCGGAAATCGAAAAGCTGGCCGAGGAAATGGTCAGGGTCTTCGATCAATACGGTGATCCGAAAGCAGAGAAGTTAACGGTGGATGATGTAATCAAAGCGATGGACCTGGAATTTAACAAGCAGCCGGGTTATGAGCCGAGACGCATCAAAGCGGATCTCTCGACTAAAGAAGTGGCTTACTTTATGGAGCATAAGAACGAGTATCCCGGAGTCGAGGTCGTGGAAGAGAGCCAGCGTCAATACAACCCTGATAAAATCGCCGTTCAAACGATTGGATATTTGAAAGAGTTCCGCGGCATTAAGACATTGGATAAATATAAAGAGATTGATGAGCAGAACAAGAAGCAAAAGGATCCGGGACTCATCTACACGGAGCAGGAGAAGGTCGGCGTAGACGGACTCGAAATGATGTTCCAGGATGAGCTGCGCGGCAAGAACGGATATATCGGCATTCCGATTAATCCGCAGAACATGGCGGACGGGGTACCGACCATGATTGCCCCGGAGAAGGGTTACAACATCCATACGACGATTCATAAGGATATCCAAAAAGCTACCCAGCAGGCGATCATCGATCAGCTGAAATGGCTGCACGCCAATCCGGTTTCCGGCAAAACGCATCCGAATGCGCTCACGGGTTATGCGGTAGCGATGGAAGTGGATACCGGCAACATTGTCGCCATGGCCAGCATGCCGGACTATGACCCCAATGTATGGGAGAATGGCACCGACGATTGGGAATCCGTCATGAAGTATTACGGCAACGGTACGATCTCTCCATACAGTTCCGGGCGCTCCGGCAACAATCTGGAATCGGTCGTGCTGCTTGGCTCGACGATGAAACCTTTGTCGGTGCTGATCGGGCTTAACGAAAACTTGTTCGGGCCGAACGATTACTATTATGACGGCGGCGCGGCATTCTTCGGTAAGGATAATACGAGGGTTCGGAACTCCGGCGGTAAAGCCTACGGGTCCCTGAACGCAAGAAAAGCGATCGAGCATTCCTCCAATGCCTTTATGGTCGATTGGATCGGGGAAAAGCTGTACAACAAGTACGGCTCCGAATCCGTTGAGGTATGGGATAGATACATGAAGAAATTCGGGCTTGGGGTATCCACCGAATCCGGTCTGCCAAAGGAGCATAAAGGCATCATCGAATATACCAACATCGAGCAGGCGGGAAGTTATTTGGCTGCCATGGCGTACGCCTCCTTCGGACAGTCGGGCAAATATACGACGCTCCAATTGGCGCAGTATGCCAGCACGCTTGCCAATCGGGGAGAACGCATCCGTCCGCAGCTTGCCAGCAAGATTGTGGATCAGGACGGCAATGTGGTCAAGGAGTTCAAGCGCGAAGTATTGAATAAAGAGGAATTCCCGCAGCAGTACTGGAATGAAGTCATTGCGGGGATGAACACGCAGGGACTTCGGGCTTTCGAGGATTTCAAATATGATTTTGCGCGGAAAACAGGAACATCCGAGCAGGATATTTATAAAAACGGCACTCGGATCCGGGTGGAAAACGGGGTGTTCATCGCCTTTGCACCACGGCAAAATCCGAAACTGGCCGTTGCCGTAGTCATTCCGGAAGCAGGCTTCGGTTCCCAGAGTGCCGCGCCGGTTGCCCGTAAAATTTTCGACGCTTATGACGAGATTTACGGACTGGACGGTACGCCGCACCCTAAAAAAACCGAGGGTGAGAATGAGGACGGCAGTACGAACGAATAATCGACAAACGGCAGCCAATAGCCCTGCAGGGCTGGCTGCCGTTTTTTTGTCATACATGGGCGTCCGGGGCCTTGTCCGCCACGAGATTCAGAACAACGCCAAACTCCAGCAGCGCTTTGAGGCCGCAGAGCACCATGGTGTATCCTCCCATGGAATCAATAGCCCCATGCAATATCTCATCATCATTTCCTGTAAATCCGGAATGGGTAATGGTAACGAAGGTCTCATGTTCGCCCCGCGGGGTGAATATCCACTCGGTCCTCGTTTGATCGGAAGATTCGATGGCGATGCGGCGGTTCTCCTCGATATCGTGCACATACAAGTCATCAAACACGCCATACATTTCCCAATCCCAGCGGATATGCCGGCCTTTCTCAAGTCTGCCGCTGCTTTTGGTAAACCAGAACTTGGTTGTGATATCAGGGTCGATGAAAGCCTCGAAAACTTCTGAAACGGGTCTTCGAATCAACATCTCTGCCGTGACGACGGGATTCTGATTGAGCTTGGTCATTGGGGTGCATAACTCCTTTCGGGTTTGTCTTCGTATTCATCCTAGCATACCGTAACGAGTATTCTTTCTTTTACATTGCTTATTTATTTCAAGGGGCTTGTCGTTTGTTCGAGCCCCCTAGAGGAAATCTTGCGTCAGGCCGGGTTTTACCTGGTTTGGCATGCATCGAGGGGCTGCTCATTCAGGGGAATGTTTTGACGCCCGGCCTTTTGTGGTAAAATGTCGTTATGTTTGCTTTGATTCGTAAGGGGGTTAATACCATGAAACATAAATATCGATTGTTGGCACTGGATATGGACGGTACGCTGCTTCAGGACGACCATGAAGTATCCGAGGAAACCGTGAAGTGGATCAAGGAGGCGGTGCGGCACGGCATTCACGTCTGCCTCTCGACGGGCCGGCCGTTTCAGGATGCTTATCCGTATGCCAAGCAGCTTGAACTGACGACGCCGATGGTAACGGTGAACGGCGGCGAAGTATGGCGTGCGCCGTATGAATTGCATCGCCGCGCGCTGCTCGACAGCAAGCTCGTGGAACAAATGCATGCACTCGCGGTTGAAACCGGATCGTGGTTCTGGGCGTATTCAGTAGATAGATTGTATAACTCTGAGAACTGGACCGATGATGTCGCAAATCAGGAGTGGCTGAAATTCGGATATAACACGAATGATCATGAGGTACGCCACAATATCATGATGCGATTGCAGGATATGGGCGGACTGGAGATCACGAACTCTTCGCCGGATAACCTGGAAATCAATCCGCAGGGCGTCAACAAAGCGACCGGGATCGGACAGGTGTGCGAGCTGCTCGGTATCAGCATGTCCGAGGTTGTAGCCGTAGGAGACAGCCTGAACGACCTGGCCGTCATCCAGCAGGCCGGCCTCGGCGTGGCCATGGGCAATGCCCAGCAGACCGTGAAGGATGAGGCGGATCTTGTGGTTTCCAGCAACAATGAGGACGGCATCGTCGAAGTCATCAGGGATCATATTTTGATCGAAGGGTGAGATGTTGATGGACGTATTGGGCTGGATTATCGTCATCGCTCTGTTTATCATTGGGATGGCCGGGGCGGTATACCCTATTCTGCCGGGGGTTGTCGCCATTTACCTGGCGTTGTTCGTTTACGGCTGGTTCTTTACATTCGAGCATTACAATGCATGGTTCTGGATTATCCAGACCATTATTCTGGTGGTGCTCTTCATTGCCGATTATGCGGTTAATGCCTGGGGAGTCAAGAAACTCGGCGGTTCCAAAGCCTCGATCTGGGGCAGCACGATCGGACTTATTATCGGACCGTTCGTGATACCGGCCTTCGGGTTGATTATCGGACCGTTCCTCGGCGCATTTCTGGGTGAAATGCTGGCAGGCTCGGGAGCAAGCAAATCCATGAAGGTTGGCTTCGGATCGGTCGTTGGATTGTTTAGCAGCATTGTGGTGAAGATTATATTGCAGCTTGCGATGATCATCATTTTCTTCATCTGGATTTTCTAATAGAGCATAGCGATCGCTGTAAGAGGCGCTTTGGAGGAGAAAGAAGGGTACGGTTTTGTCTAAGAAAGAGTCATTTATTAAAGGCACCATCATCTTGGCCGCTGCTGCGCTGGTAGCCCGGGTCCTGGGCCTTGCTCAGCGGGTGCCGCTGGAGCATATGCTGAATGATATCGGGGATGCCTCGTTTACGATCGCCAATAACGTATATTTAATGCTGTTAACGGTAGCCACGGCCGGCATTCCCAGCACGCTCAGTAAAATGGTATCGGAGCGCCATGCTTTGAACAAGCCTGCGGAGGCTCGGCGCGTCTATCATGCTGCGCTTATTTTTGCCGGGGCAGCAGGCGTTGTCATGACGCTGCTCCTTTACCTCGGAGCTCCTTTTTATGCCACTCATATAGCCAAGCAGCCGGAAGCTGCCGCTGCCATTCAAGCGCTCGCTCCGGCGCTGCTGCTGTTTCCGGCCATCGCCATGATGCGGGGTTACTTCCAAGGGCGCAATAATATGACGGCTGGCGGCATATCGCAAATTATCGAGCAGATTGCACGGGTTCTGACAGCGATCGGCTTGGCCTATGTGCTGCTGCGTTTGGGATATGACGATACCTGGATCGCGGCAGGTGCTTCCTTCGGGGGCGTCCTCGGCAGTATCGGGGCATTTGCGGTCATGCTGTATTTTACGGTGAAACTTCGCCGAAGCGATCGTGAGCTCAAAATGCCGGCGGCGGACCGCTCGATTCCGCTTGGCGGGATATACCGGGATATATTCACGCTGTCTATACCGATAGTGCTGTCTTCCCTGGCTGTTCCGGCGGTCAACTTCATTGACAGCTCCATTGTGAAGCCGCTGTTGATCGGGCAGGTTGGTCTGGGAGAGGCTACCGCAGCCCTAGCGGTATTAGGAAACCGGGCGCAAAGCGTAGCGGGCATTCCGCCGATTCTAGCCATTGCCCTCAGCACCTCGCTCATTCCGATCATCTCTGCCGCTTTTGCGAGGAAAGATCAGGAGCATTTGGAACAGCAAGTATCGCTGGCCATGCGCGTTGCCATATTGACGGGTATGCCGATGGTGATTGCGCTCTGCGTTGCATCCTATTCCATCAACGGATTGCTGTTTAGTTCCCTCGGCGGAAGCGGGATCATCGGGTTCCTGACATTCGGTACGATTTTTCAGATCACGATGATGACAACGAACTCCATTCTTCTTGGAATCGGCAAAGCTAAGCTCTCGATGGTTCACGTGATGATCGGGATAGCGGTCAAGCTTGTTGCCAGCTTCCTGCTTGCTCCGTTGTTTGGCATTTACGGCATCATCGGGAGCACGGCTCTCTGTTTCCTTGTCATTACGATACTGAACGTCAGATCGATCAAGGCGATTGTATCCTTCTCGATCCTGGGCAAACGCTGGATGGGCTTCATACTGACGGTTGCTGCCGCAGGGGGGATCGGTTACGGTCTGAACCTGGCCGGTATTCAGATGGTCGATGTCATGCCGGCAAGGTTGGCATTTCTGCTGACCTGCCTGGTTGTAGGCGTAGCCGTAGTCATTATATATCTTGTGCTGCTGGTGGTGTTTGGCGTACTGCGGCAATCGGAGCTTAGCAGTTACCCGCGTCCTTTGCAGAAGGTATTCCGTCCGCTGATGAGGCTGCAGCCTGCGCGTATGCGGGAGCGGGGATAAACCTAAACCTATGATGCAAGAACAGCACGTCTATTCATTCATCCGTTAGAGAAGAGACCATTCCGGCCGTATCGGAATGGTCTTCTTTTATTGCCGGTGGAACGGATCGGATACGTCATGGGCGATGGAGGTTTTCTCCAGGACGGCCCGATGGGCGTGGGTGATATCCGGCAGCATCGGCGGTTTCGGTTTGCGAATATGCTTAAACATCGCGTGGCCCTGATACCAGTCGTACCGGGGAATCGGTTCCGGGGTTTCATCCTGCCAGATCTCCTCGAGACGGGGGCTATACAGACGACGGCCGTCCGGCAGCCATTCCGATTGGATAAGCTCAAGCCCCTCGTGGCCGTGATTCATGGCTTGATCCCGCGTCGGCGTAAATAACGCCGGCCAATATTCAGCGCGCGAGCCCTGATGCTTGGTGGAACGAGCGAATGCCAGCACGGCATGGTAGATATCCTCGTAACCGAACAGTAAAGCGTACAGCGAGCGGCCTGCCTTGATCCGGATGGACAGGTCGTCAAACTTGGGGATGGTGAGTCCGGCCAGCGGCCGGGTAGGGGATACGGGATTTTCGGCAGAGTCTGTGCTTGTCTGTTGGTTATGACCCAGCGGAAATACGATCTGATTCAACCGGGTTAGCTCATGCATCCGGAAGAGGGGATCCTGCAAAATATGCTGACGGTAAAAAGGATGTCTTGCCACCCGCCCCTCAATATAGTTCTGTTCATTAATGATGAGGGCGACCGTAAGCAGCGAACTGCCTTGGTCGTTCCAGAACCGTTCCCAGAACGGCGTCATGAACGATGAAACATGGAAGCGGGGGAGCAAATGGAATAAGGGTTTTCCTATTTTTCGACTGTGCATATAGAGAAGCAGCTGCGGATAGGCATCCTGAAAAATCAGCGCATTGCAGCGCTCCAGGAAACTGTACAGATGGTTTTGGAATGGGGGGGCCATGAGATCCGACTTCAGCCCGCCCTTCAGATCGCTCATATTCCATCCGGCATTGCGTGATACCATATGGGCAAGGAAGGCCCAATGCAGCTCCGGATGCGACTCGTAACAGTCCAAATAGGCCTTGGTTCGGGTCACGTTGCTTCGGTTGGCGGCGGCAGCGGCCTCCTGAATGCGATGAACCAGCTCTTGCTCCTCATCCGTTGGCTGCAGGTCCGGCTCATGACCGCGAATATCGCTGTGACCTTCTTGCAGAGGGAGAAACGAAGAAATGCCCTGCGGCAGATAGGGATGGGAGGAGAGAATGTTCTTGAGCTGCCTGCGAATGGCCCTGACGGCTGTAGGATCCCACTGCAATTCATGCCTGTTCATCCGAAGCTTTAAGGAATATCGCCAAGCTGCCACCATACCCGACCATGATTCTGCCAGGGCTTGCGGAATGGCGGCTGTCCATGCCCCGTAATCCCTGCCCCGATTTGGTTTGTCCTTGGCTCCGTGCGAGTGCATGCCGGTTGTCACCTGCACTTTCTGATGATAATTCCAGACCGTGAACCTCATACAGTCAGTATGCTCTAAAATTTGACTTCCACTCAACAATTTGATTCACTAGGGGTGAAGGAATTCGACGTAAAGGGGAGATAACTAATGGAAAAAATCACTTCAGAAGCAGAATTTCAGGTTGCAATCCAGTCTCCACGACTGACAGTTGCCGTATTTAAAGCGGACTGGTGCGGCGATTGCAAGTTTATCGATCCATTCATGCCGGAGGTTGAGACGAAGTTCTCCAACCAATTGACTCTGGTGGAAGTTGACGTCGATGCTGTCGGTGACGTGAGTCAGCAGCAAAATATTCTGGGCATCCCTAGCTTTGTTGCATACTCTGACGGTCGCGAGCTGGTTCGCTACGTTAACAAACTCCGCAAATCGCGCGAGGAGATTGAAGATTTCCTGCAGCGTGCCGTAGACGTATACGGTACGATTCACAAGTAAGCAGTGACGATAGCACCGCCGCCTTTGAGCTATAACGGGCGGCGGTGTTGTTTTTACATTGGATATTATGAGGGGAATTGCGAAGTCAAGTACCTTGAGCATGAAGGTTTTGTTCATTTTTGAACATTTTGTCACAATCGCTCAAGTGACCGGGGCTGAAGAATCAGGTATAATGAAATGTGGACTGTATATGATGCGATCCTGTATAGGTTTTGAATAGTGAATGATTATGAGCAGCAGGTGAGATAAGTGAACGATAAACAATTAAAGTGGCTGAGTTACATAACATGCTTAATTATGTTCTGCGCGACTTTCGGGGGCATGGTTGTGACAAAGACGGGGTCGGGGCTTGGCTGCGGCCAAGAGTGGCCGCTGTGCAACGGCAAATTTGTTCCCGCTTACACGGTGTCCTCGATGATCGAATATTCCCACCGGGCCGTAAGCGGAATGGCCGGCTTGGCCGCCTTGGCTTCGCTGATTGCGTTCTGGAAGTACAAGCGGGACCGCCGGGATTTGATGGCTTACGTCATCGGAACCTCGATATTCGTCGTGGTACAAGCCATCATGGGGGCCCTCGCGGTGGTTAAACCTCAATCGGCGGCGATCATGGCGCTGCATTTTGGCTTCTCGCTGATTGCTTTTGCCAGTTCGGTCATGCTGGCTTTGGGCATGCGCCGAATCGAACAAGCGAAGGGACCCGCTGACCTGGAGCGATTGCCGCGGGTGGGCAAGGGCTTCCGTAATTTAGTCTGGGGCACAACGTTATACAGCTACATCGTGGTGTATATCGGTGCATTCGTCAGCCATACCGATTCCCGGGAAGGCTGCTCCGGCTGGCCGTTGTGTAACGGAGAAGTGATACCGGAGCTGAGCGGAGGGGTCGGCATCGCCTTTATGCACCGCGTGGCCGCGCTTCTGCTGCTGATCGTGGTGGCGGTGATGGGGCATTTTGCATATTGGCGCAATCGCGATAACCGGGAGATCCAGATGCTGGGCATTTCGGCAACCGTGCTGTGCCTGCTGCAGGTGTTCAGCGGCGCCCTCATCATGGCTACGATGCATAACGAGGAAGTTTACGTATTCTCCGCACTGGGTCATACGCTGCTGATCTCGGCGCTGTTCGGCGTACTGTGTTATTTAAGCGTCCGGGTATGGCAGCTCAGCAAGCCGCTCGAAGCCAAAATACGGAAGGGCCACGACGTGCCCCGCGAAAAGATCGTATAAGGAAGAACGCCGATCATTCCGTTAAGAAAATCCAATATTCTATAGCATACATGCATGCAAAGTCCCCGGACCGGAGTTCGAGGGCTTTGTTGTATAGAAAGGAGCTGCCGGCAGCCGTATCGAAAAGGTTTGATAAGGCAACGAATTTGTTTATATTTAATAACACCGGAGAAATCACAAGTCGCTCCATGCTTATGGAGTTGTCTTCCCGTTTCGGGGGCATCCTAACAGGACGAACCCGGATTGGCGCAGCAGATGATGGGTCATCTGCCAGTCAAGGGGATGCCGAAGGGCCTGATGGCGATCCGGATGAGTTGCCCCCGCGCGAGGATATCGCCGTGAAGACGGCCGCTGAGCGCTGGAATGAGTATATTGGCATTAGCACAATCGAGATCAAGAACCAAGGTTAATCTGATGACGCGAGGGGGTACCGCCATGCTTCGAATGTTACTTGGGGAACAGCCCCGGCAGAACAACGGCCTGCTTGAGGAAGCCATCGAATCGATGGTGAAGACAACCCGGCTGCTGCAGAAGGAAATGGATAAAAATCAAGATCCGACGCATGATTTTCGCAAGCTGGAGATTTGGACCCGGGGACTGATCGTCTCCCTGGATGAGCTGGAGCAGAGCTGGAATGCGGCCAAGCATTTCAGTCAATCGGTTAAATCGGGTTACATCGATGATATGTCGATTCAGGAGCAAGGGGAATATCAACGATATGTGTATTTTTACAAAAACGGCTTCATCCGCGTATTCTCGATCCTTGACAAGCTGGGCACGGTGCTGAACGATTTGTTTGATCTGCATACCTCCAAGGTAAAGGCGCATTTTTCTTATTTTACGGTCCTGCGGCAGTTCAGATTTTTGAAGGCCCACGGTGAGCTGGCTGAAGAGCTGGAAGCGATCAAAGATCGCTACAAAGCACCGCTGAACGCGCTCCGCAAAAGGCGCAACGCTGAAATTCACTACATGAACTCCGAGATGCAGGATGATTTGTGGCAGCGCCATCAAGGACTGTCCGACAAAATCGAGCTGGAGGATATCGACAAGCACCTGGATGATCTCCAACAGGGCATCGATATGGTATGTCGCAGCCTGGCGGCCTCGTATAAATATACGAACAAGCTGTGGACTGAAAATGGAGTGCGGGCTTAGGCACAAAATCGCCATGAAATTCCTTTTGACAAAAGGCTGAAAAGAATCTATACTAACTATTGCATTCATTAAATGTTATCAAATCAGATCAATTTAATCGGAAAAATTTCATATCGATGTTTTCTTATCGAGAGAGGCGGAGGGACAGGCCCGATGAAGCCCGGCAACCGACTTCTTGCGTACCATTGCATAATGCGATGACGCTTGGAGTGACATGGTGCTAATTCCTTCAAAGCTATGGGATACCTTCAGCTTTGACAGATGAGAAAAGGCGTTGACTTTTACGTAAAGAGGGCCCTTTTTGATTCTACAAAAAGAGGCTCTTTTCTTTTGGGTAAATAGATATGAAGCTAAGGAAAAAGGAGGATTATCGGATTGATTGAGCTCAAGCAATTGACGAAGCAGTACGGAAAAGCCGGGTCATTAACAACTGCGTTGTCCGAATTGGATTTGTCGATTGAAAAAGGAGAAATTTTCGGAGTGATCGGACACTCCGGTGCAGGTAAAAGTACATTGATCCGCTGTATCAATTTACTGGAGCGTCCCACCTCGGGTGAGGTGTGGGTCAACGGCAAAAATTTGACGTCGCTCGGCAAGAAGCAGCTTCAGGCGGAGCGCCGTAAAATCGGAATGATCTTTCAGCACTTTAACCTGCTGTCTTCCGCGACGGTGTACGATAACATTGCGTTTCCGCTGCGTCTGATCAAGACGCCGAAGGCCGAACTGGAGCGCAAAGTATCCGAGCTGCTGGCTTTGGTCGGCTTGGAGGCGCATCGCGACAAATACCCGTCCCAGCTGTCAGGGGGCCAGAAGCAGCGGGTGGGTATCGCCAGGGCGCTCGCGAGCGATCCCGAAGTGCTGCTGTGCGACGAGGCCACTTCGGCCCTTGACCCGCAGACGACGGATTCGATTCTGCGCCTGCTGCTGGACATTAACAAAAAGTTTCATCTGACGATCGTGCTGATTACCCATGAGATGCACGTCATTCAGAGCATATGCGACCGGGTCGCCGTTATTCATCAGGGCGGCATCGTAGAGCAAGGACCGGTAACGGAAGTGTTCCTGAAGCCGAAGCATGAAGTGACACAGGAATTCATCCGCCAGGAGATGGACAGCGGCGAAGCGCTGCGGCTGGCTATACAGGGTCAGGTAAACGGCCCTTCAAGAGCGGTTCAAATCACGTTCCTGGGATCGAAAACGTACGAATCGATCCTGTCCCATACCGTTCATGAGACGGGCGTGAATTTTGCGATTCTGCAGGGCACGATCTCTACGATCAAAGAAACGCCGTACGGCCAGCTCATCGTTCGTTTCGAAGGGGAAGAACGCGCAATTGAAGATACGATCCGGAAGCTGCTTGAACAAGGACTAGACGTGGAGGTGATTCATTGATGTTCGGACTTGATTTTACCCAGATCGACTGGAAAGAGATATGGACGGCAACATTGGATACCCTGCGGATGCTGGGAGCTTCGGCCTTGTTCAGCTTCATCATCGGACTGCCGGTCGGCGTGCTGCTCTACATGGCCGCAAGGTCCACGTCCGGGTTGGTACGCTTCGGCTACACGATTCTGTCGTTCATTGTAAACATTCTGCGCTCGGTTCCGTTCATCATCCTGATCGTGGCGATGATCCCGATTACGAAGTCGATCGTAGGCGTTTCGTACGGCGTGCTGGGGACCATTCCGCCGCTGGTGATCGGCGCTGCTCCATTCTTCGCAAGGCTCGTGGAAACGGCTTTGAATGAAGTGGATAAAGGCGTGATCGAGGCGGCTCACGCCATGGGCTCCTCGACAAGCCAAATCGTATGGAGGGTGCTCCTTCCGGAGGCTCGTCCGGGCCTGCTGGCCGGGATGACCATCACGATTGTAACCCTGGTATCTTACACCGCGATGTCCGGTCAAGTCGGGGGCGGCGGTTTAGGGGATTTGGCCATTAAGTATGGCTATTACCGTTATGAGACCGAGATCATGATTCTGGCTGTCGTGCTGATGATTGTCCTGGTCCAGCTGCTGCAGATGGCAGGAGATCGTCTGGTGCGGCATTTTACAAGAAAATAACGGATTGATGAGGCTTCAAGAAAGACAATATATAAATCATATATTTTTCGGAGGGAGAGTTTTAGAATGAAAAAATGGACATTGGCATTGATCAGCTTGACCTTGGTTGCGGTGCTGGCTGCATGCGGCAGCAAGCCTGCGGATAACGCATCCGAGCCAGGGGGAACAACGGGAGGCGGCGGTCAAGAGACCGTGACCTTGAAAGTAGGGGCTTCGCCATCACCGCATGCCAAGATTCTCGAGCATATCAAGCCTGCGCTTGAAAAAGAGGGCGTAAACCTGGAAATCGTAGAATTCACGGATTATGTGCTGCCGAATACGCAAGTGGATTCCAAAGAAATCGACGCGAATTTCTTCCAGCACAAGCCTTACCTGGATAACGAAATCAAAGAGCGCAAGCTGGACCTGGAGTCCGTGATCGCCGTGCACGTGGAGCCGCTGGGTGCGTACTCCAAAACCATTACATCTGCGGATGAGCTGAAGGATGGAGCGGTTGTAGCCATTCCGAATGATCCTTCCAATGCTGGCCGTGCATTGACGCTGCTGTCCAAGAACGGCGTGATTAAGCTGAACGACGAAAGCAAGCTGGAAGCAACCGCCAAGGATATCGTAGAAAATCCGAAGAACCTGGAGTTCAAGGAAGTCGAAGCCGCTATGCTGCCTCGTATGCTGGATGAGCTGGATCTGGCTGTCATCAATACGAACTACGCGCTGGAAGCGGGACTGGACCCAACGAAGGATGCGCTCTTCATCGAAGACAAGGACAATCCTTATGCCAACCTGCTGGTAGCCCGTCCGGACAACAAGGACACCGACGCCATCCAAAAACTGGCGAAGGCGCTGACTTCCGAGGACGTGAAAACCTTTATTGAAGAAGAGTACAAAGGTGCCGTCATCCCGGCATTCTAATTCGAGCAGTAAAGCTCGATATAATGTATATGAATTCATCGTATATGTGAAGAAAGGGCATTATCCAAGAGACCCATCGGTCTTTGCGGATAGGCCCTTTTTTCTTTCTTTTTCTGTCGAATGGCCATTCCTGGTCGGAAGCAAGTTGTTCGGCCTTATCAAATCTTTTATACTGAAGGAAGGATATCCATCTGAGGAGGGAAAGCCTTGAAGGGAAAAGTGGCGCTGATTACAGGCAGTGCGACAGGTTTGGGAAAAATGACGGCACTGTCGTTAGCACGGCAGGGATGTCATATAGCCATAAATTATGTGAACAGCAAGGATGAAGCGGAGGCGCTTTCCCGTGAAATCGAGGGGTTTGGCGTGAAATCCATCGCGATTAAAGCCGATATCGCCAGCGAGCCTGAGCTGTATTCATTGGTGGATCAGACGGAGGAGCGGCTGGGCAGCGTCGATATCCTGGTTAACAATGCTGGACCGTTCATTCGGGAACGCCGTCTGTTCTCGGAGTACAGCCGCGACGAAATCGTACATATGGTGAATGGCAATTTAACCGGCGTCATGCTGCTGGACCATCGCGTTCTGCCTGCCATGCGGGAGAAAAAATGGGGACGCATCATCCACTTTGGTTTCGGGCATGCGGGAGAAGCCCGCGCATGGCCTCAACGCTCCGCCTACGCGGCTGCGAAGGTGGGCCTGGTCTCCTTTACGAAGACGCTGGCCGTGGAAGAAGGGCCGTATGGAATCACCGTGAATATGATTTGTCCGGGGGATATCCGCGGGGCCAACAAAGAGAAAACCATCGATGAAGTATCCGGCATTCAGGACGGGTTGACTCCTCGCGGACGATCGGGCAGCGGCGAGGACGTCGCCAGGGTGATCGAATATTTATGCCTGGATAAATCGGATTTCATTACCGGCAATATTATGGATATATCCGGCGGGCTGGACCCGATTCGCCCGTTAATCAAGCCGGAATAAAACATCCCCACAAAGTGGAATCTACGCTTCGATGTTTATTCCATTTACTTTGCGGGGATCCCAAAACCATTAAATACGATTCAAGAATTGCTAACGCTTCGCTGAAAACTTATATCTTCTTTAATCTCAAAAAAAGAGTCTTGGTCCCGCGAGGGAAACCAAGACTCTTTATAGTTAAAGAAGATTTAGAATACTTGAACTACTTCTTGGATGCCTTCTACTTCTTCAACCAGGGCGCGCTCGATCCCTGCTTTCAGAGTAATGGTGGAGCTTGGGCAGCTACCGCATGCACCCATCAATTTCAGCTTAACGATGCCGTCTTCAACGTCAACCAGTTCCACGTCACCGCCGTCGCGCTGCAGGAACGGACGAAGTTTATCAAGCACTTCAGCCACTTCATCATATACAGTGGTTTGCGTGTTTTCACTCATCTTGTTCAACTCCTTTCCTCCCTATATTATAGTACATAAACCGGCAAAATAAAATGCCAATCTTAAGGCAGGTCTAATAACAATGTCCATTATCATTGAGTTTTGCACAAGCAATTCCTATTTCGGCACGGATAAAGTGCTGCAGACGCTTGAAGGCAAGTACGATTGCCAAGTCATCGAATATGGCTGCCTGACCAGCTGCGGCCAGTGCTATTTGATGCCCTTCGCTTACGTGGATGGCGATTGGGTTGAAGCCCCTACGGCTGAAGAGCTGCTTGAGGTTGTCATCCGCAAGCTCGAAAGCTTTCGGGACGGCGAAGAGGAGAGCTGACGTTCTGCTTTCGCTCCGCGGCGTCCCTCCACAGGAGCATTATCAGCGCCCGTAACCATTCGACTAGTAATGACGTTTGGATTTCCAGAGCACGCCGCTCTTTAATATCCTTGGTACCCGGCCCATGACCGACGTGCTGCCCATGAGTCCAAAGCCCGCATGTTTGCCGAGGGAACCCAGCGTTCCCTTCAGCTTCAGCGGAGATACCTTAGGCGTATCGTCGCGCCATAAAGCTTTCATGACATGTCCCACTTGCTCGGCCTGAGCCCCTGCCGCTTGCGCGCTCGGGACGAAGGGGAGGCTGGCGCAGTCGCCGATCACATATACCTCGGGATGGGACGGAACCTGGTACCATTCGTTCAGCAGAATGCGTCCGCTGCGGTCTTTTGGCAGATCCAGATCCTGTACGACCTTTACGGGCTGAATGCCGGCCGTCCATACCGCCAGATCGGTTGCGATCGGCACATCCAGATTGTACACGGCGTCCTTCTCCACTCGGGATACGGATACGCCGCTGTGGATGTCCACGTGGTGTTCCTCAAACCAGCGATGAATATAAGCAGACAAACGGTTAGGAAAAGAAGAAAGCACCCGTTGTCCCCGGTCCAAAATGGCGATATTCAGGTCAGGCCGGCTTTCCCGAAGATCGGCAGCGAGCTCGATGCCGCTTAAGCCTCCGCCAATGATATGAACTTGACCATATGGTCTGAGGTTGTTCAGGTTCAAATAGGTTTCCCGGGATGCCGCAAAAGATTGCAGGCTGAACGTGAATTCTTCAGCGCCCGGTACCCCATGATAACGGTCCGTACATCCCAGGGCAATGGCCAGCTGATCGTATTCCACCGGATCGTTGTTCGTCAGGTTCACAAGCTTCTTCTCAAGATCAATGGATAGGACTTCACCGTATACAACATGGAGGCGGTCATACACCGGGAATTTAACACGAACGGCGGTATCGGCCACGGTACCTGCTGCCAGCGCGTAATATTCGGTTTTGAGTCCTTGGTACGGCATGCGGTCGATGAGCACGACCTCCACGTCCGGAGGAAGATAGCCGCTGAACAATTCTTGAATTAGGGCAAGACCACCATAGCCTCCGCCGAGAATGACGAGCTTTTTCATAAATTTCTTCCTTTCTCAAGAGATAAGAAGGTGAGCGCCGATTCGCAAGAAAAACGCCGCTGAAAGCGGCTTAGGTTACCCACGCTATATTATCTCTTTAACCTGTTTTCCGTTTTTTGGAACGTCTGCTTTGCTTGCGTTTTTGCTGGTATGGCTTATTCGTAAACCTTGATCTCGTTATAGAAGGTATCGCGTTCGACCGGAATGCGGCCGGCGCCTTGGATGAGCCACACAAGCTCTTTGCGGGTCAGCCCTTCTGGCGTCAGCGCTCCTGCGGCATGGCTGATGCGTTCCTTCAGGATCGTGCCATGGACGTCCGATGCGCCGAAACTGAGAGCGACCTGCGTCAATTGCGGCCCGATATTAATGAAGTAAGCCTTGATGTGGTCGATATTATCCAGCATCAATCGGCTGATGGCAATGGTTTTCAAATCTTCGTAAGCCGAATTGCGGCGCATGATGCCCGCATTCTTATTCTTCGGCTGCATGGACAGCGGAATGAATACCATGAATCCGTTCGTTTCATCCTGAAGATCCCGAATTTGCAGCATATGGCGGATCCGGTCCTCATGGCTCTCGATTGAGCCGTACAGCATGGTCGTGTGCGTCTTCATGCCGAGCTTATGCGCGGTACGATGAACGTCGAGGTATTGATCCACGTTGGCTTTATCCACCTTCATCTTCTGACGGTACTGGTCAGACAAGATTTCGGCTCCGCCGCCCGTCAAGGATTGAAGACCAGCCTTCTGCAGCTCCTGCAGCACTTCCTTCGTGCTGAGTCCGCTGATGCGGGTGAAGAATTCGATCTCCGCCGCGGTATAAGCCTTTAGGGTAACTTCAGGGAAACGTTCCTTCAATGCCTTCAGCGAATCTACATAGTACTGGAACGGGACATGGTTATTATGTCCGCCAACGATATGAAATTCACGGATGCCGGGGTGAATATGCTGTTCCACATACTCGATCATTTCCGCGCCGGAGAGGGTATAGGAGCCTTCCTCGCCTTGGTCTTTCCGGAAATTGCAAAAAGCGCAGCGGGATTCGCATACATTGGTAAAATAGAGACTCATGTTCTCAATGAAGTAAACTTTTTTCCCGTTCTTGCGCAAATTGGCTTCATTTGCCAGCTGCCCGAGGGTCAGCAGGTCATCGGTTTGATACAAATACACACCGTCTTCAAGATTCAGGCGTTCGCCGCGTTGGACTTTCGCAACGATCTCGGCCATTCTCTGATCGGTAAATGGTGTCACAATCGTGGACATGTTCAATCCTCCTGTTCACACTTTGACTTACCGAATATTCGGCAGATCAAGTGATCATAAAGTGGATCACTCCCCGCGGGGAACGGTCCGTTTATAGTCGTGTAACAACGAAATCAATGAATGGGCTGAATAAATAAATAACTTTGTGAAAAAATATACAACTGTGGACCAGCCATAACCTTTGCCGCATTTTAGCCGGGGGATGTGACAATTATCCAACAGTTGCCGCCCATGTTCCTTCCCTATTATAAACCTGACCCCTCGGGGTAGCAATACATATAGAGGAATTGAAATAGGTTATAGACCATATGGTAAAATGGCCATCATCTCAACCTTGAGCGAATTCGCGAAGAGGAGTATACTTAAAGAATGAACGAAAAGGAGGGTGACCTATGATATCAATCAGCGAAACAGCTGCAGAACGTTTGAAAGAAATGCTTGCTGAACAGGAAACGCCCAATATGTTCCTTCGACTGGGTGTCACTGCCGGCGGATGCAGTGGTTTTTCATATGCAATGGGCTTCGACGATCAAGAAACGGAAGCGGACGTATATATGGACCTGCAGGATATGAAAGTCGTTGTCGAGAAGGACGATCTGAAATACCTGAACGGTCTCGAAATTGACTTCGAGGAATCCGGCATGACGGGCGGGTTCACCATCCACAACCCGAACGCGACCGTAACTTGCGGCTGCGGATCTTCCTTCCGCACGGCAACGGATGCGGGCAAACCGAACGAAGAGCCTTGCTAAGCAGCGGGTTTTCGGGCACTGTGCTCTGAATCTAACCAATAAAAAGACCTCTGCGACCCTGTTGTCGCGGGGGTCCTTTTTTTTGCTGCCGCCCATAAGAAAATGAAAAAATGCAGCGGACTCCCAAACGGGGCAGCTGCATTTTGTTGTTCTTCCTATCCGATCAGACCGGGAAGAAGAAGGTATC
The DNA here is from genome assembly GCF_041953985.1 of Paenibacillus sp. CR_12. NCBI lineage: Bacteria > Bacillati > Bacillota > Bacilli > Caryophanales > Paenibacillaceae > Paenibacillus > Paenibacillus sp. CR_12. Next base: position 136,364 of record NZ_JAVFHO010000011.1, on the reverse strand, counting down.
GTTCAGCATCAGCACGATCATGCCGGCAGCCACGAGCGAGAACACGATGCAGCCGGCCCCGAGTCCGCGGCGCTTGTCTTTGATGAACTTGAAGCCCATGACAAAGATCAGAACGGTGATGGCTGCAAGGGCAACCGACATGCCGACAATGGCAATCCAGTACAAAACTTCAAACAATGCTGCCAAGGTGACAAAGCCTCCTTTATGGTTATCCATGGATGGATTTATTACGGACAAAGCTCTGCTCTTACTATACGATAGATCACCTCATTTGCAAAGGGAAGCTCGCTTCGCGGCCATGAATACGTCAAATTATTAGGCATAACGATCCCGGACAATCATCCAAGACAAAGTGCGGATAAGAGAATAGGATAACGTATGTCATGAATAAAAGGAGGCGAAAGCAGCATGGCGGGAAGACAATTGGCCAGCAAGTGGCTGAAGACGGAAGCGCTGCTGACCGATCCGCAGGTTGCTCCCTACATTCCGGCGACCCAGTCGTATGGAGGGGATACCCTGGTCTCAATGCTGGATGAACACGAAATGGTCGTGATCAAGCCGATTGTAGGCACCGGTGGTAACGGAGTCATCCGAATACAGAAAGACGGAACGGGATACTTGGTAACCCATAAGAGGCGTACTGTTCATGTAGATACATTGAATTCCCTGTTGCACGTATTGAACAGAATGAAACTGAAACGGCGCTACATGATACAACAGGGGATTCATCTGGCTAAAATTCAGGGACGTCCGCTGGATTACCGCGTCAAGGTAGTCAAGGAAAGAGGAAGATGGGAATTCCGGGCCATGCTAGGACGGCTCGCGAACCCGGGGCTGTTTGTGACGAACATTTGCAAAGGGGGGACGCTGCTTCGTTGCCGCCATGCTCTGAGGCTGTCGCTGCCCCATATCAATGCCAGGGAGAAGCGTAATGAAATGCGCCACTTAACCAGACAGTGCATCACGATCCTGGAATCGCGCTTTCCCGGGATCGGGGAACTGGGATTCGATTACGGACTCGACGTCGAAGGAAAGATATGGATTTTGGAAGTAAATACAAGACCGAGCTGAATTTTTTGTTTAATATTCCCAACAGAAGTCGTTTATATGATTTTTTAATAGGGTAATAAAAAAATAACCGTAATCTACCGATATAATAATTGATCAATTTTTTTTATGGTAGATTTACCCCATATCCTGTGTATAACATTTATCCCCATAATCCACTTTGATATGACCTTGTTTCTTACACTTACCAACAAATTATACACAGGATTTCCACAAGAGGTTGTGGATAAGCGAACAGTTGTTCCGTTTTCGCATGTCTGATATGATAGATTCAGGAAATATGAGGAAGGGGTGTGAGGGGATGGCTATGTTGACGGATGAGATGCTTCTCGATTCCTATCATATGGCTGTTGAATTGAAGTTGGAACGAGAGTTCATCACTCTACTGCTGGCCGAAATTCATAAACGGAACTTGGACACCGATTCCGGCAGCATCCTGCATTAATCAGATTTTCGTATATAGAATAGATAACTTACGACATGATACGCATATAATGTGGGAGCTTTCAACCAAGTTCTACATATGGTTTGAAGAAGAATTAGAAAAGGTATCTTCCGTTCTGAGTGGCGCATCGCCCTCTGGAACGTTAGATACCTTTTTTTCTGTATGTCGAAGTTTTAGGAAATTCCGAGTACCTCTACAATTTCATGTTGCTGCTGTGTCCCGGAGCCAATCTGGCTTCAGGATCAAAGTATACTTTGGCATTGTTGACGGCGGTTGGCGCTTCGCCGAATCCGACGGCAATGAGCTTGACCTTGCCAGGATAGGTCGTGATATCGCCCGCCGCAAAAATACCCGGGATGCTGGTTTCCATGCGGGAGTCCACGACGATGGAGTTGCTTTCGATGGCGATGCCCCACTCGGAGATCGGACCAAGGGAGGAAACGAAACCGAAATTGACAATGACATCGTCAACTTCAATCTCTTGCGTCTCTTTGGTCTTAATATGCGACAGCGTCACCTTCGTAATGGCATCTTCACCATGCAGTTCCGTGATTTCGGTTGGTGTTACGATGTTCACCTTCGAGGCCATCAGCTGCTCCACGCTATGCTCGTGGGCACGGAACTTGTCGCGGCGGTGAACCAGCGTAACCTGCTCGGCGATCGGTTCGATCATGAGCGCCCAGTCTACCGCGGAATCGCCGCCGCCGCTGATGAGCACCTTCTTGCCTTTAAAGCGGCTGAGATCGTTGACGAAATAATGAAGGTTCGCCTTCTCGTACTTCTCGGCACCTTCAATCTCCAGTCGGCGGGGTTGGAACGCCCCGACGCCGGCCGTAATGATGACGGCTTTGGCATGGTGTTCGCCCAGATTCGTTCTCACGACAAAATGACGTTCTTCAAGCTTTTCCACAGCTTGGACTTTCTCTTCAAGACGGATGTCCGTTTTAAAGAGCTCCATTTGCGCGGACAGATTGTTCACAAGCTCCTGAGCGGTAACCTTCGGGAAGCCTGCTACGTCATAGATATATTTTTCGGGATACAGCGCAGCCAATTGGCCTCCGAGCTGGGGCATGCTCTCGATAAGTTTAACCGAGGCTTGGCGCATTCCGCCGTAAAAAGCGGCAAACATGCCTGCAGGTCCGCCACCGATAATCAAAAGATCCGTCATATTGTTGTCTTGTGGCATCGTTGTCATGCGGTAAGCACCTCCATAAAGTGAGTTTATATTCGAATCAGACAGACGTTCTTGTCCGGATAAAGCTGATTCATGAATTCCTTACCTATTATAATCGTCCCGAACCGGCATGAAAAGACGAGAATTGAGTTAAAATACCTAACATTGGAATGGTTGCGCTTACTTAGCAAGTAAGGGGGGAAATGGCGGAATGATTTGCATATTTAATGGCAAAAAAATTCTTGATATTTGCATGGTTTATGCATATGATTAACGTGATAACTTGTGTTCATTGCAGGGTTCTCATATCGATTGGTTACGGCAGCAATCATAAGGAAACCGCAGGATTACAGCTGTTTTTGAACCGTAATGAACCATCAGGTCAAATGATGAAACGGGCTCTGATAAGGGCTCTTCTCTTTTTTTGGATGCAATTTCACAGAATGTTAACATGTGTACCATACTGTATATATAAAGAGTAAGCTGGAAGGAGCAGTAGAATGAGCAGCATACCGAAGATCGTAATCCTTGGCGCGGGTTACGGGGGCATATTGACAGCGCAGCGGCTGCAAAAAGAGCTGAATTATAATGAGGCCGATGTTACATTGGTGAATCGCCATGATTATCATTATATTACAACGCATTTGCATATGCCGGCAGCAGGAACCGACAGCATTGAGAATACCCGGGTATCCATATCCAAGTTGATAGACGAGTTCAAAATCGATTTGGTCAAATCCTCGGTTCAGGAAATCCGCCTTCACGATAAGAAGGTTATCCTTGAAGATGGAACGTTATCCTATGACTATCTTGTCATTGGACTCGGCGGCGAGCCGGAGACCTTCGGGATCCCGGGACTCGCAGAGCATGCGATGACGATCCGAAGCATCAACTCGGTACGATTGATTCGAGAGCATATTGAATATCAATTTGCTTTATATAAGAATGAACGCAGACCGCAAGAGCGCATCAACTTCGTGGTTGGCGGAGCCGGGTTCAGCGGCATCGAGTTTGTAGCCGAGCTGGCGGACCGCATTCCGAGACTGTGCAAGGAGTATGACGTCGATCCGACATTGGTGAACATTTATAACGTGGAAGCCGCGCCGTCGGCGCTGCCGGGGTTTGCCCCCGAGCTGGTGGAGTATGCCATGAACGTTCTCGAGAAGAAGGGCGTTACCTTCAAGATGGGCATTGCGATCAAGGAATGCCTGCCGGGCGGGGTCGTGCTGAACAACGGCGAAGAGCTCCGGGCGGCAACGGTCGTATGGACCGGCGGCATCCGCGGGAACCGCCTGGTTGAATCGGCCGGCTTCGAAACGATGAGGGGCCGCGTGAAGGTTGATGAATATTTACGCGCTCCGGGATACGAGAACATTTATATTATCGGCGATAACTCCCTCATTTTTAACGAAGAAGGCAGACCTTATCCGCCGACCGCCCAAATGGCGATGCAGCAGGGCGTATGCTGTGCCCAGAATATCGTTGCGGCGATCCGGGACAAGTCCATGCGCAAGTTCGAGTTCCATAATAAAGGCACGGTCGCTTCCCTCGGCCGGGGCGAAGGCATTGCGGTTGTAGGGGATAAGAAATATCAGGGATGGAAAGCGGCCCAGCTGAAAAAATTGGTTGATCTGCGCTACCTCTTCATTATCGGAGGCATTCCGCTCGTCCTGAAAAAAGGCAGGTTCCTATAAATGAGACATTGCAGCGTTCAAGTGCGGGGGCTGCTCACAAGAGATGAACTGGATCGCTACAACGCCCTGATGGAGGTCGGCTCCTACCTGGAGTCGCAAGAGCGGTACGATCTGGCTTATACCGTTCAGCAGGAAGTCGACATTCTCATTCTTCCTGCCATTGAGCGCCTCAAGGATAAAGGGCGGGCCCGGGACCGGGCCACCGCTGAATATCTTGAAACCTTGCGCAAGCAAGAGCAAGATGAGGAAGACGGCGAATAACAGAAGAAGGGATGCTCTCATTCGGAAGAGCATCCCTTTTTTTGATATGCCATTTATGTGCAGAAGGAATTATACCTTCATCAAGTCGGTGAAAGAAGCTTGGTCGAGCAGGTTGCCGACATAGAAAGGACCGAATTCGCCGAAGCGCGCGCTCACTTCGTCAAATCTCATTTCGTACACGAGCTTTTTGAATTGAAGCGCATCGTCGCTGAACAAGGTAACGCCCCATTCCCAATCGTCGAAGCCGACGGAACCGGTGATGATCTGCTTGACCTTGCCGGCATAACCGCGGCCGATCATCCCGTGGCTCTTCATCATGGATTTACGGTCATCCATGCTCAGCATGTACCAGTTGTCCGCCAAATCCCGCTTTTTGTTCATCGGGTAGAAGCAGATATGCTTCGATTTTGGCAGGACCGGCTTCAAGCGGGCAATGACATGCGGGTTCTGCATCGGATCCTCATCGGAGGAGCCGGCCAAGTAATTGCTCAGCTCGACGATGCTGACATAGGAATAAGCCTTGGTGGTGAACTGGGCGAACGTCGTTTTGTTAAAAGCGTTCTCGATCGCGTTCAGCTCTTCCAGCGTCTCGCGCAAATGCATGAAAACAAAATCGGCTTTCTGGCCGACGATGGTATATACGGCGGTGCTGCCTTGCTTGGCGGTCTCGACGGCATCCCATTCCGCAAGGAACGCATTCAGCTCGTCCAGCGCAAAAGCGCGTACTTCTTCGTCTGCAGCTTTCCAGGCCGGCCAATTGATGGTGCGGAAATCATGCAGCGCATACCAGCCCTCGAGCGTCATTGCAGCTTCGTTCATGTGATCACTCCTAAACATTATGTTGGTTATAATTGAAGCGGATGGCCGCTTGCATTAACTTCCTATATTGTACTGTAAGCGCAGTCGGAAGGGCAAACGCCGACACAATGTATTCACGATTGTTCGTTGATCTGTGACATGATTTTTAGTAAACTAGCTATTAGCTAAAGCTTGGTGTGCTGTTTCTTGCTGCAATAAAGTAGGATAGCTGCTATGCGTAGGTGATAAAGAAGAGGTGAAAACAGCGATCATGCTTCAATTTATTCCTGTGCTCGTGCTGATGATTTTGTTTTTTGTCATGATGTTCGGTATCGGTTTTATCCTAAATATGTTGATGAAGACGACCTGGTTTCCGTGCTTTCTGTTCGTGATTGTCATTCTGCCGGTCGTTGTATACAGCTTGTGGGATCGGGGCCAAATGTCGTTCTGGACTCACGTCGGATCGTTCCAGTTGGTGGATTACTTAACGGGAGTTGCGGGTCTGATCGGGGCTTACATGAGCGGATGGACCATTAAGACATTGCGTATTAAAGGGTTTAGAATGTTTTAATCGCGCTTGGCGCAAATTGAATGGAATGTTAATGGCGGCTCTTCGATACCTGGGGGCCGTCATTTATATTTATGGAAGCTCTGCCAAAAGGCAGGCGCGAGAATTCCATAATTTTTGATGCGAAAGAACCGACTTCTGAGCATCGGATTTATGATAGAATAGAGGAAGTCTATTTTTGGGCGACAGGGGGAGCATAAACGATGCGCATGACTAATTTTTTACATTTTACAGAGAATCACCGTTACTGCGTATACCGTGACTTCTGCTTAAGCGGCCTGGACGACAAAATGCTTGGTTCGATATATCAACCGATGGTCGGCGCGTTTGCGGTCAGTCTGTACCGTCTTCTCGTATCGCATGTGCCGCTGGAGAAGGTGGGCTATTCGGCCATTGAACAGCAGCGAAGATTATTCTTGACATTAGGGCTTGAGCCCAGCGAAAAAGGACGCCGCTATCTCATTGAGCAAACCTCCAAGCTGGAAGCGGTAGGATTGCTGCAGACCAGCCGGATGTTCGTCCCGGAAACGGACGACCATGTTTATGAATATGAGCTGCAGGCGCCGCTCAGTCCGGCAGAGTTCTTCAACACCCAGCATCTGACGCTGCTGCTTCGCGATAAGGTGGGGAAATTCGCCGTCCTGTCGCTGAGGGAAGAGCTTTGGAGCAAGGAACCCCTGGAATGGTCCGGCATTTCCCTGAACAAGGAGAACATCTCGGTTCCCTTTTACGATATTTTCGAGTTGAACACGCATGTCATTGATTATGAATTGGAGCAGGCGCTGGAAGAGGTCGCGGTATCAAGGAAGCCGGTGCTGCCGCCGAATCCGCAGGGAGAAGGCCTGAACTACGCGGACATTATTCTGCGATTCCCGCGCGAATCCCGCAATCGCGTCTTTGTGGAGCGTCTTCGCTACGACCATGAGCAGATGGGCATCGTGAATTACGTCGTACGCAAGTACGATCTCAGCACGCAGGATTTGTGCCGCCTGCTTGACGAGGACGGCATCTTTACCGAGCACGGCGAGGTTGTCCTGGACGATTTGCAGCACAAAGCCAGCCTTCACTTTAGGCAGGGAATGAAGATGCAGGAGAAGCGGCAGATTACGGCGGGCAAGGTGGTTGCCCTGCATCAGGAGATGACGGCCGATCCGGACGAGCCTGCGCAGGAGCATGCCGTACAGATGGAATATTACGTCGAGGTTCCGGCCCAGTTCCAGTCCAAATGCGATATTCACCAATATAATATGATGCTTCGCAACGAGCCTTATACACGGCTCCTGCAGACGTTCTTCCCGGGCTCGGTTCCCGCGCAGTTTCTGGACATCTTCGAAAAGATCGACCTTAGCTACAAGCTGCCGGGCGAAGTCATCAACGTGCTCATTCATTATTTGATGTCGCTCATTGCCGCAGGCGGCGAGCAGCGGATCAACCGCAACTTTGTGGAGGCCATCGCTTCCAACATGCTGCTGAAGCAAGTAAACAGCTATGAGAAAGCCGTTCAGTATATACGGGATCAAGCCAAGATGAAAGGCAAGCAGAAGGCAGCCTCGCAGCGCACGCGTACATACGCTAAAGGCGGAAAGGCGAAGCCGGAAATTCCAGTGGCTTTGGAGACCGATCAGGCGGAGGCCGTATCGGATGAGGAGTTCGAAGAAATGATGCGGTTTGCGGCAGAAATGCAGGCTGGCAACAAGAAGGGCGGATAAGGAATATCCCGCTTAAGAGAGGAGGGAACAGGTGATGGAGTCCCTTGGTGAACTGCTGGAAAGCATGAAAAGTACTGCGCTCCTGCGCAGAACCGAGCAGATTACGGAGGATTTGCTCAGGAATCCTCTGATTCAAGCACTGCGAAGCGAATATCCCGAGATCGATGACCGGGTCATACGATTGAATTTAAGCAAGCTGTATCAATATGCGGGAGACCAGGCCCACTGCCAGGCATGCCCGGGTCTGGACCGGTGTCCGAATGATTTCCAGGGACATTTCAGCAAGCTGGATATCCAGCGGATGAACGGCACGGTGGAGATCTATGAACGGAAGGCGCCGTGCTCCCTGCAGATTGCAAAAACCAATGAGGATCAGATCAAAAAGCGGATTCGCAGCTTTTATGTTGACGAGCATGCCTTGAGCGAAGGGTACGACAACATGGAGATTATGGCGAAGGACCGCTTGCGGGCACCTGCGGTGCACCAGGTCTTCAAATATATCCGGGATACGAAGGAGAACGGCCTGTCCCCGCGCGGCTTGTATCTGACCGGTTCGTTCGGTACCGGGAAAACGTACCTGATGGGTTACTTAATGCATGAGCTTGCGAAAGCGGGCCACTCCGGCGTGATCGTCTATATGCCCGATTTCGTGGAAGATCTGAAAACCATGATGCAGGACGGCCAGAAGCTGAAGGACATGGTCGAGACGATGAAGCATTGCGACCTGCTGATCTTTGACGACATTGGAGCGGAGAATTTGAATCCGTGGGTACGAGATCATGTCCTCGGTTCCATCCTGAATTTCCGGATGAACCGGCTGCCGACCTTCTATACGTCGAACTATCCGCTCGACGGGCTGGAGCAGCATCTCAGCTTCACGAGCAAGGACGGCGAGGAGCTTCACAAAGGGCAGCGGTTGATGAACAGGATCGCGCCTTTCGTGGATGTCGTTCATTTGTTCGGAGAGAACCAGAGAGGGAAGTTCTAGACGTTTGCAACGAGCACATGAACAGAGTGGATAAACGTCTCTTGAAGCGTAAAAAGTCTGATCCCGCTTGCGCATGGAGCGCGGCAGGATCAGACTTTTTATCTGTGCACAAGGAATCATCAAATATTAACCGACCAAGAACTTGATAATGACGAATCCGAAAAAGATGATGGTCATGAAACCGAACATCCCCACGAAGCCCATCATCAAATCGCCAAAGTCATTGCGTGGTTCTTCATTGATGTGCTCCCGTGGATCGTTAACGCGTACGTTTACATCCATGGTGCTTGCCTCCTCAAAAGGTGAACATGCCGTGCGAACACGAAAAACTTGACCGTCACCCGACTTGTTACTAGTAGTATACCCAATGCGCAAATCATTTGTAAAGATTGCATAAAAATCCCGTGAAAACCTCTTTCTTTAGGTGAGTATATTTCACTTTTTCCGGCCGATTGTGGTATACTAAATTCGTCGACCCATTCGACAATTATGATTCGCACTTTACCCGATCTTATCCTGTGAGGAGGAGAATACAATGGCTATCGTCAATGTTACCGACCAAACCTTCGTCAATGAAGTAGAAGGACAAGGCACGGTTGTAGTTGATTTCTGGGCGCCATGGTGCGGCCCTTGTAAAATGCTTGCTCCGATTCTGGACGAATTGTCTTCAGAACTCGGCGATGATGTAAAAATTGCAAAGGTGAACGTGGATGAGAATCCGGAATCCGCAGCACGCTTCGGCGTCATGAGCATTCCGACCATGATCTTCTTTAAAGACGGCCAGCCTGTCGATAAAGTCGTAGGTCTGAACTCCAAAGAAGCCTTGAAGGGCATCATTGCAAAACATCAATAAGCAGGATTTGCCATAGACTGCAATCCGCTTTCATACAGCGCCTTCGGTGTAACCCGGAGGCGCTTTGTGTGGTTCATTATCATGGTTTATATTAATATTGTTAATATCATACAATCTCCTTGGAGAGGAGGAATAGCATGGACGATTCTGCCAAACGGCTTCAGGAGCAGGAGAAGGCGCAGGAGAATATTCGCCACAAGCTGGCATTGCTGCCGGATCAGCCGGGCTGCTACCTGATGAAGAACCATGAAGGCACGATTATATACGTGGGCAAGGCCAAAGTGCTGAAGAACCGGGTGCGCTCGTATTTTACCGGGAGCCATAACGGGAAGACCCAGATGCTCGTTTCGGAAATCCGCGATTTCGAATACATCGTGACGGGCAGCAACATGGAAGCGTTAATTCTGGAGTGCAATCTGATCAAAACCCATCAGCCGAGATTCAATGTGCTGCTGAAGGACGATAAAACCTATCCCTACCTTAAAATAACGAATGAAGAGCATCCTCGCCTGGAAGTGACCAGGAGGGTGCTTAAAGATAAAGCCAAATACTTCGGTCCTTATCCGAACGCGTATGCGGCGCAGCAGACCAAAAAGCTGCTGGACCGGATGTATCCACTGCGCAAATGCGGCGTTATGCCGAAAGAGGTCTGCTTGTATTACCATATGGGACAATGCTTGGCTCCATGCGTGAAAGAAGTGCCGAAATCCGCCTATGAACAGATTACGGGGGAGATTACTTCCTTCCTGAGCGGCGGGCACGAAGAGATCAAGAAGGAACTGCAGCGGAAAATGCAGGAGGCCGCGGAGGATTTGTATTTCGAGCGTGCCAAGGAGCTGCGGGACCAAATCATCCATATCGATACCTTGATGGAGAAGCAGAAGATCACGACAACGGATACCCGGGATCGCGACGTGTTCGGTTATGCCGTGGACAAAGGCTGGATGTGCGTGCAGATTCTGTACATGCGCCAAGGCAAAATGGTGCAGCGCAACAAGTCCGTTTTTCCGTTCTACGGGGATGCGCACAGTGATTTCATGTCGTTCATAGCCCAGTATTACAGCGATAATCCTGCATTGCCGCAGGAAATTCTGCTGCCTGGGCCGCTGTTGGCAGAGGAGACCGGCTCCGGGACGGCCACTGATAGCGCCGGGGATCAGGGTGCCCGGAACGCAGACGAAGCCGCAGAAACGGAGAAGAAGCTGACCGCGGATACATCCGAAGAACAGCAGGAAGTCCTTGTCCAAGCCCAAGCGGAGCAGGCGGAGGCCGCTGGCCTCGTGGATGCTGCCGGGGGCGCTGCCGCCTTGCAGGAATGGCTGGGCGTGAAGGTTCACGTGCCGCAGCGGGGCTTGAAGAAACAGATGGTCGGCATGGCGTCGGATAACGCGAAGGTGTCGCTGGACGAGAAATTCCGCTTGATTGAGCGCGATGAAGAACGGACCTCGGTTGCAGCGGCCAATCTGGGCGAGGTGATCGGCCTCCAGTCGCTGAACCGGATCGAGGCGTTTGATAACTCGAACATCCAGGGCGCAAATCCGGTATCGGCCATGGTCGTATTCACCAACGGGAAACCGGATAAGAAGGAATATCGCAAATATAAGATTCGTACCGTGCAGGGGCCGGACGATTACGATACGATGCGTGAAGTGATCCGGCGGCGGTACGAGCGTGTATTGAAGGAGAATCTGCCGCTTCCGGACCTCATTGTCGTCGATGGGGGGAAGGGACAGATCTCAGCAGCCATCGACGTGCTGGAGAATGAACTGGGGCTGTTCGTCCCGGTCTGCGGGCTTGTGAAGGATGCCAAGCATAAAACGGCGCAGCTGATGGTCGGAGACCCGCCGGAGCCGGTGTCGCTGCCTCGGGACAGCCAGGAGTTCTATTTGCTCCAGCGCATTCAGGATGAGGTTCACCGTTTCGCGATTTCCTTCCACCGCGAGCAGCGCGGGAAATCGATGGTGACGTCCAAGCTGGATTCGATCCCAGGCATCGGGGAGAAGCGCCGCAAAATGCTGCTGAAGCATTTTGGCTCGGTCAAAAAAATAAAAGAGGCTTCAGTCGAAGACTTCAAGCCCCTTTCCATCGGTGAAAAATTAGCAACGGAAATTCTTAATGCACTTCGTGAGGAGGAGTCGTGACATACGGCTTCTCTTTTTTTGTCGGGTTGAAACGGTAAATCGCATAGGCGACAATCGCCGGAAGCACCATGTAAAAAGCGCCGGTCAGCAGGTTGGCTGCATCCTTGAGCATGATCAGGCTGATGCCCATCAGGATGCTGTTGAAGATGACATGGGAGAACATCGCCGCCAAATACCCGTATTTCAAGAAGATGTAGCTGAACAGCAAACCGATGATGACCAGCTCAATCGGCCGGGAGATCACGGGGTATATCGGATAGAGCGTATGTCCCAGTGCCCAGATAAGCGAGGTGATCAAGCTTGCGACAAAGGTGTTGCGGACGATCTTTTTCACCATCTTGATGCCGAACAGCCGGTACACGGCCTCCTCGGATATGCCGGCCAGCCAGGCCATCAACGGAAACAGCCAAGGATACAGCATGTTGTAAGGCGATTGCGTCGCATCCGTGGTGGACCATGTATTCAGGGTCAGACCAAGACCGATAAAGATGACGGATTGGATGCCAAGCAGGATGAAGGCCCACATATACCCCAGCTTCATGCTGTCCAGCACGTAATGCCCGTATCCGGGTTCTTTGGCACGCGGCCATGGATTGAGTCCGTCTTCTTTATGCCACAGCCCGCTGCCGCCGACAAGGGAAAAATAGAGCAGGGCGGAGAAGACGAGCGAATAGACGGCATAGAAAATCATCATCCCGAGCACGCCGGTTTGCGACATGCCTTCGGATTTGAAAACGGGAATCAGATTATACGTATTCAGCATTTGAATGACGAACAGCAGCGCGGATAAGAACAGGCCGCGCTTAAACGAGGTGTAGGCCCTGGTCTTCACGCTGTACACAATCGCAAGAATGCCCAGGATTAGGGTGAACAGGCCGTACCCTGCGAGCGTCAGCAGGGTGGCATCCTGCGTCTGCTTGTTGACATAAGCAGAGTGGGCGGCTGGCACCGAGAAGGAGGGCTCATAAGAGCGCAATTTCCCCTGCTCGAAGGTGAAGCGGTGCTCCAGCCTGGAGTCCCCGATCCTGGATTCAGGGTCCACATATTTGAGACGGGGCTCCCCTTCCTTCGTAACCAGCTCCAGATTCGACAGGTCATAACCCGCCCGCTGAAGCCATGGCTCCGCCAGCGCCTGCTTCTCGGCCAATGTCATGCCGTCCTCAACGACGAGCAGCATCTGCCTCTGAATCTCGCCCTTGTTCAGCTCGATCCGGTCAAAGCTGGAACGGGCATAATCATACGAGAATCCGACGATGCCGGAATTCTGCATGTGCACGTCCACATTGAGGGCATCGCCTCCAGGCTCGCTGAAGCGAACGCGGTATACGTCATAGGGATATTTGGCTTCATAGGTTTTGTTATATTCCGAAAGCCTCTTCTCCTTCGCCAGATATCCGTAAAGTTCCGATTTGGATTGATATGTAACCAAGGCTTCGTCCGTGTCCGCAGCCGCAAACTGCAGATGCTCCTGAGCAAACCTTGAAGCTGCCTGCCGAGCCTGCTCCTTGGAAATGATATCCGGTGAGGCCATCTCGGCATCGTCCGGATTCGCCCACGGAAATACCTGAAATAATAGGAACAGAATCAGGCCGACTGCGGCAGGCGCGATGAGCTGCTTCAGATTGGGCTTCAGCTTCAAGGGCTCTCTTGCACGATTCATGAAATTCCTCCTCTAAGAAAGTTGATACTCCCACTGGTATTCGATATGCCTGATTAAGAACGCATAGAGTCAATATAACATAGTATGAAAGCCATAAGCAGCTTATCCCAATTATCGGAATATTGAAATAAATCGATGAAAATGAATGAAAGGTTTCGAAAACGTTAGAGAACCCTACGCTTGTATTCTTGAATATGCCCAATTCGCGCTCTTTTAAAGATATTTCGGGCGAAAAACGGCATTGGGTTACGTAACGGATTGAGTTATAATCACATCATGCTTGAAGGAACCGAATATTCCAGCCGAATTTCGTAATGAAAATGGGGGAACCATGTAATTGGGGTGAATTTCATTATTCCCGGAATAATGAATAGGGCGACCTGTGGAAATGCCCGAATCCGTCAGCTAACCTCGTAGGCTGTTGCACAGGAACCAGACCGAAAGGCACTGCGTTTTCCAGTGTCTTTTTTCGTTGATTTTTTTAAAGAAGGTGTCCGATTGAACGCTAAATTAAACTGGCTTACATTGTCTCCGCCCCAAATTCTCGTGCTTGGTTTTGCGGCCATCATCTTCATCGGGACCGGGCTGTTAATGCTGCCAATCTCGACGACGACGGGCGAACCGCTTGGATTTACTGACGCCTTGTTCACTTCGACCTCGGCAACGTGCGTAACGGGCCTGGTCGTGGTGGATACGGGAACGACATTCAGTTCTTTCGGAGAAGTCGTGATCATGCTGCTGATTCAAATCGGCGGGCTCGGATTCATGACGATGGCTACTTTATTCGCCTTGGTTCTGAAAAGACGCATATCGCTCAAAGACCGTCTAATCTTACAGGAAGCGATGAATCAGTCCTCGATGGAAGGCATCGTAAGGCTGATACGCAGAGTATTGCTGTACTCCCTCGTCATCGAGGCCTGCGGCGCAGTCCTTTTATCGATTCGTTGGGCGTTTGATATGCCGCTGGGCCGGGCGATCTATTACGGTGTTTTTCATGCGGTGACGATGTTTAACAACGCCGGCTTCGATTTGTTTGGCGATTTTCGGAGTTTGACCGGGTATGTATACGATCCGGTAGTCAACTTCGTCGTGATGTTCTTGATTGTTTCCGGGGGCATTGGATTTATTGTGCTGTCCGATCTGATCGATTATCGAAAACAGCGGAGGATCTCCCTGCACTCCAAGGTGGTGCTCACGATGACGGCTGCCTTGCTTGCGGTCGGATTTATCGTCATTCTCATATTTGAATTTACCAATCCGAGAACGCTGGGTTCCCTGAACTGGGGCGGAAAATTCTTCGGCGCGTTATTCCAATCCGTAACGCCGCGTACGGCGGGCGCGAATACTATAGATATTACGGGGCTTAGACAGGCAACGCAATTTTTTATCGTCATCCTGATGTTTATCGGAGCATCTCCAGGGTCAACCGGCGGCGGCATCAAAACCACGACCTTTACCATTATGGTAGGGGCGGTCATCGCGATGATGCGCGGGCGGGAAGACATCGTCATGTTCCGTTATCGCCTGGCCCAGGAGCGGGTGCTGAAGGCACTGACCATTGCCTTGCTGGCCCTGCTGCTCGTTCTAACCGTCTCGATGATTCTGTCGACGACAGAGGAAGGGGACTTCCTGGAGATTCTATTCGAAACGACATCCGCCTTCGGTACGGTAGGTCTCTCCATGGGCTTAACGCCCGATTTGACCGTGTTCGGCAAGATCCTGATCAGCCTTACGATGTTTGCGGGTCGATTGGGGCCGTTGACGCTTGCTTATGCACTGGGGCCGAAAAAGGGTAAAGAATTATATCGTCATCCGGAAGGCAAAATGATAATTGGATAAGGGGTATAGGAGAGACATGAAACCAAAGCAATTTGCAATCATCGGTTTGGGGCGATTTGGCGCCAGTCTGGCGCTGGAGCTGATGGAACAGGGATATGAGGTGCTCGGCATCGACCGGAACGAGGAGGTCGTCGAGGACATGAGCGAGCTGCTGACGCATACGGTGGTGGCGGACGCGACGGATGAGGAAGTGCTTAAATCGCTTGGCATCCGCAACTTCGACTGCGGGATCGTTGCGATCGGGAACGACATTCAGATGAGCATCCTCTCCGCCATCCTGTTGAAAGAGCTGGGTGTCGCGATGGTCGTTGCCAAGGCGATATCGGTGCTGCACGGCCGGGCGCTGGAGAAGCTTGGCGTGGACCGGGTCATCTTTCCCGAGCGGGATATGGGGATCCGGGTAGCGCACCAGCTCGTGACGCCAAACCTGCTTGATTATATCGAATTATCCAAGGATTATCTGATTGTGGAGATGACGGTCACGGACTGCATGGACGGAAAAACGCTGAGCGAGCTTAATACGAGGGTCCGGTACGGCGTCAGCGTGGTAGCGCTGAATAAACAGTCCGGCATTATCGTTGCTCCGACGGCCATGGACGTCGTGAACTCCGGCGACATTATGGTCGTCATCGGCTCCAATGACAACGTGGACCGCTTTGAGTCCGAAGTCGTGAATATGCTCGAGAAATAAATATAGTAGAAAAAACTGACGATTGCGAAATATCGTCAGTTTTTTTTCGATTTATCTTCCTCCAGCTTGCGGAACAGGATCTCCGTTTCTTCGATCCAGCGGCTGGCCGCCTTGCTCAGCTCCGAGGCTTGACCGTAGATCAGCGAAGTCGTTCGCCGGGTTTCGATGAGTGCCGGAATATGAATGTCGACGAGCCCGTTATCGGACAGCAGCTGCGGCCTCAGATAGGATTTGGGCAGCAGCGCGGCCGCCTTGCAGGTCGGGATCAGCCTGACGATCGCTTCGAAGGAGTCGATCTCCATCCGGATATCGGGCATGATGCCCCAGCGGTGAAACAGATCGTCCGTCAGCTTGCGGTACCAGGTTCCGGTCGAAAATATGATCATCGGCAAGCCTTGAAGCTGTTCGATGCCCACATCCTCGATTTCCGCCAGCGGATGTGAAGACGGGATGACAAGCTCCAGATGGTCATCGAACAGCGGGATGCAGTTCAAGCCCGGCTGGTTGATGGATGAAGCAACAATGCCGACATCGACCCGTTTATCCCTTACATAAGACACGATTTCATGGGTCTTGCCGGTGATGAGCTTGATTTCGGCTGACGGATGGCGCTCCATGAAGGCATTGACCAGCGGGGGCAGGGTGGTCTGCAGCGTGGTCAGACTGGCGCCCAGGTTAATCGAGATTTGGTCCCCTTCCCGGTAATGGGCCAAGGTCTGCAAGAATTTGATCTGCTGCTGGCGCTGCTCCAGGGCGAAGGTATACACAATCTGCCCGATGGAGGTAAGTTCCAGCCTTTTGCCGCGGCGGTTGAACAGCTGCAGTCCGAGCTGGTCCTCCAGTTTGGCTATTTTTCGGGACAAGGCCGGCTGTGACAAGTTGAGCAGCTTGGAGGCTTGATTGATGCTGGATTGCTCCACGACGACGGCGAACACGTCCAGTTCTTCGAACATGGAAATCCTCCTATTAAAATAGACATGCGTGCAAAACGTTGCTTATGCGTATAGATTATAACGATTAATAATTATATTGCAATTCCATTATAAGAAAAAAAGGAGTAACATGAAACATGACACAAGTTGTTCACACGATTGCTGAAATAGGCAACTTTTTGTCGTTGCAAGGCTTTTTGAACAACCTCTTTTAGGGCAGGGGAAGTGTAATTGTTCTGAAAATAGGAAAGATTGAAAATGAAAACGCTGTACATTGGAAAGGGGAACGTCAACTGATGAAAGGGTATTATTCCAGAAAGCTGCATTCTTTGCTCGGTGTCATACCGCTTGGGGCATTTTTGCTCAGCCATATGATTTCCAACTTTAAGGCTTTCGAGGGTGGAAAGGAAGGCTTCGCGAGCGCGGTGCATTTTTTGAACAGCATGCCGCTGATTTTTTTCCTCGAGCTGTTCCTGATCTGGCTGCCATTGCTATATCACGGCGTCTACGGGTTATACATCGCTTACCAGGCGAATAACAACGTGGGCAACTACAACTATGAACGGAACATCCGCTTCACCATCCAACGGATCACCGGCGTTATTACGTTCGTTTTTGTCATCTGGCATATGTACGATACGCGCTTCCAAATCATGATCGGCAAAATCACGCATGACGATTTGGGCGCGACGATGCACGGCATCATGAACAATCCGGTTCTGTTTGCTCTGTACGTCATCGGCGTCGTTTCGGCAGTCTTCCACTTCACGAACGGCCTGTGGGCATTCCTCGTTAGCTGGGGCATCACTGTCGGTCCGCGCGCGCAGAAGGTATCCACTTACATCTGCATGGGCTTGTTCGTATTGATGAGCGTGCTGTTCGTTCTGGCCATGACAGCATTCCGCAGTTCCGAATTCCAGGCGGCGACAGCAGCGATCGATGTAGTTAAGACAGTCTTAAGTTAAGGGGAGTGAACGAAAAATGGCATCTAATATTATTGTAGTGGGCGGTGGCCTCGCCGGGCTGATGGCAACCATCAAAGCGGCAGAAGCAGGAGCTCACGTTCATCTATTCTCACTTGTACCTGTTAAACGCTCTCACTCCGTGTGTGCGCAAGGCGGCATCAATGGAGCCGTCAATACGAAAGGTGAGGGTGACTCTCCTTGGGAGCACTTTGACGATACGGTGTACGGCGGCGACTTCCTTGCGAATCAGCCTCCGGTCAAAGCGATGTGCGAAGCGGCTCCGGGCATTATCCACTTGATGGACCGCATGGGCGTTATGTTTAACCGTACGCCGGAAGGCCTGCTCGATTTCCGCCGTTTCGGCGGAACGAAGCGTCACCGGACCGCATTCGCCGGCGCAACGACCGGACAACAGCTGCTCTATGCGCTTGACGAGCAGGTTCGCCGCTGGGAAACCGCGGGTCTTGTGACCAAGTACGAGAACTGGGAGTTCCTGAATGCGATCATCGACGACGAAGGCGTATGCCGCGGTATCGCAGCTCAGGATTTGCGCTCGATGGAGATCAAGGCGTTCAAAGCTGAAGCTGTCATTCTCGCAAGCGGTGGTCCTGGCATTATTTTCGGAAAAACGACTAACTCGGTGATCAACACGGGAACAGCGGCGAGTGCCGTTTATCAGCAAGGCGTTCATTATGCCAACGGCGAATTCATTCAGATTCACCCGACAGCCATTCCAGGCGATGACAAGCTCCGCTTGATGTCGGAATCGGCACGCGGTGAGGGCGGACGGATCTGGACCTATAAAGACGGCAAGCCTTGGTATTTCCTCGAAGAGAAATACCCTGCTTACGGAAACCTGGTGCCGCGCGATATCGCTACGCGTGAAATCTTCTCCGTCTGCGTCGATATGGGACTTGGCATCAATGGCGAGAACATGGTATACCTGGACCTCTCCCATAAAGATCCGAAAGAGCTGGACGTGAAGCTTGGCGGCATCATCGAGATCTATGAGAAATTCATGGGCGACGATCCGCGTAAAATCCCGATGAAGATCTTCCCGGCTGTCCATTATTCCATGGGCGGCATGTGGGTCGATTACAACCAAATGACCAACATTCCGGGGCTGTTCGCAGCTGGAGAATGCGAGTATCAATATCACGGTGCGAACCGTTTGGGAGCGAACTCCCTGGTATCCGCCATTTATGGCGGCATGGTGGCCGGACCGAAAGCAATCGAATATGTCAAAGGTCTGAAGAAGTCCGCTGAAGATGTTTCTTCCACGGTATTCGATCGCGTTGCGAAAGAGCAAACGACCAAGTACGAAGGCCTGCTCAAGATGGAAGGAACCGAGAATGCTTACGTGATCCATAAAGAGCTCGGCGAATGGATGACCAACAATATGACGGTGGTTCGCTACAATGACAAGCTTGAAGCAACCATCAACAAAATCAAGGAATTGAAGCAGCGTTACCGCAATATCAATATGACGGATACCTCCCGCTGGAACAACCAGGGCGTGGCATTCACGCGTCAGCTGTGGAACATGCTGGAGTTGTCGGAGGCCATGACGCTGGGAGCGCTTCTCCGGAACGAAAGCCGCGGCGCTCACTATAAGCCGGAATTTCCGGATCGTAACGATGAGGAGTTCCTCAAGACGACCAAAGCAACCTGGACGCCTGACGGACCGCAAATTTCATACGAAGAAGTGGATGTTTCCTTAATCCCGCCGCGTATTCGCGACTATTCGAAAGACAAGTAAGAAGGAAGGGGGATTTACGATGTCTCAAACAACAGCCGCCTCAAAGAGCGTTAAGTTTATTATTACACGTCAGGACAGTCCGGAGACGAAATCTTACACTGAGGAATTCGAAATTCCGTACCGTCCCGGCATGAACGTCATTAGTGCGCTGATGGAAATTCAGCGCAATCCCAAAAACGCGCAGGGCCAAACGACCGCGCCTGTATGTTGGGACTCCAACTGCCTTGAAGAAGTGTGCGGAGCGTGCTCCATGGTCATTAACGGCAAGCCGCGCCAAGCATGTGCGGCACTGATCGATAAGCTGGAGCAGCCGATCCGGATTCAGCCGATGAAGACTTTCCCGGTTGTGAGAGACTTGGTGATCGACCGCAGCCGCATGTTCACGGCCCTCAAGCGCGTGAAAGCGTGGATTCCGATCGACGGCACCTATGACCTTGGTCCCGGCCCCAAAATGGCGGAGAAGAAGCGTCAGTGGGCTTACGAGCTGTCCAAGTGCATGACCTGCGGCGTTTGCCTGGAGGCTTGTCCGAACGTCAACGAAAAAACGGACTTTATCGGACCGGCCGCGATCTCCCAGGTTCGCTTGTTCAATGCTCACCCGACAGGCGAGATGAACAAGGAAGAGCGTCTGGAAGCGCTGATGCAGGACGGAGGCATCGAGGGCTGCGGCAACTCGCAGAACTGCGTGCGTTCTTGTCCGAAGGGCATTCCGCTGACCACGTCGATTGCGGAAATGAACAAGGATACGACCAAACACCTGTTTAAGCGCTGGCTTGGCGTTTAATCGGTTAACTTCAATACCAAGGCGTCTGACCGGGGCATGGGCTTCGGTACAGACGCTTTTTGTTGTGTGCTATAATTTATGTGTTTTTTTCATAGGATAGGAAATCTTCGAATTGAATCTGAGGTGAGTCACTTGATCATAGAAAGACCGATTACCATAAAGGATATTAGCGATGAATTGGCCGCTTTGGGCGTCCGGAAAGGCATGACCTTGCTCGTCCATTCTTCGCTCAAGAGTGTGGGCGGGTGGATCGTCGGCGGTCCGGAGGCCGTCATACTGGCACTCGAAGACGTACTGGGGGAAGAAGGGACGCTGGTGATGCCGACCCAATCCGCGAACTTAACCGATCCAAAGACATGGGGAAATCCGCCGGCCGATCCAAAATGGTGGAATCTGATTCGCGAGGGCATGCCGCCCTATGATCCGGATCTGACGGTCACTTCGGGGATGGGGATCATTCCGGAAGTGTTCCGTAAACAAGAAGGGGTTATCCGAAGCGCTCATCCGCATGTGTCGTTTGCGGCACGCGGCAGGGAGGCCAGGGACCTAATGCAATCCCATCCGCTGGACCATAGCTTAGGCGAAGCTTCTCCGCTGGCACGCTTGTATGAGGCGGGCGCGTACGTGCTTATGCTGGGCAGCGGTTATGGCAACAATACGTCGTTCCACCTCAGCGAATACCGCGCGAATTGGAAGGGCAAGGAGGCGGTCACCGCCCACGCGCCAGTCCGCAGGGTGCAGGGAGTGACAGTGTGGGAGGCGTTTCAGGATATCAACTATCATTCGGACGACTTCGAGGCATTAGGGGCTTCGTTCGAAGCGCAGTGCCCCGATGCGTATATCCATGGACGCGTAGGAAAGGCCGACTGCATATTGGCTGAACAGCGGGCCATGGTGGATTATGCCGTGTCGTGGATGGAGAAGAACCGTTAAATGTTAGCGGCGCATCGCACATGCTTTCGGAGTTACCGCAGGCGTGTGTGGAGCGACGCAGCACAAGATATCCAGACTTCGACCAGGACTAAAGTCAGCTCTTGCCGGCTGCCAAGCTGCCAATGACCTCCAGGTGCAGAGGTGCCGTTTCGAGGGTAATAGGACGTAATGGCACGGCCTGCAGGTTGCGGGCCTCAAGGAGGGACTAGAGATGTCTTGGTGGATGTGGCTGCTCAATTTGGCGGGCTTGCTGTCGTTGATCTATTTGTTTTACAGCATGGACAAGAAGTGGTCCAGCAGGCCTTTGCTGCTGGCGCCGCTGCTCATTTATGTCCTGATATCGGTCGAGGATTTGCTCGGCTGGATTGATCTCATGCATGTCGTACCCGGCGAAGGTGGTATGCGGGCCTTGATCCTGCTGTTTTCATTATGTTCCGTTATTTTCTATGTGCTGTATATCTTCGATAAGATTGCAGACTCTGTCCATCAGCATGTCGATATGAAAACGACCCTGGTTCGGATCAGCATGGCGGCGGGGATGTGCATTCTATTTTTCACGGTGGTGTATATGTCGATCTATAAGCTGTTCGGAGGCGTTTCCTTCGAAGGCGAGAACCTCGGTCAGGATTTGCTGAGCCAGTTCATTACCTTCCTGTATTTCAGCATGGCGACGTTTGTCACGGTCGGGTATGGCGATGTAGCCCCTGTCGATAATACGTCCCGGCTTGTCGTGGTGCTGGAGATTGCTTTCAGCTTTGTTACCGTTGCTTATGCGCTGTCCATGCTGGGGACGCTGCGCCGGATCTTTAAGCCCGGCGACGACGGACTGGAGACGGAAGGCGGCGAAGTGAAGACAAAGGGCAATATGCCGCATCGCAGAAAACATTCATCCAAGTAAAACATGCGCGCCGACAACGGTGCGCCTTTATTAGTTATAGTTAACGGGGCAGGAAAGCGAAAGCTGGATGAAAGCTAAGGCTTCATCAGCTTTTTTAAAATGCCCAGCCCGTTCTTGGAAGGATAACGGAATTTAAAATCAAACCGGTTGGTTTGCTTAAGCACGCTTTTTCTATGGGAGAACGTGTGGAAGCTGTATTCCCCGTGATACGAGCCGATCCCGCTCTCGCCGACGCCTCCGAACGGAAGAAAGGGGGTTGCCAGGTGCATCAGCGTGTCGTTGACGCATCCCCCGCCAAAAGAAACCGAGGAGAGCACGTAATCCTGTACATCTTCATTCTCGGTAAACAGGTAAAGCGCGAGCGGCTTGGGACGGGCTTGAATCGCTTGGACCGCCTCGTGCAGATCCTCATAGGTCAAGATCGGACACAGCGGGCCGAAGATTTCTTCCTCCATGATCGGCATATCCCAGGTGATATCGTCCAGCACGGCGGGCTCGATGAGCAATTTATCCCGCGACGTGCCCCCGCCGTGGCGGAGGGTTCCGTTGTCCAGAAAGTTGGAAAGCCGGTCAAAATGCTTCTCCGAAACGATGCGCCCATAATCGGGATTGGTTAGCGGGGTCTCGCCGTAGAATGAAGTGATGGCGTCTTTCAGATGCGCGATGAACTTCTCTTTCACCTTGCTGTGCACGAGCACATAATCGGGAGCGACGCACGTTTGGCCTGCATTCGTAAACTTGCCGAATGCGATACGCGAAGCCGCCAGGGCAAGGGGCGCATCCTCGTGGACGATGCAAGGGCTCTTGCCCCCGAGCTCCAGCGTTACCGGTGTCAGCTGCTTGGCGGCGGCTTCCATGACGATTTTGCCGACGTGGGTGCTGCCGGTAAAAAAGACATAATCCAAAGGCTGCTCCAGCAGGCTCGTGCTAACCTCGGGGCCTCCCTCTACAGAAACCACGTATTCCGGCTCAAACGTCTCTTTCATGATGGCCGTAATGAGTGCGGATACGTTAGGCGTCAGTTCCGATGGCTTCACAATGGCCGTGTTTCCGGCGGCCAAGGCTCCGATCAGCGGAGAGATGGCCAGCTGCCAAGGATAATTCCAGGGAGCGATAATCAGAACCGTCCCATAGGGCTCAGGATAGACCACTCCCTTGCTGCCCACATGCGTCAGCGCGGTTTTGACGCGCTGCGGCTTGGCCCAGCGCTTCAAATTCTTTATGATAAAGGAGAGTTCTTTGTAGACGATTCCGATCTCGGTCGTGAAGGCTTCCTGTTCACTCTTGTTCAGGTCCCTGCGCAGCGCCTCCATAATATCGTTTTCTCTGGCAATCAGGATTTGGCGCAGCTTGGTCAGCTGCTGGAGACGGAAATCTACTTCCTTGGTGATGTCTTTATGAAAAAAATGCCGCTGTGCCGAAACTATGGCTGCGATCGAATCGTTAACAGTCATACATAAACCCCTTTCTCTTATTATTTCATGTATATGAATAAACATAAGAGCGTTAATACTTGAATTCTTTCATTATTATATAGGAGGATGTCCCCCTATGAGAAATCTATCCTCGGAGATGCCCCAGGGTACAGCCGGCGGCGAGGCGAAGCGAGAACTTAAACAGAAGAGGATGTCGCGCCGCCGATTTCTGAAGATCGGCGTTTCCGTCTTGGCCGGAGCTGGCCTTGCTGGCGGTGCTTATGCGTCGTTATGGGAGCCTCGTCAATTGGATATTGCGAGACACACGCTAACGTTTCCTTCGCTGCCCAAGGCTTTTGATGGCATGAAGATCGTCCAGTTTAGCGATTTGCACCTGGGCTTTCATGCAGGGGCGGACAACGCGGCCCGCGTGGTGCAAGCCATTCATCATGAAAAACCGGATATGATCTGTTTTACGGGAGATATGGTGGACGGCAATGCGGAAGATATAAGGGCTGCCATTCAACCGCTCGCTCAGCTGAAAGCCCCGTTAGGCTTATTCTCTATATTAGGCAACCATGATTACGGGGACGTGAAGAAGCTGATTGCTCTGGAGGAGGAGGCCGGGTTTCAGGTGCTGCGCAACGACGCCGTGAAGATTAGGCGGGAGGGTGCCGTCTTCGCCGTTGCGGGCTTGGACGATGGCATCTGGGGAACGCCGGATCCGGAAGCTGCCATCCAGGATCTGCCTGAAGGCATGTTCAAGCTGCTGCTGATGCACGAGCCGGATTATGCAGATACTGCGGCAGTCTATCCCTTTCATCTTCAGCTATCCGGACACAGCCACGGAGGACAGATCCGCCTGCCTTGGATGGGCGAGGTGATCACGCCGCCTGGAGCCAAACGTTACGTGCAGGGCCTGTACACCGTGGGTTCCCAAGGCATGCAGCTCTATGTAAACAGGGGAATCGGCACGACGCATCTGCCTTTTCGTTTCCTATGCAAGCCGGAGCTTACCGTGCTTACGCTGCGGTCCATGGTTTAAGCGAAAGCGGGATATGTAATCTGAAAATTTCAAGTTGAAAGGATCACTTGGAATTTGTTACACAATTGAAATATACCTGTTATCAAACTCTAACAGCCGCGGGTTAAACTTATCACATGACCCCCTTTTGAGAATATATATTATGTTTCGGACCCGGTAACGGGTCCACTTTTTTTGCCCATTTTGCCGCCAATACCCATGTAAATGCAAAAAAACAGAAGGAGTACCCCGTTAAAGAGGTACGGGCACCTTCTGTTTTTGTTCGAAATAGACCCATTCCGTGTATCCGATTTCCTTAAGCACCTTGGCCACTTCGTCAAATTCATCTCCGACCCGGGACGGTTTGTGGGCATCGGAGCCGAAGGTGACCTCGACGCCGTGATGGTGCGCTACTTCCAATATGGCGTTCGACGGATACCAGCCGCCGCACAGCTTGGTTTTGCCGGACGTATTGATTTCGATGGCAAGGCCCGATTCCGCAATGACTTTCAGCGTTTCCTCAATCGCTTCATCGGCTTTGATCTCGGAGAACAGCGGATAATTGCCCTTCATCGCATCCATATGGGCAATGATCTGGAACATTCCGCTTCGGGCGGATTGGCGGATCAGATTGAAGTATTCCTCTTTATCCGCAACCTGCTGCTGAGGCGTCAGCTTCTTCCAGCGGTTCTTGTTGAAGATGCTGACATCCCTGACGTGGTGGATGGAGCCGATGATGTAGTCAAAAGGATAGGCCGATAACGCCTGCTGGTAAATCTGGGCATGGTTCGGGAAATAATCGGATTCGATGCCCAGCAGGACCTTGATTTTCCCCTCATATTCCCGCTTTAAGTCCAGAACCTCTTGCACGTAGGCCGCAAAGTCCGCTTTCGCCATGGAGATGGCCGGGAAGGGCTGTTCTTCCGGGCTTCCGAAATATGGCGTATGGTCGGAGATCCCGATGACCTTTAAATCTGCTGCGATCGCAGCCTCGATGTAATCCCGGATATTGCCGTCGGCGTGGCCGCAGCGAAAGTGATGGGTATGCAGATCGAATTTCATATTGACCTCCTTCATGTCGCTTGATTGGTTATGGTTCTATGGGACGGTCGGCATTATTCACTGCTGATGAATTGGGTCTCGGGCATGCCCTTTAGATCACTAAGGAATTGGCGCATGGCCGAGCTGACATAACGCCCGCTCTTATAGATTACGCCGACAGGGTGGCTGACTTCAAGCTCGCTTAGGGGAACGATCTGCAGGGTGCCGTTGCGCAGCTCCGTCGCGACGGACTGCTTCGAAATAATCGCTGCGCCCAGATTGATCTCGACCATCCGCTTGATTTCTTCGCTGCTGGACAGTTCCATGACCACCTGAGGATCGACGCCGTGCTTCTTCATGACTTCATCGGCGAAGCGGCGGCCGACGGTGTCGCGCGTTAGCAGAATAAGGGGGGTTCCGGCCAGCACGTCCATGTTGGCCGTGGAAAGCTTGGCCAGCGGATGCTGGGGTGATACGACCAGCTCAAAGGTATCGTAATACAGAACGGATGTGCTTAAGTTGGGATTGCGCTCGATCAGATAGCCGATTCCGATGTCGATGAGCCCGTTCTCCACGCTGTGGTAGATTTGGGAAGAGGCCATGGATTGAATGGTTGTTTTTATGTGAGGGAATTGATCCTGGAAGTAGGAAAGTACCCGCGGCAGGATCTGAATCGCTATGGAAGTGGTTGTGCCCAGCTGGATATGACCCTGGGGGGTTTGATCAAGGTCGGACAGCCGCTGCTTCAACTCATCCACGATGCCGAGGATCTGCTCGGCATGATCCACGAAGACCTGGCCCCGGTCCGTTAACGTCACGGGTTGGCTCCGGTCCACCAGCACCGTCTTAAATTCTTCTTCCAGGCTCTTGATCTGGGCGGATACCGCCGGTTGTGTCAGATTAAGAAGCTCTCCCGCTTTGCGAAAGCTCATCGTTTTGGAGATGGTAATAAGCGTTTCCAATTGGCTGATGTTCATAGCCTTCCTCCTTCTTGATATATTCTTCCGCTCAACTATCGCGTGCAACCTGTATGTTATAAATTATAGGTTATTCTCCCCGGTGGAGCAACGAAGGGAGCAAACCGGATGGTTTTCGGCCGAAAAAGATGAAAAACATTTTTATTTTCATTTTAATTATTATTAAAAGATGGGGAAACCATCCGATAATAGTAAAGTAGACATAGAAAAAAGGTGAGACCTAAGGCCCGTTTAAGCGAAAGGAATATCTTCGTACTAAAGCGTTTCAAGCGATAGCTGACATCGTAAGACAGTGGTCGGAATGAGGGCTGTCGCTATTTTGTGATGATTTATTACAAGGTATCCATTATAATGTTTAAATATATAGGTGGGACTTTGGGACCCTGACCAACAACCCAGTGAAAGGGGCGTAATGAGGAATGAAAGCGGAAGTCATCAATCCTTTTTTAGAGTCCGCACGACACGTTATCGAACAAGTCATACAGGTTTCACCCTCCACGGGGAATCTTGGGGTCAAAGAGATCGGATATATGGAGAATCATATCTGGATCCAAATCGGCATGACAGGCCAAATGAACGGTGACATCGTATTTGGAATTCAGGAGCAGGTAGCGCTGCAGATGGTATCGGTGATGATGGGCGGCTATGTCATTACCGAAATGGATGAGATGGGGCAAAGCGCGATTTCAGAGCTCGGCAACATGATCAGCGGCAATGCCAGCACCATTTTATCGAACCAGGGCGTCAGCGTGGATATCACGCCTCCCAAGGTAATGAAGTCGGATAGCACCTCCAGTCTTATTCAGAAGAAGGCGCTATGTATTCCGCTTCGAATGGAAGGAATCGGAGAGCTGGATATTCAAGTCATGATTTCATAAAATAGGAGTAATGAACCCAAGTCCGTGCGTGAAGCTGCTCTGTGGATATTTAGAATGGAGCGCTGCGCCGGTGAGGAAAGGGATAATGAAATCATGCTGAATCATAAAGTTGTAGTTGTTACGGGAGCATCCAGCGGAATCGGTGCCTTGATCGCGGAGAAGCTCTCCGCTCAGGGGGCTTACGTTGTTCTGTGCGCCCGTTCGGCCGATCGTCTGCAGGAGGTGGGTGCGCGTTTATCCGGTCCCCACGAGCTGGCAACCATGGATGTTCAGAACTCTGAGCAGGTGTCGTCTGTCATGGAGGCCGTATTTCAGCGGCACGGCAGAATCGATGTGCTGATTAACAACGCCGGATACGGCAAGTTTGAAAGTATTATGGACATGCCGCAGGAAGAGTTTCAGGATATGATGGACGTCAACTATATGGGCATTGTACGCTGTACGCAAGCGGTGCTGCCGGGCATGCTGAAGCAAGGGGACGGTCAAATCGTCAACATTGCATCCATGGCGGGGAAGATCGGAACGGCCAAATCCACGGCTTATTCGGCTACCAAGCATGCTGTGCTAGGGTTCAGCAATTCACTCCGCCAGGAGCTGCGGAACACGGGCATAACCGTATCGACCGTAAACCCCGGGCCGATCGATACTCCGTTCTTTTCCTTGGCCGATCCGACCGGCGGGTATGTCAAGAATGTAAGCTGGTTCATGATGAAGGCGGATTATGTTGCGGATCAGGTTGTAAAGCTGGTTCATAAACGCAAGGAAGAACTGAATCTTCCGAGACTGGCCTCCTTTGGCATAAGGCTGTATCAGCTGTTTCCGCGGTTTGCAGACCGTGTGTCTTACAAATGGATGAATAAGAAATGAGGGCTATGCGCGCCTACAAAGCTTCCGTTTCGGCTATAAGGTCATGAAGCAGCGCAGTGGCTTGTTTTGTTTTTTCTGTATCCGATGAGAGCAGCGTGATCACTTGGTCCAGGCGTTCCTTGTAATTCGCCGGCTTGCGGGAGAAGGTCTCGATCATGGCCACCGCACGCTTCTCATTGATACAGTACATTTCATTTTTGGCAAAGAGCACTTGGTTCAAGCACGAAATGGAGCGGAAGCAGTGACCTGTAACATAAGTGACGTCATCGCTGGAAGCCGTTTTATTCGCCAACATCAAAGAGAAGGATGCCTCGAAAGTGAAATAGCCGATCATTGCATCCTGCAGAGGCTTCGGATAGGGAGACGTTTTGGCTTTCAGAGTCTGTATGCAATTATCCGAGTCCCATAATATGCGGCAGATCGCTATTTCCCCCATGTACATTACATTCAGATAGGCATGCGGATGTCCGGTTTGGTAATGCGCGGACACCTTTCCTGCCGAACAGTCGTCGATGATGCCGGACACGCGGTGCACATCCCGGAATAAGAAATCCACATGATACCCCTCGATCACTAACCATCCGCCCCCGTTAACCCAGGCTCCCCATTCGCCCAATGAAGTGATAATCCCGTCCCGATGCTCGTCATCTAATTTCTTCGCGATTTTGGCGATGTCCTCCACCTTGAAACCTTGGGCTTCATCATAGTAAACGCCGATATCGATATCGGAATCCGGTCTGGCGGTTCCTTTGGCCCTGGATCCCCCGAGAACGACTCCTGTAACGCCGGGTACCCCGTGAAGCTCTTCCGTTATCCGCTCAATTAAGCGATCCACTTGTGAATTCATGCATATTCTCTCCTTCATTTCTCCCAACTGGGATTGAGTTGTCCTTATGTATACCTTAATCTCATGGATTCAATTTTCTCCCGGGTCCATTGAACCGCTTCGGCTGGCGAGGTGATGACTGCCTCCTCTCCGAGACGCCACACATAGTCCGCATAAAAGTTGACGTCGGTTGCCGGTATTTCAAGCCGAACGACGCCGCTGCCGTCCGTGTTCCGATGGATATGGGGACCGAGCCGTGTATCCGTCTCAAGCAGCCAGACCCCTTTGGAAGTTAATTCTACCTCAAAAAACTTCATCTCGACATCCCCGATCTCGGGCATGTCCTGCAGCGTTTGGCTCGCGATATCTTCACGGATCGGTAAGCATTCATTGGGGCTGGCCGCCGTCATCCGGTCTACCCTGAATTGCCTGATGTCCTCTTGCGTAAAACAGTAGGCGGGACAATACCAGTACCCCGAGCTTGCATACAGCCCGATCGGCTGGATATGCCGCTGGCTGCTTCCGGCGGAAGAACGATAGGAGATCGTGACCGCTTGCCGGACCATGACGGCTTGCATTAACGTTTGTAAAATATCGGCCGACATCGGACGGAACGGGCTGTGAATCATGACGCGATCCTTAAGACGGTCGATCTGCTCCTTAATATCTGCCGGCAAGTAATGATAGAACTTATGGAGCGCCGTGGCGGCTCCCTCACCGAAGGGCAGCGTACTGAAGTAGCTCAGGGATTGGCAGGCAAAAAAGATGGCAATCGCTTCGCTTTCCGTGAAACTGATCGGTGGCAGCATCCGTTCCTGCAGCAATCTGTAGCCGCCGCCTCGTCCTTGCACAGAGTAAATGGGGACGCCGAGCCCGCTCAGCTCATCCAGATCTCTTGATATCGTTCGAACGGAGAGTCCGAATTCGTCGGCCAGCTCTCTTACGGTAAACGACTTTTTTGCATTGATCATCATCATTAATTGAATCAGGCGCTGCGATTTCTGCATTATGAACCCCCAGTCTCTTGATTATTTATTTTATCTTATTCTCTAAATAAGACAACATTTGTCTTATTTAACGGATATGATGTTCTCAAGCAGCAAGGGTTCCATTGAATCCTTGGAACAAAGGTACATTATGGAAGGGGAATATGCATGACTAAACAACAAAAAATGATGCAGGAAGAACTGGGGTTTGTTTTTTTACATGGAGCCGGAATGAACGGAGGCGTGTGGGATATCGTTGCGGAAGGACTGGGCTATCCGTGTTTGAAGGTTGATTACCCGTCGCGGGAAGAGGCTGCAGGGATGCCCGGGCATCATTTGACGCTGGAGGATTATGTAACCCATATGGCGGAGCAGGTGAGAAGATGGGATACGGACAAGTTCGTCCTTGTGGCGCATTCCCTGGGCGGGGTGTTGGCCATGGAGCTGGCTGCCAGGTTAGCCGAACGGGTAGCCGGATTCGTTGCCATCGGTGCCGCCATACCTAAGAGCGGCGGTTCGTTTATTTCGGCGCTTCCGTTTCCCCAGAGGATCATCATGCCGGTTTTATTAAAAATGGCCGGAACGAAGCCGCCTGAATCCGTGATCCGCAAGGGGCTGTGCAGCGATTTGCCGGAGGAGCAGGCCTCCCGCATCGCAGCAGAGTTCATCCCGGAATCCCGTAGGGTCTATACGGACCGCGTTCAAGCATCCGCACCCCAAGTGCCTAAGCTTTACGTGAAGCTCACCCAAGACAAGGAGTTCGGAGAATCCTTGCAAGAGCGTATGGCAGCCAATTTGTCGGCGGACAGGGTGGAGAGCCTCAGCACCGGTCATCTGCCGATGCTGAGCGATCCCCTTGGTGTCCGGCGCATTCTGGAAGGCTTCGTTGGCCAAGTGAAAACAAGCCATGTATCTGCTATCTCATCATAATCTGATCCCGTCTCGGGCCGACGGAGATCGTCTTGACGGGTACGCCAATGGACGATTCAATAAACTGCACGTATTGCTGCGCCGCTTCCGGGAGCTCGTCGAAGGAACGGATATGCGACAGGTCGCATTTCCAGCCCTTCAGCGTTCGCAGGACAGGCTTTGCGGACCGCAGATCGGCCGTTACCGGAAAATGGTCAATGATGCTTCCATTCTCTAATTCATAGCCGACGCATACCGGAATGTCATCCAGATACCCCAGTACGTCAAGGTTGGTGAGAACGGCTTCGGTAGCTCCCTGAATCATGCAGCCGTAACGGGTGGCTACCGTATCAAACCATCCCATTCGTCTTGGCCGGCCGGTCGTAACTCCGTATTCGCCTGCATCGCCGCCAAGTCGTCTGAGTTCATCCGCTTCATCCCCATGCAGTTCGGTCACGAAGGGGCCTGCGCCGACGCAGCTTGAGTATGCTTTAACAACGGCAATGACTTGGCTGATAGCGTACGGCGGAAGTCCTGCTCCGACCGGTGCATAGCCTGCCAGCGTGGAGGAGGAGGTGGAAAACGGGTATATCCCGTGATCCGGGTCGCGCAGGGCTCCTAACTGGCCCTCCACAAGAATCGGATCGCCTTTCATATAAGCTTGCTGCAGCAGCGTGGTCGTATCCTGAATATACGGGGACAGGAACTGGAAGGGCTCCAATAGCTGCTTGACCATCTCATCAACGCTCAGCGGGTCCCTTCCGTAAAGATGCTGCAGCTGCACATTCTTGATGTCAAGCATCTGCTCGAGCCGTTCACGAAGTCCTTCGGGGTGTAACAGATCAGCGACCTGAATGCCCAGCTTGGCATATTTATCCGCGTATAAGGGCGCGATTCCGCGTTTCGTGGAACCGAATCCCCGGGCGCCGAGCCGTTCTTCCTCGAGTTCATCCAGCAGCCGATGAATGGGAAGCACGACCTGGGCGCGCTCGGATATAAACAGCTTCGGAGCGGGAACGTTTCTGGCTTCCAGTTCCTGAAGCTCCCCGATCAAAACCTCCATATCCAAAGCCGTTCCCGGACCGATGATATTCGTTACGTTTGGATAGAATACACCCGATGGCAGCATATGCAGCGAAAATTTCCCGTAATCGTTGATAATGGTATGCCCCGCGTTACTCCCTCCCTGAAATCGAACGACATACGACGATTGCGCCGCAAGAACATCCGTCATTTTACCTTTGCCTTCATCTCCCCAATTGGCTCCTACAATGGCTGTGACTGTCAAAACATGTTCGCCTCCTACGATCATTTTCTTGTACATGGCTCATTATATGAGCCGCTTGATTATAAATAAAATTGATATTAGTAATAGTGGACATTAGTTTGGCTTATGTTATACGATTCTTTAGAGAAGAATACGGGGAACGGTGGAATTCGAAGATGAACTCTCGAATTTCGATCCAAGGTTCCTGTTATCATTTGATAAAATCGAGGTCATCATGATGGAAATCAATATGGAGTGGTATCGCGTCTTTTATTGGACTGCGCGGCTCGGCAGTTTATCGAGGGCAGCGGATCATCTGCATATCACCCAGCCAGCCGTCAGCCATACCGTTAAGCATTTGGAGGAAACGATCGGAGGTCCGCTGTTCTTTCGGACCACCAAGGGAGTGAAACTCACGTCCGAGGGCGATGTGCTGTTTCGCTATATCGAGCAAGCCTTCGGTTTGATCGAAATCGGCGAGAAGGCGATCGCGGACATGCATAATTTGCACAGCGGCGAAATCAATATCGGGGCAAGCGATACGCTATGCAAGTATTACCTGCTGCCGCATTTGGAGTATTTCCACGCCGCTTATCCGGATATTCGCATCCGCATCACCAACCGAACCACTCCGGAAACGCTGTCGCTTCTTAAGGAAGGGAAGATTGATTTCGGCATCGTTCATTTACCGGCTTCCGATAAACAAATCGACTTTCGCCCAAGCTCGCCGATCCATGATTGTTTAGTGGCCGGCAAATCGTATGCGGAGCGGGCCGGATTACCGCACCCGTTGTCCCTTCACGATATCGGGAACTACCCGCTGCTTATGCTGGAGACCGGCGGAAGCACGAGGAGGTACGTGGATCAATTCGCCGAACGCCAAGGCGTGAAGTTAAAACCGGAGTTCGAGCTTGGCAGCATCGAGCTGCTGGTACAGTTTGCCCGAAGCGGCTTCGGACTGGCTTTTGTCATTCGCGACTATGCCAACGACGAATTGCAAACAGGCCAGCTGATCGAGGTGCCGCTCGATCCGCCGATTCCCGAGCGCAGCATTGGAATTGCAACGCTTCGAGGCATTCCGCTATCTGCGGCGGCCAAGTCGTTTCTCGCTCTTCTGCCCTAGGCATGACCAAGCATAGATGAAATAACCTGCATGAAATGCAGAGCATGGCCGTTTCTCATGTTTGATTTGGTGGCAACTCCTGTTTTGGCATATAATGAGAAAGAGTGAACAAGACTCGTTCGAAAAAACGCCTGCTGTACTTTCAATAAAGCAAACAAACTGCACGTAACGGAAGTTTCTCCAGCGATATCAGGCAGCACGCGCTTTGGAACCATAGACTTCTGATATCTAAAAAAAGGATGGACTAACATATGACTGGAACTACATTTCATACATTAGGAATAGCGGAGGATTTTTCCTCCCGATTGGCGGAGTTCGGCATTGTCACGCCTTCTCCCGTTCAGGCTGAGGCGATTCCTCCCATACTCGAAGGCAAGGACGTGCTGGCGACTTCCCAGACGGGCACGGGAAAGACGCTTGCTTATTTGCTGCCCGTTCTTCAGGGCATCGATCCGGAGATCAAGGGAGCCCAGAAACTGATTCTCGCTCCAACGCAGGAGCTCGCCGTTCAGATTGTGAGAGAGAGCGAGCGCTACGGGGAAGCCCGCGGAATCGGCGTGCTCGGCCTGATCGGCGGTGCCGCGGCCAAGCGTCAGATTGAGAAGCTGCGGCTGCATCCGCAGCTGATCGTGGGAACGCCGGGACGCGTGCGGGAACTGATCGAAATCCGGAAGCTGAAAATGCACCAAGTGACCACGATCGTGGTGGACGAGGTGGACCAGGTGTTTAATCTGGGCGGCGCCGGCGATGTGGATCGCATCCTGCGCAGTGCCTTGCGCGACCGTCAATTGGTATTCTTATCCGCAACGGTGAGTCCGGAGACGGCCGAGCTCGTGAAGAAGGAGATGGATCAGCCCGTTGAAATCGGGATCGATCCGGAGCGTCGGACGCCGTCCGCGCTGGAGCATTATTATTTCGTCTCGGAAGAGCGCGACAAGCTGGACATGCTGCGCCGCGTGGTTCGGCATTACAATCCCGACC
The DNA here is from genome assembly GCF_041953985.1 of Paenibacillus sp. CR_12. Taxonomy (NCBI): domain Bacteria; kingdom Bacillati; phylum Bacillota; class Bacilli; order Caryophanales; family Paenibacillaceae; genus Paenibacillus; species Paenibacillus sp. CR_12. The sequence continues at coordinate 101,910 of NZ_JAVFHO010000011.1, read as the reverse complement.
GTGCGATCGTGTTCGTCAATGCCACCGAGGATTTGGCAGAGGTGGAGGCGAAGCTGAATTACCTTGGATTAAACGCAGCTGCCCTTTACGGGGACGCCGACAAGATGACCCGGAGCCGGGTTTTGAACGCGTTTAGAGAAGGGCGCACCAAGCTTCTGGTGGCTAGCGATGTCGCCGCCCGGGGGCTCGATATCGAAGGGCTCGGCATGGTGATCAATTACGATCCGCCGATTGATGCCGAGCATTACACGCACCGCGCAGGCCGCACGGGACGCATGGGGCGGAGCGGCATGGCGATTACGCTTGTCACGGACCGTCAAACGTTCATCATGCGCAAGTTCAATCGCGAGCTGGGCATATCGATCGAAGAACGCGCCCTGTATGGCGGCAAGGTAAGAACCCCGCGTTCCGCTCCGACCGATCGGGGTCAAGGTCCCCGCGGGTCGGCTGCGGGAGCTGCCCGAAAAGACAAGCCTGCCCGAAAGCCCGCTTCCATCAGCGTCAATGGCAAGTCCGGAAACGGCAAGGCATCGGGCGAGCGTCAAAGTGAACGGGAGCGTGACCGCAAGAACAAGGGCGCTCCGAAATGGTTGAAGAACAAGCCTCCACGGGGCTAAAGCTGCGGCCTCCGCGAGCGTAGGGGCTTGCAGCAATGATGTTGTTTTTTGGGTCCGATTTATGCGGATTCGGTAAGGTCATCATCCGTGTGGATTGGACTCTTTTCAGAATAAGAGGTGATCGATAATGAGCGAACAGCCGGTATTGTCTGTTCAAGGATTAAGTGGCGGATATAGCATAAACCGACCGGTTCTGCATGACGTAACCTTTCAGGTGGAACCGGGGGAAATGGTAGGTTTGATCGGCCTGAACGGCGCGGGCAAGAGTACGACGATGAAGCATATCCTCGGTCTGATGAATCCGCAAAAGGGGATCATCCAGGTCCAGGGGAAGAGCCGCTCGGAGCATTCGGAAGCGTATCACAGCGCCTTGGCTTTCGTTCCCGAATCCCCGCTGCTGTATGAGGAGATGACGGTGCGCGAGCATTTGGAATTTACGGCTCGTTCCTACGGCGTGTCCCGCGAGGATTATGAGACGCGCTCGGCGCAGCTGTCGAAGATGTTCCGAATGGAAGAAAAGATGGACAGCCTGTCCACGCATTTGTCCAAGGGCATGCGCCAAAAAGTGATGATCATGTGCGCGTTCGTCGCGAGACCGTCGCTGTACATCATCGACGAGCCCTTCCTTGGGCTTGATCCGCTCGGGATCCGCTCGCTGCTTGACTTTATGCTGGAATTGAAAGCATCCGGCGCATCCGTTTTGCTAAGCTCCCATATTCTCTCGACGATCGAGAATTATTGCGACCGGTTCATCGTGCTGCACCGCGGCAGCATCATTGCTCAGGGGACGCTGAAGGAAATACAGGATCAAGCGGGAAGACCGGGCATGTCCCTGGAAGAGCTGTTCAATGTGCTGATTCAGGACGGTAAGGGCGAATGAATCTGCGTGAGCTGTATGTCAAACGACGCGGGCAGTTCTGGGGTGAAATCCTTCCCTATCTGGGTTATGTCATACAGAGCGGCGTCGCCGTCGTATTCCTGTTCCTGCTGATTGCATTCGCGGCATGGTATACCGCACTTCTGCAGCAAGTTCCGCCAGATCTGCCGATACGCTGGATCATGCTGATTTTCCTTGCGCCCCTCATGATCAACAGCAGCATTCGCACGTATCTGCGCACGGCGGATACGGTGTTCCTCATTCCGCAGGAATCCCGAATGAAGGAATATTTCCGCAAAGCATGGTTTAGCGGAGTCATATATAAAATCATCGGCTTGGGATTGGTCCTGCTCATTCTATGGCCTCTATACATACGCAGCGATGCTTCGCCAAAGACGCTGCTGGCTACGTTTGCCGTCCTGACCGTGTTCAAGCTGCTGTCCAGCTATGGCAGCTGGAAGGAGCAGCTTATGGTGTCACGGAACGCGGCAGCGGCCTATCGGGCACTCCGCTGGATCGTTCCGGCACTGAGCCTGGCTGCCTGGCTATGGCATCCAACGGGCCGTGCCCTCCTGTTCATGGCGCTGCTCGGCCTCACGTATGTTGCCGCGTTATCCGTTCCCGTCAAACACTTGGTCGCCTGGGAGCGATTAATCGCCGTCGAGCAGCGGCAGGCAAGCCGGGTTATGATGGTGCTGAGCTGGTTCGTGAATGTGCCTCAGCGGGAGCAGCGCGTCCATGCGCGGAAATGGCTGTCCGGATGGGGGAAAGGATTGGCGTGGAAGAAGGAGAGCGCCTATCGCTTTCTTCTTATCAAGAGCCTGACACGCAGCGATATTCTGGGCATTCTGATCCGTGTCGGACTGCTTGGAGCTTTTATCGTATGGGCCACCCGGGATAGCCTGGTATCGGCGCTTGTATATCTGATCAGCCTGATGATTGTCGGGCTCCAATTGTCTGCGCTGCGCAAGCTGCATCCGGAATCGTTCTGGCTGCACGTCTATCCGCTTCCGGAAGGAACTCGCCGCGACAATGAAGGCAAGCTGATCTTCCAGGTACAGCTGTTCTGGGCCGTACTGCTGTGGCTTCCGCTCGTTCCGGGCATCCTTAGCGCGCCAGGGCGGATACTCGGTACAATGGCTGCAGGCATCGCGATTGTGTTCCTGTTCCGAAGCGCCGCTGCCCGAAAGAGCCGGCGCGAAGACGATGACGACGAATAGAATAAAAAGGGAAGAGGCCGGGACGTTAGCGTCCCGGCCTTCTATCGGTGATTATCGTATGGGTTAGGGTTGGCTGCAGAAATCGCAGTGCGTCGTGTGGCGACCTGCGATTTCTAGTATAGCTGTTATCTGGTTGTCATTACACCCAGAAAGAACGAGTGATGATAACGAGCAGGATAAAGAGAACCAGGATTGCTCCGACTCCATATCCACCGCCGTATCCGCCGTATCCACCGTGTCTTACTTCTTCAACTGCACCCATGTTCATTCCCCTTTCGGTTCGTTGATTTATAGTACACGGTATTGTATGTAGCTATTGGTCTATGTGTATGGGCGAGCGTTTAGATATGGCAGAAGAAAAAATAAAGACCGGGGAGAATTCCCGGTCTTTATTTTACCTAAACGTTTATATATTCGGATGCATGGATCATCAAGCCTTCTGCAGATCCTGAATCCCTTTGTAGACCAGGTCGAACAGATCCTCCAAATACTCCTCGTCAATACAGGAGAAGGCGATCCGGAGATCATGCTCGCCAAGGGCGATGGTTCCTACGCCATACTCATGAATGAGATGGGAGCGGAGCTCCTCGGCGTTTACCGTGTTCAGCTTAAGGCACATGAAGTAACCGGAGTTGAACGGATAGTACTCCCAAACATCGCCGTATTTGCCGCTGTCGAGGATGGACTTCACTTTGTTGGCTCGGCCCTTCATGATGACGAATTTCTCTTCCTTCTGCTCGTGGAATTCCGGCGATTTCAGCGCTTCCAGAACAAAGGTCTGCGAAGGGTGGGAGGCACTGGATATCGTTGCGCGGATAATGCCGAGCGTTTTCTGCTCCAGAGCGTCCAGCACGTCTTTGTCTTCAGCCGCATACGTAATGAAGCCGACCCGGAATCCCCATACGAATTCTTCCTTCGTAGCACCGTCGACTTTCACGGGAAGCACGCGAGGATGAAGGCCCGCCAGGCGTCCGAAGAGCGATTCCTTCAGCGAATCTTCAAAGAACAAGCCGAAATACGCATCATCCGTTACGACGACAACGTTCATGCCGGCCTCGGCAGCTTCCTGAATCGCGGACACGATGGCCGCACCTTCCTCCGCGCCGGGCGTGTAACCCGTCGGGTTGTTCGGGAAGTTCAGCAGAACGACGGCTTTGCCTTTATCCTTCTGGCTCAGCAGAGCCTGACGAAGTCCGTCGGCGTTAAATTTCATATCGTCCGTGAAGAGAGGATAGGTTACATGAATGCCATGGCGGCGAATGCCGAAGGTCAGCTCGTAATTTTCCCAGTTTTTGTCGGGATAAATGACGGCATCCCCTTCATCCACGAACAAATCGGCTACGATGCTAAGTCCATGCGTCAGCGCATTCGTGACGATCGGATTGCTGAAGCTCTTGCCTTCAAGCGAAGGATTCTCCTGAATCATCTTGTTCCGCCATACGGAGCGAAGCTCCGGCTTGCCGGCCGGAGGGGCATACGGGTACAGATCCTTCGGCTGGTATGCCGAAAGTTTGTCTTGGATGACGCCCAGATGCATCGGGATTCCGCCCTCGGTTGCAATGCCGATCGTAGCGTTATATTTTTTCGCATGGCTCGTCGCTTCCGCGGATTGGCTCAGGATGCCTTCCTTCGGGAAGTAGATTTCCCTGCCGAGTGTGGAGAGCATGTCGTACACATGCGGATTGCCAGCTTGCATTTTTCCATTCAATTGACCAACCAATGGGTTCATGAACTGATTCCTTCCTTCCGAATACTTTTGGTTAAGGTAAGAGCAGGTGACAAGTTGCCTTTACGTTTTCATTGCCTAACATTATACCACCTACCCCAGGAACCGTCACGGATAAATGTAATGCTTTAACGCGGTCCAGGGTGATACTTGCAAATCAGTCCTGCCGTCTCCTCGTCCCGATTCTTGCCGCGGCATTCCAGGCCTTCGACGACGGCTTGGAGCCGATCGGGCTTCAGGTTCTGGCCGAACTTGAACTTGGCGCTCATTCGCTGCGGAGTCAGCCGGATGACGGCTACCCCTTTCAGCCTGGAGGTGTAAGCCCGGTCGTTCGCGTCGATGGCGCGGTATCCGCCTTCAGGCTGCAGCTTTTGCATCAGCGCCTCCATCGCAAGCGCCTTTTCCTCCAGATCGTCCACGATCACGGCCTCGCCGATAGCCGTTACGCTTTTGAAATAGGCCGTGGCCGGGCATGCCATCTCGGGGTCGGAGAAATAGGAAGGGATGAGGGCATACTCATCCGCAATGGTGAAGCATACGGCGGGCGTCCGGCGGAGATGGTCCATTTTCTCACCCATCCGGCTGCCGTGAAAATAGAACGCTCCGTTGACATAGGCAAAATTCAAAGGCGTTACACGCGGGATTCCCTCTTCATCGGCTGTTCCAAGGAAACCAAAGCTCATCCCGCGAAGGAAGTCCTCGATCTCTTGGGGATCCTCCATCGCAAATTCGTCTCTTCTCATGGTTACATGCTCCCCCTATCATTTTGAATAACAGCATACGATGTTCATTGACAAGGAAAAAGCGCCAATTTAGAGTAATTTGTATAGTCCAATTTGATCGTAATCCCAAAATAGAGGAGACATCGCCATGGAGCTTGGATTGCCGTTCGAGACCTATGTGGAACAATATCGATATAAATATTTGGCTCTGTACCACGCGATTCGCGCCGCGATTCATAGCGGCAAGCTGCCGGAAGGCACGAGGCTTCCCGCAACCCGCGAGCTGGCCAGGCTCTACGGGGTGTCCAGGGGATCGGCCGCGCAGTGTTATGACATGCTCATGGCCGAGGGCTATGTCGTATCCCGGCAGGGCAGCGGAACATACGTGGCCGAGGGAATCGCTGCCACGGCAGGCCAGCCGCCATTGGCCGAGCGGGCGCCGGCGCTCTCCGCTTGGGGGCAGCGACTGATGAGCCAAAGCGGGGAATATGTCTCGGCACAGCTGCTGCTGAAGGAGCCTCCCCCGGGTACGATCTCTTTCGCGAATGCGAGGATGCCCATGGAGGCTTTCCCTTATTCGGAGTGGCGGAGCGCGTTATCCTATGCAGGCGGAAGCGGGGGAGCCGAGCTGCAGAACGGAGCGCCCCCGGAAGGGGATATCGAACTGCGCCGGGCGATAGCCGGACACCTTCGGTTCACGCGGGGCATACAGGCGGATCCCGAGCATATCGTGGTTTTCAGCGGTTCCATGCAGGGGCTTGTCCTGATGTTCCAGCTGTTGGTTGATCCCGGCGATCACGTGGTGATGGAGGATCCGGGTTATCAGGGAATCCACCGGGGCATAAGCTTGAGCGGAGGGATTCCGCTGCCGTCCCCTGTCGACGATGCCGGATTGATTCCGTGCGAATGGGATGCCGGCCTGCTTGTCGTAAGCCCCAGCCGTCAATACCCGACCGGCGCGGTGCTGCCGCTGGAGCGAAGAAGGGCGCTGCTGAATTGGGCGCGAAGCCGCCAGGCCTTTATTATCGAGGATGATTACGACAGCGAATTCCGCTGGGGCGGCAAGCCGATCGAACCTCTGAAAATGCTGGACGACGAGGGACGCGTCATCTTTGTCGGCTCATTCTCCAAAACGATGTTCACCGGCCTCCGCATCGGTTATGCCGTGCTTCCCCCGAGCCTGGTTGAGGCGGTCGTTCAGGCCAAGGCCCTGTACGAGCCGATCTCGCCAGCCGTATTGGAGCAGCGCGCCTTGGCCCGCTTTATTGTAAGGGGAGGTTACGGGAGGCATCTCAGAAGAATGACCCGGCTGTACGGCGCGCGGTATGAGGCGCTTCGCCATGGGATGGAAACCCATGCCTCGGGCTTGTTTCGCCTTCACCCCGGCGATGCCGGCCTTCACGTATACGCGAACTGGCTGCGCTCCGCGGAAGAGTATGCCCTGTTCCAGGAGGCTGCCCGCAAGCGCGGCGTCATGTTTCGGGATGCGGCGGCCTATCATCGTACGCCCGGGCCGCCTGCCGCCTGCTTCGGCTTCTCGCATCTCGGCATCTCCAGCATCGAAGAAGGGGTTGCCCGGATGGCGCAGGCATGGCGGGACATGCAAAAAACATAAAAAACGGGTATGATGGGAAAGAGGTCAATTTTTGAATGAGATGAGGGGGTTATGACGAGATGCTGAATGCATCGCCGTCTTCGTTTATAATCATGCCTGCGCTTGCCAAAATCGTTTGCGAGCCGGGCTGGAAATGGCAAAAACGCGAAAGGCCCATGCAGAACTACGATTTGTTCTATGTATGGAGCGGCGAAGGCACGGTCGAGCTAAATGACGAGCCCTTTACCGTGGGAAAGGGAAGCTGCTTCCTGTTCCGACCCGGAGATCATACGAGCGCGACGCACAATCCGCAGAAGCCGCTCGTATTGACATATATCCATTTTGACGTGACCGACCCGGTCGAAGAGATTCCGGCATCTTATCGCAAGCTGACGGAAACGATGGATTTCGAATATTTGCTTGCACGCTATGTGCGTTTGTATCTGGACAAGCCCTATGGTTCACTGGAAGAGGGCCAGCTCATTCTGAAGCAGCTGATGATTCATTTGCTGCGCTCGGATCTGGATGCGCCGGTGGTCAAAAAAGCAAGCAATCAGCTGTCCGAGGCGATCCATGAAATCGCGAATTACGTCCGCCAGCACCCAGGGGTTCCCCATCGGGTCGAGGATTTGGCGGCCAGAGCGGGGTTGTCTCCCCGCTACTTCTCGATCAAGTTCAAGGAGCTGATCGGCACGCCGGTGCAATCCTATATCATTCAGATGCGGATCGAGCGGGCGCAGCATCTGCTGCTGCATCAAGGGATGAACGTAACGGAAGTGGCCGACGCGCTGGGTTATCGGGATATTTTCTTCTTCAGCCGACAATTTAAGCAGTATACGGGCAAGAGCCCATCCGAAATTCGGTGATTCCCCGCCCTTCCATAACTTACCTGCTTGGTGGAAGGGGCCTATGGGTTTCATAGCAAGCGATTTAGGGTAAAAACGACGTACAGTTTCATTTTAAGATATCAGAAAGTATAAATTCGAAGCAAGAGCCTTCCTGATATCGCAAGAAAAACTTCCGTTAAATGCGGTCTGTCTTCTATGCAAGTACGTCGATAGACGTTTTTCTTATGAAGGGGGGAGAGGGGAATGAGCCCAAGAAGACGGGTGCGTGGACGTTTCTTCAGTCGTGGCGGCTGCGGTATTTTCAGAAATCGCTTGCGCCGCATGAAGACAACGAATCCGAATCATCAGGACGTTTGGTTTTAAAGGACCTTGGCCTACATACGGGTGAATCCCGTTATCATATACGCATTTCGCTGGAAACACGCAAAAGGGAGCTGACAAGCTCCCTTTTTTATTGGGATTAATTTTATAGGTCAGGACTCGGACTGCATTGCAAACATTTGATATATTGGGAATATACATAAAGCGCTTAAGAGCAAAGCTCGAAACAGATTAGGCATTTTGGATATAGGAAGGGTGACGGGTGTGAAGGAGAAAGTGGCATCGACGGAGCCGGCGGTGATCCGATGGTAACGGCGGGAGCAGGGAAGGTTGCGCTGGTCACGGGCGCGTCAAGCGGGTTCGGACTGCTGATCAGTCTGGAGCTGGCAAAAGCAGGTTATGACGTGGCCGCGGGTCTTCGGAGACCTGAGGCGGCAGCAGAGCTGTTGGCTCAGGCTGAACAAGCAGATGTTACCGGGCGTATTCACATCTTCCGATTGGATATATGTGCCGAGGAGCAGGTCAAGGCTGCTGCTTTGGCGCTGGAGCAGAAGTTCGGCCGCTTGGACGTGCTGGTGAACAACGCCGGCGAGGCGGTGGGCGGCATGGTGGAGGAAGTGCCGCTGGGGGGCTGGCGAAAGCAGATGGAGACGAATTTCTTCGGGACCGTATCGGTGACGCAGCATATGCTCCCGCTGCTGCGCAAGACCGGACGGTCCAAAATCATTCTCATGAGCAGCATTAGCGGCAGGGTCGGCTTTCCGGGTTATGGTCCCTATGCGGCGTCCAAATTTGCGTTGGAGGGGTTCGGCGAGAGCCTGTCCATGGAGTTGATGCCCTTTGGCATCGATGTCGTGCTGGTCCAGCCCGGTGCCTACGGCACGCCGATCTGGAATAAGAGTTTTGGGGAGCTGGCGGTCAAGGAAGGATCACCCTACAGCGGTCTGCTGAAGGGCGTGCTGGACTATTCCGAGCGGACGGCCAGGGAAAGCGGAGATCCGCAGGAAGTAGCCCGTCTTGTGGCAAGCATATCGTCCATGACCAAACCGAGGTTCCGCTATACGCTGCCCCGAGGCACGCGGCTGACCGCGCGGATCAAGGGACTGCTGCCGGATCGGCTGTTTCAGCGGATCATTTACCGGCTGCTGAGCAGGCGGTAATCCTTCATCCATCGAATGTTTCATGGACTTAGCTTATAGCGCATGCTTGGAAGGTGAAAGGAATTACCCTTTTCGGGCCGTGGAAGGGTGCAGCAAACCGAGCAGTTCTCCCATCTTCACCTTGGAGCCCGGTTCCAAGTCACCGCGGGGTGTAAATGTGCCGTTCTCCGTCAAGAGCACGACGGTAGAGCCGAATTCAAAGTACGCAAGTTCGTCGCCAATGTCGTATTTCTTCACGCTCTCGTCGGCATAACGGATGCTGCTTACGTTCATGGCTCCGACCTTCACGACTGCAACTTCGCCGAATTCATGGGCAATGTAGGTAATGAGGCGCTCGTTGCGGCTGAGCACGTTTCGGATATGGGTCATCGCAAAATCGTTCACGGGGTATACCCGGCCCTTCAAATGCTCGCTTTCCGCTTGAATGCCGGTTACCGGGGAATGTATGCGATGATAGTCGGTCGGGCTTAAATACAATACGAATGCATAACCGTTGATATAATTCTCCATTCTCGGTGACTTGGCGAGCAGCTCGCTCAGGGTATAATCCTGTCCCTTGACGCTGAGGATGGTGCCGGCGTTGACGGCGCACATCGCCGAGATCGTGGCATCGACGGGGCTTACCATGGCATCGGCGGTGTCGTCTATGGCGCGGAGGCCTATTTTTAACCGGCGGGAAAAGAATTCGTTCAGCGAACGGTATTCGTGGATCTCCTTCTCCGCTTCATGCGCCGGGATTTGGTAGATTCGTATAAATGCAGGTATTAGATGACGGCTCAGCCGGCTGTGGGAACAATGCCCCATGATGCGGGACAGCCACTTGCGGGAGGACAGCTCGGTCATCAGACGCAGCAATTGTTTAGCCATGTCATTCTCCTTTGTGCATAGGTGTCGGCAATAAAACGTTGGTGGAAAAGCCAATCACTCTGATATTGACATAGAATGAGCCGGAAATCAATAAATAGCCATTTTTGAAAAAAGGTTCTTGCTAATTGGGGAACGAATGTGTATTTTAAGATTAACATGAAACCGAATAGGGAATACGGGGGCTTGAGTGAATCAGGCTGAGATTGCAGCTGCTATCCGCTGTTGACCGTTAATCTGAACTGGGTAATGCCAGCGTAGAGAATATCCGACCCTGCCTACATAGGGCCTATTTTTCCGTCTGCGCGTTTTTCCAGACGGTTTTTTGTTGTGTTTATACAAAAATAGCGGTGGAGAGGGGAATGTGTTGTTATGGGAACGTCAGTGCAGGAAAAATTGGGGGTACAGCCTAGAAAAGGGCTGCGTTTAAGCGATATTTTGGTGACGGTGCTGGTATCGCTGGTGCTTGGCGTCATTTATCATTTCTGGGGATCGGTTTACAATCTGCTGAAACCGCTGTTCTTCGAAGCGGATGAACTGTTATACGGCATGTGGTTCGCAGCGGCCACGCTCGCTTACCTGCTGATCCGCAAGCCGGGAGTGGCCATCATCGCGGAGGTGGCGGCGGCCCACGTGGAAGTGCTGTTCGGGAGCGGCTGGGGACTGACGCTGCTGCTGTACGGTCTCATTCAAGGGCTGGGCGCGGAATTGGTATTCGCGGCGTTCCGTTACCGGAGCACCTCGGCGTGGACGGTGGCGATTGCCGGGGCCGGCGCGGCGGTCGGCTCGATGGTGATGGACTTCTATTACAGTTATACCGATGATCTTCAGACCTGGATGTTCCTCGCCAAGTATGGCATGCGGATTCTCAGCGGCGCCGTCATTGCCGGCTTGCTCATGCTGCTGCTGGCCAAAGCGTTGGACCGTACGGGCGTCACATCCCTGCTGCGCCCTGCGTCCAAGAAGGATTATGAAGCACTGGATGATCCGCGTCATGTCTAAAACCGCCGCCCGCTTGGTTTCGTCTTCAACCGCGGAGGCGGTTACGGAGCAGGCCGTGCATGTGGAGGGATTGCGCCTGAAGTATCCGGGCGAGGAGCGTTTGATGTTTAAGGACTTGTCCTTCTCGGCTGCCCGCGGGGAAAAGGTGCTGCTGCTCGGTCCGAGCGGCTGCGGCAAATCCACGCTGCTTCAGGTGCTTAGCGGGATGATTCCCCGCGCCACGGAGGTGCCGATGAAATGCGAAGCCCAGCTGGTGCCTCGCTCTTGGGGATATGTATTCCAAGATCCGGATACCCAGTTCTGCATGCCGTACGTGGATGAAGAGCTGGCCTTCGTGCTGGAGAACCTCAGCGTTCCCCGCGACGAGATGAAGGAGCGAATGCAAGCCGTCCTGCATGAGGTTGGGCTTGACCTTCAGGAGCTGCATATGCCGATCGGTCATCTGTCGCAGGGGATGAAGCAGAGGCTTGCGCTGGCTTCGGCCCTTCTGCTGGAGCCGGAGGTGCTGTTCCTCGATGAGCCGTCCGCCCTGCTCGACCCGGAAGGCAGGGAGCAAATCTGGTCAGCGGTGAAGGCCGTATCGGAAGGGCGTACGCTGATTATCGTGGAGCACCGGATTGAAGAAATGGCCCAATACGTGGACCGCGTGGTGCTGTTCACCCCGGATGGCGCCATTCTGGGCGATGGTCCGCCGGCAGCGATATTCGCCGAATATGCGAGCGAGCTTCAGGCGTATGGCATCTGGTATCCCGGCGTTTGGGAGGATTATGCGGAGTCTCGGGCAGGAAGGGAGCTGTTTGCTCCGGTAGACGCGCCAGGCGATGAGCTGGGAAGTCTCATGCCTAAGGGAGACTCATCGTATGCCCACCTTGGGGAGCCTGTCATTCGGTTAGATGATTTCCGGGGACTGCGATGGGAGAAACCGGTCGTCTCTCTTCCTTCGGCTGAGGTATACCCCGGAGATTTCATTGCGGTGATCGGGCCCAACGGCGCAGGCAAAAGCTCGTTGCTGCTCAGTTTGATGGGGCTCCTGCGCGCCGAAGGGACCTATGTGCTCTGCGGGGAGGAGGTCATCCAGGGCAAGCGCAGGAAAGTGCGGAAGAAGAGAGAGCGGCAGCTGCGCCAAATCGGATTCGTGTTTCAGAATCCGGAGCTTCAGTTTCTGACGGAACGTATCGGCGATGAGGTGATGTACTCGCTGCTGGTGGACCATATGCCGCCGGAAGAAGCGAAGGCACGGGCCGACCGCTGCCTGGAACGCTTTGGGCTGGACGGCATGGATAACAGGCACCCGTACCAGCTGTCGACAGGCCAGAAGCGCCGGCTGAGCGTTGCCACGGCCATGGCAAGGCAGCCGGCCGTCCTGCTCCTGGATGAACCGACCTTCGGACAGGATGCGCGGAACACGTTCGCGATTCTGGAGATGTGCGAACGGCTGCGCCGCTCCGGAACCGCCATTCTCATGGTGACCCATGAAATGGAGATCGCGCAGCGGGCGGCCACGCACATCTGGGAGATTCGGGAAGGGCGGTTGACGTCAAGTTTGCCTTCCCCGCGCTGGTGTAGCGGGACGGAATCCGGACGGGAGACGGGCAAAGCGAATCATACCGATGCGTCGCGGGATACGCTGGCTGCATCCGGTCATCTCCATACGGGGGTGAACGCATGAATATATGGAATCCTGTGCGGATCACTTGGCTGCACCGGGCGAATCCGGTGGTGAAGCTGGGACTGATCTGTGCGCTGTTTTTTATGACGGTGCTGACCCATGATCTTGATTTCGTCATGTATCAGGCCTTTATCTTTATGATTTGCCTCGTGGTGCTCAGCGGGGTGAAGCCGTGGAAGATGCTGCTGTTTTTCATTCCGTTCCTGCTTGCCTTCATATCGTCCGCCTCTTCCATGATGCTGTTCGGTAAGGGGGAGACGATCTGGTGGGAATGGGGATTGTTCCGGGTATCGGAAGAAAGCTTCTATCGGGGACTGCATCTGGGCTTTAAGGGGATTGCCTTTGCGTCAGAAGGGCTGCTGCTCGTGACGACAACGTCCTCGGTGGATTTGTTCTACAGCCTGATGCAAAAGCTGAGGCTGGCGCCGAAGTATGCGTACAGCTTCATGGCCTCGATCCGGCTGTTGCCGATGGTCTGGGAGGAATATGTGATCCGCCGCCAGGCTTTGAAGGTACGGGGAGTCCGCCCGATTCGGGGAGTTCGCGGCATGGTGAACCGTGCAGGCATGTATGTGGTGCCGCTGCTGGCGCAAAGCATCCGCCGGGCACACCGGGTGGCTGCTGCGATGGAGGCGAAGCAATTTGACGGGGACCGGGCGAAGGCCCGAACGTATTATTACCCGTCACGATATTCCCGCTACGATCTTCTGGTCGTCGGTTTACTGGCAGCCGCCGCCTGCTGCGCCTATATGGCGGCCGGATATTTTCCTTGGTTCGGCATTGGCGACGTGCGGTTTGATTAAACCGTTGTTCTCCGGACAAGAGCCTGCTTACGGCTTGTAAGCAGGCTCTTTTTTTGTTGATAACTCCAGAGGGTCTGGCTTGCTTACCTCGCAAGATAAAACGTCCGTTCTATGTGATCCAGCTTCCGAGAAAGTATGGTCCTTGAAGGTTTTCCATGTATCCTCTTGCGATCCTAGTGCATGTAAGGTGTACTCTATCCTGTTAATTTAAAAATCATGTCTGGATTTTATGCTGATTGAGGCGTTATAATACTTCTGGTACCGATAAAGTATTTGCAGTACCAGAAGGAGGGTTTGGTCACTTGCGCGAGCGAATATTAAATGAAACGATCCGTTTGATTCAGCGGCAGGGGTTTACGTTTACGGTCAGTGATCTGGCCCGCGGCCTTGCGATTAGCAAACGGACGATTTATGAGCATTTTTCATCCAAGGAAGAAATCGTTGAGCATATCATTGACGGGATGATTCGTCACATCCAGCAGCGCGAACGCGAAATTGCGGCGGACGAGACGCTTACCGTTCTGGAGAAAATCCATCAGATCCTGATCTGCCTGCCTCAGGAGATGGAGAAGATGGATTTGGGGATGCTGCCGGATCTGAAGCGGTCGCATTATCCGCAGTGGGAGAAGCTGGACACCTTTTTCCGGGAAGAATGGGGCATTGTCACCGAGCTCATGGAGCAGGGCATGGCCGAGGGCAGCATCAAACGGATTCATATGCCGCTGTTCATCGACCTGTACCTTGGGTCGCTCCATCAGATTTACGATTCGAGGGCGACGGTGAAGCATCAACTGCCGCTGGGGGAGCTGCTGCAGTCCGTCATGGATATTTTATTGTTCGGCATTGCCGCTGAGAAACGGAAGGGGTCTTGAGATTATGCATTGGGTCTATCTAAGTTTGGCTATTCTGTTCGAGGTGGCGGGCACACTGAACATGAAGCTATCGGAAGGATTCAGCAAACCGCTGCCAAGCGTGCTGCTGGTCGTGTTCTATATTTGCAGCTTGAGCTTCCTGACATTGAGCCTGAAGCAGATTGAAATATCCGTGGCTTACGCGATCTGGTCGGGACTCGGGATCATGATCATTACGCTGATCGGTTACATGTTCTTTGCGGAGCAGATCAACGGGCTCAAGGTATTCTCGATTCTGCTGATCATCGCAGGCGTTGTGCTGCTCAATTTATCCGGCAGCGCGCATGCGCAGGATCAACCGAAGACGCACCAGTCCGGTCATTGAGGGCGAACAAGCTTGAAACTCCCCTTCAGAATGTTCCACACGGGAATCCAAAGTACCCCGGTGCTTTCCAGGGCAACATGGGAAACCTGGTGAGACTGAAGCCAATCCCGCAGCTGATACAGTTCGTTTGTAGTCGTTCCAAACGTTTTAACTGCTTGATTCGACTTTTGATTCAAAGGGGCCGGTTAAAACACAAGCAACAACCTAGCTTGATGAACGTCCAGACCGCAACAACGTTCTAAAATAGCGTCCATTGTGCATCCCTCACATTTAAAAGATGAGGTCATGCAGCCTTCGATTTGTATTTTTGTACACGTGCTTCATGCGACACTCGGCGGTACGCAAGGCTGCAACAGATCAGTTTGTGGGGTTATTTTAGTTTGAGCGGTTATTTGAAGATGAATCTGAATATACCTTGGGGCCGTTGTTTCCAGTATATTAGAGTTATGGACGTAAAAAGAAAGGCGTGAATGACGTGGCTTCGAACATACTTCTTGTAGAGGATGACAGCTCGATTGGCGAGATGGTAGAGAGCTATTTGACGATGGAAGGTTTTCAGGTGGTGCTTGCCAAAGACGGAGAGGAGGCGCTCGAGCGGTTTGCGAAGCGAGATTATGACCTCGTACTGCTGGATATGATGCTGCCCAAGATCAGCGGTATGGATTTTCTTAAAAAAATCAGGGAGAAAAGCCATGTGCCGGTACTGATCGTATCCGCAAAGGATGGGGAAGTGGACAAGGCGCTCGGCCTTGGTTTTGGCGCGGATGACTATATTACGAAACCTTTTTCGATGATTGAGCTGACGGCGAGAGTGAAGGCCGCTATCCGCCGCGTGACGGCTTATGTAATAGCACCCCCAACTGAGCAAAATAAAATCATCCGGGTCCATGAACTAGAGATGGATCTGGATCATTTGACCGTGACCAAAAACGGCCAGGAGATCAAGCTGACGGCCAAAGAACTGCAAATCTTAAAGCTGTTTATGACGAATCCGAAAAAGGTATTCACCAAGCAGCACATTTTCACATCCGTCTGGAATGACGACTATTTCGGCGATGAAAATGTCATTAATGTGCATATGAGCCGTTTGCGCGACAAAATTGAAGATCAGCCCTCCGATCCGCAGTACATCAAAACGCTGTGGGGCATCGGCTACCGTTTGGGGGAATTTTAGTGGTTGCCGTTCTGCTGATTGTTGTGATCATGTTGGCGTTGCTGAATGTGATGCAGTGGATGGGTCGGAAAAAAAGAGCTAAGCAGCTCGGCTACATCATCGATAAACTGAATACGATTGAGGATTCGTCCTCGCAGGAGCAACTGCTGCTTTTTACGGAGGATCCAGGATATCGTAGACTGTTGATTGCCATCAATCACTTGCTTTTGCAAACCAGGCAGTCCGAGACAGGATTTATGCGTACAGAAATCGCGATGCGCCGGATGTTGGCAAACATATCGCATGATTTGAAGACGCCGCTTACTGTGGTGCTCGGTTATATCGAAACGTTGAACCAGAAGGCCGACTTGCCAATGGAGGAAAGGGAGCCGCTACTGGATAAGGTGCATACGAAGACTGTAGAGATCGTAGAGTTGATCAACCGTTTTTTTGACCTGGCCAAGCTGGAATCGGGGGATAAGGAGATGCCCCTGACCCGCATACATATCAATGAAATTTCCAGAAACAGCATGCTGATGTTTTATGATCTAATCGAATCCGAAGGGTTGCAGGCTGACATCGATATTCCGGAAACGCCGCTTTATGCATGGGGCAATGAAGAAGGACTAACCCGCGCATTTAACAATGTGCTGAGCAATGCGATCCGTTATGGTTCACAGGGCAAGGTGATCGGCATGAAGCTGCGGGATGAGCAGGGCCGGGTGCTTATCGACATTTGGGACAAAGGCAAAGGTATTCATGAACGGGATCAAGAGCTTATTTTCGAGCGGATGTATACGCTGGAGGATTCAAGGAATAAAAGATTCCAGGGCAGCGGTTTGGGTCTGACGATTACGAAAAGACTGATCGAGCTGATGGGCGGGGAAATTCGCGTCACAAGCAAGCCGTATGAACGGACCGTTTTCACGATCTCGTTAAAGAAGCTATCGTAGCGCGGCTTCTTAACATCATATTAGTGCTAGACAAAAAGCGAAAGTAGCGTAGGAGACGGGATCGATTCTTACAAGGCTGAAATAACCCTCTGATGTCACGCTACAATGGCTGGCGTCAGAGGGTTTTCTGTTTGATTCTCGTTCTTGGGAACGACCCCACCGTATTGGGAGACCATGAGAAATCTCTTAAACGAACGTGTTGGCACATTAATCTGACGGGTTGTGAGTGAATCGGTCTTTTTTTATTCCATGTGATATGATTGTTTCGAGTCGCTTTCTACACTTAAGAGATTCGTAAGAATTGCGCAAGAAATATGAAAATGTTGGCGGTTATACTATGATCAAGAGATAAGTGAGAGGGGCAAATATAAATGAGTTATGTCATCAGTACCCGCCATGTCAGCAAAACCTATAAAGGCAAAGATGTTGTCTCTGACGTCAGTATGAATATCAAGCAGGGGCAGATTTACGGACTGCTCGGTCCAAACGGAGCCGGTAAAACAACGCTAATGAAAATGATGCTGAATCTGGTCAAACCAACCAGCGGTGAAATTGAAATATTCGGAGAGAAGCTTACGCCTTCATCGGTTGAAATGTTTAAACGCATTGGCAGCATCATCGAGTATCCGATTTTTTACGATAAAATGACAGCGATTGAAAATCTGGAGATGCATGCGGAATATATGGGTTATTATAACAAACATGCAATTAAAGAAGCGCTTGAGATGGTTAATCTAACTTCCATCCAAGGCAAATCGGTATCCGAATTTTCGCTTGGCATGAAGCAGCGCCTGGGCATGGCCCGCGCCATTATAACCAAACCCGAGCTGCTCATTCTGGATGAACCAATCAATGGACTTGATCCGGTCGGAATTAAGGATTTTAGAAGTTTGCTGAGCATGTTGAGCAAGGAGTACCGGATGACGCTGCTAGTCTCCAGCCATTTGCTGGGTGAGATCGAACAAGTTGCAGATACGATCGGCATTCTTCAGGGCGGCAAATTTATCCGCGAAGTGTCTATGGATGAGATGCGCAGCGAAAACACAGATTATATCGAAATTGTGACCCCACAATGCAAACAAGCTGTATTTGTACTGGAAAATCAGCTGAAAGTCAGCAATTTCAAAATCGTCGGTGATTCAGCCATACGCATTTACGAGTCCAAATTTACGCAGCAGGAATTGACCAAGGCGCTGGTACTGAATGATGTGGCGATTGAATCGATAAACCATAAGCATACTTCGCTCGAGGAGTATTTTATGCATCAGATTAGCGGAGGTGAGCAGTATGCTTAAGCTGATCCGTATGGAGATGAAAAAGCAGAAGTTAGCCTGGTTTTATAGAGGGGCGGTTATTGCAACGATCCTATGCGCCGGTTTCATGCTTCTTATAGCCTACACGGAGGGGGGCGGAGATCCTGCATTCGGGAGTGTCGCCGATATAGCCTACACGGAGAGGGGCGGAGGTCCTGCTTTCGCGAGTTTCGCCGATGCGTTATCGATAGCGGGGCTACTTTGCCGTGCGGTATTTATCGTGTTTGCTTCAGTCTTGCTAAGCAGATTTATTATTGAGGAATACAAAAATAAAACGATCAGCTTATTGTTTACGTACCCGGTCGAGCGTAAAAAACTGATCATGGCGAAAATGCTGCTGGCTCTGGCTCTTACGTTTGGAGCGATGCTCATCTCGACTCTTATTATCTGTATATCCATTCTGGCTCTGAACAGCCATTTTCAGTTTATTCCGGGAAAACTGGAGGCCGGCGTACTACTGCATACGGGGATCCAATTGTTGATCCAAACATTGTCAGCAGCGTGCCTCAGCCTCATTCCTTTATTCTTCGGGATGCGAAAAAAATCCGTACCGACAACGATCGTATCCTCGATCATTATCGTGGTCTTAGTCAGCAACAACACCCAGGGTCTTTCGCTTAGCACAAATATAACGATACCGTTGATCTTGGGAGTTATCGGTCTCCTGATTGCTTATCTCTCGTTCCGTAACGTAGATAAGACGGACGTAGCTTAACTAAAAAAGCACTCTTCTTATCGGCAGCTTCGCCTGCAAGAAGGGTGCTTTTTTACGGAGATACCTACATGAATTTGGTGTTCAACTCCGGGGAATTCGGCCTGGCTTAGCTTCGGCATTTTCCAGTGCATATCCATCTCGGATAAAAAAGCGATCAGGCTGGGCATGATGCCTTTGTTGGTGCGCGTATTTTCCGCCAGACTTCAGTACATATCCCCAGTATTAAAACTTAAGAAAACATTAAGAAACAAGAAAGGGAAAAGATAGAATCATTTTTTAATATAATGGCATGGGTTTTTGGTTTTCCGCCATCTAACTAAACAAATGCCTTTCCTGCAGGGAATAAAGGCGAGGTCTAACTGCAGAAGACCGACTCAAAAATGAAAAGGAAAGATGTGACCGATAATGAACATGTTAGCTACTATTACGAAGGCAAGCGCTCAGTCGGTATGGATGGCTTGGGAAGCGGTTTTTGATCAAATCACGAAACTGCGCAGCGCCGGACTAAAAAGATACGGGATTTGCAAGCTGGTCATCCGCCGGCATCATGGAAAAAACCTGAAGTGCCAGGACGGAGAGTGGATTTATTCGGGGGATTGGGTCGGTGAACTCCATTTGGACAACCGGCAGGTATTGGAGCTTTCCAAAGAGCTGGGGGCTGACCGGGCCGCACTTTTGACCGCAAGAATGCTGAGGAGATCGATCACGCAAATTAGCGAGGCGATGGAGACGGAACCGGAGCTTGCGCAGGTCAAAGCTTTGACTGGAATAACGCTGCTGCACCGCGGTATTATTCACGGGCTCGGTTTTGAGCTGCATCCGCTGGAATCCAAGGGGTTTCGCGTGTTCTCTACTTATTATTTGCGGCTTTTACTCAAGGTGCTGCATCCGGTGGGCCGGGAACGCACGAAGAAAAATGCTCCCAAGCTTGTGCCCAAAATGCTGATGCTGACCAGAAAATCATTGCTTTTGCGTTATTCTAAGGAAACGGCATGAGTATGGTGATGCTGAATCTGCTGCTGATGTTTGTCTTTATCTATATGATCATTCCATATGTTATCACACGGATCTGGGGATTTGGGGTAACCCTGCGCGGCCGGCGTGGCCGGCAGATCGCTTTTACCTTTGATGATGGCCCAGACCCGCTGCATACTCCTAAACTGCTGGATCTTCTCAAGAAAAAAAGGATCAAAGTGACCTTTTTTGTACTGGGCAGCAAAGCGGAGCGATACCCGGAGCTTATGAAACGCATCCACATGGAAGGGCATCAAATCGGGATTCACAACTATTCCCATCTTCCCAATTGGCTAATGAGTCCGCGCCATATACGGAATAAGCATGTCCACCGGTCTGCCGATATCATCGAACGAATCACGGGCGAGCGCCCGGCATTTTACCGTCCTCCATGGGGGATTTTGAATTTAGGCGATTTATTTGCTTTGCGAAAATACCGGATCGTGCTGTGGTCGATCATGGGGTGGGATTGGGGCAAGGGGAGCAAGAACATACCGCTCAAAGAACGGATCTTGGATCAGCTTGAGCCTGGCTCGATTATTTTGCTGCATGACAGCGGAGATACTTGGGGGGCGGAGCCTGATGCCCCAAGCAGAATGATCGCAAGCCTTGAGGAAGTGATTGACACGGTCCATATCCAAGGGTATGAATGCGTCCGCGCCGATGAACTGCTGCATAAGCCGCATGATTCGCGCAGCGACCTTTCAAAAGGCTTCCGGGTTGGATGATGCGTGTAATATTAACAAAGAATGATCATTCAATTGTTTTCCGGTCCCATGATCGACCGTGTTCCGCTGCGGGGGCTGCTGGTATATACCCAGCTCTCTTTAGGCCCTGCTGCTGCTCATTGTGCCTGTGGCGCATTATTTCGGCTTTTTGACGGTCGGTTTAGTGCTTGCCATTACGCCGATACTAACGACGCTGAACATGTGGTTTTATCCGGCTCAAATGTCGGCGCTTCCCAAAATCCTTGATAAGAAGCTGCTTACGCAAGGAAACTCCTTGTTCTCCATTGCTATCAAGCATCGAAGTGGCCTGCAATGCGTTTTCTGGCGCTTTGATTATTGTACTCGGCGCTGTTTCGCTCTATTTATGGAACTCGTTGGGATTTTTCATCGGAGATCTTTTGTTTACCCAACTGAGAATCAAAATACCAATCAGTAATCCTTATAACAACGTTATTTCAATATTGGATGACGAGACGAATCGATCGAAAACACGCCGGGATCATTTGATATATCGGATATGAAAGAAAGACAGTTTTCTCGATCCTGCTGATCATCGCAGGGGTCGTGCTGCTCAATTTATCCGGCAGCGCGCATGCGCAGGAGCAACCGAAGACGTACCAGTCCGGTCATTAAGGACGGTATCATGAAATGATTTTCGCTTAAGGGCCGTACTCGTTACGGCTCTTGTTCTGCTGCAATAATGTACTATGCCCCGCTTCGCGTCCGGCTCTATAATGACAAAGGAAATTCCTTTGTTAGGAGCTATCATCATGAACCTGTCTTCGTTTTTTATTTACTGTTTTATCGTGGCTTTCTCGCCGGGACCGTCCAATATCGTCATTCTGTCTTCGGTCCAGAACTCCGGCATGAAGAAGACCTTGCGCTACATCGCCGGTGCCTCCATCGCTTTTTTCTTATTAATCGCCGCTTCGGTCTTATTAGGCCAGCTGCTGTCCTCCGGCATGCCGATCATTCTGCCGATCATGCGGGTAGCCGGCTGCCTGTTCATGCTGTATCTTGCGTATCAAGTGTATAATATGGACGTATCCAAGTCCGGCGTTAACCAAACGGCTTCTTTTACGTCCGGATTTCTGATGCAGTTTATCAATCCGAAGGTGGTAATGTTCACGCTGACGGTCATTCCCAGCTACGTGATGCCTTATTATACGGCAGGCCCTGTCGTTTCGGCGTTTGTGGTCGCTGTATCGTTAATCGGGCTGTCCGCGTATATGACCTGGGCCGTGTGCGGTAGCCTTTTTCAAGGAATTATGCAAAAATATCGGAGGACGACCAACACGATCCTGGCTTTGTTTTTGCTGTATTCGGCGATTGTCGTATCCGGCATACCGGAGCTCATAAAGGGGTGAAGGAAGATGGAGCAGTTTATTTATAAAAAAGCGGTGGGCATTACGGCGCTGTCCGCAAGCCTGACGGATTTCAAATACAAGAAGCATTACCACGAGGAGTATGCCCTCGGCGTTACGCTGCGCGGCATACAGAAGTACGTCCTTGACGGCAGCCAGCAGGCTTCTTACCAAAGCGGGGTCATGCTGTTCCATCCGGAGCAGAATCATGATGGCTGGTCCCAGGAACGAACGGGCATCGACTACGTGATGATCTATATTCATCCGGAGCTCTTTCTGGAATTGACTCAGAAAAAGGATATCGTGCGGTTCCAATCTCCGATCGTATATCATGCGGGACTGCGGCAGAGCATTCTGGATGTGACGAGGTCGATCTTCACGGGTCAGCCGGAGGCTAAGAGCAGCGAGCTGCTGCTGGGCTTGGCGGGGCATTTTAACGAGGATATTCTGAACCCGGACGGCAGGAAGGACAGCGTATTTACGCGGAAGGCGAAAGACATGATGCACGATCATCTGGAGCATGTCCTCCGTTTGGACGAATTGAGCGGGGCGTTCGGGATGTCGAAGTATCAGTTCATCCGAACCTTCAAAGCGAATACGGGGCTGTCGCCCTATCAGTATTATCTGAACTGCAAAGTGGAGCGCGCCAAGCACCTGATCGAGGACAGTCGGGATGTTTATCAAGCCGTGACCCAATGCGGCTTCACGGATCTTGCCCACTTGAACCGGCATTTCAAGAACGTGTACGGCACGACGGCGTTTGATTATATGTCCCATCTGGATAAGTAGAGGCGGCAGGCTGAAGCTTCTGTTAGCTGTGATCATGCTTCCACCGCGACATTATTGCGGTTTTACGCATGCCGAACCGTCATTTCTGCCTTATCGAAGGGAAAGGTAAGCCGTTCGTTGAAACTGTGAGCAGGGAGCCGCAACCGGATTTTGAGATATGGCCAAGGGATGTTAATCTGTATGAGGAATCATTGGAAACTACTCAGGCTTTAGCCGGATGGAAGGAATCGTTCGAATGGAATATATCTATGAATCAGCCCAGCGCAGCTACGAGGATTTCGCGAGCGGCCGGGTGCTGTATAATGCGCAGGGAACGACGTCGTTTCCCGTCAGGCTGGCCAGCGAGATTGCCCAGCGGTGCTTTCATATATTAGAGGAAAAAGGCGTACAGGGGCCTTATACCTTATACGATCCCTGCTGCGGAGGGGCGTATCTGTTGACGGTGGTGGGCCTGCTGCATGGGCGGCGCATTCGCCGCGTCATCGGCTCTGACATTAACGCGGAGGTGCTCGGCATCGCCGGGAAGAACCTGTCGCTGCTCCGTGAAGAAGGGCTGGAACAACGCGCCGAACAGCTGAAAGAGCTGTTGGCGCTCTATCATAAGCCATCCCATCAGGATGCGCTGGAAAGCGCTGACCGACTGCGGGAGCTGATAAGAATGTCCCGTTTGGAAGAAACGGTTTGTTTTCAAGCCGATATTACCGAGCCCCAACCGGAGGAAAGCCTGGCCCCCTGCAAGGGGACCCAAATCGTCATGACCGATCTCCCTTACGGGGACATGGTTAGCTGGAGCGGCGGAAGCCAGGCGCCGGTAGAAGATTTTTTTAACGGCATGCATGCGATCCTGGATCCCGCCCGTTCGGTGGTTGCCGTCATATCCGACAAAGGCCAGAAATTAAAGCATGACCGGTTTAAAAGAATTCAGCATCTGAAGATTGGCAAGCGGCAGGTTGCCATCTTTGAACCGTTATGAGCGCAGTGTTAAACGGACCGGATTATAGATGAAGTCTCTCTGCATTCCTCACGGATAATTTCTTATCCAATGGAAGCATTGGCTTCCCCAGCAGCCCGCTTTTGGCGACAAGCCAAAGGCGGGTTCTTTTTTGCCCATCGGTGGTTGAATGAAAGTAAAGAATGGATGCTGATCAGGAACGTATGTTCGTTTAAAATCTAAAAAAATATAGCATTTCTTGCGGAATGCCGGCTCTCAGATAGAATTCGTGCAGGGACTCTCCGGGTCCGGGCGCGAGACCTGCGGTCAACAGGGCAATGGCAAAGCGGTTCGCTTGCCGCTCCAGTTTGCCCGGGCTGAAATAGGAATGCTCCTCCAGAAAAAAACGGCTGATTCCCTTATGAAGACGGTCATGCCCCAGCTCATGCGCGCATACGAAGCGCTGCCACGGCGGCGGCAGCTGATTGTGGATGACGATGAATCTCCGTCTTAGTTTACGGAAATACAGTCCTTTGGTCGTCTGGCCTAAATCCGCGAACCGAATATGTATGCCCAAGGAAGCCGCTATTTCAAAGGGGCAGTTGGTGTGATGTTTTTTGATCAGCTGACGGATTAAAGGTTGTAAATGATCATCCATGGCAGTTCACCTGCAATATTGGTTTTGGTTGAATCGTAAGAATCGTTATGTATCTCCTTATGCATGTGGATTTATTTCTTGCGTTTGTTCATCTGCTTGGCTTCCCAGAACAGTCCGGTCAAGACGTCCTTGATGCGCTGCTTGTCCTCCCCGCTCAAAGGGACCCCGTCAAACATGAGCTCGCCGTCATCCTCGAGCATTTTCTTGAAATCCCGTTTATCCCTGGAAGTTGCCCAAGCGGGAGCCGGTATCTCTTCGTGCTTGGCGGCATCCTGCTGCAGATAACCTGCTTTGTTCATCAGCTCTTCATAGGGAACCTCGAGCGCTTCCGCCATTTTGCGCAGCGTTTGCGGCTTGGGTATGCCCCGCAGCCCATTCTCGATCCGCGAGATCTGCGATCCGCTGATGTCGGCGGCCTGGGCCAACTGATTGATGCTCCAGCCTTTGTTCTCCCTCATCTCTTTCAAGTACGATCCAAATATGCGTTCCACGTTCCGGCCACTCCTCACCATAGTCCATCTGAAACATCTACATATAGTATAAACGCATTCCCATCCTTTGCCAACAGGTAAAATAAAAGAGAGGATTATTGCCAAAAGGCAAGAAAATGAGAGGGATGTCCCATATTCCTCTATATAGTTCGTCCATTTGAAGGTTTACGCCGGTCTCCAAATAGTGGTATATTAATGAAAAATACGAACAATATGCGAACATAAGATGAAGAACCGACTTCTGCCAAATGGCAAATTGTAAGCTTGACCATGACAATAAAAGGGGAGTGTTTCCGAATGAATCCATTGTTACCGGAATTGGATCGCAGAAAGACCCAAAGCGCCGTTGAAGCGATATTCGAAAAATATCGCATCTATAAAACCATTACATTCGAAGTCAGGGAGATGAGCGTGACCGCATCCTACACGGAGAGGTTCCACGGACCGACCAACGTCACCTCGGACCAAACGGCAGCGGTTGCCATATATAATGTAGATATGCCGGCGGCCAGGAAGCAGTATTGCGAAACGATCGAATCGATCGTGGAACGGCTTGGCGAGCGGGAGCAGACCCTGATTCGGGAACGGTACATGAAACAGGACGACGTATTCGATTACAAAGTGTACAACCATATCCTCGAGCCGCCGGTCAGCAAGGACACGTATACGAAGATCCGCACCCGTGCTTTTTATAAATTGGCCTTGGCTTTGGCGGACAGAGGACTGCTGAAGCTGCAGGAATTAGAGAAAGCCGCCAAGAGCAAAATGAGCTGACAAGCGCGAGCATGGATCATCACATCGAGCAAAACCGGAGGACCTCCATTATGGACGTCCTCCGGTTTTTTTATTTCTAATATAGAGGGCAGCATTTCACGGGAAAAACAAGTTAAGACTGGGAAATCAACCATAAACACGAACATAGGTTCGTGCTGTTTTCCGCCGACATTCCGCTTAAAGTTCAGCATGAAACGTCCCATAAGGCGTCAGCGCATCCGATTTAGGGGTGTAAGATTGTATTATCGGAAATGAAGCAAAACAGAGCGCACCGAACACACACACAGTCGATGTGAGCCGGCCTTGAGAAGGACCGGTTTTTTGCTGCGGTTGATGCCTGGAGCGTCTCATTTCCGATTCTTTATACGAAAAGAAAGGAGGGGGTCATATTGCACAAGCATGTGATCGTCATGAGCAGCTGGCTGTCCTATGGCCGACCGGAGAGCGTCCGGCAAACCGCGGAATGAGAGGGGCGGTCAAACAGGCCGTTGCATTCCTCATTCCGGAGCTTGACGGCCATGTATATGACGTGCATCCGCCGGACGGGGTAAACGAACCGCTGTATGCCGTGATCACGCTCGGCGAGGACGTCTGGAAATCCTCATGGGCCGGGTACCGGCAGGTGGTGCGATTGAAGCTGCATGGGGATCGTTCCGATCTGCCGCAATTGGATCGATGGGCGGATCTACTCATTCAGGGACTTCACCGCAAGCGGGTTGCCGGAGCCGACGGAAATGCATTCAAGCTTTATTATTTGGGTGTTCCGGAGGCCGACAAGCTTGATCCTGTTTCAGGCAGCATGATCCGGGTCTTGCGATTCGGGATCTATATGCCGCAGGCATCCGGGGCAGGCTCCGTCGGACAGCCGGATGAATGGCTGGATACGCTGACAGCTTGGACTGGAGATATGCTGGGTGGTCCTTGGCGCATCTACCATACGGCATGGCCTGCGGGGCGGGAGGATCACGCCGTATTATGGCGGATGACCGGCTACGAGACCCGAATGGCGGGAGCTTCGATGTTCGAGGTCCGCAAAACCTTTATCGGGCATATCGCCTCCCTGGATTCCGCGGACGAGCAGCTCACGGCTGCAAGGCTGGTGGAGGAGCTTGGCACCCAGGTCCAGCTGGTTCTGGACTTACAGGAACGCCGTTATTTATCCGTTGCGGAAATTTCCTCCGATATGCAGGCCGATCCCATTCTGGACGGTCAGATTAAGCTGACCCTGGCCCAGCGGAAGAACCGTTCGCCGGAGGAAGCCGCCTTGATCAGGCGCGTTAACATTCATCCTATCTTAAAGTGAGGTGGCCAATATGGCTGTGAAAAAAACACTCAAATCCGAAGCTCCCGGGAGCAGCGCTCCCCGATATGCCTTGGCGGAACTTGAAGCACACGCCCATGAACTGTTCCAGGTTCGGGCGGAAGTGCTTGCGGGTGCCATGTATGGGGCAGATGGAGAGCAGTTCACGGTAACCGAGGTCAAAGAAAGAATCCAACAATTCATGAAAGCGAAGGTGGTCTAATCATGGCAGGTGGAACATGGGAAAGCACGAATAAACCGGTACTGCCGGGTTTGTATATGAATTTCAAGGCAGCAGCCGCGTCGGCTGTTCAGGGTGGCAGTCGCGGTACGGTCGTCGTGCCGGTCAAAGCCAATTGGGGACCGGTGCGGGAGTTCGTGGAGATCGGAAGCGAGTTCGCGATTTCCGAACTGTATTCCGCGGATAGCCAGGATGGCGCTACCGCTTACGAGACGCTTTATCTGGCCTTGCTCGGCGGTCCGAAAAAGCTGCTGGCTTATCGTTTGGCGGACAATACGGCGGCAGCGGCTAGCGTGACGCTTCAAAATACTGAAGCTACGCCTTCGGACGTGCTGAAGCTTGAGGCCAAATACCCGGGCAGCCGCGGCAACGGCTTCTCCGTAACGGTGCAGCCGTCGCTGATCGACCCGACTGCACGCGAGCTTCGCCTTTATGAAGGCGCCAAACTGCTTGGCACCTATACAAGCCTGGATGGCACAGCAGCGTCGATGGCGGCGCAGATCAACGAAGATGCCGAGAACCTCTGGGTGACGGCAACCGCACTGGAAACGTCCGGCGTTCCCGCTGACGTGAACGGAGCCGCGCTGTCCGGAGGCAAGAGCGGCAACGGCGGTCTGACGAATGCGGATTATGTCGAGATGTTGGATGCAGTCGAAGGCCAGGAATTTAACGTACTCGCCCTGGATTACGCCGCGGATATGGCTCTGCTGCAGAGCTTTGCGGCCTGGGTAAAGCGTCTCCGTCAAGAAGGACGCGGCGTGATGGCCGTATTCGGCGGAAGCGCGGCGGACGACATCTCCAAGGATGCAGCCAAGCTGGCCGCAGACCGGTCGCTTGCATTGAACCATGAAGGGATCATCAACGTCGGTACGGGCGTGCGTCTGTCCGGCGTGAACTACAGTTCCGCGCAGACGGCTGCTTACGTGGCCGGGCTTATTGCCGGTCAGCGCTTGAACCAATCCGCTACATACGCGGTAACGCCATTCGAGGACGTGACACGCCGCTGGACGCGCTCCGAACAGGAGCAGGCCGTACGCAATGGCGTATTCGTCCTGTTCTTCGACGGTCGTCAGGTAAAGGCGCTGCGCGGCATCAACACGCTGGTGAATCCGGCGGAAGGCCAAAACAATGCCTGGAAAAAAATCCGTTCCATCCGCGTGATGGATGCGATCCATGCGGATTTGCAGCTGGCCGCGGAACAGACCTATATCGGCAAGGTAAACAACACCGAGGAAGGCCGACTCGCGCTGATCGGCGCCGTGAAGGAATATCTCGCTTCGTTGTCGCTGAGCAATGTCATCGAGCCGGACGGTTATGACGTCATTCTCGATCCGGCCTACTACGGCGATTCCGCCGTGAACGCGCCGGAGCCGGACCAGGTCTTCCTGCAGTGGAACGTGAAGCTGACCGACGTGATGGAGCAGCTGTTCGGTACGTTTTACGTGCAATAACGAGAAGAGTGATCAGTACATTTAAGATGAGAACCGAAATGCCTTCTGTGGATGCACGTCCATAAACGTTTTTCTTAAAAACTTAACGAAATCGAGGAGGAACTTAATATGTTGGATGCTTCAAGAGTCATTATGGGGACATACGGCCAGGCATATATCGACGGGGTTTGGCAGACGCACATTAATAAGCTGGAAGCCAGCGTGGAATTGGAGAAGCGCGAGCTGAAGCTGGTCGGCAACGACTGGACGGTGCACAAAAACGGCAGCAAAAAAGGAACCGGCACAATGAGCGGGTACAAGGTTACTTCCGATATGATCTCCCGCGGCTTCACCAAATTCGATATCATCTCCAAGCTGGACGATCCCGAATCCTACGGCCATGAGCGCGTTCGCCTGATTCGCTGCATGCCGGACAAAATCCAGCTGGCCAACTGGACGGCCGGCGAGGAAGTGCAGGAGGAAACCTCGTTTACCTTTGAGGGGTACGAGCTGTTGGATCCGATTCAGGGGGATTAAGGGCTATTTACCTTAAACACGGCTTGAGCGCACCAAACTAGCAGGCAGCGTTCCCCGGCAGGGCGTGCCTGATTCGGGTGAACGTCGTCTGCTGAGTTGGGGGCTACTATTTTATGAGTAAAGGAGATATTACGCATGAGCTTGCACGAGAACATGAGCGAAGAGCAAATTTTAGACAGTCTGTTTGAAGCAGCCGAGAAGCTTCCGGAGGAAACGGTACGGATTAAGCGCCTGGATATGCAGATGGTGCTGCAAGGGTTGACTTCAAGCAAGGTGGACAGCATCCGCGAACGCTGCACGGTTCGCCGTACGGTAAAGGGCGCGGTGGATGAAAAGGTGGATACCGAAACCTTTAATGCGCTGCTCATTTCCGAAGCGACGAGCAGTCTGTCGGTGAAGGGCTTGACGCTTAGCGGCTGGGGCGATCCGCGGATTACAAGCCGCTTGAAGCTGTCGGGCGGAGAGCAGGCGGTTCGACGCATGCTGCTGGCCGGAGAGCTGGATGCCGTAGGCGATAAAGTACTGGAGCTGTCCGGTTTCGGGGTTGAGATTGCTGACCTAAAAAACTGATCGGCTCCGGGGGAATGACGACGATGCTGTATCATCTGTGGGTCCGGCATCACCTTCGTCCCGGAGATTTTTGGCGGCTCCCGCGAGGCGAGCGCCTGCTGCTGCTCGCTTTCTCCCAGGAGGAGATCGAGGGCATGGCCGGTCAGAGTTTGAAGTGAACAGGAGGTGAAACGAAATGGCTGAAGCCATGAACTACCGCATGAATCTGGTCATCGATCCGAAAAACGTGATCAAGGCCAACCGCGAGCTGCGGGCGATGGAGCGTTATTTTGAGCGGATCCAAGGACGCGTCATGCGTATCGGACGTACCCGCATGGCGCCTGAAATCGTGCTGAAGGACAGCGCCTCGAAGGGGCTGGACAACCTGCTCGCCAAAATGCAGCGGGTGAAGTCGCAAGTCATCCAAGCCTCGGCGAATGTGAAGCTGAATGTGCAGAAGCAGATTGATACGAATCTAAACCTGAGCGTGCAGAAGCAGATCGAGGCGAGTGTTCAGGTGGATTTGCGAGCGGCAGGGCTTGATTTTTCTCCGATGATCGCTGCGCTGAATGCGAATACGATTGCGGTGGATAAGCTTACGGATGCGCTTGGATCGCTTCAGCTTGGAGGCGGCGGGAGCGGTAAAAAATCGGGATGGGATACTGCTCTAGGCATTTTAGGCGGTGTTATCACCGTAGGCGCCACCATGAAAAATGGGGGCCAACTATATGGAAAAGGAACAAAGATGCGCGAAGCATGGGGTAAAGATAAACCGGGCCCTGAACCTGCCCCCAGGACGGCGCCTAGGCCCAATGGGGTCAGAAGGGGAGGCGGCCGTGGATCCAACTCCAATCAAAGCACGACGGCTGCTCCCAAGTCGGAACCAGCCAATAAGCCTCTAACGAAGTGGGGCAAGGCGTTTAACAAAGCGGAAACAGCGGGAGATTTTATAGAAACTTTAGGCAACACGGGGAAGGGAGCTGTGCAATTACTCAAGGATGCCGTGGGTATCACAAAAGGAATGTTTGGCGGCGGCGCTTCCAGCGGCATCGTATCCGGAGGCGCGGCGAGCGTTGCCAAGACGGGTGCAGGATCAGATGCAGTAAAACAGGCAGCTGACGGTAGCACTGGAGCAAATGCAGTGAAAAATGCCGGCAAAAGCGGCCTAGGCTCCGGCTTAATGAAGGGGCTTGGCAAACGCGCCCTTGGCCCATTAAGTTATATAGCCGATGCGACCGCAATCGCTACCGCTAAGCCTGGGAAGGAACGAAACCAAGCGATAGGCTCTACCGTCGGCGGCGGCATCGGAAGCACGATCGGCGGCATCGTTGGCTCCGTGATTCCAGTTGCAGGTACGATGATCGGCTCAACGCTCGGCGGCACCGTAGGAAGCTTTATTGGCGAGAAGGTGGGCGGCGCCATTACCGGTATCGGTGATAAATTCAACGAGGCTAAGGAGACGGTGTCGAAATGGTTCTCCAAAACGTTTTCCTTCGGGAAAAAAGACAAGGAAGCTGCTCAACCGAAGGAACCCCCTTCGAGTGCCGCTGCCCTTCCGGCTCCCATTATTCCGAAACCAGCGCCGGCTGATTTCAGCAAGCCGCT
This sequence comes from Paenibacillus sp. CR_12, assembly GCF_041953985.1. Lineage (NCBI taxonomy): Bacteria > Bacillati > Bacillota > Bacilli > Caryophanales > Paenibacillaceae > Paenibacillus > Paenibacillus sp. CR_12. The sequence continues at coordinate 70,706 of NZ_JAVFHO010000011.1, read as the reverse complement.
GCTGCCGAATCCAGCATTGAACCCGACATACGGCCCGTATGTGCCGCCTAGCCATGCTACAAGCATGAGTATTTTGGGTCCACCTGCGAGTGCAGCGCAAAACCAAGCTTTTGCAGGGAAGCCGACGTCCCCGCAATCCGTTCAGATCAGCCCGGAGCAGATGAGCACGATATCCGGCCTGCTGATGGATTTCAAAACGGAGACAACCGTGAATTACAATCTACCTTCAGGCGCGGTGCAGGTAACGGTGCATGAGGAGCACCCGATCGATGTAGAAGGATTGATTCTTCTGATCGGGCAGCGGCTGAGAGCCGAATTCAGCAAAGCAGCCCAGAACCGGAAGCCGACTCCGATGGCCTATTGAAGATAATGGTTAACGGCAATTATGAAGTCGGTCCGAAGGCATCCATACAGAAAGGAGGGCCCCAAGGTGGAGTTTATTTTGAAGAACGGCAAAGGCATGACATTCCGATTCCCGGTTAATCCGGAAGAGGTAACCATTTCAAGGCAAAAGGGACTGGAAACGGCCACGATTCTCAACTATGGAGAGTTTGATTTTCCGCAAGGGAATCGGATTAAAGAGATATCGTTCTCTTCCTTTTTCCCGCAAGAGTATGATGCAGCTTTTTGTAAAGGCCATGAGAGAGATCATATTAAACCGCAAACCGCGATGAATAAACTTAACGAGTTTCTGGCATATAAAACGCCGCTGCAGTTTGTCATTACCAAGACGGCGGTGAATGTGCCGGTGTACGTCGCTTCCCACCAGTCCACGTTCCGGGGCGGGGAGGTTGGAGACGTATATTTTGACATCACGCTCCGGACATGGAGCGACATGAAGGTGGCCAAAACCGCAGGCGGCAGCGGGGCATCTGGAACAAATAAAAAGCCCCGGGCCGACATGAAGGAAAAGAACAAGACGTACACCGTGAAGTCAGGGGACTCACTCTCCAAAATCGCCAAGCTGGAGCTCGGGGACAGCTCGAAATGGAACCAGATCTACAAGCTGAATCAGAAGACGATCGGTAAAGATCCGAACGCCATCAAGCCCGGGCAGAAGCTGGTGCTGTCATGAGTTACAAAGTGATTTTGCAGGATCAATACGATCTGTCTCCGTTGGTGGAAGCTATCAACCTACGGGATTCGCTTGAACAAGTCGCTTACCAGGGAACCGTCAATCTGGTTGTCACGCCGGATATGCCGCCGATTTCGCCGGGAATGGCGATCCGGATCAGCGGAATTCCGTATGGTAAGAAGGATTATGTCCCCCTGCTGCACCCGGCTGTCGTGTGGGAAGTGGAAACCTCCAACAATGGGGTGAAGCGGATGACCCTCACGCTGTACGATCGGACGGTATACCTCGACAAGTCGGAGGATGAATATCTGTTTCCGGCGAAGCAGACCGCCACCCAGCGGTTCAAAAAGTATGCGGCGGACTGGAACCTGAAAATAGCCGTTTTGCCCGATACCGAGAAGCAGCTGGGGCGTTCCGTTTATCGGACGCAGTCGATTTATGCCAGCATGTTCGCTGATTTGCGGGAGACGGCCAAAGCCGGCGGCAAGCTGTATCATCCGCGGATGATCTCTTCAGGGCTTGAGCTGTACGAGTTGGGAACGAACAAAGAAGTCTACATCTTGGAGGCTATCACGGATACCACGCAATCGCGGACTTTGGAGGGCGCGGCGACCAAGGTCAAGGTGCTGGCGACAGCCGCCAGCGAGACCGGGCAAGAGGTTCCTTCCAAGGTCATGGCCATCGAGGAGAAGGATATCGCCAAATACGGCCAACTCCAAGCGATCATTCAGGATGATGAAGTGAAGTCGCCTGCGGCTGCCCGCCAGCTGGCCCGGAGCAAACTGAGGGGGATCCGGGAGACGATCTCCCTGAATGCACCTGATGTTAATACGATTCGCGCCGGAGATGCAGTCATGCTGGGCTCGATGAAGCTGCTCGTGATTTCCGTCAGCCGTGAGCTGGGAAACCCCGGGAGCATGATGCTGGAGCTGGGGAGTTATGACGATGTAAAAAGGAGGTTTTACCTTGAATAAAGACCCCTATGGACAATTGGCGTCCTCCCTATATGCCTCATTGAACAAGCAAACCCGTCAAGCCATGGGCGGCGTAGGGGCCGTGCTCGGCACGATAACCTCGACGGGACTTAAGCTGGATGATTTCAAGCATGAGCTGCAGGACTATATGGTGGCGGAGCTGCCAGGAATGCTGTTCTTGCCCCGTTATACGGCTGCTGGTACCGCCACTTTGGGAGGACAGCAGCAGGAAATGACATTTGATGTGGAAGAAAATGAAGTCGAGGATACCCTTTTTGAGCTAGGAAAAGGCTTGAAACCGGGGGACCGCGTCCTGGCCGTTCGGGTCAACAGCGGCAATGACGTGGTGGTTGTATGCAAGGTGGTGAGCAGCGGTGGCTAATTTGTTTCCCGAAAACGAGGATATGGTTTGGACGGATGCCACGGATCCGGAGGTACTGGAGGGTGAAGGAGCCGTTTTTGGACGGAGCTGGCGGTATGATTTTGAAGCCGGCGAGTTCGTGATGACTCCCACCCGGAAGATTCCGGTTGCAGATGAGAAGGAAGCCTGGGTCATCTGGTGCGAAAAAGCGATCCGTACGCCGCGTTACCGCCATTTGATCTATACGCCCGATTACGGCAGCGAGCTTGAGGAGCTGGTCGGCAAAGGCTACGACCGATCTCTGCAAGAGAGCGAAATTCAGCGCATGGTAACCGAGGCGCTGCTGGCGGACGCGCGGACGGAGAGCGTGGATCAATTTCTTTTTACCTGGGAAGGAGAAGCCTGCCGTTTCAGCTGCCGTATTACGAGCGTCCGGGATGAGACGGAAATCATAGAAAGCGTGGTGATCTGATGGCAGATTTGCCGTTGTATTTGTTGGATCAGACGGAAGAGAACATTATGAACCGCATGCTGAACAAAGTGCCTTCGGACATCGACAAGTCGGAGGGCTCTTTTATTTGGGATGCGCAGGCGCCGGTTGCCTTTATGCTGTCTGAGGCTGCCTTGTGGGCGCAGGAGCTGCTGCGTCGTGGCTTTGCGAGTACTGCTGCTAGCGATCATCCGGATATCCGGTCTGCCGAACTCGATCTGAGGACGGCAGAGCATGGGATTACTCGGCGGGAAGCGGTCGCATCGTCCGGCAGCGTTGTGTTTACGGGGAAGCCGGGGACGACCGTGCCTGCCGGAACCTATGTCGCTACGCCAGCCGATGAGGGCTCCGGGGAATCCTCCGTGGAGTATGTGACAACATCAGGCGTTATGCTGAGTGATTTGGGTACCGGTTCGGCGCCAATCCGAGCTGTCATGCCGGGCAGCAGCGGCAATGTTCCTGCAGGCGTCATTCAGCTTATGATGACGTCGGTCAGCGGCGTAACATCGGTTACGAACCCGGAACCGACGCGTAGCGGGACGGATACCGAAAGCGATCAGTCGCTTCTGGAGCGTTTTTACGCGAAAGTCCGAAGTCAGGGAACGAGCGGCAACAAAGCGCAGTACATGCAGTGGGCCAATGAGATTGCCGGCGTTGGCGGCGTGGAAGTGGCGCCGATGTGGAAAGGGCCCGGCACCGTTGGGCTGTATCTACTGGATACGGACAAGCGTGCGGCAAGCGCGGATATCGTGGATGCCGTTCAGCAGCACATTGACCCGTCGCAGGATGGACAGGGAGAAGGCGTAGCCCCGGCGGGTCCCGTTATTACCGTGATGCCAGCGGCGGAAGTTCCGATTGATATCTCCGTTAAAGTGCAGCGTACGCAGGAGCAGCCTTCGACGATGGACGAAATTCGGAAGCTGATCGAGGATGGCGTTCGGACGTATTTACAGCAGATTGCTTTTAATAGGAAAGATCCATTGGTAAGATACACTCGTATTGCAGCCGTACTGCTGGATATCCCGATTATCGTCGACTACTCGGATTTGACGATTAACGGCCATACCGAGCAGCAAAACATTGAAATTGGCTCCGGTCAGGTCGCGGTGCTCGGGACGGTGAGCGTAAGTGAATAATGTCCGAATGAACAGCTTGCGCGGTCGCGAGCTGTTTTCTTATCTTCCGGCCTATTACGAGACTTCCCGCGTCATGCAATCCGATATGGATGCCAAGGGCAGCGAACTGGATGCACTCTACCAGGCGCTGAACTCAGCCGCAGACCAGTTCTTTGTCCGTACAGCAACCTGGGGCCTGGAGCGCTGGGAGATGGAGCTTGGCATTCCCACCGACCGAAACAAGCCGATCGAGCAGAGGCGAGCGGTGTTGGAGTCTAAGCTGCGCGGAGCGGGAACCTTCTCAGGAGCGCTCGTGAAAAATGTGGCGGAGGCTTACGACGGCGGCACGGTCGAGGTATCTTTTCAACCCGAGGAATGGGGCTTTACGGTTAAATTCGTGGATACGCTCGGCATCCCGCCGAATCTGGAGGATCTGAAGGCTGCGATCGAGGAGATCAAGCCGGCGCATCTGGCGGTGGCGTATGCGTTCAACTACTTGCTCATACGCGATATACATGCCGTGATGACTTTGGGCGAGCTGGGGCAGACGCCGTTAAACAAATTTGCAGGAGGTGTTTGAGTTGTCCAGTAACACACCGAATTTAGGACTGTTAAAGAAAGACCCTATGGTGGATGGCAATGAAACCTTTAACATCGAGACGATGCTGAATGAAAATTGGGATAAGGTTGATGAGGCTGTGGGGCAGGTCCGGGAGGATCTCGGAAATATCGATGTGGATATTCCGGAAGCTTCGTTGACAGAGAAGGGTATTGTGCAGCTATCCAGTGCCACGAATGGTACGCGGGAGAATGTGGCGGCTACGGAGAAAGCGGTGAAGGCGGCTTATGATCGGGGAAGTGAAGGCATAACAGCAGCAGCTGCTGCTCAGACTAAAGCGAACGCGGCAGAAACTCCGGCAGGAGCGCAGTCGAAGGCTAACGCTGCGGAGACGAATGCGAAAACTTATGCAGAGAATTATACCAAGCAAAATTCGGCCTTAGCAGGGTGGTCGGCTGGATATCGATCTGCCAAACATATAGTCAGCGGCGACTTAAACCTAATCTACGACACGGGGTTCTATGATGGTTTCGGTCTTACCAATGCACCGACGAATGAGTGGTACTTCTACCAAGTGATGTCCCACAGTTCAGGACCCACAACGTGGAGGACGCAAATCGCATACAATTTCAACGACAATAATAAGACATACAGACGATCACAGATGAACGGCAATTGGACCCCATGGGTGAACATTGGGAAACTCCAGAACATAAGTGACGATCCTACTGAGATCAACTATCACGTACCGAGTGTCTATCCAACCATCCAATCGGCCATAAATGCCATGCCGAAGTTAAATGCCACCCGCCGTAAGATCATAGTGGCCGCCAACCATGTCGAGAATGGTAACATAGAGATCAGGGACTTCAAAGGTGGCGGTATCGAGATCTCAGGTAATACCAACGGCAAGATATCCGCACGAGGGAACATAAACATAGATGGTGAGACGAGCTGTCAGGTTAGCATCTCGCATCTCAGACTAGACAGTTCTGGTGGGGTTATCAACTGCCAGGCCCCATGTAACATCTACCTCTATGAAATACACAAGACAACCAGTAGTACTGTCGGCGCCGTATGGCTCGGGGGGGCATGTCGTGGGACAGTCAACTGGTGTACAATCTCCAATCAGGGCGAGGCTTTCTATGTATTTTCCTCCGCTGTGGTGCGGATAAGCTCCATAACTGGGTCGGGCAATGCAAGGGGCATTACGGCAAGTGCGGGTATCGCAATGGTATCCAGTATGAGTAACTTCTCCGCCACGACCAAATATGCTTCGGATAGTGGTGGGAGAATCTTCGAATAAGAGGGGGTAAGATGAATGGCTACAGCATACGTTATTAACAGAAAGTCCCAGGTCGTAGGTGTGATCCGGGACGTGGCGGAGATAGGGTCGGACAATGTGCATGGTAAGGACTCATCCGTCATGGGCATAGATATGAATGAGGCCAAGGTGATCGCGATCGATACCTTTCTGGATTTGAAGATAGGTGATACATTCCCAGATGAATATGAGGATATAAGTGAACAATTCAGGAAGTTAAGAAAGGATGACCAGATCGATGAAATGAACGCAACGATCGGAACACTCTTGTTAGAGAACGCTAGTGACAAGGCTATGATAACATCTCTGGAAGATACTATTGGAACACTACTATTTGAAATAACAGAGTTAAAAGGAGGAAGTATAAAAAATGTGGTATCCAACAATTAAACGGTATTATGATAACGGTCACCAGGCGTACACATACGAAAACCTGAAGACGTTTGTAGTGGCCAAGATGATCACGCCAGAAGAATATAAACAAATCACCGGAATCAAATATGTAGCCTAATGCGCCGCAAGGCGTTTTTTTTATGCCCCTCGGTGGTCCGGGGGCTCTTTTAATGCTCAGAGAGTCGGGGGAGAAGGGTGGAATGGGCAGTCCTGTAACAGCAGCTATAGCGGCACTCTGCTGGGTTGGCATGGGAAGACAAAATCATTCAAAGATGAGGTATCGAGAGAAGCTACAGCTGATGCATCATTACACACAGATGTATCTTACATCAAGCGCGGTATTGATGATATTAAAGTGGATGTTCATATTCAAGGAAAGCGAATGGACGGGTTGACAAAACGTTTGACTCGAGTCGAAGAATCCGCAAAACAAGCACACAAGTGCATAGATGAATTGAAAGAACAGGAGATTAATGAATATGGAACGCAATATGCTTTTTGAATTGATTGATCGGAGACTGATAGCGGTGGTTGCTGTATGCTGTTCGGTTAAAATCCTTATTAGAGGCGGTCAAGCAGGCAAGATATGATCTATTGTTAAGATCATACACAAAAAGCAACGCCTAGTAACCGTCGCCCTGGCTCGTAATGTCATCATCAACGATAACCATTCCCTATACGATACCCAAAATAACGGCCATTACTATAATTGAGATTACTAACCCCGTAAAGTTTTTAACATTTCTAATCAGACTCCCTATAACCAATAGTTAGTTCCGGATCTTAGTTTACGATATCGCGATCATGGCGGAATGCCAGCTATAGACCAAAGTCGCTTCAAGCCCAGTGTGGATTACAGACTCTCCGGGATGCCTCCGGCGCAATCCATATCAATCACCCTCGCATATGAGAACACGCTTCGATCTATGAGCTGCCCGATTCTGTTAGAAAGGGCATGGTTTGCCGAAGGAAATAAGAAGCACAAACGAGTACCGGAGAAACACAGATTTTGAAAGTTGACAGCGCTACAGAAGAAATAAGAATTTCCCCGAATGGACCCTAGGTCCCATTGTCCAGAGGCATGCCGGAAAGTCCAGTCCCTTTTCAATTTCCATAGATCAATTTGCTGGGAATTTCAATGGTGTACTGCAGCTCCCTCTGGGGCTGGATACTGATTCAGAAAAGCTCTCAAAAGAAATACTCTGCGAGGAGGAAGAATTATGTATGAGCACATCGGTCAGTTTTTTAAGATGCTGGTGGCGGGGACGGGGGCCGTGACAGGGTACGTCTGGGGCGGATGGTCGCTGCCGCTGCATCTGCTGTTGTGGTTCGTGGTGATCGATTGGTTGACCGGGTGGGGCGCGGCCTGGATGAACGGCGAGCTGCGCAGCCGTATGGGTTATACTGGAATTGCACGCAAAATGACCATTTTTCTCATCATCGCCCTGATGCATCTGGTGGACCGGGTGCTGGGAGAGATGAATTATTTTCAGAATACGGTAATCTTCTTCTATCTCGCGAATGAGCTGCTGTCTATTATTGAGAACGTGGGAAGAATGGGGGTACCGATCCCCCAGTCCCTGCGTAATGTGGTACAGGTATTCCAGATCAAATCCGAAGAAGGGGATAAGCCAACCGCACGAGAGGAGGAGAAAAAGGATGAAGCCCTCTGAATTTATAGCCAAGCTGGCACCCATAGCTGCTCAGGACATGCGTCAGTACGGGGTACCCGCTTCGCTTACGCTTGCCCAGGCAATCCTGGAATCCAACTGGGGAACGAGCGGCCTGACGCAAAAGGCGAACAATCTGTTCGGCATCAAAGGAACCGGCCCAGCGGGCAGCGTGACCATGCAGACAACGGAATATCGGGGACAGACGCCCTATACGACCCAAGCTTCATTTCGAAAATACAACCATTGGCATGAATCGGTTGCCGATCATACCCGGCTGATCCTGAACGGTACGCGTGACAAGCCGCAGCGCTACCATGGCGTGTTATGGGCGAATTATAAAACGGCGGCAACGGAGATTTGGAGAGGCGGCTATGCCACAGACCCCAATTATCCCAAAAAGCTCATTTCCATCATAGAGCAGCATTCGCTCCATCAATATGATGTGCCTAGTCCGGAGGAGGAGGAACGCATGAAAATCGAACAATTAACGGCAGAACTGCAAAAAACGCAGGACCAGGTTCGGCAGCTTAACGAGCAGTATGCTTCGGCACTGAAACTGCTAACCGAGCAGGAGAATGCCATCAAGCAGATGAATGGCAGGCTTAAGGCGGCGGAGACAGAGAAGCCTGCGAAGGTTCCGTCTTGGGCGGAACCGGCGGTACAAGCTGCAAAACAGGCAGGAGTACTTCATGACCCTGAGGGCAGCTTCGATTTTTACCGGATCATGACCGTGCTTTATCGTCTGGGGATTATCCATAAAGAGAGTAAGTGAAATCTGAGTTTTCTGTAAGAGACGATTCCATCTAATTAACATGGCAGGGGTTTATTCTTTTGAATGACTTTGGATACAGCTTCCCTTGAACTTGAAGTATATGGAAAAAAATAAGAAACCGCTTGGTCGCCAATAGGCGGCCTTTTTATTTGGCACGGGTTTTACAGGGAAAATCCCTGATCATATAAACCAGAAGGAGAACCATCATGATGGCAAAGTATCTGTTAACGCATGTAGAAGGGGAGAAGGCTTATCCGGGTGTGGAGGAATTCGATGGGGATATTCATGCTTACATGGAATCAAAGGCATTGTATATCCGTACCATTCCCTTGACTAGCGGTGTGAACGGAAATTATGTCTACGCCGACGGTCAGAAGGACCGCTTCGGTGATTCCGTCACGCTGGGACTGCTGACTTTTGTGCAGAATACGATCCCCGCCCGGCATATTCGCTGGATTATTGCCCCGTTGTAGAAGGAGCTGGCGCATTGGCGGTAGGCGCGATATAAATTACCGCTTATATGTAATATTTATCGGTCTATATGTTTAACCAAGCATGAATAGCCTGAAAAAAGAAAAGTCGCCTAGCGGCGACTAAAATAAAGCAGCGATGCAGCTTTCGATGATTTTTCTACTCCGGGTTGCCATAATGTAATATTTATCAGTCAATATGTTTAACCAACTGGGAAACCAACTAATTTCTCAACGTAAAAGGCAGATTAACGTGCCTCCCCATTACATTTTTCACGTATTATACCTTACGTCACTTCACCCTCACCGTCCCCACCGCATCTGCTTGATTCCCCGCATGATCCGTAACGGTATAGGTCACCGTGTAGATTCGGCTTTGACCGCGTGCCGATTTCTCCGCTCGCAGCCGGAAATGAGTGTCATGGGTACCGAATTCGGCATCCTGAACATCCGGTCCTTGATCACCTCCCTTGCCTTTGCTTTCGCTGTTACTCGCGTCCTTACCTTTCTCAATCGAAATCTCCTGGATATCTCCGTTCTGCCCCTTGCCGCCTGCACTCTCAATGGTGATGGAGGTTAGCACGATGGACGCAACGCCCGAGCCTTCATCGCTGAATTCGAGGCTAGCGCGAATATCGACCATTTTGCGATTCGGCGCCTTCAATACGGAAGGCGAGAGCTTAACCGTAAGCACCGGGGCGATTTTATCGATGTTCGACACGCTTGCCGTTAGGGTGCCTTCGTTGCCCTCCTCATCCGCATATTCGAAGGTAAACGAACCGTTCTCCGTAAACATGTAAGTTGGAGATCCGCCGTTATTCGTAACGGTAATCGGACTCTCCGACACCAAGGTTGCTACAACGTCCCCATTCGTTGGGGCCGTCGTGCTGTACTCCAGGCCCACGGTGAGATCGGTATACGTGACGTCAGGTGCCGCCGTGAAGTTCTCCCCGATATTGTCCAGCGTATTGCCGCTTAGCTTGATATTCTTGCCTGCCTGGAGCTGAATTCCGTTGCTGTTGCCGGTGATGACGTTGTCCAGAATCTGCACGTTCTCCGGGTCTCCGGCTCCGATGCCGCCCGCGTTGGTGTCCCCGTTGTCGTGCTCGAGCAGGATGCCCCAATAATGCTCGGCGGTGTTCTGACGGATCGTGTTGCCTTTGATGATCGTGCCCGGCCCGTTCAAAATATTGATGCCTGCCGCGTTAGGAATATCGACGGTATTCTCGATCCGGTTGTTCTCGATGATGGTATCCGGCGAGCCCATCGATACGACAATGCCTTCCCGGGCATTGCGGATCGTGTTGTCGTGGATATAGTTTTGCGGGCCGGATTTGCTGTGATTGGTCGGGGCGGTCCCCCCGGTATTCCCGATGCCGATGCCGCCGCCATACGGCATGTCGGTGATCAGGTTATCGTGGATCTCGTTAAAATACTCCAGCTCCCCGTGCAGATCAATCGCATCCAGCCGGACCTGTTGGAATTCGCTGTGCCGGATCACATTGTTATGGGCCACATATTGAATGAGTGCGCCGTGTCTCAGGTAAGGCCCCTCGAAGGAGGAATTCTCGACCAGATTCCACCTGGTATCGTTGGCAAACCCGTTGCGGTCGACCTTCGGCACGCCCTGAATGGATACGCCGTACCCGGCACCGCCCGGACCGAGGTCCGTGGCATTTCGGAACGTCGTGTTGCGGACGACGATGTCATGGCTGTTCTCGATGCGAACGCCCATGCGGCTGAATTTCTCGATCGTCACGCCGTCGATCGTGATGTTGTACGATGGCGCCTCGCCATAATTGGCGGCAATGATCATCATGTCGGGGCCTCCGGCATCCGGGTTGTTGATTCTGTGATCCGTCGTGTACTGGCCATCCCAGGCAGATGTCAGCGTCAGGTTGGAGATGGTCAGGTCATGCTGTTTGGCGGATCTCAGCATCGTGCTGTTGCGGACCTTGTTCAGCGAGGTCTTTAGAATCGCGCCGTTCTGGCTTTCCCCGCGAAAATTGACCTCGGATTTCAGCATCAGATTGGTCAGTCCATCGGGCGTGCTGTTTAAGTTGTAAACCCCATTCGGGAAAAACACCTCGTCGCCCGGGAGCGCTTCATCCATCGCTCGTTGGATCGCCGGTCGATCGTCCGTTGCATTGTCTGCAGGATCAGCCCCGTAATCGACCACGTTCAGCGTCCTTCCGGTAGCAGCAAAAGCCTGATGCACCGGATGGTCGCTGCCGTCCGCATTCTTCATGCCTGGGGCGGTAAAAGGAACGGTACCCTCCGGCGGCTGCGGCACAAAATCCGGAATGATCGCCACGGGCGTATCCCCGTTAGCGAAAGGCGGATAGATATGAACTTCCGTTAGGCTCGTATAGGCACTGCCGTCCGAATTTCCGCGCCCGGTCAGCCTCACGTAGCGGGCGTTCGTATCTGGAACGTCAAAAGCCTGCATTGCGGTGGTGGTTCCGCTGCTCGAACCGTTGAAGAGGGAAGACCAGGTCACGCCGTCATCGGAGGCTTCGATATCGATCTCCGTAGCGCGAGCGTCCCCTTTATAGAAGGCGATACCCAGATAACCGATGTCCCGGGCCTCGCCGAGATCGTACATGATCCACGGACCGTCGCCGGCGGCAGACCAGCGGGTGTGTAGATTCTGGTCCAGGGTATTATCCTCGATGTTGCCGTCGCTGCCGCTTGCCGTGACCGAGGCCACAGGCCAAGGGGCTAAGGTAGCGCTAAGCGTCGTAACCTGGAGCGTCAGCGGAACCGGACTGACGTTTCCGGCCGCATCCACGGCCTCGACCTTATAGCTGTACTCCGTGTGCGGTGATAGTCCCTCCGCTTCATGGCGGGTGATGTCGGAGCCCAGCTCCATGACTTTGACGCCGTTTTGATAAACGTTGTACTTCGCGACGATCTTGTTGTCTTCCGCCGTCGGCCATGACAAAAGCACATAATCTTCGCCAATGCTGCCGATGGACAGGCGGCTTCCGTCCGGCCAGGACGGCGGCGTCGTATCCTGACTGGAATCCACCCATTCGCTCACGACCATGGCAGGTCTCGGATTGCTGGAGCCGTTGGCTTCCTTGGTATAGATATTGACGCTGACACCGGTATGGGCCGCATCCGCCAGGAGAAACGATATGCTGCCATCTGTGAGGTGACTGCGGACATAGTCCGTCACATCGACGCTGTATACCTCCGGCCGGCCGCCATTCTCGGCCTGTACGGTAAACGATCCGATATAAGCATTTGGATCGAGAACGTTCACGGGTGCATTGTTCCAAGTCAGTTGGCTTTCGCTCCAGGCTGTATCCTCGATCCCGTAGAGGGAGAGCTCAAGATCCGTGTTGCTGGTGCCTTTTTTCGCGGCGACCTGGAATTCGTACCGGTAATCGGGATCGCTCAGGGTGGAAGCATCGAATTTGAAATAGACATACCTTTTGTTGGTTGTACCGGATGAAACGCTAAACAAACCGACGCTTGTGCCTGTAGCGGAATTGATATTGGCGTCCGGTTTGGAGCTGTCGATCAAGGCATCGTCCGAGGGCTCCAAACGGCCGATCTCAACGGGAATGCCCGGTGAAGGATCGGTTGGGTCGGTTGGATCGGTGGGATCGGTCGGATCCGTCGGATCCGTCGGATCAGGAGGCGTGTAGCCATCTTTGTAGAGAATCGGCGTCGTGACCTCCAGATTCTTTACGTGCTGCTCCATGAAGGCCCAAGCTTCCGCTTCCGCGGTTGTTTTGGCTTCTCCGGTAAAGCCGTGGCCTTGGCCGGGAACGATTTCGAAATCGACCACAGGAACACCGGCTGCCGTCAATTGATTGGCGAAGGTGACGCTGTCGGTATAAGGGATGGTGGCGTCCGCGTCTCCATGCCGAATCCAGAACGGCGGATCATCGGGAGTGGCGTACGTTCCGGGCATGGCAAGCCGTGCTTCAATCGGGACGGACAGGGCGTTATGCCCGCCGAGCAGCTTCGTGACCGAACTGTACCGGTCGGCAAAATCGGTCGTGAAATCGGCAGGTCCGTACCAGTCCACCACGGCCTGCACCTTGGTGGAGTATTCCGGCCAGCCGCCGGCGCCTTCGATATCGGGAAGATGCACCGAATCCCCGGTATCCAGCGTAACCGTATCCTCCAAGGTCAGGTCTCCCGTCGTTCCGAGCAGGGAAGCGAGATGCCCTCCCGCCGAAGTGCCCCAGACGCCGATTCGACTCGGATCGATGTGGTATTGCTCGGCGTGGGCCCGCAAATAACGGATGGCCAGCTTCACGTCTTGAATTTGGGCTGGGTAAGGCGCTTCGGGAGTTAGACGGTAGCTTAAGGAAACGCCGATATACCCGCGTTTAAGGACATAGTTGCAGATGCTGCCCAATGCGTTTTTGCGGTCGCCCTTGTTCCAGCCTCCGCCGTGAATGTAGATCATGACCGGCATGGGCTCGGCCGGGGGAGTGCTCGGAACGGCGATGGACGTATAGAGGTCCCGGTCGCCGGCTTTGCCGATCAAAACGTCCTCATAGAGGGTTACGCCTTCCGGAGCAGGGTATGGGCCGGTTTCGGCCGGCGGGGGTTCAGGCACGGGATCGATCGCAGGCGGAACGCCCGGGATGGCCTGACCGGACAGCGAGACGCTGTCGATATACATATTGGCGTTCATCGGATCACCTACCCGGAACTGGATTCGCACGTTCGGATTGCTGTTCGCTTCCGACGGCAGCGTCCAGGTTTTTAACGTGTTGGATTCGCTGCGCGGCGCTTCAGGAGTTCCCGGGGCCAGCTTGAAATCCTCCAGCAGGCTCCAGGTCGCGCCTTCGTCGCCGGACCACTCTGCCACGATGCTTCCGCTGACATAAGAAGAAGCTCTCGTATAATAACTCAGCTTGATGTTGCCGTAACCCGTCGTATTGACGGGCAGATAGACGGAATCGGTCACGTCGATTTTCATGAGGTTCGGCGTGGACGGCGCGCTGCCGGATACGGAGGTCTTGGCTTTGCTTCCGCCTTCCCCGGTTTGAACCCAGGGCAGGGGAACGACGACTCCTCCGGTGGTGCCATATCGCTCGGAATCGAAGTTATCGGAGAAGAATAGAACATCCGGACCTTCTGGCTCCGGTAGGGGATCGGAAGCTGAGGCAACAGATTCTGCCGCAAGATCGAATTCTGCAACAGATTGTGCAAATATAACAGGAAGCTGCCCTGGGGATGCCATGACGCTCATGGTTATGAGCAGGCAGAGGACTAGGCATGAGAACCGGTAAAGTTTCTTCTTCAACGTTTCATCCCTCGCTTTTCGATTGGTAGTTGAAGCGTGTTTAAGAACGCCCGGAAGCAGGCGCTGGACTGTCCCGGGCATCGGATGGACAAGTGGAAGCTACGGATGCATGTGCGTTAGTGAGAAGAAAGTGGCTTTGACATGGTCGGATTGATCGGAGGTGGTATCGGATTTGTTCTGGTTATAGACGCCTGTTTTGAAGTAAAGATATTTATCGTTGTAACCGCTTGGGAGGGTATGGTTCACGGTGGTGGCCGATCCGCCCTCCGGGATTACTTTTACCGTCATGAGCAGTCCGGTCACCTTGATTTCATAGCTCCATGTCTGGCTGAGGGCAATGCCGTTTACAGGGTTAAGCTGGTTCGGTCCGCCGAGAATGTTTACCCAGGTGTTGTTGTTGTCCAGATCATCGGTCCCAAAATAAACGGCACCCCTGCTGTCCGAAGGACGCTTGTGGTAATAAAGCCGTATCGGCTCGGTGCTGGGGCCATGGATTTGCCCGACCACGACGCGGCCGATTTTATCGGCTTCGTTACCGCTGACGGATACACGATCCACGCGTAAGGTAGCCTTCATCGTTCCATCCACGCCGCCGGCCTGCGACTTTATGGATGGGGAGGAGGTAGAGGTTACCCAATTATTGGCCCATGAGGAGGCGCTGTTCATCGACGGATTCAGCATTTCCCGAAGCTCGGAGCGGGTGTAGGTACTGTTCGTGGTGGTCTCGCCGATATTAGGGGATGTGAATACCATGCCGCCGGTGACGGGATCGGTATAGAACCAATCCGGATGCTCATAGCCGCCGGCGAGTGCGCTAGCTGGAATCTCGGACGCGTCGGGCAGGGTGATTTTCCACTTGGTTAGGTCAAAATTGCCCGAAGGGGGTTTAGCCGGGTCAAGGTTTCCGCTTCCTCCATCCGTAGTACCTCCCCAAATTTCGACCTCTGTGTAACTGTTCCAGTCATTTGAGGTGTTGCCGTAGCCCACAATGCGTACATACCGGGCTTCAGCGACGGGGATGGAGAAGGATTGCAGCTGGTTGTTATGTGCGCTAGTGACAGCGTTCCGTGCTTGAAGCCAGTTGGAGCCATCCGATGAGGTTTGAATATCGAAGGTGAATGTGCGCGTGTCTCCGTTGTAAAACGCGATCTTGACCAGTGAAACCGGTTGGGCGGACCCAAGATCCAGCCTCAGCCAAGTGCCGTCACCTTCGCCGGACCAGCGTGTGCTAAGACTGCCGTCCACCGCTTTCGATGCATCGCAAGCACAGCGGGTGTCGTAGCTGCTGGCCGATGCGGAAGCCGGGTACTTGCTCTCATTAGCTGCGACACTCTGTCCTTCAAATAGACCAGCAAGCAGCATGGCTGCACTGATCAGGCAGAAAGCCATTTTTTTGGATAAAGCAAACCTTCGTTTCACGGCGATCCCTCCCGTAGGTTGATGTAATCGTTAATGAATATCATTTCCCTCCTTTCTGCGGTGCGCTTCAGACTGTATGACAGCGCTTACCTAAAACGTAGCAAGAATGTGCGCACAGGTCTTGTGTTAATCCTATAAGTACTTGGTATTTTTGCATAATGGGAGGATTTATTGCGCCTTCTGCCCTCCCGCAGCTTTCCTGGACGGTGAAGCATTACGTATTTGGATTTCGTCATACCTGACTCAGACAGGAAAATATCTTGCTTGGCGATAACGGATATGATGAGCCGGGTATACAATGAGGGAACAGGCGGAAAGGGAATAACATTTTTCTTCGGATGCCGTATGGCATATAATCTAAAGAACGAACGATTCCGAATCGACCTTAAATAGATAAAAAAAACAGGAGTGGGACAAATGACACTGAAGGAGCTTAGAGAGCATCGCCAATATCCGGAGCAAACGAAGTCGGATGCTTCGCGCGCGGTATACGAGCGGGATTATTCGCGCCTGATCCATTCGCCGACGTTCCGCAGGCTGCAAGGAAAATCGCAGGTATTCGGCGCCGGCACCGGCGATTACTACCGGACGCGCTTAACGCATTCGCTTGAGGTGGCGCAGATTGCGAGAGAAGCGGCACGTAGCCTGACGCGTCTTTATCCCGAAGTGCTGCCGGAGCAGGCCGAGAACGCAGGGCTGATGATTGATCCCGAGGTGGTGGAATGCGCGGCGATCGCCCATGATTTCGGGCATCCTCCGTTCGGCCATAAGGGCGAAGAGGTGCTGCAGGGCATTCTGGAGAAACTCATTGACCGGAGGACCGAGAAGGAGCTGACGCGCCAGCCCGGTACGCCGACACCGGAGCAGGCGGCCGAGGTGCAGCAGGCCATGCGGCGCAAATATGAGCATTTTGAAGGGAACGCGCACAATTTCCGGCTGATCATGTTTTTGGAGAAAAGAGAGAACGTAAACGGCCTCAACCTGTCGGATGCGGTGCTGCTTGGCATCAACAAATATCCGTTCTCCGGCCTGGATAATCCCAAGGGGATGTACCGGCATGAATGGGAATACATCTCCCATATCCGGAATGAGTGGCAAATACCCGGAACGCACAGAACGCTGGAAGCGCAGCTTATGGATCTGTGCGATGACATCGCGTATTCCGCGCACGATCTGGAGGATGGCATCAAAGCCGGGAAGATTGAGGTGCACGAGCACTTTCTGCGGGACAGCCATCTCAACAAGTTGATCGTGCAGAAGATCATGACGCTGGAAGACGAGGTGTGGAAGGGATGGACCAAGGAGCAGATCCAGCCGAAGGTGGATTTGGTGCTGGACGAGTTTCTGAAAATATGGAACGAAAAAATGCCGACCTGCGAGAATGATTATTCACGCACCCGGCGCGAGGTCAAGGCCTACTGGGTCAGCCTGTTTGTGGGCAGCCTTGGCGTGATCGCGAACGGGGATTGGAAAAAGGTCACGTTTGTCAAAGACGGCGTGGAAGACGAGGATATGCTGCGTACCGTCAGCGTCCTGAAAAGTTTCGCCTGGGTGACCATGATTCGCGACCTGCGGGTTCAGCGCCTGCAGAAGCGCAGCGAATGGATCATCAAGCGCTTGTGGGATGCCTTTCTGGATCCTGTCGCTTCAACGGCGATCATTCCATCCGACTGGCTCCAGCGATACGAAGCGGACCAGAAGCGGGCGAATCCGATCTGGACGTGGGAGCATATGGTGATTGATTATATCGCAGGGATGACGGACGCTTTTGCCGAGAAAATCTATAACGAGTTGTACGGGCTCAAGGTAGGTTCGATCTATGATTTGGATTAGTAACGGCGATACAAGGGGGATTGCATGAATAGCCAATTGAAACTGAGCGTGCTTGATCTGGTTCCGCGATGGGGAGAGAGCTCGTTCGAAGAAGCCTTGCAGCAAGCGGTGATACTGGCGCAGTCTGCGGAACAATGGGGCTACGGGCGATACTGGGCAGCGGAGCATCATGATCTGGAGCACCTGTCCTGTGCGTCGCCCGAGATCCTGCTGTCCCATATCGGCGCCCGAACAACGCGCATCCGGCTTGGTTCCGGAGCCGTGCTGCTGCCCCATTACAGCCCGCTGAAGGTGGCGGAGAATTTCCGCATGCTGGCGGCGCTGTATCCCGGCCGCATCGATCTCGGGATCGGGCGGGCGCCGGGAGGTTCGGCCCATACGAGCATGGCGCTTAGCGGGAATTTCCTGGGGCATGTGGCGGATTTGCCGCAGCGGATTCGGGCTTTGACCGAACTGCTGGAGGACCGGTATCGCTACGACGATGTGCCGGTGGCAGCCAAACCGGTACCCGCAGCGCAGCCGATGATGTGGATGCTGGGCACGAATACGAAAGGTGCCGGGTATGCAGCCGAATTCGGGACGGGCTATGTATTCGGACAGTTTATGAGCGATACGGACGGGGCGGAGATTCTCCGTTCTTACAGGGAAGGCTTTCAGCCAAGCGCTGATCTGAGAGAACCGCGTGCGATGGTGGCGGTGAGCGTGATTTGCGCGGAGACGGAGGAGCAAGCAAGAAAGCTGGCCGCGTTAATTCCACGGCCTGGGGAGAGCGACCTTCCTTCGGAACCGACGGATTCCGATTCTTCCGGTCCATCCCGGAGGCTAATCATCGGCACGCCTGCAAGCGTGCGAGATAAGCTGCAGATGATGGCGGAAAAATACCGGTGCGACGAGTTCCTGGTCGTTACCCCCGTGAGCGATTACGATGCGCGGCTGGAATCGTATCGGCTGTTAATGGGGCAGTAGCGACTGCTGCACTTATATAATAGAAGAGAGACGAAATACATGATGAATACGAACGACTATGACATGACCTTCGGTCCGTCCTCCATGAGCGATATATCATCTTATCTGTATACGTATGCCTGTCATGAAACCGAGCGTGCGCTATGCTTGATGGAGCTGACGGAGCTGTTCGGTCAGGGGCCTGGCGGAGCGGACTGGCTGGAAAGCGAGCGGCGGGTCGATCCGGATCGCAGCCCGTTCCTATCGGCCTGCCTTGACGTCAAGATGACTGGAGAATCCATCGAAAGCATCGCCGAGCAAGCAGGCCGCATTCGACTTAACCAAACGACCTTCAAAGTCGTCTGCCTTAAGGCGGGCGATCGTTTCAGCTATGATCAATTGCGCGGTTTCGAACGGATGGTAGGTGGCCGAATCGAAGGAACGGCGCAGATGAAATCTCCGGATGTCACGCTCGGCCTGATATCCCTAAACGGAATCTGGCGATTGGGGGTATTGCACGAGCCTGAACGTGCCTGGCTGGAGCATAAGCGGAAGCCGCAAAATTATTCGACAGGGCTCAGCTCGAGGGTGGCCAGGGCGCTGGTCAATCTGGCCGTGCCTCGGATAAACGGTGCCACGCTCATGGATCCCTGCTGCGGAATGGGAAATGTATTGATCGAGGCATTCTCGATGGGAATCCCGGCCGAGGGCCGTGACATCAATCCGCTCGCGGTTCGGGGAGCGAGGGTGAATCTCCGGCACTACGGTTATGATGACAATAAAGTTGCCGTCCAGGACATGAACACGCTGCATGGACATTATGATGCCGCTGTACTGGATTTGCCGTATAATCTGTGCTCCGTCTTTCCAGAGGATGAGCAGTTGCGGATGCTGAAAAGCTTACGCCGCTTGTCAGATCGTGCTGTCATCGTAAGTACGGAGCCGCTAAGAGAGCAGCTGACGGACACGGGGTGGAAGGTGCTTTCTCATTGCACGACCCGCAAGGGGAGCTTTGTAAGGGAGATTTGGCTGTGCGAATAAACGGCTACCCGATTTATTCGGCAGGATCATATCGATACTTCTCCAAATCAATGATGCCTTTGTGATTGACGGCAACTCCTTCGTCCTGCAGATACAGCTCCTGCATGAGCCTGGACTCATCGTCTTGGATCGCGATTTCTCCTTTGGCGTTGATGACCCGATGCCACGGCAGCTTGTGAATATGACTGAGGGTGTGAAGTATTCTGACGACCTGCCGGGCGCCCCTGGGGCTGCCGGCCAGTCTGGCCACCTGTCCATAAGTCATCACGTATCCTTCCGGAATGCTCTGAATCACTTCAATGACGCGTTTTGTAAACGGCTGCATTTATGTGTGCTCACTCCATTTTCCATATAAATAAAAAGGGCGTCCCGGCAGGCAAGGTAAACCCCGGGACGTTCCTTTTTTTGACAAGCTCCTTAAACCAACGCGTGGATCTAGATACGAAACGGTGCTTCACGACTTGTTGCCTGGTCTTAGTACGACTTGCTGTAATCGATCACATTGCGGGATAACGGCTCTCCGTTTACGTAGTGCTTTAAATTCTCCAGGAAAATATCCACGGCACGCTCGCCGTATCGATCCGTATCGCCTGCCATGTGAGGCGTCATGATGACGTTGTCCAGGTTCCACAGCGGATGGTCCGCAGGAAGAGGCTCTTCCTCGAAGACATCCAGACCCGCGCCTGCCAGAGCTCCGGATTGCAGCGCTTGGACCATGTCGTCCGTGACCACGGTCTGGCCGCGGCCTACGTTCACGAAGAAGGCGGAGTCCTTCATCGCCGAGAATCTTGCCGTATTGAACAATCCGCGGGTTTCATCGGTCAGCGGCAGGATATTGACGATGTAATCGCCTTGCGCCAGTGCTTCATCGAGCTGATCGACCTTATACATCGATTCCACGTTAGGATCGGACTTGCCGGAGTTGCGGACCCCGACGGTCCGCATGCCGAACGCCTGGGCGACCCGTGCCGTATGGCTGCCGATTTGGCCGACGCCGACGATGACGATGGTTTTGCCGGCCAATTCCGTGAACGTGCCGGATGTATCCCACTTGTTGTTCGACTGCTGACGGATCGCGAGATGAAGGTTGCGGTTGAAGGCCAGGCTCATCGCAAAAATATGCTCCGTGATCGGAACGCTATGTACGCCGCTGGCGTTGGTCAACTGAATGCCTTTTTCCTCTAGTTCACGGAGCGGCATTTTATCCACCCCGGCCGACCAGGCTTGAATCCATTTGAGCTTACTGTCGGCGGACAATACCTCGTCCTGCATGGAGCGTGACCAGCCGATCATGATCTCGGCATTCCGAACGATGCTTCCTGTCAGCTCTTTCGCTTTTGTCACCAACAGGTCATAGTCGGGGGCAATCTCCTTGATTTTTTGCTGCTGCTCGGCGGTTAAGTCGTGTATGGCCACGATGTTCGGCATGGTACTACCTCCTAAGGAATATGATGTTCAACCAGAATCATAGCGAAAATCTCTTAGGGAACATATTATCAGAAATCATCGCTTTGCGCATGAACGAACGGACGCGATTGGTAAATTTGTACATGAATTATTGTCCGATTTATGGTAAATTGAAGCTTCATCATATTTTTAGGCGAATTTGATGTACCCCTCATACTATTTTCAGATGTTCTTGCTCAAACTATAAACGAACCAGGAAAACATGGTGGCAGTGCTTAGACTGCTAGCGATAAAAGATGATTGGAAGGAAGTGTCGTAGTTGAGCCATTCGGCTGAGGGAGCTATGGATCGTTTGTTTGTTGCCGTGCGTCTGCCTTCGGAGGTCTCCTCCCGGATACAGGATTGGACGGAAACATTGAGGAAGCAAGCCAATTTCAAAAAATGGGTTCATCCGCAGGATTACCACATTACCTTACAGTTTCTGGGCGATACGCCCTCTCATCGCATAGCGGAGCTCACCGAAGCGCTCCAGGAGGTAGCCAAGGAACGCAAGCCCTTCAAGCTCAGTCTTTATGATGCCGGCGTGTTCGGGGCAAGCGGCTCCCCAAGGATTCTATGGGCTGGGGTCGGCGGGGATCTGAATGCGCTCGCTGAGCTGCAGCAATCGGTCGTGTCGCGGATGGAATCTTTCGGATTCGTACCGGAGGAGCGTCCCTTTCGACCGCATATTACGGTTGGCCGGAAATTTCAAGGAAATCAAACATTTTCTTTGGATGTTATCGGAAAAGGACCCGAACCTATCCAGTGGGACGTGCTAGAAATGGTTCTTTTTCGAACAAATTTACAGGCGAGCCCGATGTACGAAACCGTAGGTGTGGCGCGGCTTTCGACCATTTTTTGAAATTGAAAATAGAATGTTCATAAAATTACCATGTTTTCAACGCCTAAAAATGTGGTTACATAGTGTAGAAATGTGCCGACATCATAGGAGGAAAAATATGGTTATGAAAGTGCTACGGCAAAATCGCTGGGTTGCGCTGCTCATCGGAGCGCTCTTTGTGAGTTTGTCTCTTATAAGTTTGCTTGGAATGCAATCGAAAACGACGGAAGGGAAAGAGCCAAAGCAGGACATGCCCAAATTTGTAACGGCTGCTCCGGTTCCGGAAGGCGACCCTGATCACTACGTTAAAGCTGAGAGTAGGCAGCAGGATAGGGAACCTGTCAACATTTTGTCTTCAATTGTTTTCCAAGAGTGGAATAAGCCGGGGAGCAAGGTTCATGCTTTTTCAAACGCAAAAGGCATTGGTTTAGCCTCCGGGAAGATCGACTCGAAAGCATCATTGAAGACTGCAGATGAGAAGAAGAAAGCAACCAAATCTCAGGCTGCGGACGGGAAACCGGCAAAACAAAAGGGGACTCATGTCGTCAAATCCAAGGCGGAAAGCCTATCACCCCCCACAACTTTATTCTTCACAAGAACAAATACGTTAACCCAGGACCAAAAAGACAAAGCGACCTGGACCTATGATTTGTCAGCTGAAGAACTGCTTCTGCTCCAGAAGATTGTCATGGCAGAGGCGGAAGGCGAACCGTACGAAGGCAAGGTGGCAGTTGCCAACGTTGTCTTAAACCGGCTGCGGTCAGCCAATTTTCCCGATACGATTACCGATGTCATCTATCAAAAGCATCAATTTAGTCCTGTAGCGAACGGGCGTCTTAAACGTGTCCAGCCGAACGAAGAGACGATTAAGTCCGTGAATGCGGCGCTTCATGGCCAAAAAGAGGTGAAGGACGATACGTACTTCTTCCTGTCTTTGAAGCTGGCTCAGGATCTCACGGTGCATCATTCCAGGACTTTTGTTAAAAAAATAGGAAATCACTCTTTTTACAAGTAGTGCCCATAAGGGTAAACTAGGATGTAGGAGGTGTGTTTAACCATGAATATTACGTATTATGGCCATTCCAGCATATTGGTGGAGGAAGGCGGCGTTCGTGTCATCATCGACCCTTTGCTGTCCGGTAATCCCGGTTCCGGCATCGAACCCAGTGACGTGAAAGTGGATGCAGTGGTTCTGACGCATGGGCACTCCGACCACTTTGGCGACTGCATCGAAATCGCGAAACAGAATGATTGTCCGATTATCGCCGTGTACGAACTCGCCGTGTATTGCGGCCAGCAGGGAGTCAAATCCCATGGAATGAATATCGGCGGAAGCGCGCAGTTCGACGGTTTTAAGGTGAAGTTTACCCCGGCCTTCCATTCTTCCTCCATCTCGGTGGGGGATACCTGGATCTATGCGGGGCAGCCTGGAGGCGTCATTCTGACCATGGGTGGAAAAACGTTCTATCATGCTGGCGACACAAGTTTGTTTGGCGATATGCGCCTGATCGGAGAGATGAACAACATCGATGCAGCCGCGCTGCCGATCGGGGATATGTTGACGATGGGCCCGCAGGACGCCCTGCTGGCCGCACAGTGGATTCGTGCGAAGCATGTCATCCCGGTGCACTATGACACGTTCCCGGGCATTAAACAGGATGCAAGGGCCTTCTGCGACGAACTGGCCCAAACGGGCATTCAGGGTCATCCGTTGAAAGCAGGAGAAACGCTGGAAATATAGATCGATTTATACTTAAAAAAGCTTCCCTGTCACATAGGACAGGGAAGCTTTTTGGTAGAGGATAAGTGCATAAGCGCGTTCTGGGAGCAGGATGCATATTAGGGCTGGTCCGCCAATATTTTGACGGCATCTTCGGGATAAACGGGTATGCGTCCTTCGGTCAGCAATCCCATCACCTGGCCGGCGCAGTGGTCGGGCTCCAGATGAGGCGTGCGCTGCCGGCCCGCTCCGTTACGCTTCTTCTCCACCTGGTCATAATGATCGGACAGCAGGTTCAACCACTTGTCGATCACGGCAGGGGAGTCGAGAATTTCCCCGTAGCCTTCGCTGACAAAGAAGTGGGAATTCACTTCTTCCTGTCCCGGGATAGGCTCATAGAACAGCATCGGAATTCCCTTGGCGGCTCCTTCCGTGCATGTCATCCCGCCGGGCTTCGTGATGAGAAGATCGGACACGTCCATCAGTTTATGTATATCGTCCCGATAACCGAGAACATGAATGTTGGGATGCTGGAAGATCGGATCTTCGCGCATGCTGGCAACCAGCTTATCGTTCTGTCCCATACAGAAGACCAGCTGGATATCATCGGCCCTGGCGGCCAGCTTGCTGAGCAGCTCCTTGTTGAATACGAGGCCCCATCCGCCCCCCATGATCAGCACGGTGGGCATGTTCTTTAATTCAAGCTCGGCCTGCAGCGCAACCCGGCTGCCTCTTTCCCAGAACTTCGGATGCACCGGAATGCCGGTCACATGGATGAATTCCGGCTCAATCTCCCGCAGCATGAGCATCTTTTTCACATGAGGCGTCGATACGAGATATTCATCAACCTCCGGATTGACCCAGGTGCCGTGCGCATCATAGTCGGTAATCAGCGTATAGAGCGGAACATCAAGCCCCTGGCGCTTCAGGCGGGAGACCACGGCGTTGGGAAACGGGTGGGTGCATATGATCAGATCCGGTTTCAGCTCCTCGATGACGCGCTGGGCCTGCGCATAGAAAATCCGATGCAGCGCGAGCCGCGTCAGACGGTTTAACGATTTCTTATATTGCGAACGGTACAGCATGCCGACAAGGCGCGGCCGGGTGCTGACGGTTTTTCGATAAGCGGACAAAATCAACGGCCCCACGGTGGGATTCAAAAAATTGCCAAGTTCAATGACGCGGCAGTGGATGCGGGGATTCATCCGCTGTATACCTTCAGCCAGCGCATACGCCGCTTGCGTATGTCCTGTGCCGAAACCCTCTGAGAAGAGGAGCACTCTTGTATATCGCATGGTTTCACCTACTTCTTTCTCCCTCTATCTTACAAAACAGGAATCATTTTTTGAAGAGCGGCGCGAAAAAAAAGAGTATGCATCCTAAGTATACGCGCAAAAGGGAAAAGCATTTCAATTTATTTTACCGGCGGACTTTTTCTTTCATTAGACGTTATGATAAGATTTGAACCCTGCATCCGCATTTTCAAAAAAATTTAACGAAAGATATTGCAACGCATCCGATAATCTGGTAAAGTGATTTTTGACCGAATGACCAGAATTGTATTTTGGTCAGTTTCGAAAGAAAAGGCCGATCAAAAGAAGATCGTAGAAGGAGGGGTAAGCATGCCAGCTGTGGACCGACGGAAGCAGGTGCTAGATGCTGCCTCCAAGTCGTTTGCTTTGTTCGGATACAAAGCGACGACGATGGAACAGGTGGCGAAGATTGCAAATGTTGGGAAAGGCACGATCTACACGTTTTTCACGAATAAGGATGAGCTGTTCGACGAGATCCTGCTATCGGCCATCATGGAGATGAAACGTCTGGCCGAACGGGAGATACGGAAGGACAGGGATTTCTTTGACAATCTCTACCGGGTGCTGGATGCGCTGCTTGAATTCCGAAGCGAGCATGAGCTGTTCATCAAGCTGTCGCAGGAAGTTCGGGACATCGGCACGCCTAAGGCGCATGAGGGATTGACGAAAGTGGAGAACGGAATCGTCGGGTATCTCAAGGGAATCGTGGAGAATGCCATTTCGATCGGTGAGATCAAGCCGCTGGATGCTCAGGTGGTATCCTTTGTGATGCTGAAGCTGTACGTTGCGCTCACGACCGACTTCAATCAGCTTCACAAGCCGCTCAGCAAGGAACAGATCAAGGAATATATGATGGTGTTCTTGGCTGACGGGCTCAAAGCCTCCTCGTAAGAGGAAGATGCAATCTCCTTCGTGATGAGGAAGGCGGACTCTCTTGGCTTGAGGGATCGCCTTCCTTGCCAGGGATCGTTTTTTTTGGTCTAAAATGACCGAATGAGCATATTGGTCATTGTGTACTGGAATGAAGATGTGATTTGCCGTAAGAGCAGATTCATGTCGGCTGGTAAACTGCTGTATCTATAGAAAAAAAAGGAGAGAGACTGGATGAAGTCATTATCTGTGTTTGCCAAAGATCTTGGTGCCGCCGTTCGGAATAAAAAAATATTGATTCCGATCATCGCGGTGCTGTTCATACCGGTCATGTACAGCGGTATGTTCCTCGGGGCCTTCTGGGACCCGTACGGAAAGATGGAGGATTTGCCCGTAGCGGTCGTCAATAACGACCAGGGCGCCGTTTTTGAAGGAAAGACGCTTCACGCCGGCGAGGATTTGGTGGCCGAGCTGAAGAAGGGAAAAGATTTTAATTGGCAGTTCGTTAACCGGAGCGAAGCTGAACAGGGCATGCAGGATAACAAATACTACATGACCATCAGCATTCCGGAAAATTTCTCGCAGCAGGCGACAACGTTAATGGATGAACATCCGCAGCCTGCGCAAATCGTCTTCGAGCCGAACGAAGGCTACAACTTTCTTGCGGCACAGATCGGCGGATCTGCCGTGAAGCAGATTCAGTCCAAGGTGTCGGCGAAAGTGACTGAAGCCTACACGGAAACCCTGTTCGACCAAGTGGCCAAAGTATCTGACGGCCTGAGCGAAGCGGGGGACGGCGCCACGAAGCTGTCCGAAGGTGCCGTGAAGCTGGACGACGGCGCAGTGAAGCTCAAAGAGAACTTGGCTAAACTCGTCAGCGGCACGCAGGAGCTGCAAGACGGCATCGCGCCATTGACGCAGGGCGTGCAGGAGCTGAATAACGGTGCCGGCAAGCTGAACACGGGAGCGGGCTCCCTCGCCTCCGGCCTGGATCAGCTTAAGGCTGCTCACAGCCAGCTGCAAGCAGGGGCAGAAGAGGCCGGCAAGGGCGGTGCCAAGCTGCAGGCGGGCATTGAATCGGCCGCAGCCGGCAGCACGGCCTTGAATGAAGGCCTGCAAGCCAACCAGGCAGGGGCAGCCCAGCTTGCCGCGGGAGCGAAGAGCGCTCATGATGGCAGCGGCAGCCTGAAGGCCGGCCTGAATCAATCGCTGGAAGCCACGGCTGCGCTGGAGCAAGGCGCAAAGGCTGTCGCGGACGGCCTGAAGCAGCTGGCCGAAGGCAATCCGGAGCTGGCGCAAAGTCCGGAGGTGCAGCAGCTGCTGGCCGCGAGCCAGTCCGTCGCCTCCGGCACGAGTGAGCTGAATGCCGGTCAGAAGCAGCTGGCGCAAGGCGCAGCGGAGCTGAACCAAGGCACGCAGCAGCTGCAGGAAGGCGCAGGCAAGCTGAGCGCCGGCGCGAACCAGCTCGCTGACGGCGGCAAACAGCTCGCCGCGGGCGGCCAAGAGCTGCTGGCCGGCGCCAAACAGCTGAACGCCGGCCAAAACCAATTGGCCGACGGCATGAAGCTGTTCGGCACGAAGCTGAGCGAAGCGGCAGCCGGCGGCAAGGAGCTTGCCAGCGGCGCGGCCGCCCTGTCGCAAGGCACGCAGCAGCTGGCAGGCGGAGCCGGCAAGCTGGGAAGCGGCGTAACGACCCTCGCCGACGGCTCGAAACAGCTGGATTCCGGGGCTGGCGAGCTGGTCAACGGAATGAACGAATTGAAGGAAGGCAGCGGGGAGCTTGCAGGCAAGCTGAACGAGGCTGCCGACAAGACTGGCGGTATCCAAACCACCGACGAAACGGTCACGATGTTTGCCGGACCGGTTCAGGTAGATGAGCATAAAGTGAACGAAGTACCGAACTACGGTACCGGATTCGCGCCATACTTCCTGTCGCTCGGCTTGTTTGTCGGAGCCCTGCTCTGCACGATTATTCTGCCGATCCGCGAGGCATCGGTACCGAACGCATCGGGCTGGAACCGGTTTGTCAGCCGTACGCTGTCCTTTGCCGGCATGGGATTGATTCAAGCGCTGCTGGCTTCGGTTGTCATGCTGTACGGATTGAAGCTAGAGGTTCAGAGCGTTCCGCTCTTCTATCTCTTCTCCATCATTACCAGCTTGTCGTTCATGTTCCTGGTGCAAATGTTCGTCACATGGCTGGATCAGCCTGGACGCTTCGTCGTCATCGTAATCCTGATCCTTCAATTGACAACGAGCGCGGGCACGTTCCCGGTAGAGCTGATTCCGAACTGGATGAAGGCTTTGAATCCGCTGCTGCCGATGACCTACAGCGTAAAAGGCTACAAAGACGTCATTTCCACGGGAAGCTTCGACGGCATGTGGGCCAACGTGGGCGTACTGGCCGGATTCGGTCTGGTGTTCCTAGTGTTGACCGCGGTGTACTTCCTGGCAATCCGAAACAACAAGCAAGCAGCAGACGCCGATACAGCGGTGACTGCGTAAGAAGAACTTCTATATAATATGTAAGGAAAAGGACTTCCCCGGGGGATCGAACAGATCCAGGGGAGGTCCTTTTTTTGATGAGCCGATATAACGTGTCGATCATCGACGCGATACCGGATATGGTTGCGTCAAGGTTCATCGGCCCCCCTCAACCTGCTGCTGAAATACTCCCGAGAACCGATCATGAAGGAGCTTCATTTTATATAGGATGGATGGTCAGGATGATCACGGCTTCACTGCCGGAGAGAGGAGTGAGCGGCCAAAGCGGAGCGATATGATAACGAATTACGAAAAAAGTGATGAAAACCGCTTGTTCGGAATGTTCTATTTGCATGTTTTTTTGCACTATTCTACATAATATTTAACTAACTTTTGTGATTACTCTCACAAAAACAATTCTTATCAAATTCATAAAAACTTTGAATTGCCTGCATTGTATGACGGTGATAAAATATATAGAACTAATTAATCTTACGTGTTAGGTAAATGTTAACCCTTGTCGCTTTTGCACAATACTGCATCGCCTCAAGACAGTGTGTCCACTGCAGGAGAGGATTGATGTCCAACCTTTACGTTTTTCTGTTATTGATCAGCAGCATTTTATTCTATAAAAAGAAAGGTTGCATCTTATGAAACATACTGATTTTCCCCAGAAACAGGGCCTCTATGATCCGCAGTTCGAAAAAGATGCTTGCGGTATGGGTTTCGTTGCTCATATCAAGGGTAAGCCATCCCATGAAATCGTCAGCAGCGCGCTGACCATGCTTGCGAATATGGAGCATCGCGGCGGTCAGGGCAGCGAGCCGAACTCCGGCGACGGTGCGGGGATCATGTTGCAGATTCCTCATTCCTTCTTTGCTGCCGAAGCGGCGAAACTGGGCTTTGAGCTTCCCGAAGCCGGACATTACGGTGCAGGCATGCTGTTCCTTTCCCATGATCCTGCCGTCCGTTCGGCACATGAGGAGCAGTTGGCTTCGATTATTGCCGAAGAAGGCCAGACCCTGCTTGGCTTCCGCGATGTACCCACCCATGATGAAATGCTGGGCAAGTCCGCAAAAGCGGCAAAGCCGTATGTCCGCCAAGTGTTCATCGGCCGCAGCGCCGACATTCAGGATGATCTCTCGTTCGAGCGCAAGCTGTATGTCATCCGCCGCCGCGCCGAGCTGGCGATCCGTTACAGCGGCAAGCCCGAAGGCGACAGCTTCTACGTATCCAGCCTTTCCTGCCGAAAAATCGTATATAAAGGCATGTTGACGACGGAGCAGGTGGGAGAATTTTACCTGGACCTGCAGGATGAGGGTTTGGAATCGGCGATTGCGCTCATTCACTCCCGTTTCAGCACGAATACGTTCCCGAGCTGGGAGCGAGCGCATCCGTACCGTTTCATGATTCACAACGGCGAAATCAATACGCTGCGCGGAAATGTGAACTGGATGCACGCGCGCCAGTCCATGTTCGAGCATGAGCTGTTCGGAAGCGATTTGGAGAAGGTGAAACCTGTCATCAACCCGGACGGTTCCGATACCGGGATGTTCGATAATACATTTGAATTCCTGTACCTCAGCGGTCGTTCTCTGCCGCACGTGGCCATGATGATGGTTCCCGAGCCGTGGAGCAACCATGAGAGCATGGATAAGACCAAAAAAGCATTCTACGAATACCACAGCACGCTGATGGAGCCATGGGACGGACCAGCGGCGATGGCATTCACGGACGGCGTTCAGATCGGCGCCACCCTGGACCGGAACGGGCTGCGCCCATCCCGTTATTACGTGACGAAGGATGATCTGATCATCCTGTCCTCCGAAGCGGGCGTTCTGGACGTTGCGCCGGAAAATGTGCTCTACAAGGATCGCTTGCGTCCTGGACGCATGCTGCTTGTCGACACGAAGGAAGGCCGCATCATTTCCGACGAGGAAGTCAAAGCCAGCATCGCGGCGGAGCTTCCATATTCCGAATGGCTGGATGAGCATCTGGTAGAGCTGCATGATCTTCCTGATGCGCCGGAACTTCCAGATCCGAAGCATGAGAATGTGCGTCAGCTCCAACAAGCGTTCGGCTACACGTACGAGGAACTGCGCAAAGTGATCGAGCCGATGGCGATCACGGGCGCGGAAGCGATCGCTTCCATGGGATATGACGCACCGCTTGCGGTGCTGTCCGACCGCCCACAGCGGTTGTTCAACTACTTCAAGCAGATGTTCGCCCAAGTGACGAATCCGCCGATCGATGCGATCCGCGAGGAGCTGGTCACTTCGACGGCGACGACGATCGGCCCGGAGCGCAATCTGCTGAAGCCTGAACCGGAAAGCTGCCGCCACATCCGCCTGGATTCGCCGGTGCTGTCCAACGAAGAGTTTGCGAAGCTGCGCCATGTCCGCCGTCCGGGCTTCAAGTCCATGACGATTCCGATTTTCTTCCCGGCGGCCGAAGGAGCCGAAGGGCTTCGCAAGGCGATCGACACCCTTTGCGAAGCTGCGGACCGAGTCATCGCCAAGGGGCATAACATCCTGATCCTGTCCGATCGCGGCGTGGATAAGGACAATGCGGCGATTCCTTCGCTGCTAGCCGTTTCGTCGCTCCATCATCACCTGATTCGTCAGGGAACCCGGACCAAGGTAGCGATCCTGCTGGAATCGGGCGAGCCTCGCGAAGTGCATCATTACGCCCTGCTGCTCGGTTACGGCGTGAGCGCGGTCAACCCGTATCTTGCGTTCGAAACGCTGGACGACATGATTCAGGAAGGCATGCTTCGCGGCATCTCGCATGAGAAGGCTGTGAAAAATTACATTAAAGCGGCAAGCAAAAGCGTCGTGAAAGTGTTGTCGAAGATGGGGATTTCCACGATTCAGTCCTATCGCGGCGCACAAATCTTTGAAGCCGTCGGCCTGAAGGAAGATTTCGTGGAGAGCTACTTCACGCGGACGCCGTCCCGCATCGGCGGCATCGGCCTGGAGGAAGTGGCCAGGGAAACGCTGGCCCATCACGAGCGTGCTTTTACCGACAAGGACGGCAACGATAAAGCGCTGGATTCAGCCGGCGAATACCAATGGAGAGCGGACGGGGAAGAGCATTTGTTCAATCCGAGAACCATCCATTTGCTGCAGCAGGCCGTCCGGACCAATGACTACGCAACTTACAAGAAATACGCCGAGCTCGTGCAGGGTGAGAATGAGCAGCATCTGACGCTTCGCGCACTGCTCAAAATCAAGCCGGCCGGCAAACCGGTGCCGCTCGATGAGGTTGAATCCGCGGAGTCCATCATGCGCCGATTCAAAACGGGCGCGATGTCCTTCGGCTCCATCAGCAAGGAAGCGCATGAAAGCCTCGCGATCGGGATGAACCGCATCGGCGGCAAGAGCAATACGGGTGAAGGCGGAGAGGATCCGGCCCGCTTCATTCCGGATGCCAACGGCGATTCCCGCCGAAGTGCCATCAAGCAGGTGGCGTCGGGACGTTTCGGCGTCACTTCCAATTACCTGGTGAACGCGGACGAAATCCAGATCAAGATGGCGCAGGGAGCGAAGCCGGGTGAAGGCGGACAGCTGCCGGGCCGCAAGGTATACCCTTGGGTGGCCGAGGTCCGCGGTTCAACGCCGGGCGTAGGGCTGATCTCGCCGCCGCCGCATCATGATATTTACTCCATCGAGGATTTGGCGGAGCTGATCTATGACCTGAAAAATTCCAATCCACGCGCGGATATCAACGTGAAGCTCGTATCCGAAGTGGGCGTAGGCACGATTGCCGCAGGCGTTGCGAAGGGCCGCGCGGACATCATTCTGATCAGCGGTTACGATGGCGGCACGGGTGCTTCGCCGCAAGGCTCCATCCGTCATGCCGGCATGCCTTGGGAGCTTGGGCTTGCCGAGACCCATCAAACCCTCATCATGAACAATCTGCGTGACCGCGTGGTGCTGGAGACCGACGGCAAAATGCTGAACGGGCGCGATTTGGTGGTGGCGGCTCTGCTCGGAGCCGAAGAGTATGGATTCTCAACGGCACCATTGATTGCCGTCGGATGCATTATGATGCGCGTCTGCCAAATGGACACCTGTCCGGTCGGCGTGGCCACGCAGAATCCGGAGCTGCGCAAGAACTTTACGGGAGATCCGGAGCATGTCGCCAACTTTATGCGCTTTGTCGCTCAAGACATGCGCGAGCTGATGGCTGAGCTTGGCTTCCGTACCATTAACGAGATGATTGGTCGTACGGATTGCCTGGATGCCGTCAAAGCGGAACATCATTGGAAGAAGAAAGGCGTGGATATTTCGGCATTGCTGTATACGCCGGAGCTGCCGGAGGGCAGCACGCGCTACCGTACCCAAAGACAGAATCATGGTCTGGAACAGACGCTGGATATGCGTTCGCTGCTGGGCACCGCGGCGCCGGCATTGGAATCGGGTGCTGCGGTGAAGGGCACCTTCCCGATCACGAACGTGGACCGTGCCGTGGGAACCATCCTGGGAAGCGAAGTCACGCGCAAGTATGGTGCTGCCGGATTGCCGGAAGACACCATTCAATTCGACTTCGTGGGTTCCGCAGGGCAGAGCTTCGGCGCATTTGTGCCGAAAGGGATGACGCTGACGGTTGAAGGGGATGCCAACGACTATATCGGTAAAGGCCTTTCCGGCGGCAAGCTGATCGTGAAACCTTCACCTAAAGCAACCTTCAAAGCCGAGGAGAACATTATTGCGGGGAATACCGCATTCTATGGGGCTACAGGCGGAGAAGCCTATGTAAGAGGCATTGCCGGCGAGCGTTTTGCCGTACGTAATTCGGGCGCGAACATCGTCGTCGAAGGCGTCGGCGATCATGGTTGCGAATATATGACCGGCGGCCGGGTGGTCGTTCTCGGGGAAACCGGACGCAACTTCGCGGCCGGGATGTCCGGCGGCATAGCCTACGTCTATGATCCTGAGGGAACCTTCGTGGATCGCTGCAATCTGGAGATGGTGCTTCTGGAACGCGTCGAGGATGGAACGGAAGCGGAAGCCCTCCATCGTCTTGTCCGGCAGCATGAGCAGTATACCGGCAGCGTGCCGGCACAGCAAATTCTGGGAGACTGGGATCAAGCGCTCAGCCGCTTCGT
Source organism: Paenibacillus sp. CR_12 (assembly GCF_041953985.1). Lineage (NCBI taxonomy): Bacteria > Bacillati > Bacillota > Bacilli > Caryophanales > Paenibacillaceae > Paenibacillus > Paenibacillus sp. CR_12. The sequence continues at coordinate 37,206 of NZ_JAVFHO010000011.1, read as the reverse complement.
CCGTATCATTCCGAAGGATTACAAACGCATGCTGCTGCATATCGAGAAGGTACAGGATCAAGGCCTGACGGGGGAAGCAGCGCTCCTCGCCGCCTTCGAGGCGAATATGAAAGAGCTGGCACGTACAGGGAACTAGAATCCAAAACGTATGACGGGAAACCACATTGTATTCTTTAATGAATGCAATGTGGTTTTTCTTCATATATAAATAAATTACAAGGGTTTAAGAATCTTCTATGATGACAGGATTCACCAAAAGAAAATTCGACAAAATTAGAACCGGAAGCATAGGACAAAGGCTCCACAAGACGACAGCATCATGTGATTTCATTCGTTATAATATTGGTAAGTAAGTTGTTGGGAAGATATGCGTTGTCATCGTGTTCATGCAGCAGGGATGGAGATGAAACTATAGATAAGCGAGGTAGTTGAAGAAATGAGTGTGGACAAGGAGAGAGGCTCCGGAAGCACCGAGCAGCGGCTTGACCAGCAGAAGACGAACATCGACATCAATAAGCTCATGACTCAATTGGGAATCCATCCTGATAAATGGCTGCAATTGGAGGAAGCTCATAACGATTAATACATTTGTCATTGCTAAACATGACTCTAGTGAAAATCCCCGATACCGCTATGTTGGACATAGTGAGTAACGGGGATTTCCATCTTCATGATCTGCATTATTTCATGGAGCGTTCCATGCGAACAAAAGCAATAAATCTTTTGGCTTCCTCTTCGGTTAACTTGCGGCCATCCACCGTGAGATTGAACCGCTCCAGCAAATCCTGGTCCGAAAGCTCAAGTCCGTCCACAAATGAGCGAACCTCCGGGTCAAGCACCGATTTCTCCAATGTTGTTCTCCCGATCAGATAGTCTATGGATACGTCAAAGAGGTCTGCCAGGCGGGTCAATGTTTCAAAATCCGGCTTGCGCCGGTTTTTTTCGTAATGGGATAGTGCAGCACGAGTAATGCCGACAGAGGTTGCGAGTTCTTCTTGAGTCCACCCGCGCTGTTCACGTAGTTCTGCAATTCGTTCTCCGTAGTTCATGCTTTGATCCCCCTTTCAATTGCTTGGCATACCTGATGGTGTGATTAGAAAAATGCGTCGATTTTATATAAAGCAGCTTAATGTACGTAAAGTCACGGTTTGGTGATGAGAGGGTCGTAAAAATACGTAACATCCTAAATTTACACACGGAAGGTAGAAAATGACGATTTTTCTATTGACTCGATACGATATGTATCGTAAAATTGGAAAATAAAACGATACAATTTGTATCTGTTATCATTTTTTGAGTGACACTTAGTATCATTTTATCCATCGATAAAATGTCCCATACCAGAATTTATAGAAATAAAGGAGAATTAAAATCCTGATGTCAAGCGAAACGAAGCATCTTATTAAGGTAGGGATTAGAGTCATGGAGATTGGTCCCCTGAGCCTGCACGGCAGAAGCCACGATGTGACGCCGATCGAGCTGGGTCCGGAGAAGCTTGTTTTCCTGTGTCCCTGGGATATCCCCATGAGTCCCAAGATAAAGCTGCGTTATGAAATCGATGACATGTTTGATCATATTCAGGTTTATGGGAGGATACAGACTCAAGAGCCATTGCATGATTATCGGTTGTATCAGGTTCAAATATGTACGGATCGTGATCAAAAAGCACGGATAACGGGCATGCTTAACCGGATGATAAGCAGTCATGTGGCGTTTAGCCATGCCGTTTATCAAAATTACATATATCGTTCGCCAGGCCAATATAATAAAAAGCTAATCATACAGTAACAAACTAGATACAGACATTTTACTATATTTAAGATGCTTGGTCATTAGTTCTTTTACCTTAAATCCGCTCACTCTTTTCACAGGGATCGGACTATTTTAATAGGCAGGTGAGTTAAATGGCGAGAAAATACAAAAATCCTCTGGTTACCGTCATTAACCCGAAATCTCCGGCAGCGGAATCGTATCGGGGGCTAAGGACGAACATTCAATTTTCCGTTCATGACAAACAGGTTAGGGTGATCATGGTTGGCTCGGCTCAAATGAACGAAGGCAAAACAACCACAGTTAGCAACTTGGCCGTCGCCTATGCGCATGAAGGCAAAAATGTGCTGTTGATTGAAGCGGATTTGCGCAAACCCTCACTGCATCACGTATTCGGCGTTTCGAACGATACCGGATTGACCAATGTCTTGGCCCAGCAGGTAGACGTTGAAGACGTCATTCGGCCGACGGCGGTTACGAATCTCTCCGTCATAACTTCCGGCTCCATTCCATACAACCCTTCCGAAATGCTAGGTTCCCACAACATGCAAATGTTAGTTCACGATCTTAAGCAACGCTACGACATGATTTTGTTTGATACCCCTCCCATATTGGCAGTGAGCGATGCGCTTATTGTCAGTGCTTTATGCGATGGCGTCGTTTTGGTTGTACTGGGTGGGAAGGTGAAGAAATCCCAAGTGAGAAAAGCCAAAACTCAACTTGAGCATGTTAAGGCCCATCTTCTTGGGGTAGTGCTTAACAATATAACGATCAGAGAAAATGAAGCAGAGCAGCTTTATTACGGTAGTAAGTGGTTGAAATGAAGAACCGCGACATTCTGGTTATGTTTCTGGATGAGTTGTACCAGGGGAGGCTTCCTTCCCTGAGCGAATCTCAATATGACAAACTGATGGAAGATGTCGAATTGTTTGATATCGGGCCCCAGGTTTTCTCAGAGCTTCAGCGAAAACACCTTCTTCTTCAAATCCCGGAAAAATTCCGGCGCAAATTAAGCTCTGATGCAAATACCGTACTCTTACAGAACCTTTTTATAAAAATCGAGCTCAAAAAGATCCTGCAGACCTTCGAAGCGTCCTGTATAGAAGCGATCCCTCTCAAGGGAACGCTGCTTGCAGAACGCTATTTTGGCGGTCTCGCAGCGCGCGGCACGACAGATATCGACCTGCTTGTGGGCAAGGAGGACTTGCATCGAGCCGCCACGCTGTTGACGAATGCTGGATTTGTTAAAGCTGCGGGCGATGCTACACATTTTCATGAAGAATACGTCAAATCATTGGATAACGATAATTTTCCCTCGCTAACCATTGAATTGCATTGGAATATCAGCAGAGAGGATTTTACGGCTACGGATGTGTCACGTTTGTGGGACGAAGCTTGCGTGATGAGCGATTTTAATTACATTTACGAGCTAAGCCCGTTGCACACCTTTTACCATATTTGTCTGCACGGCATGAACCATCACATGATGTCGATGAAATACTTTGTTGACATTGCAACGCTTATACATTCCCTTGATACAAGGCTGGATTACGCGAAACTGTTGGATATGGCCGCTGCGGATCGAAATCTCTCGAAGGTATGGATCGCTTTGAATCTGGTTTACAGCATGTTCCCGCATCTTCAGGCACGATGGCCGCTGCCGCTGCCTTCATACAAGTTTAAATATCCAGGATGGAACCTTGAAAAGGCGCGTAAAGTTATGCAGGGTCGCAAGGGCTTTAGTTACTCATGGTTCAGAATGATGACCGCCTTCACGGTCCATGATACTTGGAGGCAGCGCTGGTCCCAGGTAGGATTCCTTATCTGGAATTTGCCGCTGCTATGGATAAGAAAACGTGAAATTTTCAGATAGGATATTTTTACTATTTATTGGTTGCAATATGTAGCATTATCTAGTTGACATGATACAAATTGTATCATAAACTAATGCTCAAGAAGGAGGTGTTAAGTATGAAAAAGACCTACGAGGCTCCAAAAATTTTGGCACAGGGCAAAGTGGAGTTTGGCACGACTCGTCCCAGCAACCCGGGCGGCGGCGGAAACCCTATTTGGTAGTATTTATACATTCCTTTGTTCATCGTTCCATAAAGCGCTTCGCTGGAATTGAATTATTATAGGTGGAAGTCGAGGTTGATCATATGTATGTAGCAACGGCAATAGTCGGAAAGTCCCGGGTGTCCTTTAAAACCGAATCGAAACGGATAGCCGAATTTGTCGCCAAGCGATTTAGGGTATCCGCCATTTCCGGTCAGGATCCTCAGGCTGATTTGTATGTTCGTATTCGAGGTGGGTACGGAGAGCCATTTGATGATGGACCTGTCCAGATTTCTGTATCCGAACATCTAATTAACTTCAAACGCTGTGATTATCATATGATTTCATCCCGGGATTACAGTTCGGCGGAAATCCATGTCTATGACGAGTTTGCCCTGAAGCATGCATTAATTAATTTGTACAGCTCATGGCTAATCCATGGAGAGCGCGGACTGCTGATCCATTCCTCTTGTGTGGTTCAAGACGGCAAAGCGTGGATGTTCGCAGGCCAATCCGGTGCAGGTAAGTCGACTGTCGCTGAGCTGTCGCGTCCCCGTCCGATTTTATCTGATGAAGCTACGTTTCTGTACATAGAAGAAAACGGACGTGTAACCGTGTTCGATTCTCCATTTCGCAGCGAGATGGAGAATCCCTGTGAACTTGAGGAAGCCGAATTATCCGGCATCCATTACATTATTCAATCCCCTGAAGTGGAGCGTGTGTCCATAACGCCGTTAGATGGATTCGCGCTAATGCTGGATAAGGTGTTTTATTGGCGTCATGATCCTGAGGAAACAAGAAATATGATTGCTTTATGTAAGAAGGTAGTGCAGCAAGTACCTTCCTATCAGCTCTATTTTCAGAAAAATGATACGTTTTGGGAGAGGATTTCATGAGCCAAACACAAACGAGGCTGCTGATAAGAAACGAGCATGTTGAAAGCGAAATGATCGGAAACGAATGGATACTGCTGAACATGAAGGAGCATGTGGCAACCAAGCTGAATGAACTCGGGGGGTATATCTGGAGCATCATCCCGGAATATGGGCACATGGAAGGAATCATTGAAAAAATTGCGGAGGAGTATGACATTGACCGTCATACTGCTGAGCAGGACGTAAAACCATTTATTGAAGAACTGTTGGGCAGCGGCCTTCTGACGTATGCTGGATGAGGCCAGAATCGCCAACGAGTGGATGGAAAGACGCGGGGGGATCCAACTTCCCTCCTTGGGGCGCAGCATGTACCCCTTCATGGTGGAGGGGGAGCTAAGTTCTTTTGAAAAGCTCAATCATGAGGAAGCCAGAATCGGTGAAGTCTATCTCTTTGTTACAGGAGCGGGAAGCCTCGTCTGTCATCGGCTTCATGACATTCATGGCGAAGGCAGCTTGAAACGATACATATTTAAAGGGGACACCAACATTGTCCCGGATGAGCCGGTACGGAAAGAACAAATCTTGGGACGTTTTACCGGAACTTATAAAAGGAAGGGTTGGATTCCTGCCGATCATTGGAAATTGTCGATTCTAACCTGGATAACGCTCAACATACCGCTGTGGCCAAAGATGGTAAGGCGGTATTTGTCGTTAAGAAGGCTTTAAATAGAAAGATGTGATGATATGAGGATATTACGAAAACGAGGATCGAGGATTTCGGAACGATCGGAAACGCATGGCAAAGAGACGCCCTGGCTAATATTGCACGGAGACTTGAATCGTGATGTGCGTTTTGAACCGTTGCAGCTTGTGTTTACAGCTTCCAGGCTGCAGGCGCTGGATCGGGAAGGAAGGGAATTGCTGGATATTCCCAAGCGTAAAATGATGAACATCGACCTGGTTGAGGTCATCGGCGGTGGTTGTCTTGTCGCTGGCACTTCGGACGGCCCGGTTGAAATTTTACGATTCACGGAACCGTACCTTGAGTCCTGTCGCAAGGCTCTGCCGCAAGTAGAACAGTGGATAACGGATTCATCGCCGCATCGTATGGACCAACGCGGCGATTTGGATGAAAAGAAGGGGAAATGTGACCGCTGCGGCCGCGCAAAACGGACAGCTTCCGCTTTCTGCATGCGCTGCAATCCGAAATGGAGTACGGTGTCCCATCTTCTTCAGCGGAGCAGAGCCTATAGATCTTCTATCATGATGATGGGGATCATCGTAACCGTTACCGTTCTTGTATCCCTGGCACCACCCTACGTAATCAAATGGATCATTGATGAAATATCATCGCCTACTCGCTCAGACGGGGATTCCGCGTCATTGATATGGTTGGCCGCAATGCTCGCCGGTTTGTATATTCTGCAGGCATTGCTTCAGATGATCGAAGGTTATACGGCCATTAGGATCGGTGGACGCTTCCTAGGAGAGATTCGCAGAGATATGTTTCATGCCCTGATGAAACAATCGATGCGTTTTTTTGATAATCGGCAGGTATCCCAATATATTGGACGCATTAATCAGGATACGGATGCGCTCAAAAATTTTATGTCGCAAGGGATTGTTCACCTGACCTCTCAATTTTTATCCGCTATTTTTATTATGGGAATGCTGTTCTATTTGGATTGGCGCTTGACCCTGATGATCCTTCTGCCGCTGCCGCCGCTTGGAATCCTTGTGATGCGTCTGTGGCCGAAAGTCCGGGACATGTGGTATGCCCAGTGGCAGTCGTCCATTCACGTTCAAAATATGGTTGGGGAGGCTCTTCAGGGAATACGAATCATAAAAGCCTTCTCCAAGGAACAAGCCGAGAAAGCACGTTTTGATCAGGTCAATCAAAAATATGTTCATCGCATGATTTCAATTCAGAACTTATGGATGTTCATGACGCCGGTACTCACGTTATTCATGTCACTGTTTGCAGCCCTCGTATGGTTTGCCGGAGGACGGAGCGTGCTGGAAGGCAGCATGACTGTCGGAACATTAAGCGCATATGCATCGTATTTGATCATGTTCTTCGGTCCTGTCAAATGGCTGGCGCAATCCGCCAGCTGGATCAATGAGGTGCTGGGATCGGCCGAACGAATCTTTGAGGTGATTCAAACGCCTGCTGAAGTGAAGGATGACGAGAAAGCTCCGCGCTTTAACAACGTTCAAGGCGAAATCGTCTATGATCAGGTGGCTTTCGGCTATACGCAAGATCGGCGAATTCTCCAAGGGATCAACCTACGAATAGCACCTGGCGAGATGATAGGCATCATCGGTCCGTCAGGAGCGGGGAAGTCGACCTTGATCCATCTGTTGTGCCGACTTTATGATCCGGACGAGGGGGACATCTATGTGGACGGACGAAGGCTTACCAGCATTAAGCAAGAGGAGTTAAGGAGAAATATTGGGGTAGTGTTTCAGGAAACCTTCCTCTTCGATGGGACCATAGCGCAGAATATCGCTTATGGATGCCCCGAAGCCAGTACAGAGGACATTATTCAAGCGGCAAGGACCGCAAATGCGCATGACTTTATATGCCGCCTCCCTGACGGTTATGAGACAAAGGTAGGAGAAAGAGGGCATCGGTTGTCCGGAGGAGAGAGGCAGCGTATAGCCATTGCCAGAGCCGTGCTGCTCGATCCCCCGATTCTGATTTTGGATGAGGCGACCTCCTCGGTCGATGTGGAGACCGAAGCTGTCATTCAGGAGGCGCTGGATACGGTGGTTCAAGGCAGAACGACCCTTGTCATTGCTCATCGGCTGTCGACTCTTCGGCGAGCGGATCGGCTTCTGGTTCTTGAAGGAGGGAGGCTAGTCGAGAGTGGAAGCCATGAAGAGCTTCTGAGACGCCAAGGGGTATATCATCGTTTGCTTCATGCAGCGCAGGCGAAAGCCCCGAAAGACGAATGGATACCGATGCAGGAGGTTGCTACATGATGGTAGCGAGAAGGGAAGTATGGGCTCAGGACCAAAGTCTTCGACTCTATCGTAACGGGATAGGTGAACTAGAGGCGGAAAAAAACCGAGAGACAATCGGTAAAGTGCGCCTTGTTCTGACATTTCCGGTCACGAAGCCGGAGGGGTACATTTCTGTGCGCTCTGCATTGGATCAAGAGGTTCATTTTATTCTTTCGCTGGATGAACTGGATAAGAAAAGCCAGTCGGCTGCCAGGGAAGAACTGCAGCGAAGCTATTTGATACCCGAGATATTGAAAATTATGGGAATCAAGCGCCGGGGCAGGAATTGGCTATGGGAAGTGGAGACGACATATGGCAGGATCTCATTTCGCATAGACCAGCCGCAAGAGAGCATCGATTTCCTCTCGGAGAATGATTATACAATCAAGGATACGGAGGGCAGACGATACGTCCTCCGCGATGTTACACGTCTCGACAAACAGAGCAAGCTCTATTGGAATAAGATCAATTAGTTATAACGACTCACAAATGAGAGAATAGAGTACCAAAAAATGTAAACGTCTGCCGAATGGGGGCGTTTTTCTTTTTTGTTTCAGCCATGCATTTATATTTGTGTACGCTTACATGCCTAGAAATCATGTTGAAAGATCTGAATTAGCTTTCTGATTGTGTAACAAAATGTATCGTTTGTAGGTAAATAAGACCAAATCAGTATTGACACGATACGAATTGTATCGTAAATTGAAGATGCTAAATGATACAAAATGTATCTACGGAAGCACATTTGCTTATGGACGGAGGAAATTCAGTGGAACTTGAAATTAAAGAGTATGCAACCGTGTTGAAGAAAAGGCTGTGGTTAATTCTCCTCGTGGTTGCCGTAGTCTGCGTACTCGTTGGATTTTACAGTTATCGAATGGTTGAACCCCAGTACGAAGCAAGCAACAAGATGATCGTGACCAATAAGACCGAAGAAAAAAAGTCTGTCCTTAGTTCAGATGATATGGATATGGGGATGCGTCTGGTTTATACATACAAAGAAATTATCGGAACTAGCGTGATTCTGGAAAAAGTGGTGGAACAGCACCCGGAATTGAAGCTGACCGTGAAAGACCTGATGGATATGATGGTGGTCGATACCGTACAGGATACACCTGTCATGACGATATCCGTCAGGGATTATAGTTACGATGGCGCACTCAAAGTAGCGACGGCCGTTGCCGACGTATTCAAATCTGAAATATCCTCTATCATTCCCGGCGGGAACATCACCATCCTCTACGAGAATAACGCCGATCCCAGACCGGTCACTCCAAGTCCTTTGCTGTATGTCGTGATTGCTTTCGTTGTGTCGCTGATGCTGTCGATAGGTTTCTGTTTCTTGCTCGAATATTTGGATGATTCCATCCGCACCGACAAAGAGGTTGAACTGGTTCTCGGACTTCCGACACTGGCCGTCATACAGCACTTCAAGTCAAGTGACTTCAAAGCGAGAGGCAGCTCCGTGTCAAGACGGAGTCCGGTTGAACCGCCCGGTTCCGGAAAGGCCATCGTTAACGCGTCCGAATAAACGTTGTTACTTAAAGCATACATCAGGTAATGCCTACTGAACCTCTACCACCGTAGGCACTCGATTATGCTGTGGGCATCCGTCAAACAGGATGGCTTAGACGTTCATCGTCGATGGCGTAAAGTGAGGAAGGGTTAGATGCCCTCTCTTGTTTACATAGAGCTTCACATGGAATACCCAATTTTCCGGTAAAACGAACGAATTAGGATAGAGGAGGAACGGACAATGGCAACCATTAAAAAGGCTATCATTCCTGCTGCCGGACTGGGTACTCGATTCTTGCCAGCTACAAAAGCAATGCCCAAAGAGATGCTTCCGATCGTGGATAAGCCTACGATCCAGTACATTGTGGAAGAAGCGATTGAGTCCGGTATCGAGGACATCATTATCGTTACAGGCAAAGGCAAGCGGGCGATTGAGGACCATTTCGACCATGCATTTGAACTGGAGCATAAGCTTAGGCAGACCAAGAAGCTTGAATTGCTTCATGAGGTGCAGCGGCCCTCTCGCATGGCGGACATTCATTATATTCGCCAGAAAGAGCCCAAAGGGCTGGGGCATGCCGTATGGTGCGCACGAAAATTCATAGGCAACGAACCGTTTGCCGTCCTGCTCGGGGATGATATTGTTCGTGCGGAGAAACCGTGCATCAAGCAGTTAATCGAACAGTATGAACAGACCCGGAGTTCCGTGATTGGCGTTAAGTACGTATCTCCTGAGGAAGTACACCGATATGGAATCATTGATCCGTATCCGGTGCCCACCATCGGAGGGCTGTCCAGAGTGCAAGGAATGGTAGAAAAACCGAAAGCCGAGGACGCACCTTCCAATCTGGCGATCATGGGACGTTATATTCTGACCCCCGCGATTTTCTCTTACCTGGAGCAGATGGAGGAAGGAATCGGCGGGGAGATCCAACTAACGGATGCCATTCAGCGAATGACTGAAATCGAGGAAGTGTATGCCTACCAATATGAAGGTACGCGCTATGATGTCGGGGAAAAGCTCGGGTTCATTCTTACATCGGTTGAATTCGCGTTGATGAAAGAGGAGCTGCGGCTCCCCCTTTTGCACGGACTTGAGCAAATGATACATAAGAACCGAACGTTGGCTAGATAGGAGATTGAATCAAGCCATGAATATCGAAACGATTGAAACAAGAACGTTGGAAACCGCTGCAGCCGAAGAATTTCCCGTGATGACAGGTGCGAGCTCTTATCCGGTGAAGCCCCGTTCAGGGTACTTCCGGTTGAAACGGGCAACGGATGCCGTGCTATCCGCTGTTGGCCTTATTCTTCTTCTGCCTTTGTTTATGATCATCTTCGTGTGCATGAAGGTGGAAAGCCCCCGAGGACCGATGCTGTTCTCGCAGATTCGGGTAGGCAAGAACGGAAAAACGTTCAAAATGTATAAAATTCGCTCCATGGTCGTTAATGCGGAACAGCTTCAACAGAAGCTGGTTCACCTAAATGAGGTTGAAGGTGCCATGTTTAAAATGAAGAACGACCCACGGATCACGAAGGTGGGACGCATTCTTCGAAAAACGAGCCTGGATGAACTCCCGCAGCTGTGGAACGTACTGAGAGGCGAGATGAGCCTGGTCGGACCGCGGCCCCCACTGCCTGCGGAAGTAGAAGCCTACACCCCTTACGACATGCAGCGGCTGAGCGTGGTTCCGGGCTGTACCGGCTTGTGGCAGGTAAGCGGCAGAAACGCCCTGGGGTTCCGCGAAATGGTGGAGCTGGATTTAAGGTATATCCGTGAACAATCCACGACCCAGGACATTCGGATCCTGTTCAAGACGGTCCGGGTGTTCATGGGGTCCAAAGATGCTTTTTGAACAACCTCTTAAAAGGAGATGGCGGTAATGAATTTGGATTCCCGAATATATGTGGCTGGTCATCGCGGTCTCGTGGGATCTGCCATTGTCAGGGCATTGGAGTTGCAAGGATATCGCAACCTGGTTACCCGTACCAGCCAGGAGCTGGACTTGCGTGAACGTGATCGCGTGGAACGCTTCTTCAGCAGTGAAGGGATAGAGTATGTGTTTCTAGCTGCCGCCAAAGTCGGCGGTATCATTGCGAACCGGGATCACCCAGCGGATTTCATACGGGACAATCTTCTAATCCAGAATAATATCATTGATCTTTCCTATCGGTACGGGGTAAAAAAACTGCTCTTTCTCGGATCTACCTGCATCTACCCCAAACTGGCTCCGCAGCCAATGAAGGAAGAATATTTGATGACCGGCGCCCTGGAGCCTACCAATGAGCCCTATGCCGTTGCCAAAATCGCGGGAATCACGATGTGCCAATCGTACAATCGGCAGTATGGTACCCGGTTCATTTCGGCCATGCCTACGAACTTATACGGCCCGAACGATAACTACGATCTGGAAACCTCCCATGTTCTTCCCGCGCTGCTGCGAAAGATACATGAGGCTAAGGAGACAGGTCAACGCGAGGTGGAAATTTGGGGTACCGGTCAGCCGAAGCGGGAATTCCTTTACGCTGACGATCTTGCCGATGCCTGTTTGTTCCTGATGAAGCATTACGAGGACAATACAATCGTCAATATCGGTTGCGGAGAGGATGTGTCCATCCGGGAACTTGCAGAGAGCATAGCCTCCACTGTCGGTTATGACGGAAGTTTTGTCTATAACGCCTCTAAGCCCGACGGTACGCCCAGAAAGCTGGTGGATGTCAGCAAGCTGACAGCCCTCGGCTGGAAGCCGTCGATCAGCCTTGAGCAAGGATTGGCCCGAACCTATGAGCACTATTTAGAATCGCAACAGATCTACAGTAAATCCGTTGGAGGATCAATATGAAAAGAGCATTAATCACTGGCGTTACCGGTCAAGACGGTTCGTATTTGGCTGAGTTTCTTCTAAGCAAAGGGTACGAGGTTTTTGGATTGCGCCGCCGGACCAGCACACCTAATTACGAGAACGTGACCCATATTAAAGATAAGATTCACTGGATATCCGGGGATCTGACCGATCTCGCCTCGTTAATCGAAGCGGTCCGCATCGCCGATCCGCACGAAGTATATAACCTGGCAGCCCAGTCCTATGTAGCCGCTTCTTGGCCGCAGCCGCTGGCAACGGGCCAAATGACGGCGATCAGCGTAACCAATATGCTGGAGGCGGTCCGGCTGGTGAAGCCGGAGGCGCGTTTCTATCAGGCGTCCAGCAGCGAAATGTTTGGCAAGGTCGTGGAAACGCCTCAGAAAGAGACAACGCCTTTCTATCCCCGGAGCCCTTATGGGGTAGCCAAGGTATACGGCCATTGGATCACGGTGAATTATCGCGAAAGCTTCGGGATGTTCGCATGCTCCGGCATTTTATTTAATCATGAGTCGCCCAGAAGGGGATTGGAGTTCGTTACCAGGAAGGTCACGGATGCCGTTGCCCGGATCAAGCATGGTTTGCAGCAGGAGCTGCGAATGGGGAATCTGGATGCATTGAGGGATTGGGGATTTGCAGGGGATTATATCAAAGCCATGTGGCTCATGCTCCAGCAAGAGCAGCCGGACGATTTCGTGATATCAACGGGCGAAATGCACACCGTAAGGGAACTCCTTGAGGTAGCCTTCTCTTACGTGGGCTTGCATTACGAGGATTACGTCGTCATTGATCCCGAATTCGTGCGTCCTGCGGAGGTAGACCTGCTCCTTGGCGATTGCACAAAAGCTAAAGAGCAGCTCGGGTGGGAGCTTGAGGTCAGCTTTGAACAGCTGATTAAGATGATGGTAGACGAGGACATGAAGCGGGTGCGCGCAGAGATCAAATACCAAGAAGCGCTGTCGGCGGCATACGTGTGAGAAGCAAACGATCGTCCAGCACGCGGCATAAGTTAGAAAGGTTTCACGATCTTCGCAAACTCACCCGTAATCGAACGGTCAACGGCGGTTTGTGGATATTTGCAGGGCGGGCATTCTTCGCGGGGTCCGCGCTGCTCATTAATATCTTACTGTCCAGGGTACTGAATACGGCAGCCTTCGGCGCCTATTTGATGGCTTTCAATATCGCCTTTTTTGGCGGCGTGGTTGGCACGCTGGGTTTGAACCAGAGCATCATACGTTTTTTGGCCGAGCAGAGGGAGAAAGGAAGGCAGGCATGGGCCCGTAAAACCGCGCTGCTGTCTCTGAAGATTGCGATGCTCGGAGCAGCCGGTACAGGCATACTGTATACATTCCTGCAGCTGACGCTGCTTCGAGGGGTTTTGGGCTCGGAAATTATGGCATCGGCTGCGTTATGGACCGGGCTGTGGATCATGTTAACGGTTTTGCAAAATGTAATGGCCGAAACCTTTCGGGGACACGGTGATGTGAGGCAGGCTACATTGTTTAGCGGCGTTTTGTCCAACTTTCTCATGCTGGCAGGTTTAGGGTTGTTGATGTGGCTGGGGCGTTCATCATTATCGTTGGAGCATGCGCTCATCTTGGTTACGGTCTGCATGGGGATTAGCTGCTTCGTCGCCGGTTGGAGATTGCTGAAGCTTCTCCAGGGAGGGTTCCGGAACCCAACGAATGAGCCGGCCTTAGATCATGGGCCAAACGCTCGGCGGCTGCTTGCCGTCTCTCTCCCGATGATGGCTTCGAACGTCGCGCTGTTTATGCTCACCTCTAGCGATATCTGGATTCTGGGCGTTTTTTACGATGAGAGCGAAGTGGCGATTTATGGTGCAGCCGTACGCTTAATGGCCGTGCTTAATTTCTTCGTCGTGTTGATGAATACGCTGATGACAAGCATCATTTCCAAGTATTTCGGCAGCGGCCAGTTCCCGAGCATTCAAAATGCCGGCCGGATCATTGTTGGCATATCTACGCTGCCCGCAATCGTCATTGGAATGGTTTTTATGTTGATGGGCGAGCAAGTGCTTCAATTGGCATTTGGATCTGCCTATGGCTCAGGTCATGCCATTCTGGCCATCTTGTCGCTGGGTCAGCTCATCAATTTATTCGCAGGCCCTTCAGGACTCCTTCTGACCTTAACCGGCCATGAGCGGGCCATGTTGAGAATCACGCTGATTACCAGTGTCGTGACGGTAATTGCGGCCGTGACGGTCGTTCATGCATGGGGACCGTTTGCGCTTGCCGTCGTGATGGTATGCGGTTTGCTTGCGCAGAACGGTTGGATGTGGGTAGAGGTGCGGCGAAGACTCGGCATTTCGGTGCATTTCCACCCTGTTGATCTGATACGTCAGTTGATGCGTCTGGCAGGCAGGAACAAAAACATGGAACAGCAAGTTCGATTAAAGGGAGCCAGTTACAAATGATACGGACTCAATGGGTAGAAGACAGATCTGAAGTTTTTCTCTCCGTAGTCACGGTCTGCAGAAATAATCTACAGGGTCTGATCAAAACGTGGCAAAGCGTGAAGTCGCAATCCTGCTCGCTCGAATGGATCGTCGTTGACGGCAACTCGGATGACGGCACGCTGGCTTTTCTTCAGAATATTGAAGATGAACGAGTGTCCTTTGTCAGTGAACCGGATCAAGGGATATATGATGCGATGAATAAAGGGCTGGAATGTTGCAATGGCCAGTATGTGGTCTTCATGAATTCCGGCGATCGATTTTATGATGATACGATAGGCGAACGGCTTCGTATGCAAGCTATCCAGCATCATCTCCCGGATTTGCTGTACGGCGATGCGCTTGAAGAAGCGCGGTCGGGTGAACTGTTGTATAAGACGGCACGCAGTCATAAGCGCATGTGGTACGGCATGTTTACGCATCACCAATCCATGGCTTTCAGGCGGGGGAGTTTGAGCAGCATCAGATATCGTCTGGAATACCCGATCGGAGCGGATTATGCCCTGACAGCGGAACTCTTGTTGCAGGGCGGGACCGCAGCGTACCTCCGTAAACCCATATGCATTTTTGAGCAGGGCGGTATCTCCCAAACCCAGCATAAACAAGGCCAACGGGACCAGTGGTTTATCCGTAAAACCATTCTCGGGATGCCTATCGTCCTCCGCGCTTCGATCGCGCTGCTGCAATGGGGCGTTCGTTTGGTTAAACATAGCTTTCCTAAAATCTATAAGAGGGTGCGCTTTTCCTATGAAAAATAAAATCCCGGTGTCCGTCATTATCATGACGAAGAACGAGGAAAAAAACATAGCCAAGTGCTTGGCTTCGGTATCCGCTTTTGACGAGGTGTTCGTCGTGGATTCCAACAGCACGGATCGAACATGTGCCATTGCACGGGAAATGGGTGCACATGTCATCAATTTTACATGGAATGGCCAATATCCGAAGAAAAAGCAATGGTGCCTTGAGGAGCTGCCGTTCCGCAATGACTACGTGTTTTACGTGGATGCGGATGAAGAAGCCACACCCCGGCTGGTCGCCGAGATGGAGGGGTTGTTTCAAGAAAAGCGGGATTTGGCGGCAGGCTATTTCGTGGCGTATGACTATGTATTCATGAACAAGGTGCTGAAGCACGGGCACAGGATGTATAAGCTGGTACTGTTCCACCGCCGGTTAGGCAGATTTCTGGACCATGACGATCTGTCGGCGTCGAACATGTGGGAAGTGGAAGGGCATTATCAGCCTCAGATTGATGGAAGTACCGGGGTGCTCAGCAGCTGTATGGTGCACTATGATCATGATTCCCTGTTTGATTATTTCGCGAAGCATAACCGTTATTCGGATTGGGAGGCGGTTGTGCGCACCAATGGCGGCTTTCGGAACCTGAACGAATCCCAAATTTTCATCCGAAGCCTCCAGAAGAAGCTGTTCGACCGGATGCCTTTGAAGTGGGCGGTTGCATTTATACACTCTTATATCATTAAGCTTGGCTTTCTCGATGGTTCCGCCGGCTTCCACTATGCTTTCGCACGTTCGGTTTATTACTGGCAGATCGGAATCAAGATGTCGGAGCTCCGGAAAGTAAGCCAGGGGACATGAACAGCCGTACTGCTATCGGTAATCAGTTGTCCCCGGTCCCGACTGGAGGAGGAATTATGGGGGGGCTTGCCTTTATTCTGGCCCTCTTGATTTACGCTATCTTCAGCGCGCCCTTTCCAGCCAATCCCGGCATGACGGAAGTGCTGATCGCGGCGTTGCTGGTATTGTTTGTTTCGCTTCCGACAGGAATTCTGGTCATGAGCGGCGGTTTTACGCTGTATCGCAGATATGACACCGTCCCCATGCCGCTGCATTTGGGCTTTTTTGTGCTGCTGTGGCTGGGGCTGCTGAATGGAGGCGTCATATATCGTTGGGATTCAACGGATATACTGCGAGATCTTATTCCATGCGTATATTTGTTTGTCCCTTTATTGCTGCTTCCCGCAATGAATCGTTCCAAATTCAAATGGCTGTCTATTCTTCCGTGGCTCATCGCGGTAATGGGCGTTATTTTATCCATCAGATTCTATATGGAAGTTCGCATTTCGCCGCTGGATATCGGGAAAATGTATTATTTTGATAATTTTCTGTATTTGCCTTATGACCCGAGCGTTTCGTTTGCCGGCGTCTTCCTGACGATTATGGCCGTGCATACGTGGAAAAGCACGAATCCGCTCCGCTGGCTAAGCAGCCTGGCCATGCTGATCGGCGGTTTTTTGGCGTTAGGTTCGCTCATGGCCGTAGCGCAGCGGGCCCCTCTGGGGTTGGCAGCCCTATGCTTTGCGGTGTATTTCGGCGTAAGTTCCGGAAGGTCTGTACGGAAGTTGATCGTCATTATCGTGATCTTGATAGGAGCCGGGATTCTGGCCCAGGAGCAGATCACGAGCTCGTTTGATTTGCTGTTATCCAAGCAGGTGAACTACGGAGCGAACGGGAAGACGGATGAATTGGCGGCCGTGCTTCAGGAAACGTCCAAGTCGGTGTATACGCTGCTGCTTGGTATAGGCTGGGGGGGACTGTTTTTTGATCCGACCTACATGTCCGAGGTCTCGTTTACTCATTCGGCGTTTACCTTCTTCCTGTTAAAGGGAGGGGTTATCGGCATTACTGTCTTTTTGGCTTATCTGAGCTGGATTATATGGAAGTGCTTAAAGCGCGTAAACATGCAGAATCTCCCGTACATGCTTGGGGCCGGGGTTCCGATCATGATCGGATTGTTGTTCCAGCCCAGTTTCAAGACCCTCTCCTACGGAATGCTCCTCACCGTTCTGATCTTAAAAGATAAGGAGTCAATCCCATGAATCACAATCTGAGTTTCCCTGCGGATACATTGCATAATCGGGGCAGAAGCTCAGTGGCCAACTTGGGGGGATTCGGATTTATAGCAGCGTTGCTGTTATATGCCTTGTTCAGTTCCCCTTTTCCAGCAGAGCCCGGGATCGCGGAAGCTTTGATTGCTGTTCTTCTGATCTTGTTTGTATCGATCCCGACCGGAATCATTGTTATGGGCGGCGGTTTCTCGTTATATCGCCATTACGGTACCGTGCCTGTCGTTATTCATGCCGGCTTCTTCTTTTTGCTGTGGATTGGGCTTCTGAACGGCGGTGTCGTTTATGGGTGGGATATGACGGATATTATTCGCGATTTGATTCCGTGCGTGTATCTGTTCGTTCCGCTCCTGCTCTTGCCGGCAATGAAACGCTCAACGCTCAACTGGCTTGCGATATTGCCTTGGATCATCTCCGTAATGGGCGTTATTTTATCCATCAGATTCTACGTGGTTGTACAGATTTCCCCTCTGGAAGTAGGCAGAATGTATTACTTTGATAATTTTCTGTATCTTCCGTATGATCCCAGCGTTTCGTTTGCCGGCGTATTTCTTCCCATCATGGCGGTTCATACGTGGAAAAGCTCCAGCCCGTTTCGCTGGCTGGGGAGCCTCGTGATGCTGACTGGCGGTTTCCTGGCCCTCGGGTCTCTCATGGCCGTTGCGCAGCGCGCGCCGCTTGCGCTTGCTATGCTGTGCTTTGCCGTTTACTTCATCGTGAGCTCGCGCAAATCGATGAATAAGCTGATCATCGGTCTGATCATTCTTGTCGCCGCAGGGATGCTTGCCCAGGAGCAAATATCCAACTCATTTGAATTGTTGGTATCCAAACAGGAGGATTTCGGCGCAAACGGAAAAACGGATGAGCTCGCCGCCGTACTGGCTGAAACGTCCGCCTCTCCGTATTCCATGCTGCTGGGAGTAGGGTGGGGAGGCCTGTTTCACGATCCGGCGGTAAACAACATTCTTGTATCCTACACTCATTCGGCGGTTAGCTTTTTCCTGCTCAAGGGAGGGCTGATCGGGATTGCAGTGTTGATGACTTATCTGATCTGGATCCTGTATAGGGCTCTTCAGCGGTTTACGATCACCATGCTCCCCTACATGCTGGCAGCCTTTGTACCTGTCATTATCGGCTTGTTGTTTCAGGTCAGCTATAAAACCTTGTCGTACGGAATGATCCTTACCATGATCTGTTTGATACATAAGGATCCCGGTAGCGTTCATTCAGGCGGCGAAAAGAACATTCCAAGACAGTAAGGGGACATGAAATGAAAAAAGAAATCGTGTTTGTGGCCAATTATTTTCATCCGGATTATGCTTCGTCCGGGCAGCTGCTAACTGAACTTTGTTTGGAGCTCCAGCATGATTTTGATGTGACGGTTATCGCCGTTCAGCCGGAAAACGCAAACCACGTCCAGAAGAAAAGAATGTTTGAATACGATCAACTGGAACGTATACGGATTATCCGTCTTCGTACTCCTCAAGTGAATAAGCGAAGCAAATTCAGCCGCATCCTGTTTATTCTCTCCTATTTTCTATTGGCTGTTATCGCATTGCTTCGCATTAAGAAAGTGGATGTCATCTATACGATATCTTCTCCTCCGATTATCGGCGGATTGATTGGCGCCATCGGCAAGGTGCTGAAACGCGGGAAACTCGTCTATAACATCATGGATTTTAATCCGGAGCAAGCCGAAGCTATCAGTTACACGAATCGAAAATGGCTGTTTCGTCTGGCCAAGAGAATGGATAATTTGAGCTGCCGCATAGCCGACCATATCATCACGGTTGGACAGGACATGCAAGAGACGCTGAACAGCCGCTTTCGTGGACGCAGGGTACCGAGCAACAGCGTAATTAATAACTGGACCGACGAGCAGGATATCACGCCGCTGCCCCGCAGCGATGCTAACGTGTCGAAGTTTTTGAAAGATCATGATCTGCAGGGAAAATTTATCGTGATGTACTCGGGGAATCTCGGTCTTTATTACGATCTGGAGAACATTATACGGGTCGCTTCGGATTTTAAGGATCATCCGGATATCCTGTTCGTTTTTATCGGCGATGGCGCCATGAAGCCCGAGATGCAGCGATATGTGGAGGAGAAGGGATTGGGGAATGTTCGGTTCCTTCCGTTTCAGCCTAAAGAAAACATCAAATACTCTCTATGCGCTGCGGATGTCCATTTGGTCGTCAATCAGAAAGGGATCAAGGGCGTCTCGGTTCCAAGCAAAATCTACGGCGTCATGGCCGCCGGAAAGCCGATACTCGGCGTTCTTGAGCAAGGAAGCGAAGCCGCCGTCCTTATTAAGGAAAGCGGATGCGGAGTCGTTGTGGAACCGCAACAATACCGCGAAATCTCCCAGCACATAGCGAATATGTATGCATGCGGTACGGAAACGTTGGAATTGACCGGACGTGGCGGAAGATTGTATTTGGAACGGTATCTTGCCAAGGCTCAGTCAATCGACAAATACCGGACGCTCCTGCAGTCCATATAGATGCTGTGATAAAAGGATGGAGGGAAAGTAGTAAGATGAAGATTATTTTATTGTCCGGCGGTTCGGGTAAGCGTCTGTGGCCTCTCTCCAACGAGCTTCGCTCCAAACAGTTCCTTAAGGTGCTCCCTGGAGAAGAAGGAGAATCCGAGTCCATGGTGCAGCGCGTTTGGAAGCAATTGCAGAGGAGCAACTTGGCGGATTCATCCTTTATAGCCGCAGGCATTTCGCAGATTGAAATTATTCGAAATCAGCTTCCCGGCAGGGTGCCGATCATCGTAGAGCCGCAGCGCAGAGATACGTTCCCTGCGATCGCGCTAGCCGCCGTGTATCTGTATTCCATAGCCAACGTCAATTTACAGGAAACAGTTACCGTACTGCCGGTAGATCCTTTTGTGGAGGAGCCGTTCTTTCATACAATGTCTTCTTTGGATCGCGTTTTGGAAGAGTCCGGAGCGGATATAGCGCTTATGGGGGTCAAGCCAACCTATCCTTCGGAGAAGTACGGTTATATTCTCCCTGAACAGACGGAGGATGCCTCGTGTGGTTACCGCAACGTAAAAAGCTTTAAAGAAAAACCAAGCGAAGAGCAGGCTTCGCAATACATCGCACAATCCGCTTATTGGAACTGCGGCGTGTTCTCTTTTAAGCTGGACTATCTGATCCAGCTTCTGATCGATAAGGGACTGCCGATTCAATATGAGGAAATGTCCAAACAGTATGCAAGGCTCTCGAAGATTAGCTTCGATTATGAGGTGATCGAGAAGGCTCGGCGCGTCGTGGTGGTTCCTTATGAAGGGAGCTGGAAGGATCTGGGCACTTGGAACACGCTTACAGAGGAGATTCCATCGCCGATCAACGGGAAAGGGACCATCAGCGACGATTGCTACAACACCCATTTGATTAATGAACTGGATATTCCGGTAGCGGTGCTGGGACTCTCCAATGTCGTGGTAGCCACTGGCGCAGACGGCATCCTGGTTACGGAGAAATCATCCAGCCCGCGGTTGAAGGAATTTATTTCTCATATCGAACAACGGCCCATGTATGAGGAACGCCGCTGGGGATGGTACCGTGTACTCGATCTGCAAAAGCATAAGAACGGACATGAGGTTCTTACCAAGCGGATTCGGATTGATGCAGGAAAGAACTCCAGCTATCATTATCATCTGCATCGCGAAGAATACTGGACGATCACCAGCGGTACAGGTGAAGTCTGCATTCAAGACCAGGTAAAGTCCGTTCAGGCTGGGGATGTGCTCAAAATACCCGCCGGCACTTTGCATGGAATTCGCGCGCTTGAGGATCTTGAATTCATTGAGGTTCAATCCGGTACCGAAGTATCAGAGGAGGATACGATCCGGTTAACCTTTCAATGGGAAGAGATGACCCAGTTCGTCTAAGGACAAAGGTAATTTCATGACGGGGGAGAATGCCGTGGGCAGAAACAGAAGCAGCTACAGGAGCAGGAGGCTCCTGTTTATCATCGTCATCGTTTTCGTTTGGATGAGCATCATTTTTTTCTTCTCCTCCCAGTCGTACCAGCAGCAGGATCTAAGGCCGTGGCTGCAGGAGCACTTGCCAGAGGCGGCGATTGAACACTGGTTTTCATGGGTTTCGTTTACTTATGCCGGAGAGATCGTTAGCATCGATGCCAAGGGTGTGCCCGGTTTCGTTGAATTTTTTATCCGAAAGGCAGCCCACATCGGGGAATACTTCGTCCTTGGTGGCTTGTTGCTGCTGCTGTTGACGAATTTGCTGCGGATCAGGGCTAGCATAGTCATACCTGTGTCATGGTGCTTGTGCGCGTTGTATGCCGTTAGCGACGAGCTGCATCAAAGCACATCGGGGTACCGCATCTTTAAGGCACAGGATGTTGTCCTGGATTCGATTGCCGCATTGGTCGGAATAACGCTGGTCAGTGCATATACATATTGGAGGTCTATGAAATCGAGGCCGAGGGAAGTGTTAGATCGGAAAGGATGACGAGGCATGAAAAAATGGCTGAAGATTACTGCGGGAGCGCTCGTGAGTCTGACCGTGTTGGCAGGCGGTTATGGTGTGTATGTGTACCAGTCCGTCAAAGCGACGGCTGAACAAATTTATGAGCAGCGGGAACCCTCATCGCCTCCCGCTTTTATAACAGCCGATCCCATCCTGCAGGAAATCCAGACGGCGGATATTGATCGGCGCGAGCCCTTTACGGTGCTTGTGCTGGGAGTAGACGAACGCCCGAATGACCGGGGAAGGTCGGACGCGATGATTATGCTGTCCGTCAATCCGTCGAAACAGTCGATCCTGATGTTTAACATTCCTCGAGACACTCGTACAGTCATCGCGGACCGCGGCACGGAGGATAAAATCAATCATGCCTACGCGTTCGGAGGCATCCAAATGTCCGTACGGACCGTTGAGGAATGGCTCCGATTTCCGGTGAATTATTACGTTAAAGTCAACATGGAGGGTTTTGCGAACATCATAGACGCGCTTGGCGGAGTCGATATTGATAACGCGTTGGCATTTGATTATGAGGGCCATCATTTTGCCAAGGGACGGCTGCATTTGAACGGCCGGGAAGCATTGGCTTTTTCCCGGATGCGTTATGAGGATCCCCGCGGCGATTTAGGCAGGAACTCCAGGCAGCGTCAAATCGTGAAAGAAGTATTGAACAGCGCGCTTGACGTTTCAACGGTCTTCAAGCTTGAAGCTTTGCTTAAGGAGGTCGGGTCAAGCGTAAAGACAGACGTCCGATTTGATGAAATGAAGACGTTTGTAACCGACTATCGCCAGGATATGAAAACCATCAAACAGATCGAAATTCAGGGAGGCGGGCAGAAGATCGGCGGTGTCTGGTATTATCAAGTGAGCGAGAAGGAACGTCAGCGTATCCATCAACTGCTTAAAGAGCATATGGATCGAAACGAATGAGACGATGAGTGCATGGATGCTTAATGGCTCTGACAATGAAACAGCGGGCATGAAAAGAGGGGGAAGACGTTAAGTCTTCACCCTCTCCGTGTTGTATTGCATCATGATCATCGCATCGATTATCCTAACTTGATCCAGGAATGGACGCCTTTTGAACGCTGTTTGCAAATATACAGCGAATCTACCCCGTTACTGTCCTCAACCATGATGATTCGGCCGCGGTGGGCAGCAGAAGCAGCCGGTATCGCAGGCAACGGACTGAGAATCATGCTGCTGGAGCGAACCAATTCGGTAAAGACAGCCGAACTCGCGATCGTTTCCTCCCCGTAAGGAATGTTATTTACCAGATTCGGCAGCACGAATATCGAATGGACTTGGAGATTAAGCGGCTCGTATACCACGAGGTCGACGATGTCCGTGTAGTATTTCTTGAACGTTTTCGTAATGGTAAAGCGTTCGGAGCCGGAAGGAAGAATAAGAGTCAGATCGTTGGTGTCCCCGCCGATATCAATAAATAGCGGTGTTGATTTCCCCGACAGGTTCGTGCCAGACAGCACGAAGGTGTAATATTCATGCTTATGCAGACGTTCTACGGTTCTCATACGGAGCTTGGTCTTTGAGCCGGTTGAACTTTGGGTGACGATACAGCCGGATGGAGCCGCTTGTTTAAAGGCAAAGCCCGGGTCAGGTTCGATGGAGTATGGGACATCATTCGTAAACATGGCGCTGAGAGACGGGTTTCGAAGCAGGTTATGGCCAGAGGAGCCGATATAAGGTACGGTACGTCGTTCCGTTAAATAGAATGCATCCCGAAATGATGTCCGGTCCGCGATATTCTCGACAACTACGCAGCCGACAGGGTCCTTGATAAGCGTACCGTGTGTCGTATTGGGATGATTGGCTTGAATCCGGTAGTTACGCGGTCCGAGGATGATATCCTGCGATGCCGTAGAACCCGGATCTACGGTGACGATGTATCCTTTATTGGGATTGTAATCCGTGATCGCGTAGTGATCCAGACGGCATCCGTCAATCCACACGCCTGACGTATGTCCGTAAATTCCCACAAAGCTCTCATAGGTCGCTTCCGCATGGCATTCTTCGATCGAAACGGCACGGGCATTATCCAGCTTGATGAGTGGGGCGGTCATCACTTGATTCGCCGCAATCGCATCCCTCATGACATCTTCCTCGGTGCGTCCCTCTGCAGGAGAAGCAGGGGGGACGGTTTGTTCGCTCCTCTCAAAGGCCGTTGAGGTAATATGAATGCTGTCCGAATTCACAATTTCCAGATGGGGGTAATTTCGCACAGACCTGGAGAAGAAACAGCTATCAATCGTTGTGCACAACACAATATCCTCTAACTTTAAGCCCGTACCCAAGTAACCCGTCTCCTGCCAGAAACGGCAATCGCGAAACGAGATCATATAGCCTCCATAGCCCGATGTGGGATTCGTCCCGCTTCGCATCCCCTGAATATAAACTCCGAATTTTCCTTCACCGCATGCGCTTGAGAAGAAACGCTCAAACATTTGGTGTGCGCCCTGCGGCAGATAGATGCCACCACCCGCAGCGTGGTTAATATAAAAATCCCTAAATAAGATAGTCTCGGCCATGTCTTTATCGCTGTATAGGGCAAAATCTGTTCCCGTATAAATAATACCGCTGTCATACATTCCGTCCCCGTAGATGGTAAGTCCAATTCCTTGCGTGGCGTTGGTGTTGGGCCTTTCCTGTTTCGGTAATACCAAGGTTTGCGTTATGCGATATCGGCCTTTAGGCATATAGATGACGGAATATGCACCGGAGGCACACGCTTGGATCGCTTGTTGGAAGGCTAACGTATCATCTGAAACGCCATCACCTTTTGCACCGAAATTTTTCACATTGGCTTGACTGTTCAGTACAGGCATTTTCGTACCCTCCCATCTGTCGGAATGTTATCCTCATACAAAATATGATCAAGCATCGGCCGGAGTGATGTCAATTCACCTAATTGTCCTTAAATAGCCAAGAAATATTTATGTTTTCGTTTGACAAAAGAGTGCAAATTTATTAGGATACATTCTGTATCAACAACCATTATATCAAGCCATTTCTCATTGGGAGTGGAACATTCATGGAAAATGAACTGAAAATGTACTGTATATGTTGTCGTCGGATCGTGTCGATGATCGAGGGAGTCAGCGTGTTTAAAACCGGTTTCTATCGATACGATATGCCTATGGGCATATGTGGAAAGTGCAAAACGGCTCCATCCAATGAGCTATTTTACATGGCGCAGGACCTTTGAATGATTGGCTGATTCAGACGGCTTGGAGCGGAGTCTATTAGACTCATGCCTGGTATTGTGTATAATGGGGAATATTGAACTTGTTTCGTTAGGGGCAAAGGAGAATTCACATGAAGCAGGAACCGCTGGTAAGACTGCTCGGGGTTACGAAAAAAATATCGTCGAAGGTTCTGGTAGATGATGTGACCTTTGATATCGCACCTGGACAAATCTTCGGATTCCTTGGGCCGAACGGGGCAGGCAAGACGACAACCATCCGCATGATGGTCGGGCTGATGTCCATTACCCAAGGGGATATAACCATCGGGGGATACAGCATTCGGAAAAATTATGAGCAGGCTGCTGCCCAGATCGGGGCGATCGTCGAGAATCCGGAAATGTACAAGTTTCTATCCGGTTACAATAATTTGAAGCATTTTGCACGCATGATGCAGGGGATTACGAAGGAGCGTATCGACGAAGTGGTGGAACTCGTCGGGCTCGGGAACCGGATCCATGAGAAGGTGCAGACCTATTCGCTGGGGATGCGCCAACGGCTCGGAGTGGCACAGGCGCTGCTGCACCGGCCCAAACTTCTGATCCTGGACGAGCCTACGAACGGCTTGGACCCGCAGGGCATTCGGGAGCTGCGTGATTATTTGCGGCGATTGACGCAGGAGGAAGGGACCACCGTATTCGTATCCAGCCATCTGCTGTCGGAAATGGAGCTGATGTGCGATACCGTCGGCATCATCCGTCACGGCAAGCTGGTCGATATTCGGCAGCTTCGCACGGACGGGGGAGAGCGGATGTTTGAAGAGACGGCATTTACCGTCAGCGACGCGGATGCCGCCGCAGCGCTCCTCCAGGACTACCAGGCGACAGCCCGGGAGCATCGCGTCCTTGTTCGCGGTGACCGGGATATGATTGCGGACATCAATGCGGCATTGGTCGAAGCGGGCATACGCGTATATGCCATACAGCCGGTAACCCGGTCGCTGGAGGATCAATTTTTGGAAATGACGGGAGGGGGATCTCTTGTTGAATAACTTTACCCGTCTTGTTGCCAATGAGAATATGAAAATTTACTACCGCGTGCGGACTTGGGTCATGCTGGGCATACTTGTCTTATTTAATGCGGCCATGCCTGTCATGCTGTACTTGACGGATGCGCCGATGGATGTCTGGACCGTGTTCACTTGGACGGAGAGTTTCACCATATACCTCAGCGCGATCTTCACGGTTGTCATCGCCGCGGATATCGTGGCCGGGGAATTTAGCGGGGGGACCATCAAATTGCTGCTGATCCGGCCGTGGAGCCGGGGGAAGATTCTGTTATCCAAATTCGCCGCCTTGTGTCTGTTCGGGCTGCTCTGTGCGGGAGTCACCATGGCGGTGGGCATCGCTGTCTCGATGCTGCTGTTTTCCGGCAATGCCGGATTCTCGGACGGATTTGATGGATCGCCCATGAGCAATTCCCTCTTGCTCCTGCTGACGGATACGATCCAGGTGTTTGTCATTTCGCTGATTGCATTTATGCTCTCCACGGTATTCCGTTCAGGCGGCCTTGCGATTGGATTATCGCTGCTGGTCCTGTTTACGAAAGATATCTTCGGTTTTATCTTTAACCCGGAGCGGTTTGTATGGGCGAAGTATTTGCTCTTTCTTCACACCGATCTGAGCGGGTACATCAGCTCGCCCGTCGGGCCGGGAGGCGTTGGGATGGGCTTTTCCGTAGCGATTTTGGCCGTCTATTGCTTACTGTTCATGCTGGTCTCGTGGCTGGCCTTCACCAAGAGAGACGTAGCAGCATAATTCATAACGATGAGAAAAGAGCTCCTTCCGCCGTGTGGGTCACATGGATGAGAAGGGGCTCTTTGATTGTGTCGGCTGTAGGATCCGGCCGAAGCGGATATCGTGTTCGAATTCGGGTGGTCGTCCATACGCCGGGTTAACCTGCTTCCGGACGCTTAAGGGGCAGTGCGGCGTCAATGGATTCCGAGGCTTCCTGAGAAGAGGTCTGCTGGTCCATCCGGCTTGCCCCGTGAAGAAGCCCGCCCTCCATAACGATAAGGGAAGCTGCGTGAACATCCCCGTACATTTGCCCCGTTGTCGTAATCGTCAGTTTATTTTCCGCAATCACATCCCCATAGACCTTGCCGGCCACGATGACTTCCCGAGCGGAAATATTGGAGCGGGCAATCGCGGCTTCGCCTATGGTGACGCAGCCTTGGCTTTCGATGGAGCCGTTAAAGCGGCCGTCGATCCTCAGGTCATCCTCGCATTGCAGGACGCCCTCCACTTCGCTTCCTGGCCCGATCAGCGTATCGGTCCGCTCTGTCGCCCGTTTCTTCTTGTTTTTCTTCTTCATCTGTCATTCCTCCTATTCGAAAATGGATGGTGTGCTTATTGCAGATAAGGCAAAGGGTCAATCGTCTGATTGTTTTTGACGACCTGGAAATGAAGGTGGGGGCCCGTGCTTCGCCCGGAGGAGCCCAGCTTGCCAATCGTTTCGCCCTGCTCGACATGATCGCCTGCCGACACGTCCAGGCTGTCCAGATGCATGTACCACGTCTCCAGACCATTCGGATGCCTGATGACGATATACACCCCCCGCGCCCCGCTGCGTTCCGCTGCCGTCACCTCGCCGGCGCCTGCGGCATAGATAGGATCGCCGGTTTTCCCGGCAATATCGATGCCGGCATGATAGGCCGAGCGGCCGGTAAAAGGATCGCTACGATAACCAAAATTCGAGGTGAGCCGCTTGGAGGTGGTCGGCCATAATGAAGGCGTGCCCTCACGCCTTTCCTGGGTTTCCTGGGCCTGATCCAGCGTACGCGGAATATGCTGCTCCATGCGTGAAATCAGCTGCTGCATGTTCTCGAAATCATCCTGGGTCTCCTTGGCGAGGTTTAACATTTCATTCTCATGAACGGCAATGAATTCACCGCCGACATGCTGCTTATCCTCGTCAGCGATGGAGGAGGTCTGGCCGGACAGGCTGCCGTGCTTCTCAATAAACTGCTGAAGCTCCTGCTCCAGCTGCTGAACGCGCTCCATCTGGACCTTCGTTTGCTCTGCTTCACCCGATAGCTGAATGATCGCTTTATTTAGGCGTTCGATGGCTTCATCCTTATCGGTGACCGTCACTTCCATCTTTAAGGCTTCCAGGCTTTTCAGCGTCAGCTGCTGCTCCAGCCCCGAGATGGTCTGAGCCGACTGGATCTGGAGGGAAACGATCAGTCCGGCGATGGACAAAATAGCGGCCGCGGGCACCGCTATCATCAAAGGTTTGGACAGATGGACCTGTTTGACTGAATGCTGGGCATCCCGAAGCACCAGCAAGGTTAAGCGTTGTTTACGGTGTGCGGTTTTCATGGCATCTCCCTTCCATGCATTATTTATGGTTTACAAGGGCACCCGCTAGACTTGGCCAACTCCTTATCTAGTATGTATTCTATTCTTTCGAAGAACATGTCAAAAATTATTAGATAAGAGAACTTATTCAGTATGGCGCCGCATTGGGTAATTGAATAAATACATATGGAATTGGTCAATGATGTAGTGTAGTTAATTGCTTGTCTTTCATTTCAAACGTTTTGACAAAGGGCTGCTCAATATATTATTCATCGTGAGGAGGCTGCCGATATGGTGTGGCTTCTGGTTGCACTTATTACTTTTATTTTGCAGATGGTTGCGGTGCTGCTGCTTGAGTTTCGAAATCCGTCCAAGGCCGTGGCATGGCTGTTTATTTTATTTTGCCTCCCCTTTATCGGGTTTGTACTCTATTTCTTTGTGGCGCAGGATTACCAGAAGCGATTGAAGATTCGCAAGCGGGGTTCCCGTTTGTTTCAGGAAATCAGGGCGCATTTGTGGGATCGGGCGGCGGTCGTCAGAAGAAAAGGAGATATGAACAATCCCGGCTTTCATCATAATGACCGTTTGTTCAATCTGCTCAATCACTTGTCGGAGAGTCCCATCACGGGCTGTAATCAAAGCCGGGTGTTGACCGATGGGGAAGAGACGTATGAGGCCATGCTGAACGCCATGGAGGAGGCCAAGGATCACATTCACGTGGAGTTTTACATCTTTCGCCATGACCGGATCGGCACGAAGTTTCAGGACGTCATGATTCGAAAAGCGCAGGAAGGCGTCAAGGTGCGCCTGGTTTGTGACGGGCTGGGCAGTTATAAACTCAAGAAAACATTCATTCAACGCTTCAAAGAATCGGGAGTGGAGTTCTATTTCTTCCTGCCCGCAATGGTCTCGATGTTCAGCCGCAGAATCAATTACCGGAACCACCGCAAAATCGTCGTCGTGGACGGCACGATCGGTTTTCTGGGCGGCATTAACGTCGGGGACGACTATCTTGGCGAATATCCGAATATGGGCTACTGGCGCGACACGCATCTGGAAGTAAAGGGGGATGCGGTCTATTTTCTGCAAAATGTGTTTCTGCACGATTGGAAGCTTGCGTCCGGAGAGCGCATTGCGGATTTCGGGCTGTTTCCGGAGCATCAATGCACCGGGGAGGAGCAAGTGCAGATATTGAGCAGCGGACCGGATCTGAACTGGAATGCCATTCAGGAAATGTGCTTCGGGGCGATTTCCGTGGCCAAAGAACGGATATGGATCACCACGCCGTATTTCATTCCCGATGAAGGTATTTATGAAGCCCTGAAGACGGCTGCGGTGAGCGGCGTGGACGTACGGATCATTATTCCGGATCACGCCGATTCCCGCCTCGTCAAGATGGCAAGCTTGTCCTACGTGGAAGAGCTGCTGGCAGCGGGAGTCAAGTTCTACGAGTATGAAAAAGGGTTCATCCATGCCAAGGTGCTCATTGTGGACGAGCTTCTCGGTTCGGTCGGTACGGCGAATATGGATATGCGGAGTTTCTTCTGTAACTTCGAGCTGACGGCCGTGCTGTTCGATCGGCTGCCTATTGAGCGGTTGGTTTCGGATTTTAAGGAAGATCTGCAACATAGCAGGCTTATTGATGCGGAGGTGTTCCGTCAGCGCGGAAGATGGCAGAAAGCGGCCGAAATTATGTGCAGGATGCTGTCGCCATTGCTGTAAAAGTAATATTTTACATGAGATGTGAGAATGACGGAAATCCGAGTAAAAAGCAGGATAAACTGCGAAAAATCTATGTCCCGCTTTTATTTATATGATAGAATATTTATATAGGATCCACTTATAAATATATATTAGCTTAGTTTCATAAAGTTGAACGGGGGAGATTTATGTCAAGTGATGTGAAGATTCTGGCGCAAGTGAAAGCGGAGCAGCAGAAGCCGGAGAATCCCAAGGCAGGCTCAGCGACCTTGAAGCTTCTCCGCCGTCTGGTGTTCTTAACTTTCGGCGCGATTTTGATGGCAGTAGGGCTGGAAATCTTTCTGGTGCCGAACAAGATTATTGACGGAGGGATTACCGGAATCTCGATTATGGTTTCCCATATCACCGATATTCCGCTGGGTGTATTCCTGACTTTGTTCAACCTTCCGTTTTTGTTTATGGGATATAAACAGATCGGAAAAACCTTCGCATTATCCACGCTGTTCGCCGTATTGGTCATGTCCGTCGGCACTTATTTCCTGCATCCCGTCGATCCGATCACGATCGATCCGCTGCTTGCGGCCGTGTTCGGCGGCGTGCTTCTCGGAATCGGGGTCGGCCTTGTTATCCGGTCCGGCGGTTCCTTGGACGGCACGGAAATCGTGGCCATTCTGATCAACAAGAGAACGCCGTTCTCCGTCGGCGAAATCGTGATGTTCATCAACGTATTCATTCTAGGCAGCGCAGGTTTCATTTTCGGCTGGGACCATGCCATGTACTCGCTGATTGCGTATTACCTTGCGTTTAAATTGATCGATATTACCATTGAAGGCATTGATCAATCCAAATCGGTTTGGATTATCAGTGATAAGCATAAGGAGATCGGTGATGCGCTGACCCAGCGTTTGGGACGCGGCGTAACCTACCTCGAAGGCGAGGGCGCTTATTCCGGAGACAGCAAGAAGGTTATCTTTGTGGTTATCACTCGCCTGGAAGAAGCAAAGCTCAAATCCATTGTGGAAGACTGGGACTCCCAGGCCTTCGTAGCCGTCGGCAACATCCATGATGTGAAGGGCGGCCGCTTTAAGAAAAAGGCAATCCATTAATACAATCATTTCAGGCTCCACCCGGTGCGAGAGTTAGCGCGGGCGGAGCCATTTTTTGTTTAAAGAGTATCGGCTTGCAGGCGCAGCGCCTTCTTCTCGCGCACATAATGGCGGATGATTCGCGACATGGCCTGCACGGCGGCGGTTTGACCGACGGCCTGGTTCACGGTTCCGGTGAAATAGAGGCCCGACTCCGGGTGATGGAAGGCAAATGCCCCGGATTGGCCCCAGTGGCCGATGAGTCCGCGTCCCAGACTGAAAGGAGATAGCGGCTGTCTTGAAATGCCGATGCCATAGAAGAAGGGGCCGGGAGCAAACAGGAAGTTCCACTGCCTCTGGAGCTCCCCCAAATCACCCAGCGGAAACAAATCCCCGTTAAAAAAGGATCGCAAAAACGTCATCGTTTCCCTTGCCGTGGAGACGATCCCGCCCTCCGCACCGACTGATGCCATATACAAGGGAAGGTCCAGTCGCTTCTGCTTGTAATGGAACGGAACGGGGGACGCATCCTCCGGGTCATGATAAAAATAGGTTTGCGTCAGCTTGAGCTTGTCGAAGATGTATTCCTGGAATACGGCCTGAATGGATTCGCCCTTGATATTCTCGATGATTTGGCCAAGCAGCCGATAGTTGGTGTCGGAATATTGGGCTTTTTTCTGCTGTCCCGGTTTGAATTTAGGCGTTTTCCTTTTGGCCGCGGCCAGGACTTGGTCCAGGCTCCAAGCTCGATCCTTCCCGGCGATCAGATTCGAGAAGACGGTTTCCGAGAAATAGTCCGGGATGCCGGACGTATTGGACATCAAATGCTGAACGGTGATTTCTTCGCCGTAATCCCTGTTCTTAAACCTGTGGAGCCCGGTCATAATCTCTTCGGGCAGGTGCTTGCCAATGGGATCATGGAGCTCCAGCCGCCGCTCGGCGCGTAATTTCAAGAGTACGGCAGTCACGTACAACTTGGTCACGCTGGCAATGAAATAGCGGTCGTCAGGCTGCATATCACCTCCGCTGCCGACTATGGACAATGACCGCTCCTGGTCCTCGACGCACATCACTGTGCTAAACACATTTCTTTTATTGGCGATTTGAGTCACACATGCATCCAGAACCGATTGCTTCAGGATTGTTCCCATTGCCGTTCTACCTCCCATGAATCGTAATTTTTCTTTCCTTCAGTTTAGATTCCCTTTCCCTCATGTTTCCGGGCACGCGCAGCACGTATGAACGCTTCAGCGGCTTCGTCCATCATATTCATCATCTGCTCGTCATCCACGTTCTTCGTGAACAGATCGTTTGCCACCATGACGCAGAGACCTGTCTGAAACACCTGCATGTTCAATAAAATAGATTGCAGCTCCTGATCCGAAAATCCCGCGAGCTCCGGATCCTGCCTCATCAATCCGATAACTTCGTCCAGTTGTTCCGGCGTATTCTTCATATGGGGATTGTCCTTCATCATGAGGTCCCGATAAAGCACGGGATATTCCTTGGCAAAGCGGAGACTTGCCATGCCGATATCCCGGAACGGCTGTCCGGATTGCTGCTCCATGATCATTCCTCTGGCCACATGGAAGGCTCTTTCGACGACCTGCTGAAGCAGTTCCTGGACGTCGTTGAAATTGACATAGATCGGCGCGATGGAGCTGCCGAGACGTTCGGCTACTTTTCGGATCGTAATGGACTCGATGCCATCCGTTTTGGCAATGTCGAATGCGGCTAGCACGATATCTTGTTTGGTAAACTTCGTTTTTGGTGCCATGATGTCTACAGCTCCTTAAGTTATTCATATGTAGAACGATCAATATATATCACTTGATATATATTGATTATAATGAGTAATTGGACCGATTTCAATCCGATTCTCATGAAGCGTTCATGGAATCATGATTTGTAAATCCAGTAAAACCCACTTATAATAAGAACATATGTTTGTTAAAATAAAGAATAATGACATAGAGCATGGCAGGTCCAGGGAGGAGGAAGCGGAATGGCTCGTACGCAATATGAACGCATAACCACCAAGCAAACATTAAACCGAGTGAAGGAAGAGCGGATGCCCTTCGACTGGTCCATCAATCCGTATCGAGGTTGTGGACATGGCTGCAGCTTTTGCTACGCCCGCGCATTTCAATCGTTTATCGGGATGGGAGCGGAAGACGAGTTCCAGCACCATATTTTTATGAAGTCGAATGCGGCGGAAGCGTTGGAGAAGCAGCTGTCGAGCGCGGCGAGGAAGTTTAACTATGACATTGAAGCGATGCGGAGATCGATCGGACAGGTGACGATCGGAACGGCAACCGACCCGTACCAGCCGATCGAGGGCAAGGAGACCCTTACGCGGGAATGTCTGAAGCTGCTCGCTAAATACCGCATTTCTACCAGCATTACGACGCGTTCTCCGCTCGTATTGAGGGATTTGGATATCTTGACCCGGATGGAGAACGTGTCCGTCAACATGAGTCTCAACACGCTGAGCGGGGACGTCATCCGGAAGCTGGAGCCGGCATCGCCTCATCCGGAGGCCAGGCTTGATGCGATTCACAGATTATCGGCTGCAGGCATAAGAACAGGCTTGTTTGTGGCGCCTGTACTGCCCTTTTTGACGGACGAGGAGCCGGAACTGAAGGAGCTCTTGTCCCAGGCCAAGGAAAGAGGCGTTTCCTTTGCGATGATCTCCTTGCTGAGACTGTCGCGCGACGTGAAGAAATGGTACCTCGAAACGCTGAAACACCATTTCCCCGAGGTGGTTCAATCCTACCGCGAGTTATATGGGCAAGGTGCTTATGCGGAAGAGCATTACGTTCGTTCCTTCAAGTCGATGGCGTCCAGGCTGTTGAACGAATATGGGCTGAGCGGATTGACCATGGGGGCACCTGCTGCTGTCAACCGGTCCGGACCGATTGCAGCCTCGGAGAACGATACATCGGATGAAGGGGCCAACGATCACCCTGCGAGGGAATGGGCTGCTCCTGTACGTCCAAGGAAGCTTCCTCAACCGGCGGCCCCGGTTTCCGGAGAGGAGCTTAAACCCGATGTTGAGCAGCTATCCTTTCCTTTTTGACGCTGCCTTACCCTTTGGCAACAGATGCCGGATGACATTCTCGATCGGTTGGGGCGGCAGGGTCTGCAGCAGGTCGCCCTTTTCCCTCAGCCGTTCTTCGATGTTCAGCAGGTGAAACTCCGTGGGAGAAACGTCCTGGCGGACTTCGTCCCACGTGAGCGGCGTGGAGACGGTCCCGAGCCGCCGGGCCCGCGGGGTATAAGGAGCGGCGAGCGTCCTTCCGCTGTAGTGCTGAAGATAATCGAAGTAGATTTTATCGCCGCGGTTCTTCTTCAGCCGCTCGATGGTGAACAGCTTCGGGAACTTCTCCGTCACGTATTGGCCCACGAATTGGCCAACCGTTCGAAGTTCATCGAACGTTACGCCTTCCGGAATCGGAACGATGATCTGCACTCCGGTCGCTCCCGAGGTTTTCGGGACGGAGGACAGGCCCAGGGAGCTCAGCACGTCCCCTACAATGGCCGTCGCCTCCATAATCCGGGGCTCCTCCGGGAGCGTGGGATCCAAATCGATCATCCATTCGCAGGGCAGATGGCTGCCTGCCAGATGCAGGGAAGGGTGAAACTCAAGCGCAGCCAGATTCCCCAGCCAGAGCAGCTCCGGCAGCCCGTTGAGCAGCACGTAGTTAATATTTTCGTGCACATAAGTCTGAACAAAGGGCGGCAGCGGCTCGGGTGCATTTTTCTGGTAGAAGGATTCGCCTTGCGCTCCGTGCGGATACCGGATGGTCGTGAGCAGCCTGCCCCGGCAGTACCGGAGCAAGAAAGGCGAGATGGCCGCAAGCTTTTGCAAATACATTGCCTTGGTAATGCCGACCTCCGGCCACAGCGGTTTGTCGGGATTCGTAATTTGAATCTCTTGCCCCTCGATCGTCAGGGTGCCTTTAACGGTACGAGCCATATGGTTTACACCCCCTCAATCGATACGAGTTTGGGATGGCGCATCATGCCATCCTGGCTCCACTCGAGAAATGTGACCTGGACTGATAAAGGCTGGCTAAGCCAGGCCAGCTGTTCTTTCTTCAGGTCGGTATGGAGCGTTCTCCATACCGCGTCAGCACGATGGCTTTCGGCATATTGCAGCAGTTTCTTCTTCGTTTGCTCATTGAGCCCCAGGGAAGCCCGGCCGATGTAGTTCCCATCGTCGTCTGCGATGACGAGGCTGGCTACGCGACCTTCCCTGATGATCATGGCGACGGCGGAGGCTGCCATGTTCACGGCAATTTTCTTTTTGTACCAATCCCGATGCTTTTTGCCCTCACGGTATGGCGAGGAGAGGCGCTTCATGACAATGCCCTCCCAACCGCGCTGTTCCGCCCAGTCCCATAACGGTTCGCCTTCAAGAAACAGATCGGCGGTCAGCAGGCCCGGAATGTCGGAAACCGTCTCCTTGAGACGATGATGACGTTCCAGATAAGGCAGCTTGCGCAAGTCCTCGTCGCCATCCACCAAGATATCGAACAGCACATAAGTAAACAGAGGAGCGCTCGTACTGACCGTACGCGAACGCTCCCGCTGAAGAACCTTCTGAAAGACGGGGCGGCCAAGCTCCGGATGAAAATACACGACCTCGCCATCCAGGAGAAGACGCCGATCCTGCAGGACGGATAAAGCCTGAACGATTTCGGGGTACAGGGATGTTTTGTCGAGCAGCTTGCGGGAATACAGGGATACGCGGTTCTGGTCAAGCCCGGCCAGAATGCGTACGCCATCCCATTTCAGCTGATAACCCCAATCTTCGCCGGTCGTAATCTGATCCGTCGAGATCGGAGCCATCGGCTCTTTCGGCAGCAAATTTTGCAACTGTCCCATGCGGCTTTAGGATGGGGAATCGGATTTCTTGGATTTGGCCGTCCGGCGTTTCGGCTTTGGTGCATCCGCGTCAGCTTCCCCGCCGCTGACCTTGGCTGCAGGCTCTTTGGCAGCGGTCTTCCGGGTCGTTTTACGCGGCTTCGGCTTGGTGCCCGGGTCCGTTCCGATCGGCTTGACGGCCTCGATGCTGGCCTGAAGGGCCGCCATCAGATCCACAACGTTGGTCTCCTGACGAGCAGGGGCAATCTTGATCTCTTCGCCGGACACTTTGCTGTTGATCAGGTCCAGCAGGCGTTCGCGATAATCATCCGTATATTTTTCAGGGTCAAAGGGAGTCGACAACTGGTCAATCAGCAGTTTGGCCATATCCAGCTCCTTGGCGTTGACCTCGGTTCGCTCAGGCAAATTCGGGACCTGCGAAATCGGCCGGATTTCATCCGGGTAGAAAATCGTCTCGATCGACAGGCATTCATCCAGCACGCGAATCGCAGCCAAACTGCTCTTGGAGCGAATGGCAATTTTGGCGATGCCGATTTTGCCGGACTGCTTCATCGCTTCCAGCAGCAGCCGGTATGCATTGGCACCTGCTTGATCCGGCGAGAGATAGTAGGTCTTCTGGAAGTAGATCGGATCGATCTCGGTCAGATCGACAAAGTCCAGAATGGTGATGTTTTTGCTGTTCGCTTCGGCGAGCTGCTCCAGCTCTTCTTTTTCGAACAACACGAATTTCCCCTTCTCGTACTCATAGCCCTTCGTAATCTCCTCCCAGGAAACCTCCTCTTCACATACCGGACATTTGCGGATGTAGGAGAGCGGGCTGCCGCACTCCTTGTGAATGTACCGCATCGAAATATCCTTGTCTTCCGTAGCCGAGAACATCTTCACCGGCACGTGCACCAGACCAAAGCTGATCGCGCCCTTCCAAACCGTATGCATTCTATGAAACCTCCTATCAAGTTCTAATATGTTTTGGGTATGACCGTGTAGTAAACGCAATAAACGACGACTATAATTTTTTGAACTACCTCTAGTAGTGCGTGTTCAAAAAGGTCGG
>NZ_JAVFHO010000010.1:0-194633 GCF_041953985.1 Paenibacillus sp. CR_12 | reverse complement strand
TTGTCACCAACAGTTTATCTCTTTAGCAACTCTTATATCTTATCACATCCGCTCGATCATTGCAAGCTTTTTTTGAATTTATTTTTCAAATTCATTTTAGCTTGTTGATCCAAGCATTTGTTCCAGGCCGTATTTCTTGGCCGGAAATATAATATACCATGCGTCGATTCGGAACGCAAGTGTTTTTTGAAAAATTATTCATAGAGAATTCTACTATAATGCAGTTTAGTATAACCTGTGTTTACTGAGCCCCTTATATATTAAACGTAAGGTTTCATAATTAAAGGCACTTATGGCATGGCGAGAAGTCATCATTTCGTATTACGGTCTGATGATCTCGCCGCGTACCTCTCACATTCCAATACCAGCCGGTGCTTAGAGGTTATTAAAGAAAGCATTGCTTCAAAGGTTTATTCCGCAGCAAAACCTGCGGTTAATCCTATTTCTTCTTATATATAAAATACTTACTTAGTTCAACAGATTCTATAAGACTACCGAATCGTTTGTCACTCAACCGCTGTTGCGGCCCTAAGAAAAAAGCGAAAGCTCGGGACTGACTCCCAGAGCTTTCGCTTTATTTGTATATCATTTAGATTCGAATTTAACTATTCTGCACCGAGGAACGCGTATCGGATCAAGATGATCACAAACAAGATCCACATCAGCCAATGCACCTTGGTATCCGTGCGGCCAGTCAATTTGCCGAATACCGCAAGAATCACATATGCAATGATACCAGCGGAGATCCCGTTCGCGATACCGCCTGTGAATGGCATCAGGATGATCGTCAAGAATGCCGGGAAAGCTTGCATGAAATCGTCCCACTCGATATCGCGTACCTGGCTCATCATCAGGACGCCGACGATGACAAGTGCGGGTGCCGTAGCGGCCGAAGGAACAACCAGTGCAATCGGAGCCAGGAACAATGCCAGAATGAAGAGTACTCCTGTGGTAACCGCAGTCAAGCCTGTACGTCCGCCTTCAGCAACACCGGAAGTACTTTCTACGAAGGCCGTGATCGTACTAGTTCCGAGGAATGCGCCTGCGCTTACGCCGCCCGCATCCACGAGCATCGCTTTGCCGAGCTTTTTCTCGCCTTCTTCTTTGTTCTTCAGAAGTCCGGCACGACCGGCCGTACCAACCAGCGTTCCGAACGTATCGAACAGCTCGACGAATGTGAAGATGAAAATAACTTCGATAAGACCAATCCCGAGCGCACCCTTCAAGTCCATCTGACCGACAGCCAGATTATCGAACGAAGGAATCCAGCTCGCGGTGCTCAGACCCGACAGATCGGTAACGCCCATCGGAATACCGATCAGCGTCGTCAGCACGATACCGATAAGCAGTGCGCCTTTCAGCTTCAGGACCATCAGGATGGCAATCAGGAACAGCCCGATGATCGCAAGCAGCGTATCCTTGTTTTCAACGAAATTTCCAAGACCAAGATTGAAGGCACCGCCTGGTACCGGATGAGAGATATCCGTTCCCGGGTTGATGGAAGCCGTAACGATATTGCCCAGCTTCAGGCCAACGATCGTGATGAACAATCCGATACCAACGGTAATGGCGATCTTCAAGTTGTTCGGAACCGCCGTCAACAGCATTTGGCGGACTTTGGTTACCGTAAGAATGATGAAGACGATACCGGAGATGAATACGGCACCGAGCGCCGCCTGCCAAGTAATCGCACCGTTCGAGCTTAATACAACTGTCATGAAATACGCATTCAAACCCATGCCTGGTGCCAGCGCAACCGGAATGTTAACGAAAAAGCCCATGGCCATTGTCACGAGACCGGCACCAACAGCGGTAGCGAAGAATACGCCTTCCTGTGGAATGCCCGCGCCGTCAGGACCCAGGAACAGATTGTTGACCAGCAGGATGTAAGCCATGGTCATAAAGGTCGTCAAGCCTGCGATAATCTCGGTTCTTACATTCGTTCCGTGTTCCTTTAGTTTAAAGAAACGCTCCATTGTAGAGATATCCCCCTTAAATTAATGACCGGCAACATACAAATAAACCCTAAGGATAGATCCCTAGGGCCGTCGCTTGAAAAAAGAGCCGCAAAACAATCTTTCGCATGCTGCCGGGCAGCATCCTTATCGAATAACCGGTCTGCTGCATTGGAGCGTTGTTGCTCCTGCTTGCAGGCCGATCTCGAATGCTGGACGAGTCCGCATCATTATATTGCCGCTCTTCTTTTCGTAGCGAGATCATTACGGTGACCTGTAGAGACTCCCGGGCCCATTCCCGGGATTATACGAAAAAGCTCGTTATTTGTAGTTGTCGTGTCGGTTTCTACACATATTCTAGGACGAGAAGCCCAACCTTGTCAACAACAAAAACGAATATTAAACTTGTCAATTTAAAGAAACGTTCGGGAATTACCTTTCCAAAAGCTTTCCGCTCTAGGACAACTGACCTACATACGACTAGAAACAACCCAAAAACCTGGGAAGATGCGCACATGATCATCGAAATCCGCCCGGTGAGGTGTTTTACATCCGATGGTGGCAGACGCGGGTCGAAACCGGACAGGCAGGATGAAATCGGATCGTCTATCTCCTTAGGAGAAACTTATGGCTATTTTACCGACAGCATGGTGGGTCTCACTTAATGCGTGGGCATCGTAGAGCCCTTTTCGCGAAAAAGGAAACGTAGCTCCCACGACGGCTCTTACCTTTTTTTGCTCTAACATATCGGCTATTTCCTGAAGCTGCTGGCCATTGGGATCCAGCCATATATTTTTGGCGGTCACGTCGTATTTTCTTACCAGTTCTTCATCAAAATCGCTGACAATCGATATGATTCGCCCGGTATGCTGTTTCAGTACTTTAAAGCTGTTCTTCTGCACGTCACCGCCCATCGTATCGAACACAACGTCCACATCCGATAATTCATCTTCAAATCGGGTCGTCCGATAATCGATCATCCGATCAGCACCGAGTGAGGCCAACAGTTCATGATTGCGTTCGCTGGCGGTCGTTATGACGTAAGCACCCGCTTGTTTGGCAAACTGGATAGCGAACATGCCGAC
This sequence comes from Paenibacillus sp. CR_12, assembly GCF_041953985.1. NCBI lineage: Bacteria > Bacillati > Bacillota > Bacilli > Caryophanales > Paenibacillaceae > Paenibacillus > Paenibacillus sp. CR_12. Next base: position 191,593 of record NZ_JAVFHO010000010.1, on the reverse strand, counting down.
GCCGCCAGCGCCTGCATGAATCAATACCTTCTCTCCTTTGGTCAGTTCACCATGTGTAAACAGCGCCTGCCAAGCAGTGAGTCCCGCGAGCGGAACGGATGCCGCTTCCTCCCATGAGATAGCAGCAGGCTTGCGTGCCAACAGGTGGTCATCCACCAAAGTAAATTCGGCATATGTGCCAAAACGGGTCGTTTCCGGGCGGGCAAACACTTCGTCCCCCACTTTCCAATCCGTTACCTCGCTCCCGATTTCCGAAATGGTCCCGGCAACATCCCATCCTAAAATAATGGGAAACTCCCAATCCACCATTTGTTTTAAATAGCCTTCTCGAAGCTTCCAGTCAATTGGATTGATCGAGGTGGCGGCCACTTTGACTAAGACCTGATGCGCTTGCGGTGCAGGAGTAGGTACTTCTCTTTCCTGAAGCTCTTCCTTGCCACCATAACGGTCAATGACGATAGCTTTCATTCTTTTCCTCCTCACAGGTTCGGTCTTGGTTCGACTTCCCTAAAGCTCGCTCACCCATTGCACCTTAACGTATTATTTATCTTATTGGACAAAAGATGCATGCAATAAACCAGGGCCTCAATCCATTGTTTAAAGAGGAAAGCTCGTTGACCAACACAAAAAAACCTTCAATCCCACGGATGTGGATTTGAAGGTTTTTATGTTTAGTGCAGCAGTATAAAAATTACTCCCACTCGATCGTTGCTGGCGGCTTGGAAGTCACATCGTACACGATGCGGTTGACGTTCTCGACTTCGTTCACGATGCGGACGGAGATTTTCTCCAGCACATCCCATGGGATGCGCGCCCAGTCCGCTGTCATGCCGTCGATGGAGGTTACGGCGCGGATGCCTACGGTGTAGGAATACGTGCGTGCATCACCCATAACGCCGACGCTCTTCATGTTCGGAAGCGCCGTGAAATACTGCCAGATTTCGCGATCCAGACCAGCCTTTGCGATTTCCTCGCGCAGGATGTAGTCGGAGTCGCGGACGATTTGCAGCTTGTCCTCCGTTACTTCGCCCAGTACGCGAATCGCAAGACCCGGGCCAGGGAAAGGCTGACGATGAACGATCTCGTCCGGCAAGCCAAGCTCTTCGCCGACTTTGCGAACTTCGTCCTTAAAGAGGGCTTTGAGCGGCTCGATGAGCTCGAATTTCATGTCTTCAGGCAGCCCGCCGACATTGTGGTGGGACTTGATCGTATGTGCCGTGTCCGTTCCGCTCTCCACGATGTCGGTATACAGCGTGCCTTGAGCCAGGAATGCGAAATCATCGAACTTGCTGGATTCCTCATCGAATACGTAGATGAACTCGTTGCCGATGATTTTACGTTTTTTCTCCGGATCGTCCACGCCCTTCAGCTTGGACATGAAACGCTCCTGAGCGTCAATCTTGACAACCTTCATGTCGAACTTGCCGACAAAGGTCTCCATTACGCTCTCGGCCTCGCCCTTGCGCAGCAGTCCATGATCGATGAACATGCATGTCAGCTGATCGCCGATGGCTCTGTGAATCAGCATGGCCACAACGGAGGAATCAACGCCGCCGCTCAGCGCGCATAGCACTTTTTGCTCGCCGACCACTTCACGGATTTCGCGAACCTGATCCTCGATGAAAGTCTCCATGCTCCAGTTGCCTTCGCAGCCGCACACTTCGTACAGGAAATTCTTAATCATTTCGTTACCATGGACGGAGTGGCGAACCTCCGGATGGAATTGCACGGCGTACAGCTTCTTGTCTTCGTTACTCATCGCGGCGATCGGAGCGGACTCCGTTCCTGCATCCAGCTTGAAGCCGGAAGGCAGCGATACCACGTGATCGCCATGACTCATCCATACGGTTTGTTTTTGCTCAATCCCTTTGACAAGCGTCGAGTTCGGAGCGAACTCCAATTCGGCTTTACCGTATTCGCGCTTCGAAGCACGCTCTACTTTTCCGTCCAGCTGCTGAGCCATCAGCTGCATGCCGTAGCAAATGCCGAAGATAGGCAGTCCCAGATCGTAAATGGCAGGATCCACATGCGGTGCATTCTCGGAATACACGCTGGAAGGACCTCCTGAGAAAACAATGCCGCGCGGGGAGAGATCTTTAATCTTCTCGACGGGCGTATTGTATGGCAGAAGCTCACTATAAACGCCAAGATCGCGAATGCGTCGTGCTATAAGTTGGTTGTACTGTCCACCGAAGTCCAAAACGACGATGATTTCATTAGGCTTATTCATTACCGGGCCTCCCTTGATTAATGAAATTAATTATACGCAACCCCAATTCATACCGTCAAGAAAGAGGGCCCTTTGTTTTCATGCCAGTTTTTTGACAATTCGAATGCATTGGCGCAAAAAGAGTACTTTTTCCGTACGGGACCACGGTTCATCCTGGTACGCCGCCCGCTCCCAGCGCGACGCGAATGCCTCCAGCTCCGCCCTGAATTCGGCATCGGCAATCGACAGGGCGCTGACGTATTGACGCATGGTCTGCCCTCTTTCCAGATCCCCATACCTGCGCTGCAGCTTGTCCCAGACCCATACCGCCGCCGATACGAGTCCCTCCCGCCCGCTGACCGCTATCGTCCGGGCCATCCTCATGAAGGCCCAACTTTGGCGTACGGCCGGAATTCGGCAAATGACGGCCACAATAAGAGGGAGGATCAACAAAAGCGCGACCCCAAACATCACGGGACCGATGGCGGATATCACAAGGAGCACTTTTACGGCAGCGTAGATCATGGTACTCCACAAGGTATGCCATGACATCATTCCGGCGGAGCCGGAATCGCCGGCAGCCGGAGGCAAGGACCTCCCCTCGACCCCAAAGCCCGGAGTCGGATCAAACAGGACCCACCCCTGTCCCGGGAAAAACACTTCCACCCACGCATGCGCATTCTTTTGGGCGACCTCGTAACGATCCATCGTGCCTGCCACCCGATCGCCAGGCGCGAATCCCGTCACATAGCGTGCGGGGATGCCCTCGGATCGGAGTAAGACGGTCATCGCCGTAGCAAAATGAACGCAGTACCCTTCCTTCGCATCGAACAAAAAATGATCCGTAAAATCCCGGCCCTTCGGTGGCACGGAGGTTTGCAGCGTATACGTATAGTTCTGCTCCAAATAGGATTCGATAGCTTGCGCCGTTTCATACCTGCCCGCAGCGTCCGATGTAATCTTCCGCGCTAAATCCTTCACCCTGGAGGGCAGCTCCTCGGGAAGCTCCAGATACATTTCTTCCATATATTCGGGATCGTCCCCGTTCGCACTGCGGAGCGCTTGCTCCTCCGGCTGCGCGTATAAAGTCTCCACGGTATAACCGGACACCGTCCTCTCGCCTTGCAAGGAAATCGTTTCGGACAGCCTGTCGACGGCCAACCTTGGCGCACCTCGCTCTTTGGAAGAATGCATCTCCTTCACGCGGGTAATAATACCTCCCGACAGCAAAGATGGGACGGGGGTCTCCCGTACAAAAGTCAGCGACTGCACGATCGTCTCTCCAGAAGGACGCTCCCAATACGGCAGGAAACCGCTCAGGTCCTCCAATTGCTTGACTGGCTTGCGTATGGAAGGATCTGCATCCCATTTCCGGCCGTCATATCGATTATACGTGTCTCCGCGCCAATACGTCGGTACAGGCGATTGCGCCGTAAAATACAATGCATCGCTGAGCGTCAGAGGGCCTCCCAAATCTTCTCCTTGGGAAGCATATCCCGCAACCTGGGAGGCAGGAATCGACGGTTCCGTATTTCCGCGGAGCCGATCCCCCCATCCCGCCAGTCGTTCCGCCATTTCCGCCACACTCAATCCCATGCCTGGCGAAGGCTCGCCCAAGCCCCCTCCTACTCGGGTAATCCCCGCGATCAGAACGGAGGCCAGCAGCACAAACAGGCTCCAGCGCAGCACTGGCAGCCCGGACAAGCGGCCGGTTCGCATTGGTTCGGGGAGGACCATTTCCGAAGAGGTTCCCTCCACGGTTTCCTGCTTCAGCTTAAGGATCAGCATCATGCCCTGGGCCAGCAACATGTACAGCACCGCGCGCAGCATATCCCCATAGACGCTTTCTTCCATGGCAGACTCCAGCACCGCCAAATAAACCAGCGTCGAACCGCCAAACAGCCAAACGGTCCGGCGATACAGAGCCAGCATATGCACTGCGGATACCATGATGCCCCAGCCGACAAGCAGGATGATCGTCCTCGTTTCCTGGCTTAAGATCGTAAACTCCCACGCATTTCTGAAAGCCGAAGCGTCGCCTGGAAGTATCAGCGAAGCGTAATCGGACAGCCATGCGAGCGGATCGCTATATTCAAACAACCGGGAACAAAGCCAGACCACCAGCCCGGCATTCAGCGGCAGCCACACCCAGCCTCGCCATGTAAACAACCCTTGAAGCAGCAGAAACAAAGCCCATAGGAATAAGGTTTCCAGCACAAACCGGCCGCCTGTTTCACCCGCATTCCGAAGGGGCAAGAGCCACTCTGACAGAAGTCCCGTCACCGGCAGCATAATTAATATGCGATGAAGCAGCGTTCCGTGCGACAATCTGGAAACGAATACCGAAGGCACACTCCGTGATCCGAATGACCCGGTTTCCCGATTGCCGCCAGCCCTAACGGGCGAGCTGTCCGGTCCTGTCATGGACGGCACCTCCGATCTTGATAGGGTGCTCTGCCTCTACTGCTGGTTTTTCATGTACATACACCAGCTTCCCGCCTTTGCCGAAAAATTCGTGCGCCCACGGCGGATGCGCCTGATTCTCCGATGGGGCCGCCGCTGTGCTTTCAGCCAATTTCAACCGGCTTACGCTTTGAATGCAATAAATGGTCACCTTTCTGCAGCCTGCATTCAGGAGACTTATGCCGGTGACAGCGGTACCCTGATGGAAGTACCCGGTGATGATAGCCCAATCCGTATTCTTTTGCGAGGGATTGAAGGATTGCTGGAATCTTCGGTTCCGCATCGGATCATTCCCGGTTAGCTGAACAGAGGCCAGAGGCACCAACGAATCCGGCTGCCCCTTGGACCCGCCTTTGCGTTCAATCGATGAACCCTCTAAATCCGTCCCATCCATGCATAATTGATAGGGGATTCTATAGCGTATAAGCCGGGATACCATACCCGCTGCAGCCGATACCGCTTCTTCAAATACTTCCTGCGGTTTCCGGGCTTCATGACCCTCATACCCTTGGAGCGATGTATCCAGCACAACGCCCTGCCTTGCTCCAAAGCCCTCATGAGGCATAAAAGATTGCAAGCGGCCAAGCTTCGCGGAATTCTTCCAATGAATCCGATTCATGGGATCCCCTGGAACATAATCGCGCACGCCCGATCCTCTCATTACATTCCAAACGTTGAAGCGTACGCGTTCATCTTCCGTATCCATATCGCTTCCATGCATGGGCATCTGGGCCACAGGCCACTCCGCGGGCTTTGGCAGCACGATCAGGCCGCCCGAATCGCTGAGCAGACTTCGGTTTGTCCTGAACCAGCCGAACAGATCGCCCCATTCCATCTCGCTATAGATCGAAGACCAGACTCCGCGGGGAACCTGGTTCAGTCGGTAGGTATACTCAAGTCGTCGCCGCATGCCCGGGAACAGCAGTTTGCGATATGTCCTGCTGCCGATGCGGTCGGTGATGATAAGCCATGGCAGGGGAAGAATGCAACGATAGGCAACATGAACCGTCATCTGGACGGAGTCTCCAGCCTGTATGCACAAAGGGGAGCTTGTGTGCGAGATGGTGATTCGGGTCGGACCGAGCAAGCTCGTCATAGCCCCTCCAAGCAATAGAATCGTGGATGCCCACCAAACAAGCCGCAGCGATTCCCCGCCTAACCAAAGAGAGAGCCCCAAAGACACCGACCAGATGGCTATGCCTCTCAACCATTCCAGCAGACGCCGTCTCATGAGGTGCTTCCCTTCCGGCTGCGCTGGCGCGGCAGATCAAACCTCGTAAGGATGGATTCTACCATTTCATAAGGAGTCACACCGGCTGCGCGTGCATCATGACCGAGGTGAATCCGGTGGGTCAGCACCGGTACGGCAACGCGCAGGCAGTCATCCGGGATGACATACATTCGTCCTGTCAAAAATGCTGCTGCCTGCGAAGCACGGAGCCAAGCTAATGTCCCTCTCGGACTGATGCCCAGGGATACGCCCTGCTGCCTGCGGGAAGCATCGGCCACACTGACCATGTAGCGTTTGATGGTGTCATCCACGAAGACGCGGGACACGCTCTGCTGCATCCGGATGAGCTCGGAGCCCATCATGATCGGCTTCAGATCCTCCAGTCTGGAACTGCCCATTCCCCGCTCCAGCAGCTCCAATTCGCCTTCCATGTTGGGATAGCCCAGCGATAATCTCATCAAAAATCGATCCAGCTGCGCCTCCGGCAGGCGGCTTGTGCCTTCATATTCGTACGGATTTTGCGTTGCCAGCAGGAAGAACGGGGCAGGCAGCGGATACGTATGACCGTCCACGGTGACGCGCCCCTCTTCCATCGCCTCCAGCAGCGCGGATTGCGCCCGCGGCGATGCCCGGTTAATCTCATCGGCCAACACGATATTGGACATCACCGGTCCGGGCCTAAATACAAATTCTCCCGTGTGCGGATAATAGACCGATGCGCCCGTAATGTCCCCTGGCATCAGGTCATAAGTGAACTGAATGCGGCTGAAATCGCAGCCGATTAACGCAGCCACCGACTTCACCAGCATGGTCTTCCCGACTCCCGGCACGTCCTCCAGCAGCACATGGCCCCCGGCCAGCAAGGCAATCATCGTTAACGAAATTTGCTCCTCATGTCCGACGATAACGCTGCCGATCCGTTTGGTAACCCTCCCCAGAAGATCTGGCGCCCACTCCGGATGATCGGCTTCTTCAGCATGAACGGATGAACGATACAAGTACATCAACCTCCAACCTATATTCATAGATTATTTAATAGCGCTAGCTTAGAATCTTGAATCTATGAATAGGTTTTCCAAGAAAGCTCGAAGATAGACGTCTTTTGCTAGAAAAGGATTCGCTTGTCCCGCATGATTCATAGCTCGCCGCCCGCCTGGCCTGGAGGATCTGCACGAAAAAGGCCAGCCCGTTGCAACGGGTGGCCTCCATCTCATTCATACGTACATGCTGCTTTTCATCGTTCACGTCCGATCATCGCATTAACGATTCACGGCCTTAATCAGTTCCCAATCCAAATCCGGTCCAGAATCACGGCTGCCTGGGCACGCGTAAAGTAAGCCTTCGGCGCGATTTTGCCGTTCATGCCGTTCACGATGCCCGACCCTGCAAGCAGAGCTGCACTCGATTTGGCATATTCGGCAACCTCATCCCCATCGGCAAAAGCATCCAGCGCCCCTTCGCCCTCCAGCTTCCTGCCTGCCGCCTCCAGGGCACGCTGCGTGATCAGCATCATGTCCTGGCGTGTCATCGGCGTGTCCGGCGAGAAACGATTTCCGCCGACGCCTTGAACGAGCCCAAGCTCTAAGGCGATTTGCACGTGTTTGTAATAATAGGCCGATGACGTAACATCTCCGAATGCTGCCCGGCCTTCGCCCGAGCCTTCCAGTTCCAGCACGCGTACGAGCATAACAAGGAATTCGGCCCGGGTGATTTCGTTCTGCGGATCGAACATCGTTTCGCTTACCCCTTGGAAAAATCCGCGGGATGCCATCGTTTCGATCGCATCGATCGCCCACGGCACATACTTCAGGTCATGAAACGTCTTGAATGCGGAAGCGACTGCAAACGTGCCGCCATGCGGCAGCGCTGCGCGAACGATCCCCTGTTTCGCATCATAACGGCTGTTAGGAAGAGGCCCGCCTTGCCCGTTGGCATCGATCTCCCTGACAAAGATATGGTCCGGTTGTGCCAGCTCTTCCTTGGTTGGTGTGTAAGGCACCGACCAGATCAGGCGAGCTTTGCCCGATTTCCACGACAGGGCCCGGTCGCCGGCAAGAGCCTCTACCCGGAACACCGGACGATCATCGATCTCCTCGCGAAGGGCTGCAGCCAGATTGCTGCCCGAAGCTTTCGCCAGACGCAGCGTGACGGTTTCCGTATCCTTTACTCCGGCTCCCCGAACCCATGCGTTTGGCAGTTCCAGTGCGCCGAACTCCGTTTGGAGGATCAACACAACCTCCGAGTTCCCCAGCAGCCACTTGCCCGGCAATCGAATTTCGTAGGACTGGGCCTCTGTTTGAGCCGGGATAGCCACGATTGCTCGCTTCGGTCCTTCCACGCCGGCTGCCGCCCTGTCCAATGCCTGCTGAAGGACTTGGCTCGAGACTACAGCGAGAATCCGCCCGTCATTGTTCCGGATTTCGAGTGAAGGCGTGTTCGGAGCTGGACTTGTACTACTTCCGCCACCGCCCGCGTTTGCACCGCTTCCTCCGTCACCGCCGCCGTTATGTTCTCCGCCGTTTCCGTCCCCTCCGCCAGGAGCGGAGCTCTTCGTGAATTCCAGCACGCCGAACCCGGACGTGTTCTGATAGGACTGGCCCGTCGGATCCGACCAGATGGCCACGCTGTCTCTTGTGCCCTGGCCGTCTTCATCGTTGTTCACCTGCAAATCGAATCCGATGACCGTCCCTTTCTCAGGCTTGATCTTATCCAGGCGGATCGCTGCTTCAACGACATATCCCCCATCGGTCACCTTCGCTGCCGAAGTGAAGTTATCCTCGCCCGCATAACCGCCAAAGGAACGCAGATTGTTGAAGTTCGTCCGGTACTGTCCATCATCTTCTTGGTAAGCATCCGTCTTTCCATTATTCTGATCCACAAAAATCTCTACCGAATCCTGCTCCCATACGTTGGGACTCGCATCCGACAACAAGCTGTCGCTAACCATGGCGTAAACATACAGGTAATTCTCATCCCATAGCGTCCGGAATGTTGCGGTTGCGCCGCTGTTACCCTCGACCCACACGTCGGTTGCCAGTTCCGCGGCGTCCTTCCAGACGCCGTCCAGCTCGCCGTCCACCTTCGGGGTGCCGTAGCGGGCCTGGGCCGATTTCGGCGCAGCAGCGAGTGTAAGTATGCCGAGTCCGTCTTGATCGCTCTCCTGGGCATGCCTTGGATCGCTCCAGGACACCACCGCTCCGTTCTTGCCATGCTCGGAACCGTCATCCGAACCGGAATCCGTTACCCTGACATCGAAATAAATGTCGCTGCCCAATGCCCCTGTTCCGCGTAGCTGGAGAAGAGCCTCCCCCGCGTAACCTCCCGCGGTCTCTGCCGTGTTGGCGGCTCCGCGCTGAATCCGGGCTTCTTGCAGGGTGCCGTTCACCACTGCGAAGATATCAACCTGATCCCCCGGGGATATCGATCCGTCTTTCACGTCAACCCTGACATAGATATGGTCCTGGTCCCATAGCGTCTTAAATTCGGCAGACAACGATCCCAGCTTCTCCGTCTTAAGTGCCGGAACCAGATTCCAGGCAGCATCCGGTTGTCCGTCGATGACGGCCTTACCCTCCACAGCCGTTCCGGTTTTTCTCACAATCGTTAGTCTGGAGGGATCGACCATTCCCCAATAAGCTGGCTTGGCCTGATATTGCTTGTCAAAAGGAAACGGGGCATCCTGGCGGCCCGTCCCGGCGGGACGGTCATGCAGCCAGGTATGGTCGTCTGCAATCCCCCACAGGGTGACATTGCTGATCCAGCCACCCTCCACGCCTGCATCAACGCCCATTTGGTCCAGCCGCTTCAATTCTTCAAACAGCTCTTTGTACCGATAGCCTTGCTTGTCGAGCAATTCCTGAGGAACGGTCTGGAAGGCGTCGGTATTGTTCGTGTACACCGAAACGTCCAGCTCGGTAAGCTGATTATCAAATCCCGCCTCGCCAAACATCCGGATGGAATCCGAGATTTGCTGGATGGAGGGCCCGCTGATATTGATATGCGTTTGATGGCCCACGCCATCGATCGGAACGCCTTCCGCCTTCAGCTGTTCTACGAGATTCAGCAAATAATCGCGTTTCTTCGGGTTGTGCGTGCTGTAATCGTTGATGTACAGCTTGGCCTCGGGTCCGGCTGCGTCTCGCGCCGCATGAAAAGCGGTCCGGATATAGTCGAGACCCGTTATCCGGTACCACTGGCTATCCCGCATGCCGTCCGGACGCCCTTCGTCAATGACCTCATTCACGACGTCCCAATCGCGGACATCTCCCTTGTAACGGCCGGCCACCTCATGGATATAAGCTTCCAGCCTCTGAAGGACGAGCGCTTTGTTCTCCGGCGTGGCTTCAAGATATTGGCCCTGATCATCCTTCAGCATCCATTCGGCGCCCTGCTGATGCCACAGCAGCGTATGGAACCGGAGGTTCATATCATGATCCCTGGCATAATCCCTGATCAGATCCGCGTTAGTAAAGTTATAGATTCCCTCTCTCGGATTGAGAGATTCCGGTTTCATCACGTTCTCGGCAACAAGCGAGTTGTAATGGTAATCCAGAAGCTCCTTGTGCACGCCGGACAGATGCTTGGGCTCCACGGCTGCCCCGATCTCGAAATACTCTCGATACACATCCTTCAGTGCGGGTATATCCGTCTGAATGGAGCCCGGCAGAGCGAGCTTAATGTCATCGACATAGAAATTGGAAAGATCCGAGGTTTCCACGTACAGCTTCAATGTTTCCATATCCGAGCTGAAGCCGAAGGTTCCTTTCAGTTCCACCCACTCCGTGCCGCTCGCGGAGGCTGAGGCGATGGTCGTATAGGACGTCTCTGCTGCGCCCGCCGCTTTATTCTCCATCGAAAGCGATAGTTTGACCGCAGCGGCAGGAGCCTGCTCAAGCCTGGCATAGGCTGAGATCGTATACGTTTTTTGGCTCATCATGATGTCTTTGACGTCCTGGCTGGGCCCGTTCCAGTTGTTCGTCCGATCATGGACCTTTAAACCGTAGCCGCCGCTATGGGCTGCTTCTGGCACAGCTTCTACGGTCTCCGAATCGCGAGGTCCCCAATCCATCGTCGTTCCGTCTTCAAAATCCCATACGATCGTATTCTCTCCCCCCGGCATCCCATTGCCCGGGTCCGGTGCCGGCTCAATCAGCCGGACTTTGAAGTCGTCCATATAATAAGCGGCGTCCGGACTGCTCGGACTCTGCAGATACACCTGCAGGGCTGATGCATTGGAATCGTATTTGTAACGGCCTTTTACCTCCACCCACCCGTCGGCGGTTACATCGACCGGGCTGCTGAAGTTCACGTATTCGGGCTCGGCCCCGGTTTGCTGCATGGCAAGCTGAAGCTTCTGAGACCCTTGGGTGCCCTCCTTCAGATGGACATAAGCGGAAATTTCATATGTCGCTCCCTTGTCCAGCCGATTCGTGGCGGATAGATTAAACCCCGGTCCGTTCCAGGTCGCCGTCCTTCCCTCCGTCAGCAAGCTTCCTGTTCCTTCATAAGCATAGGTAGCGGAAGTCACCGTCTCCGTCCCCCGTTTGAACCACCCCTCCGTCCCGCCATCGAAATGATGGTGAATCACAAGATCCTGATCGGCGGGCGTATGTGCCGCCGCACTCCAGCTGGGCGGAATGAGCAGCATGAACCCGATCAGCATCAGGCTGATCTTTCTAAAGATCGTTCTCTTAGACACGGAATGCTTGCCTCCTCATCGGTTGCATGTATGATCTGTCCACTAGCAAAATCCTGGTCATTCTTTGACGCTGCCTACGTTCAACCCAACGACAAAATATTTCTGCATGAACGGATAAACCAGCAGAATCGGAACCGATGCCACGACAGTTACGGCAGCGCGAATCGAAATCGGCGTTACCATGTTCACCGCAGAGTCCTTCGTCATCCCTGCGCCGGCAGCTACTGCCGGGTTGCTGTTCGCGTTCATACTGGATGACAGCAGCTTCATCAGCTCATACTGCAAAGTGCTCAGCTCTTGGCGGGAGGAGGTATAGATGAATGCATCGAACCAGGAGTTCCAAGCCCCCACGGCCACGAACAGCGCAATGGTTGCCAGCACCGGCTTACACAGCGGGAAGATGATCCGGATGAAGATTTTGAAATCTCCGGCTCCGTCGATTCTTGCCGATTCGACCAAGCTTTCCGGAATCGTTCCGATATACGTCCGGATAACGATCATATTGAATGCGCTGATCATCGACGGGATCACATATACCCAGAACGAATTCAGCAGGTGCAAGTCCTTCATCAAGAAATATCCAGGAATCAAGCCTGCGTTAAAGTACATCGTCAGAATAAAGATCAATGTAATCGGCTTGCGGAATACATATTCCCGACGGCTCAGCGTATACGCCAGCATCGTGGTCAAGACCAGATTCAGCAGCGTTGAAAGCACTGTTCTTGCCACGGAAATCCAGAACGCGTCATATATCGTTCCCGAAGCGAATACCGCCTTGTAGTTCTGCCAGGTAAATTCCCTCGGCCAGAGATAGATTCCGCCCCGGATCGTATCATTCCCCGCATTCAGGGAAACGACGATCGTGTTCAGAAACGGATATAATGTGACAACGACAAGACCAATCATAAACAAGGTATTGAACGTATTAAAAAGGATCGGCTCTACGCTTTTTTTTCTGACAGGTTTAGTCGCTGCGGCAGCAGTTGCTGGCCCAGGGCTGATTGTTTGATTTGCCATTATAGCAGCCTCTCTTCCCCTAGCCGTTTCGCGACTCCGTTTGCAATCAATAACAGCGTCACACTAACGACCGTTTTAAATATACCGGCAGCCGTTGCTAATGAGTAATTGCCTTGGGCAAGCCCGTACTTCAGCACGAAAATGTCAATCGTTTGCGACCAGTCGACAACAAGACCGTTGCCCAGCAAGTATTGAACCTCGAAGCCTGCTTCCAGAATGTGACCGACCTGCATGATCAACAGAATAATGATCGTTGGCTTAATGCCCGGCAAAGTGACATGGAACATTTTCCGATAGCGGCTTGCCCCGTCCATATCGGCAGCCTCATAAAGCGCCGGGTCGATGGATGCCATCGCAGCCAAATATATAATCGTATTCCAGCCGACTTCTTTCCAAACATGCGACGCTCCGACGATTCCCCAGAAGTATTTGCCTTCACTGAGCCATTGGATCGGCTCCTTGATGAGATGCAGCTTCATAAGGACATCATTGATGATTCCATCCGAAGCCAAGCTCGTCGCCACAATCCCGGTTACGATGATCCAGGATAGAAAGTGCGGAAGATAGGAGATCGTCTGTACGGTTCTTTTCCAAAATACTTTCCGGATTTCATTCAGTAACAATGCAAGGATAATTGCAGTCGTAAAGCCGAGAATCATATTGATAACACTCATTGCGAGCGTATTGCGAAGCACTTGCAGGAAACTATCGTCCTTAAAAAGAAATTCAAAATGTTTAAAGCCTACCCACTTCTGTTCACTAAAGTCTCTAGCCGGCTTGTAGTCCTGGAAAGCCATGGTCCATCCCCAAATAGGAACGTAGGCAAACAAGATGATGTATGCCATCAGAGGCACCGACATATAGATCAACTGTCTCTGTTCTTTGAGTACGGCCCAGGTGAATTTCTTGTTTGTCTTAGGCTTGCGGACGGCAGAGTCTTTGACTACGGTCTCTTCCATATGTTTGTTCTCCCCAAAACCCCATATTTCGTAAACAAGGAAGGCAAGAAGCCTTCCCGTTTCCGATTCATGTACCTTCCGCTGCTTTACTTAACAGACCAAGTGTCTCTTCTCCATTGCAGCACTTCATTAATCCGATCCTCATAAGCCTTGATGTTGAGCTTGCGGATATCAGTGACGTACTCATCCCAGACGCTGTCGAATTCTTCCGGTTTAGCAAGAATGGCTTTTGGTAAGTACTTCGTGGACAACTCATTTTGCTTCGTATTCACGATTTTCGCTTCAGATCCGTCTACCAGGTCGACAGACCATGCCGGGTAAGCAATCTCGTTCTCAGGAGCTGGACTGAAGAAGTCAACATAGCTGTTGAAACCGTATTGGGCAAGGAAGTTCTTGTCATACTCTCTCAAAGCGGCTACCATTTCTTCAGGCTGTGCAGCGCCGTCCGTAGCGTTGCCGTCCGAGAATAAACCTTCCATTTTTGGTGCTTGACCGTGGAAAGAATCGGCTTTATTCGCGAGCTTCCAGGTTGCATCGGTAAACAGATCGCGCTGCTCTTGCGTTTTCATGAAGCGGCCGTCCTTGACAATGTAATCTTCCCCTTCGATCCCCCAGGACAAGATTTTTTGCCAATCTTCTTGAATCAGCGTATCCAACAATTTGATAATTCTGATTGCCTGCTCTTCGGATGCGTTGACCGTGATCCCGAAACCGTTGTTGAGGTTCAGAGCCGGACGATCTTTGTAATGATCCTTGATACTTTCATCAAATACAAGCGGAAGACCGACATACGTTCTTTCATCTTTCTTCTGAGTAATCAGCGCGTCCTCTGCGCTTTGGAAGTTCCAGTGCTGGTCAAACATGCCAAGAACTGCACCGCTGGAGATTTTCGCCATATACTGGTCAAAGTTCTGGGTGAACGTTTCCTTATCGATGATACCCAGGGCATTCATTTCGTTCAGCTTTTTATAATAACGTTTGGCATAGTCCTTATCGGCAAAAATTTCCGCCTTGCCGTCTTTAACAACTACACCGCCGTCATTCGGATGACCGATCAAATGCTGAGGAGCATTGAACAGGCCCCAGTTTTTCCAGTCATAGTTCAGAATTTCAAAGCCGATCGTCGGGGTACCGTCGATGGTCGGATGCTTTTCCTTGTATTGTTTAATGATGTCAAAATATTGATCCAAGGTTTTAACCTCTGGATATCCTGCCTCTGCCAATACGTCCTTCTGAATCCAGAAGGCTGGGCCCGAATAATAAGACGAGGTAACATCAGCATTCGTTACACCGTAGTTTGGAAGATTGTAAATATGACCGTCATTCGGGTCTTTCATCATGTTCCAGTACTTCTCATAATGCTTCTTCAAGTTTGGCGCATGTTCTTCAATCAAATCCTCGAGCGGGATAAAGGCACCGGCAGCTGTCAGCTTTTGATTCGCTGTCATCATGTCCGGATAATCGCCGCCTGCAATCATAACGCCGAGCTTCTGGTCAATATCGCCTGCCAGGAACTCGAATTTGAAGGATGCTCCTGTCTTTTCCCTGATTAATTTATAAATCTTGTTGTCAGGTGTTGGTTGCTGGTCGGGCTGACCGATAAAAACACTCACCTCAAATGGTTCGATCTTATCCCCGTCCGTCCCGGGTGTTGTTTGTTCTGCGGAGTCCTTTGCTTCCGGCTGGGCCCCGCTATTCCCGTTTCCGCCCCCGCAGCCCGTAAGGCCGATGCAAAGCGACAACAGCAACACCGTGCTGAGCCGAAGCCATGATTTTGTCTTACCCCCCATAAAAGCACCTCCGTCATAATGTGGTTACATCGTTGGTCGATACGCCTCTTCATGTAACCTTCCTTTATTTTAAAAGCGCTTTCAAAGGCGGACTATACTATAATTAAAGCATTAACCTTAAAAACTTTAGAACATCCTCTTCTTGAACTCATTCGGTGCCATGCCCCATCTTTTTTCGAAATGCTTAAGGAATTGGTTGTAGTGGGTGTAGCCGACCCTTTCGGCGATTTCGCTGTTCTTCAGCTTGTTCTGCTTCAACAGCGCGGCCGCTTCCTCAATCCGCAAATTATGTATGTGTTCGTTGAAGCCAATCCCATTCTTACGCATCAGCAGCTGGCCGAGATAGACGGGATGCAGATAAAAAAGCTCTGCCAATCGCTTAATGGTCAGATTCTCCCGGTAGTGCTGCCGAATATAATCGTTAATCTCCTGGATTATGCCTTGCGAATGCCGGGCCTGCTCCTTGAGAAGAAGCTCGATGCACTCTTCCCCGAAGCGCAGCAGCTCTCCCATCAAATCGTTCAAATGGAAGGTTCCGTCCGTTAATCCAGCTGCATTGGATTTGGCTGCCAGGATTCGAGCTTCCGCGCCTTCCGCCTCCCTCACCAAATCCATGATTTTATACAAAACATGGATCACCATTTTCTTCACGATCCCCGGCGCGATACGCTGCTCCGCAAACCTGGACGCAGCCAATCCGGCAGCCTCGCGGTATCCCTTCTTGTCGAGGAGTTCCACGGACCTGATGACATCATCCATCAGGTTCGTGGGGTAACGATAATGAAACGGCCGATCCCGTACCTCTTCATATGAAATCATCCCTCCGTACGCCGGATCGTAAAATTGATGCTCGATGGCTTCCTTGGCGGTTTCGTAGCAGCGACGGATATGCACCAGAGACTGCTGGCCTTCTCCTACAGCCATAAACAGCCGCTGTCCTGCATAATGGCGGACCAGCTCGCGGATCGTGCCTGAGGGTACGCTCCCGTTGTCAGGGGAATAACCGTTCACCAAACCAAGCCGGTTCGATTCCAGATCGATGACATACTCCGAATTCGCGTGGGCTGACAAGCGGGCGACGGTTTCCTTGACGTCAGGAAACAAGGCAGACTCTGCTTGGATCAGACATACGTTCCACTCTTGATGGGCGGAGGATAAAACCTGAAGCCTCGACAGGCTGCTAGCCCTAAGCGGCATCTCCAAGAGCGTTTGCATGATCAGCGAAACATCCTCTTCCCTCTTAGCAATCGCACTCAGGCTTAATCTGCGATGCTCCTGCATCAGCTCAGCATGAATCTTGCCGAGCTCCTCCTCGGCTTCCTCTGCAATAATAGGCTTCAGCATGTAGTGATGGATACCGTGCCGCAATGCCTTCCTTGCATATTCAAATTCACTGTAGCCGCTCATGATGGCAAATTTCACACTGCTATCCCGGTGATGCTGCTGCCAGGTTTCAATCATATGAAGCCCGTCCATTAGCGGCATGTTTACATCGGTAATGACCAAATCCGGCGCAAGCCCATGAATCATCTTCAAGCCTTCCACTCCGTTGCCCGCGGTTCCGCAGACGCTAAACCCCAAGCGTTCCCAATCGATCCACAGCGCCAGCCCTTCCAGCGCACCCGGTTCGTCATCGATCAACAGCACTTTGAAAGGCATGGTTCTCCCCCTCTCCGCCTTCATGCTCCCGAGACTCCAACAGCCGGATCGGAATCTCGAATGAAACGGTTGTCCCTTGATTCGGGGTGCTGGCAATGTTGAAAATGACATGATCGTCGTAGTACAGCTCCAGCCGCCGATATACGTTTCGAATGCCGAAGCTGTTGCCCGAGAACTGCTCGTTGCGAACCGAGAGAATAATGTCCCGTAGCTTGCTTTGCTCAATGCCCTTACCGCTATCCGTAATGACGATGCGAAGATAATCACGGGCAACCGAAGCGCTTATGGTCACCAGACCCGCTCCATCCATCGCCTGCAAGCCATATTTGCATGCATTCTCAACGAGCGGCTGAATGCTCATTTTCGGAATTTTATAATGAAGCGCTTCCATATCGATGTTGAATTGATATTCGAATTTATCCCGAAAGCGGAATTTTTCGATTTTGAGATACATTTCGATAAATCTGATTTCCTCCTCCACGGAGACCAAATCCTCTCTCCAGCTCAGGAGTCTGCGAAGCAGCTTGGACAAGCTTTTGATAATATCCGTCACATCCGTGTATCGATTCTTCGTGCAGACCACCAATATCGCATTCAGGGTATTGAACAGGAAATGGGGATTCATCTGGCTCTGCAAAAAGTTCAATTCAGCCCGAACCCGCTCCATCTCCAGGCTTTTCTTCTGAATCTCCAGCTTGTACACATTGTTGATCAGGGAGTTCATCTTCGCTGTCATCTGATTGAAATTCCGGATGAGTCCGCCGATTTCGTCCCGGCCTTCGTCCAGTTCAATCAAGTCGAATTTCTCGTTGCTCACCTTCTGCATATGACGCGCCAAACGCTTCACCCGGTAATTGTAGGATCTCAGCATGACCGTAATAAAGACCGCCGCAACCAGCGTAACAACCGCTGCCAATACAACGGTAAACAGCTGCATATCCAGCATGGCGCTCGTAATCCGGCTCCCCCGGTTGATGCCGATCAGCTTCCACCCCTTCACGTACCTGGCCGTTCCGATCGAGAACACATGCCGATCCTCTTCGTCGTATTGCTCCAGGTCAAGCTTCGAATATGCGCTGTACTTCCCTCTTTCATAACCGCTGCTGGCCGACATAATAATCTCATTGTTCTCGTTCACCAAATACATATCCAGATAATCGCGTTCCCGTACAATGACGTCATAAATCTTGCTTAGATCGATATCGATTCGAAGCAGCTTCTCATAGGTGTCATAGGTATCGTAGTAATCCATCTTCTCAATCACGCTTAAGTACGGAACCGTCGATGCCGAGTTGTTCGCTTCTGCCGCCCTGTACGCCGCCACCAGCACCGGATGGGCCGAGCTGCTCCATAATGCATACCAGTCGCTCTCGAGCACATTATCGTTGATCACATGATAATTGCCGCCGGACACAATGGTGGAATTTTCGGTGAAGATGCTAATCCGCTGAATCTGGTTGTTAACCGGTATGTAGCTCGTTACCCGATTCCGGAGCTGCTCATCAAAGGTTTCGTAGAAGTCCAGCTGGGACTCATACTCGCGATCGAGCATTTCGTAAAGGGTCTTATCCGTACTCAGCGCATGACTTACAGCCACCCCGCCGTCGATGAAATTATGAATATCCTTCCTAGCCCGCTCCATCGAGATATCGAGGTTCTGCTCCTCTCTCTCCCGGATCAGCTCCGACATCCGATCCATAAAGATGAGGTTGACCACCAGAATAGGCAGCAGTACACCAATGACAAAAATAAGAAAAAATTTAGTTTTCAACGGAATATCGTTCACGAAATTCCCCAGCCTGGACATTCTCTTCATGAAGGCACCCTCCCGGTTTAGCGCTGCTTGCTTTCAACATGATTCTTGTAATTCGAGGGCAGAATCCCGGTTGTCAACTTAAACTTATGGATAAAATAGTCCGCGTTCGGGAACCCGACATGGAGCGCAATCTCGGAAACCTTCATTCCGCTCCGTTTCAGCAGCAGCTTGGCCTCCTCGATCCGCTTGTCATTCAGGTATTCCTTGAACGGCTTGCCAGCATGCTTCTTGAACAGCTGGCCCAAATAGGTGGCGTTCATATGGAAATGCCGTGCCAAATCCTGAAGCTGAAGCCTGCTCCGGTACTCCCGGTCGACATACTGAATCACTTGATAAATGGTGTTATGCTCGTTAAGCTTGCTTAACTCTTCCAGCTGCGAAGCGGCCTCAAACGCGAGCAACCGCATATAATTCTTCAACGGCGCTTTATGGCAAGCATCACTCAGATGACCAAGCTTCCTTTGCAGCCGGTTCATGAATAGATCCGGATCTCCATTCATTTCCGCGATTCTTCGACACAGCTTCAATTCCAGATCGGCCACATCGGCTTGAAAAGCCCTCAGGTGGAGGAGATGATCGGGCATGGCCGTAAAAATTCGCGCCAAGCATGACTCGATGGACGCATGCTCCCCCGCCATAATCATGGAAAGCAAGTCGTCCATCCATCCGAAGGGAAGTCCCCGGAGCCGCTCGGCTCCTCTCGGTTCTTGGCAACAAAACACGCCGCTTCGGCCTTGGCTTCGCTTATCGTCGCGCACCTCCGCGCTTTGCCTGTAAAGCTTTCCGATCGCCTGGATTCCCTCCCCTGTGCCGCTTAACGCCACGATAACCGGCCCTTCAAGCTCCCGGGCCAGAGCAGACTGCAACAGCAGCGCAGTCTCCATGACCTCATCCGGAGTCGAATGCTCGACATGCAGCACCACTCCGATGCTCCCGCTATTGTCCTGGAAGCATCCCAGTAAGCTCGGGGGCCCGTAATCGGTCATCCATTCGATCCAATCCACTCCCGTTTCAGTAATCCCTGTTTCAATCAATAGGCACTGCAGCAGCGGCTCGCCCTGGATTTGCATCGCATTGCTGGCTTGCTCGGCCAAATCAGGACTCAACTCTTCCCGAATGAGCCGGTTCAACAAATAATGGACGGCAAGGCCGGCTTTCTTCCGGTTGCTGCGTTCAGCGTCTCGTTCGTCCTGGATCTCATGGCTGAGCTTGGCAAGCACTGCCTCGATCTCCTCGTCATCAATCGGTTTCAGCAAATACTCGGCAACCCGTTGGCGCATGGCTTGATGCGCGTATCCAAAATCATCATATCCGCTCAAAATAACGAATTTCGGAGGAAGAGGCAGTATCCGTTTGCTGTGCTCAATCAATTCCAGGCCGTTCAGGACTGGCATATGGATATCCGTCATCACCAGCTCGGGCTTCAACTGTTCCATTAACTTTAGCGCTTCCGGAGCGCTCAGGGCTTCTCCGCATATTTGAAATCCAAACCGGTTCCAATCGATCATGGTTCGAAGTCCTTCCAGAACCCATGGTTCATCGTCCACCAGAAGTACATTGAACAATACCCTCGTCCTCCTTTACCAAGCGAATAATGTAAGCGCACTCATTTTTACTTATACTACCATACTAGTATATCTATGAGAATATACTACAGGAACACAAACACAAATAACCGTAAGCGGGGTTCCTTTGTACAAAGGAACCCCGCTTACGGTCTGCTCAAGCTGGCTTATCCCTTAATCCCGGATAACGTAACGCCTTCAATAATATATTTCTGCCCGATGATATACACGATGAGCACCGGGACGAGCGCAATGGAAGCCCCCGCCATCATCAGCGTCCAATCCGTTGCATACATGCCCCGGTACAAATTCAGCATCATCGGCACGGTAAACTTATCCGTGCTGCTGAGAAAAATCAGCGGGTTAAAGAAGTTGTTCCACATCCCGAGGAAGGTAAATATCCCGAGTGCCGATAAAGCCGGCTTGATAAGAGGAATCATGATCCGGGCGTAGATCGTCCAGCGATTCGCGCCGTCCACGATGGCCGCCTCTTCCATTTCCTTCGGAATGCCCCTGAAGAATTGCCGGAGCAAAAATACCCCGAAGGCGTTCAGCAGCGCAGAAGGGACGATAATCGCCAGATGCGTATCCAGCCACCCGATATTTTTCATGATCAGATAGAGCGGAATAATGGTCACTTGTCCAGGAACCATCATCGTTGCCAGAAACAGGACGAATAGCGGCTCCCGGAACGGGAACGTGATTTTGGCAAAAGCATAAGCCGCCATGGAGCAGGTAACCAGCTGTGAAACCACCACGATGATATTGATGTAGAAGCTGTTGAAATACGCGCGCCCGAACGGCAGGGCCGTCAGCGAATCCTTATAATTGGACCAGATGAACGGATCCGGAATCCATTTGGGCGGCACGACGAATACTTGCGACAAATCCTTGAGCGAGCTGAGCACCATCCACACAAACGGCAGGGCCATCAGGCAGGCGCCTAAAATCAGCACGATATGCAGCACCACGGTGGACATCCTCAATCCCCGATGTATCATTCGTTTTCCTCCTTCCTAGGTTCGAATCGTCAGTCTTCGTAATGCACCCACCGCTTGGACATCTTCATCTGGAACAAGGTGAGCGACAGGATCATCACGAACAGGATGACCGCCGACGCCGTGCTCTTGCCAAAGGTAAAGTCCGCAAAGGCCGTCTCGTAGATGTGATAGACAAGCGTATAACTGGCCTTCGCCGGTCCGCCGGAGGTCATGACAAACGACTGGTCGAACACCTGAAAGGAACCGATGATGGACATGATCGTCACGAAAAAGGTCGTCGGGGACAGCAGCGGAATCGTAATATGGATCAGCTGCTGCCATTTGCCGGCGCCGTCAATCTCGGCCGCCTCGTAATAGCTTCTCGATATGCCCTGAAGTCCGGCCAGGAACAGCACCATGTTGCCTCCCAGCCCCATCCAGACGCTCAGCAGGGCAATCGAAGGCATCACGTACCTGGAATCCGTCAGCCAGGAGGGGCCCGTTATCCCGAACCACTGCTGCAGGTACATGTTAATGAGGCCGAAGTCGGCGTTGAACAGCCACATAAACACGACGGCCACGGCGACGGACATCGTAATGTTCGGCATGAAGTAGATCAGCCGGTACAGAATCTTTCCGCGAACCCGGTTTAAGCCCACCGCCACCAGCATGGCGAGAACGATGCCGGTCGGTACCGACAGAATCGTGTAATACACCGTGTTCACCAAAGCGATGTGGAACTCCTCATCCTGAAGCTGGGACACGAAATTTTGGAGTCCGATAAACTTCTTCGCCCCCATGCCGTCCCAGTTCATCATGCTGATGACAAAAGCCGAGATGAGCGGAACCAATGAAAAAGCGATCAAACCGATCATCTGGGGAAAGATAAAAAAGTACCCCCACAAACCGTCGGACGTCTTGCTCTTTAAGGTTGTTCTCCTCTCCGGAAACCGCTCCGGAGAAGGAGCGGCTCCGGAGCTTCCTGCAGGCTGCGTGTTCATTTCATCTCACCGTTCCTCCCCAGAGCTGGATCAATTATTGCCGCTCTTGTAATCCTGAATTTTCTTGTTGGCCATATCCTGTATATCCTTCAAGGAGCTTTCAAGCTCCTGATCTTTCAGCCACAGCGCCTCGAACTTGGACGTTATATCCTGGCTTAGCCCGGGAATGCCCGCCTCGAACGGAGTCAGGGAATACCCGATCTTGCGCGCGTCCAGGAATAACTGGGCGTGCTCCGGCAGATTCCCTTCCAGCACCACCTCATCCGTTCCCTGTACCGACGGGACGGCATTGCCGCCGCCCTGCAGGCGGAAGCGTTGGCCCTCTTTGCTTACGTACTCGGAGAAGAAGGTGTATGCCGCTTCCTTATTCTTCGATGCCTTGTTCATCACCATGTAGGCGGTCGGAATACCGGCAGGCTCGATCTTATTGCCGGTATTGGTTGGCCATGTGACCACGTCATATTCTAGCCCTTGATTCTTCTTGAACAGCGGCAGGTACCAGCGGCCTGCAGCAACGAATCCGACCTGGTTGGACATGAACATGGCGTCCCCGCCTTGCCCTTTCGGAAGCGTGCCGGAGAAGGTGATGTTTTTGGATTTCACGTTGTCGTACAGGAAGCGGAAAGCCTCCATCGCCTTCGGATCCGAAGCCGCTACGAAATTCCCTTCGTCGTCGTACACCCGGCCGCCGTTGGAAGTAACCCAACTGTGGTAGCTGTTCCAGGAGTTATCCAGCACGTAGCCGTACTTTTTGCTGTCCCTGATCTTGTCCGCCATCTCCTTAAATTTGTCCCAGGTCCACTGTCCGTTCGCCTGAAGATCGGCCGGCATCTCGGTTATCCCTGCTTCCTTCAGCACCTTCTTGTTGTACCACAGCACCATCGGGTTACAATCCACCGGTACCCCGAAGATCTGGTCATCCCGCACGGCTGCGCCCCACAAGCCTTCGAAATAATCCTCTTTCTTGATCACGCTTTCCGGAGCTTCCATATACGTCGTCAAATTCTCAATGCTCTGATTCTCGATCAGTTTCACGACCAGGGCGTCGCCTGCATAGAAGATATCCGGAGCCGTCCCGCCTGTTAATTGGGTTAATATTTTCTGATCATACTCGCCCGGAATCGGAATAAATTCGACCTCAATGTCCGAGTGATTCTTATTAAATTCCTTCGTCAGCTCCTGAAAGCGGCTAAGCTCGCCGGGATTTCCCCAGGTCGCCCATTTGATCTTGACCTTCTCGCCGCTTCCGGACTCCCCGCCTTCTGATGTTCCGCCGCCTCCACACGCTTGGAGTATGGATGATAGTAGAAGAATGATTGCAAGCAATGACCCTCTCACCTGTTTCCTTGTCATTTCATTTCCTCCATTCAAACCAGATTTGGACTCGCTGGCATAGCTTTTGTAAACGCTTTAATTATAAAATTTTGGCAAAAAGCTTTTGAACGGATTATGTTCCGAAAAAGTGGTTTCTTTTCCGATCCTATGAAATCCCGCTTATTTTCGATGCTGTCCCTGGTACTCAGCTGGCGTCATGCCTACCATTTTCTTGAACAGCTTGCTGAAGTATTTGACGTCATTGAATCCGGAACGATCCGCCACTTCATACACACGCAGCGATGTTGTGGAAAGCAGCTCCTTGGCCCGTTTCAAGCGGAGATCAATGACATAGTCAATGAAGTTATGTCCCGTGACGCGCTTAAACAATTCGCTAAAATAGTTGCGGCTGACTGCCACTTCGTCCGCCACCTCCTGCAGGGAGATCGGCTCGGTAAATCGCGCCTTAATATATCGGACGGCCTGCAGCACGATCCGCTCATGCAGCGTGGATTCCGGTACAGGGTGGCGCATGGCTTCCTCCCGCAGCGCATGGAAGCCATGCGCCACCAGCTTCTTCACTTCCTCCACCGAGCGAAGCTTGCCCACCTCCCCGATCTGCGGAAGCGGCGGGCCGCCGGGAAGATGAAACATAGCAAGCAAGCTCAGAAGCTCCTCTGCTTCCCGGAGGACCGCCGGCTTCTTCGTCCGTCCGGGACGCCAGCGCTGCATAATGGACTGCAGACGTTCCTCGCTTATGTCCATGTTCCCGACGGTCAGCGCGGCCCTTAAGGCATGCAGCTCGGCAGCTTGTCTCTCCTGAGCCGAATCGGCATCGGTCAGGGGAAGCTCCTCTGCCCGCAATATCTGTTGATCTTGATGAAAGAAGAGGCCCTCCAGGCTTTCAGCGGCTTCTCTAAACGCTTCTTGCAGCTTATCCATGCTGTTATATCTCCTGCTGAGCCCCATCGTGCTCCGGATCGGCAGGCGGATAGCTCCTTCGTGCTCTGAAGCCTGCCCGTTTGCTTCATCCCTTAACGGTAAGCAGACTGCGATCCGGTCCGTTTCCAGCCGAGCTGCCAGCGCCTCCGGCGCCTGGTCGTATAACTGTCCCATGAACCGTTCGATCTCCTCCTGCCAATCCTTTGGCTGTCCCCCGGCCGCGGCACCGCCCAGGTCCGAATCTAGCTGGAGCACGGCCAGCAGGTACGGGCCGTTACGGTTCCATGCTTCCAGCTTCGCGAGCGCGTCCGGCTCACCGGACAGCGCCTGAAAGAGCATTTTTCCGGCAGCCTTCTTCTTATTCAGCCGCTGCTGCTGCTCATGCTCGGTCAGAATCCGCTGCATCTGCTTCTCCTCTTCCAGCTTCGATCGCATGTGATCAAGCACGGCGACCAGGGAGTCCGCGTCCAGCGTCGGCTTGAGGATATAATCCGATGCGCCAAGCCTGATGCCTTCCCGCACGAATTCGAAATCGCTGTGACAGCTGAGCAGCAGTACCTTCACCCATGGACAAAGCTCCCTTGTCCGGCGGGTCAATTCCAGGCCGTCCATGACCGGCATCGCGATATCCGTGATCAGAATGTCCAGATCCCCGTTTACGATCCATTTCATGGCCCGTTGTCCATTGGAGGCCTCCCCGACAAGCCGGTAACCGTATTTCTCCCAATCGAAGGTCGAGCGCAGTCCCGTACGCGCGATCGCTTCGTCATCCACGAGCAGCACTCTGTACATAATCGTCCCCCCTTTGTTTCGCAAACGTGACCGTGACCCTCGTGCCTCCGCCTTCCGTGCTTTCCACCCATACCCCGTACCTGCTGCCGTAATACAGCTGGACCGTTTGGTGAACATGACGCAGGCCGATATGGGTCATGCCATGCTTGGAGTGATCCTGCTCATACGACAGCAGTCCCTTGATCCGTTCAGGCTTAATGCCGATTCCGTTGTCTTCGATCTGCACCATGACATCCTGCTGCTGCAATGTTATCCGGATCTGAATGACGCCCCCTTCATCAAGCGGGGCAATTCCGTGAAAGATCGCATTCTCCACGATCGGCTGCAGCAGCATCCGGGGAACGTGGAGGTCCTCCATTTCCTCGGGGCAATCGATCCGCAGCTCGATTGGGTGGTCATAACGGTAATTCTGGATGATCATATATTTCCGAAGCAGCTCCAATTCATCTCCAAGCCTTATAAACACACCGTTGCGCTCCAGGCTCCCCTCCAGCAGATGAACCAGGGCCGTGACCGATCGGTCCACGTCATTCGTTCGATTCAGCTTGGCCATCCAGCGGATCGAGTTCAGCGTATTGTAGAGAAAATGGGGATTGATCTGATACCGCAGCGCGCGGATTTCGGCTTTTTTCTTCTCGGACTCCTCCGCGGCGATCCGCCTGATGAGCAGGTCGATCTGCTCTATCATTTTGTTGAAGCTTCGGCCCAGCTGACCGATCTCGCTGGGACCTACGTTCTTGCTGCGGACCGATAAATCGCCCGCCTCGCTTCTGCGCATCAAGCGGCTCAGCTGAACGAGCGGATTGCCGATTCTCCTCGTCATGAAATATCCGATGCCGATCGCGGCCAGAATCGATCCGAATACGATCCAGACCGTGAAACTCCGGATGCTGGCGGAATCGGCCGTCAGTTCCTTAAGCGGCACCATGCCGACCACATGCCAGCCGTTGTTCAGGCGCGAGGGGATCATCAGCGTTTTGTTGTTATTCAGGTTGTATTCCGTCAAACCCGAGGGCAGCTTGATCCTGGACTGCTTCCCGTACATCGATGGATCGGGATGGTAAAAGTAGCGATTCTCGTCATTCGCCACGTACATATACCCCGTGTCGCCGAATTGGACATGGTTTAATTCATCGATCAGGACATCCCCCATAATTTCGATGAACATCACCCCGACGATCTCCCCCGTATCCCAGCTCCGGATTGCCCGGCCCAGCCCGAACACGGGAAATCCCATTCCCGTTTGCTTCAGGTAGGAGGTATCCGACAAGCCGAACCATACCGCCTGCCCGTTCGCCTCCAATATCGCCCGATACCAAGGCGAATCCCACTGGTCCGGGATGGACATCAAGGAATCCGCGCTCAGGACCGAATTGTTCCGCTGCACGTCAAACACGTATACATCCAAGATCTCCGGCGAATTAATCATGATGGACGTCAGCAGGTCCTTCCCCTCCTTCACCTTCAACGTCAGGTCGTATTTACTGATATCCTGATCCTCCAGTATGCCGTGAACCACTTTGCTGTTCAGCACCATCATCGAGGAGTCGTCCAGTTTCTTGAAGAACATGTTCAGCTTGTCGCTGACTTGGGTGATCGTGAGGGAAGCCACTTTACTGACCTGCTCCTCCACGATCGAGGCCGATTTGTGATACGAAAGGAAACCCATGATGAGAACCGGGAGTGTTGTGCCGATGAAAAAAAACAAAAACAGTTGAATCACGATCGAATGAAGACGACGGTATCCCCGCATACATGCTCCCTCCTGTTTCATGAAATGAAAATTGCGAACATTTGAGATAGCGCTTACATAACTATCTGACCTTCTTTCTTCTTCGCTCTGGACGCTCATCCATTCTGCCCTTTCTTACCTCCTTCTCCCACATCCCGTCGGGAGCGGCGCCCGGGAATTCTTTCCCTGCTTGCATCCTCGCTTCGGGTGTATCCATCGTATTATGTTTTCCTGACGTTGTCCCTAAGTCCATGCGCTTATGTTTGGGCTGCGCAATAAAAAAAGATGGACCCGAATCATTCCGGGTCCATCTCTTGTATTTGGATATAATGTCGCCTTCCAGGCTTAGTAAGCCAGCGTGAACAAACCGTTGATGTGGGACAGGTAACGCATGTTACTTGCTTCCTTCATCAAGGTTGCAGGCAGACCTTTCAATTGGGTTTTGTTGGCGCCGATGGTGCCGATGGCGTCTTTACGTCCCAAGCTGCCGAGCGTACCGGAGAATACCGGGTTGAAGGAAGCTGGTGCGCCGCCGTTCAATTGAGCGAAGATGTTGTAGCCGATCAGCTCGCCCATTTGCCATGCCAGCTGTGCCGTTGGCGGGTATGGACGGCCTTCCGGTCCCATAACAACCGCGCTGTCGCCGGCAACGTATACGTCAGGATGGGAAGCGGATTGCAGGAATTCGTTGACAACCGCACGTCCGCGGTTGACTTCGATGCCGCAGTTAGCCACAACGGAGTTGCCCTGTACGCCGCCAGTCCATACCAAGGTGCTGGTTTCAATCGTGCTGCCGTCTTTCAGTTCAACGGTCGTGCCGTCCATTTTGGTAATCGGCAATCCGGTCAGGAAGTTCACGCCGCGTTTTTGCAGGCTTGTTGTCGCACGGTCAACCAGTTCTGCAGGGAAGCCCGGCAGAATGGAAGGAGCTGCTTCAACACAATAAAGCGTGATTTCTTGTGGGTCGATACCGTATTTGCGAGCCAGCTCGCTTCTCATATCGGCATATTCGCCAACAAGCTCAACGCCTGTCAAGCCGCCGCCGCCAACCACGATGGTAGCGTCCGCTTTGTTTTTGGTTTTGCTGTATTCCGCAATGCGGGACTCCACATGAGCACGCAGACGGTTAGCATCGTTCACGGACTTCAGAATAAAGCTGTTCTCTTGCAGTCCCGGAATGCCGAAGAATGCCGTTTCGCTGCCCAGTGCGATAACCAGGGCATCATAGGTAAAGTTTCCGCCGTCGTCGAGGGAAACCGAACGCTCATCCGGCTTGATTTCCTTAACGTTGCCGATGCGCAGGTCAACGTTCGCGCCGCGCAGAAGCTTGTCGAGCGGCAAAGCTACTGCCTTCTCTGCGATGTTGCCTGCTGCCAGACGGTGCAATTCCGTAATGATCTGATGGGTTGGGAAACGGTTGATCAGCGTGATTTTTGCGGCAGCACCAAAATGCTCGCGTGCAGAAAGCGCACTAAGCAAGCCGCCATAGCCTCCGCCCAAAATTAAAATATGTTTAGACATGACCATCCTCCGTTCTTCGTATGATTTATGGATTAACGCTTGTTTTGTTGGTCGCGCTCGTTAAGAACGTCCAAAAAAGCCTGAGCATAGCGAAGACCCTTTTGAACCTGAGGATCTTTCAGCATTTTCATCAGACCAAATACGCCGATCTGAGCTTGGTCGCCTTGAGCGTGTACGCGGTCTCCGGCTTCGATGGCTGCAGATGCAACGCTTTTTGCTGTTGTCGTGATCGGCTTCGCGAATCCGCTCAGGGAAGCCATGGTGTCTTCCGCTAGCACGGGATCCGTAGCTACGGATTTACCGAAGTCATACGCCTTAGTCATGACGGTCAGCATTTCCGTAAGTTTTGGAAGATTGTCCACGAGAGTTGTGAGGGATTCCTGAACCTCGGGCTTGAGCAGTTGTTCGAGCAGCACATCAGGACGGCTGGACGCCGCAGCTTCTTGGTTTCCTACAACATTTTCCGGAGTTTCGGACGGCTGTGGAGAAGATGTTTCTGTCATAATGAATTGCCTCCTTTTCTTTAAGTGAATTCCCAAGATGAACTTGGCGACGATCGTACCGGCTAGCTTTAATTTTGGGATAACCGGTATCTATTATGCATCACTTACAAAAGTGCGAACTTATGGGTGACTCACTATCGCCAAAAATAAAGCAGGGGGAAACTTCCCCCTCCTTTATCTGAAACAATCTCAGGGATTGTGATAAATATCTCTAAGTACTAGTCTATAACTTGTGAAGCATAATTACAAACATAAAATACAATTTTCGACTACAAAGTTAGAACGCGATACTCGCCTTCTTCATATGTCACTCTTGTAACAGGTCGGCCGGAAAAGTCAAGCGCTTCCCGAAGCGGAATCCAAGCGGTGCCGCCGATTAAATGAACATCGGAGGACACCGGCTTGCCGCCGGTTTGCATGGGGAACAGCAAGCCTCCCACCGGATCGGCTTCCCAGCGTTTCCCTGCCAGCGTCACCTGCACGGTCTTGTTGTGAGACTTCCAGGATACGCTTCCGCCAAGCCGCTCCACCAAAGCGCGCAGCGGAACCATCAGCCGGCCGTCGACCAGCTTGTATTCGCCTGCCGCAAACGCGGTTTCAAGCCCTCCGAATTCCACCGCCAGCGTTCGCCCGGTCCCGAATAAGGCGGCGTTGACGGCGACGTGCTCGCGAACCCACTGCTGTGAAGGCTGTGAAGCCTTGCGGGCGGTCTGCTGAGCACGAAATTGAACGGGCTCGGTTTCCGGAGACAGCACGTCAAAGGCATAGCCCTGCTTTTTATAATAAGAAATAATGTCAGGCAGAGCCTTGACGCTTTCGCCATGGCCTTTACCGTCATGGAGAAGCACGATCGCCTCCTTGCCGTTCACTTTCGTGGTCGCCCCCTTTACGATGTCTTTAGCCGGGACGCCCCTATATCTGGAATCGCCGCTGTCGACATTCCAATCGAATACATGATATCCCCCCTGCTTCATGTATTGAAAATAAGCTTCGTCGAAATGTCCGGCCGTCCCCCCGGGAGCTCTGACCAGCTGCGGCCGTTCCCCTGTAATCAAACGGATGATTTCCTCGGTTTTCTTAATCTGTCCCCAGAAATCCTGAAAATGCCCGTAGAGCTCGTCATAACGATGATCATATGTATGATTCCCGATCACATGGCCTTCCTCATAGATGCGGTTGATAATTTCGGGACGGGTCTCCGCCTCCTTGCCCAGTACAAAAAACGTGCCTTTGATTCCTTCCCGCTTCAAAATATCCAGCACGTCGAGCGTTAAATCCGATGGTCCGTCATCAAATGTCAGGTATACCGTTTTGTCGCTTGGCTTCTTCTTATATTGAACAGGTGCGGCGTTCACAGCCGATGGTTTCTTGATTGCAGTGGTGACGACCGGCTTGCTTGCCTCCCGGGTCTTTGCTTGAACATTCTGCTCTGGCACTGCTGTCAGGGGTGCCGCTGCTAAAGGGGCCTGCTCCGCATAGTCTGCCATCGGCGCCTGAACCTCAAGTCCCATGCCGATCATGATCAGCACTGCCACAACGCCGAAGAATACCGCTATCGATGTAACCCGCACCATATTTTTCATTATCAACTCTACCTCCATCGTTTCTATGAGTTCGGCTTCCTGATAGATTATATGGAGGGCGATTCAAAAAAAGACTAGAATCTGATATTTTCTTACGTCCCTTGATTCCTATTCACATTACTAGTAAACTGAATTCAAATCCAGAACTCGGAAGGGATGATAGACATATGAATCACCAAGCGATCATTCAGCGTGATATTACGGAAGTCCGGGATGTCGTTCTTCGGCGGCACAGCTCCATCCATGCCTCAGGACCCGTCATCGAATTTGGAAACTGGAGCAAAGCCGATCCGTTTCTCGGGATGATGGAGGACAAGTTCCAGGCCGGTTCATTCGACGACCATCCCCATCGGGGAATCGAAACCGTTACTTTTGTCATCGATGGAACCGTTGAACACTATGACAGCCTCTCCAAGGGCGGCGTGCTAGGGCCTGGAGACGTGCAGTGGATGACGGCGGGAAGCGGCGTCATCCACAACGAAGTACCGTCAGAAGGCATAACGGCCCACGTCCTGCAGCTCTGGATCAATCTGCCCCGCGAGCAGAAGATGACGACTCCCCGCTACCAGAACCTGAAAGGCGCGGATATGCCGATCCGACAAGAGGATGGCGCGGTTGTGCGAGTCTTCTCCGGTTCTTCCGGCGATGTCATATCCGCTACCGAAAATCATGTTCCGGTCACGATGGTCGAGGTGCTGCTGGAGCCCGGCGCTTCCATCGCGCAGGACCTGCCCGGCAGTTATAACGGCTTCATCTACATCCTTGAGGGCAGCGGAACCTTCGGAGGCAATGGCGTAAATGCGGCTAAAAGCCAGGTGTTGTGGCTGGGCGCTGGAATCGACGGAAAACCCAGCGAAATACGGGCAGCGGCTGCGGAGCCTCTTCGCTTTGTTCTGTACGCAGGCGAGCCGTTGCGGGAGCCCGTGGCGGCCCGCGGTCCCTTCGTCATGAACACGGAGGAAGAAGTGAACGAAGCCTTCCGCGAATATCGGACGGGTACGTTCTTGAAGTTCTGATTCATTCAGGTTGGCCAAATCCTCTGATTTAGGTGATAAGCCCCTCATTCGAGGCTCCCTGCTTGCAAGATATATTCAAAAAAAACGGTCCCTCGGCATGCCTGTTCAGGCATGCCGAGGGACCGTTCTTCATATATAGCTATGACAGCACGGCTGCGAGAACCGCTTCGACATGGCCTTTCACTTTCACCTTCCGCCACTCGCCGGCCAGCTTCCCCTTCTCATCAATCAAGAAGGTTGAGCGTACAATACCCATATATTCACGGCCGAACATCTTCTTCATCTGCCATACGCCGAACATTTCGCTTACCTTATGCTCCTCATCAGACAAGAGCAAATAGGGCAGGCTATGCTTATCGATGAATTTGGCGTGGGATTTCAGCGGATCGGGGCTGATCCCGATCACGACTGCGCCGGCTTGCTCCAACGCACCATAGTTGTCCCGGAAGCTGCAAGCCTCCTCGGTGCAGGTTGGGGTCATATTTTTCGGATAGAAAAACAGCACGACTTTGCGCCCACGAAAATCGCTTAATGCTACCTTCTCCCCGTTCGAAGCCGGAAGTGAAAAATCCGGCACCTTGCTTCCAATCTTCAACTGCTTTTGGTCTGCGATAAGGCTCAACTCCTGCTATACGGACTTTAGGCCCGTAAAATTGATTGTCTTTTCGAAAAAAATTATAATAGAATGAATGTCGAATGTTCAAATGTTCTATCGAATTTATTCATCAGCGTAATCCGAAAGGAAGAACCCAATGACCAAAAAAACAAAGAAGACGATTATATGGAGTGTCAGCATCATACTGGCCGCCGTCATCGGTTACGGCATCTATTATGCGGCCTCGTTTTATGACGGCTTGCAAAGTCTTCAGAAAACTGGCGAAGCCTCCCCTTTTCGGGAAATCGAGAAGGTGGATGCCAAAGTCCCTGCCCCGCCGGAGTGGGAAGGCAAGGAGACGGTTAACATTCTGCTGATGGGCGTCGATGCGCGCGGTTTCGAGGAAGGGGAAATTCCTCGTTCCGACAGTATGCTTGTTGCCTCGATTGATCCCGTAAAAAAGAAAATGCACTTATTCTCTATTCTGCGCGATACTTACGTAGAAATACCCGGGTATGACAGAAACCGTATCAATACGGCCATCACGCACGGCCCGAACACGGCCATGAAGGCGGTAGGCGATCTGCTGGGCATACCGATTCAATACTACGTCTATACGGACTTCCAGGGCTTCATGAAGCTGGTTGATTCCGTCGGCGGGGTGGACTTCTACGTGGAGAAGGACATGAGTTATTCAAGTAAAGCCGACAAGAACGAGTACGACATTGATTTGAAGCAAGGCATGCAGCATCTGGACGGCAACGCGGCACTGCAATACGTCCGGTTCCGCTATGATGCGATGGGCGACTTCACCCGCACCGAGCGGCAGCGCGAGCTCCTGAAGGCCGTAGCCAAGAAAATGCAGACCACCACTTCCATCATGAAGCTTCCGGACATCCTGAAGTCCGTCAGCCCTTATATTGATACGAATCTCGATGTCGAGGATATGTGGAAGCTTGCGAACGTCGCCTACAAGAGCAAAATGAGCGGCAGCGAGCAGGTGCCACCGATGAAACTCCTGAAGGAAGAACATATCGGCGGCGCGGCCGTCTTAACGGTCGGCAATCCGGATACGCTGAAGCAGTATATCCAGGACATCATGAACCCGCCGACGCCGGACCCTGAGACCGAAGGCGGCGAAGGCACGGAAGGTGATTCCGGGAACACCGATTCCGGGAATACCGACTCCGAGAACAGCGACTCTGAAAGCTCCGCAACACCATCTGCGACAACGGATCGCAACTAATACACTTACAGCAATCAGGACAGGGCGCTACGTCAATCTAGCTTCCTGTCCTGCTTCATGAAGAAAGGAAGTTTTACTATCATGTCAACCTCAAGAAACCGTTCCGAAGCCCTGTATCAAGAAGCGCTGCAGCATATCGTAGGCGGCGTAAACAGCCCCTCCCGTTCGTTTAAAGCCGTCGGCGGCGGTGCCCCCGTCTTCATGAAACGCGCAAGCGGAGCCCACTTCTGGGACGAGGACGGCAACCGTTATATCGATTACTTGGCGGCTTACGGCCCGATCATTACCGGACACGCCCATCCGCATATTACGGCGGCGATCACGGCGGCTGCCCAAAACGGCACCCTATACGGAACGCCGACGGAGCTTGAAATTACCTTGGCCAAAATGCTGAAGGAAGCCATCCCGTCCATGGACAAGGTACGTTTCGTCAATTCCGGCACCGAGGCCGTCATGACCACGATTCGGGTCGCCCGCGCTTACACCAAGCGCAACAAAATCATCAAGTTCGCCGGCTGCTACCATGGCCATTCCGATCTGGTCCTCGTGGCTGCGGGCTCCGGGCCTTCCACGCTCGGCATTCCGGACAGCGCCGGCATCCCGGCCAGCATTGCCACGGAAGTCATTACCGTTCCTTTCAACGATCTGGAAGGCCTGCGCGCTGCCCTCGAAGCATGGGGCGAAGATGTGGCCGCCGTGATGGTCGAGCCGATCGTCGGCAACTTCGGAATGGTCATGCCGAAGCCGGGATTCCTCGAAGGCCTGTGCCAGATGACGCACGACAACGGGTCGCTGGTCATCTATGACGAAGTTATCAGCGCCTTCCGCTTCCATTACGGATCCACCCAAACCTATGCGGGTCTGGCCAATCACGAGGCGATTCAGCCGGATCTTACGGCTCTGGGCAAAATCATCGGCGGCGGACTGCCAATCGGCGCTTACGGCGGCCGGAAGCACGTGATGGAGCAGGTTGCCCCGCTCGGCCCGGCTTATCAGGCGGGAACCATGGCTGGCAATCCGGCCTCCATCGCGGCCGGTATCGCCTGCTTGGAGGTATTGCAGGGCGAAGGCGTGTATGAGGAGATGGAGCGCTTGACCATCAAATTGACGGAAGGCCTGCAAGCGTCCGCAGACCGCCATGGCGTTCCGCTCACGATCAACCGCATCCGGGGCTCCTTCTCCACGCACTTCTGCGATCATCCGGTAACGAACTATGACGAAGCGCAGGATACCGACGGCGAAGCCTTTGCGGCCTTCTTCCGCCACATGCTGGACCGCGGCGTGAACCTGGCCCCTTCCAAATACGAAGCCTGGTTCATGACCACGGCCCATACGGATGCGGACATCGAGGCAACGCTTGAGGCCGCGGAGGAATCTTTTAAGGCCATGAAGAATTAACCTAGATAAATTCAAAGAACGCGAAAGGAGATTTCCTCATGAAAAAGCTGTTGAACAAGTTATAACCTGCTCTACATCCATGCCATGCTTCTACGATCCGGATCCGTGGACCTCCTGACCTGTTCGATTCGAATCGTCGGTAGTCCAAATACGAATACGGAGGCTACGAACATATGAGAAGCGAGCAAGAAATGATAGATTTGGTATTGGGCTATGCAGCCCGCGATGAGCGGGTTCGGGCCGTGACCCTGGAAGGCTCCCGAACGAACCCCAACGTCCCTAAGGATATTTTTCAGGATTACGACATCAGCTTTCATGTTACGGATATGGAGAGCTTTATCCAGGATCCAAACTGGATTGACGTCTTCGGGGAACGGTTGATTCTGCAGACGCCGGAAGATATGGACCTGTTCCCTCCCGACCTTGGAGGCTGGTTCTCATACCTGATGTTATTTACCGACGGGAACCGGATTGACATGACCCTGATCCCCATCGAGGAGAAGGAGAAATACTGCAAGGAAGACAAACTGATCCGGATCTTAATGGATAAAGATCAAACCTTTCCCAAGGTTCCTTCTCCGTCCGACGAGGATTTCTGGGTACAGCGTCCGTCAGCAGCCTTTTTCGAGGATTGTTGCAACGAGTTCTGGTGGGTATCCACGTATGTCGCCAAAGGCTTGTGGCGGGCAGAAATCCTCTATGCCCAGGACCATCTACACAACATCATGCGGCCGATGCTGATGAAAATGCTGGAGTGGCAGGTGGGCACCCAGACCGATTTCTCGCTCAGCGTGGGCAAGAACGGCAAGTACTTGAAAAACTACCTGTCTGCGGACAGCTGGAACGAGCTGATGTCCACCTACCCTCGCGGAACCTACGAAGAGGTGTGGGAGGCGCTGTTTACGATGGGAGCGCTGTTCCGCAGAACCGCGCTGGATGTCGCCAAGCAGCTGGGCTTTGAATACGATATGGGGCAGGATCAGCGCGTAACGGGCTTCCTGCAGCATGTCCGGCAGCTGCCGGCGGATGCGAGCGAGATCTACTAATCGATTCCACGGTCATCCCTATGAAACAGAAACAACCCGCCCAAGGATAATCCTTGGGCGGGTTGTTCTATTACGTTTATTTACTAGATTCACGGGACATCAAATGGCCTCTTTCCTACTTCTATTCGATCTTATCGAAGAAATTCTCCTGAACCAGCTTGGCCGTTTCGTCCAGCTGCTTCTTGGAATCCGTGCCTTCCTTCGAGAACGATTCCTGCACCACGTTGGACATCGCGGCATAATAATCCTGCGTGCCGAATTGCGCTTCAGGCTTTCCTTCCAACAGGCTGAAGAGCTGCGGATCGTATTCATAGACGTTGTCGTACTTATCGTAGATCGCCTTCACCTTCGCCGCATACTCCGAATCGTCGCTGAAATATTCCAGCGGCGTCGGCACAAAATATTTGCCCTCGGCTTTGCGGGCATTGATCGTATCTTCCACCGATTTCAGCGCATCATCCGTAAAATAATCAAACGTGATATAGCGGAATGCCATTTCCTGTTCTTCCTTCGTGGCATTCGGATTGATGACCAGATAGTTGCCGCCCAAAATGCCGTGGTGCGCTCCGCCTTTCTCCATCGCAGGCATCGGATACGCAAGCACGTCCTCAGGCTTCATGCCGCCCTCGTTCAATGCCGGCTGGATCACGTCAAATGCGCCTGCAATGACCATCGCCGTCCGTCCTTGCTGGAACGAGCTGACGGCATCGCCCCAGCCGAGGGCCCAGTCCTGCGGAATGGCGTTTGCTTCCCATCTCAGCTTCTTGTAGAAATCCAGCGCCTTCACGCCGGCTTCCGAGTTAAACACCGCTTTCACTTTGCCGTCCTCGTTCACTTCGATATCCCCGCCGGCTTCGAACAGGAAGTTGGTCCAGTTCCAGCCTGCCTCATTGCCCTTGCCCATCGGCGCGATTCCGGAGATGCCGGCCTTCGGGTCCGCAGCGCCTTTCGCCGTGTTGTACATGTCGTCCCATGTCCAATCCATCGGCGGTACGGGCACGCCCTTCGCGTCCAGCAGCTTCTTGTTCACGATCGTAGACGTGATATAACCGTTCTGCGTGACGCCGTACACCTTGCCGTCCACGATGAATTGATCCTGCAGCACGGGATTCATGTCGTCCTTGTACTCCCATTCGTTCCAGAACTCCGTAATGTCGGCCACCCAGCCCCGCTCCACGAGCAGCTGTGCCTCCGTGGCCCAAGTGTTATAAAATGTCGGCGCTTCGTTCGAAGCCATCTTCACCCCAATTTCGTTGACGCTGTACTGCCAGTCGTCCTTCACGATGGTCACGTTCGGATATTTCGCCTGGAAGCGGGCGATTTTATCATCCTCCTGCTGACGCAGCGTTGTATCATCCGGCAGCGGATAGTGAATCTTGATCGTGATCTTTTGATCCGCGATATCCTCCTTCGGCTCCTCCGTTTGCGTCGTGGCCGTCCCGCCCGAATTGGCGGTCCCTCCCTCTGTATTCGTGACCTCCGGCGCTGCTTTGCCGCCGCCGCATGCGGCGAGCAAGGAGCTGAACAGCATAAGGCAGATCAGTAATGCTGGGAACTTGCGCATGGATACTCCCCTTTTCCTTATTGAAATAATGATGTCCTTTCCTCTCTCCATCATAAAAGCCAAATCCGGAAAGGACGATGTGCATTCATATGACGATCGTGTGCAGGGCTACGATGTGTACCGCTGCTGCCCTACCCTTTGACGGCCGAGAGGCTGACGCTGCGCATGATGAATTTCTGGAACGCCAGAAATACGAAGATCGGCGGCACCATCACCATGAACAGGATCGAAAATTTAACGCTGCTGTCCAGGCTCCTTGCGTTGATGACATACTTGTAAATGGCCGTAGCCAGCGTATATTTGTCCTGGGTCTGCATGACGAGCGACGGCCAGAACCAGTCGTTCCATGCCGTGGAGAATGTAAAAATCGCCAGCGTCGCGAAGATCGGAACGGATAGCGGTATGGCGATCCGCAGGAAGCTGCTCATCTCCGAAGCGCCGTCGATGCGCGCCGCCTCGAAGATCTCCGGGTGAATGCCGTCGAAGAAGTTTTTGATCAGCAGGAAGAAGTACGCGTTCGCTCCGGCCGGCAGCCAGAAGGCCCAGTAGGAATTCAGCAGGCCGAGCTCCTTCAAATTGACGAAATTCGGAATCATGTAACTCGACGCCGGAATGAACAAGGTCATCAGAATGAAGAAATAGATGGCCCGATGATACGGAACCCGGATGCGGGAAATGCTGAATGCCGCCATGCCCAGCACCAGAATCGTGACCAACAGATTACCGCCGAAAATCAGCAGCGTATTCTTCAGAAACATCGGCAGATCGATGTATGCCCACCCCTTCGGGAAGTTCTCCCAATGCCATTCCGACGGGAAAAAGCGCGGCGGAAACGTGTTGATTTCCTGATTGCTCTTCAATCCGTTGAACATCGTCATGCCGATCGGGTACAGCATCGTGAAGGTCATCACGGCAATGCACAGCACCATAAATCCGTAAACCGCCTTATTCCACGGTTTTCTCAAATCCGAAGCGGACAGAATGCCTCTCTCTTTCATCCTAGTACTCCTCCCTGTTCATCTTGAATTGCAGGATGCCCAGCAAACTCAGCACAAGGAACATCAAGATGCCCATCGCGGTTCCGGCCCCGTAATCCAGCTGGTTAAACGCATATTTTACGGTAAGGAGCGCATAGGTGAGCGTGGCCTTGTTCGGTCCGCCATCCAGCATCGCCAGCTGCGATTGATACGCCTGTGACGTGCCGATCAGCTGCAGAATCAGCATGAGCACAATCAGATTGCGCATCGAGGGAAGCGTGATGTATTTAATCCGGGCCCACACGCCGGCACCGTCGATTTCGGCGGCTTCATACCAATCCTTCGGTATGCTCAGCACTCCGGCCAGATAGATCAGCATCGCCGAGCCGAATTGCTGCCATGTCTCCATGACGACCAGCGATACCATCGAGAAGCGGCTATCCGATATGAACGATACCGGCTCTGCCCCGAAGAAGCCGAACAACGCATTGACCGGGCCCACCGGATCGTACATCCATCGCCACATGCCGTAGAGCACGACCCCGGGCACGACAAACGGGAGATACGCGGCAATCCGGGCGAACCCTTGAAACAGCTTCAGCTCCGAGATGGCAATGGATGCGGCGATGGGCACCCAGAAGCCGATGACAAGCGTTAACAGCATGAAATACAACGTATTCCTGACCGATAGCAGCAGGTCGGGATTGCTCAGAACGTTGGCGTAATTATCCAAACCGACGAAGGTATTGCCTTTTACGAAATCGATATGAAAAAAGCTGTAAAAGATCCCTTTGAAAATCGGCACCCATAAAAAGACGATAAAGATCGCTATGGCCGGGACAAGGAACAAATACCCCCATACATACTTCCTCCACAGCGGCTTGCGCTTATGCTCCTTCCGGGCGCGGCGGCCGGGCTCGATCAGAGCCTGGCCTTGTGACATGATCGTTTCTTCCATCCGACTCCCTCATTCCTTTATTCAATGTCTAGCTTTTATTGTAAAAAAGCCGGGGAGCCTTCGAACATGTCTAAAACTATGTGAAGTATGAAGGATCTTACTTCTTTAGCTCGCTTGGGCTGACGCCGTAGTATTTTTTGAAGATTTTGCTGAAATGCTCCGGGGATTCATACCCCACCCGCTCGGCTATCTCGTACCGGCGGAGATCCGTGTTCAGGATCAATGCCCTGCTCTCCTCCATTCGCAGCTTCACCACATACTCCCACAGGCTGCTGCCGGTATATTTTTTGAACAGGTAACTCAAATAGTTGGGGCTCACGTGATTGTTCTTCGCTACATCGTGAATGGTCAATCCCTTCTGGCGGTAATGCTCGTCGATATATTGCCTCGTATTCTCCACGATCCGGTTGCTCTGGCTCGAAAGCACCTCCTGCGACGTCTCCTGGGCATAATTGTGCCAATTGAAATCCCCGTAATAAAAGACATGGAAATCATGCAGCTGCTCGCTCCACAGCATCGCTTTGTCCGCCTGGCGGCTGAGCACGCTCAAGAATTCCCGTCCCCTCAATATTTGGCTGATGCCCACGGTACAGCTCCGTTTCAGGTGCAGCTCCACATGGTGGTGCAGACTCCGGCCGATCATCTCCAGGTGGTGGATTTTCCCGCTGGCGTTCTCCTCCATTTCCTGCTCGCTCCATTGAAGGATGATGTTGACGTCCCGTTCCGGCGAATAGAACACTAAGGTGTGCGGCTCCTGCTCCAGCAGCTCCTTGGCGATATTCAGCGCGGCATATTGAATCAGGTTTATATCATGACTGGAAAAAGAAGCGCTGCGCTCTTCCGCCAGTCCCAGTTTCATTTTGATAACGGCAAAATAAGGGCCGACCAGGCCCAGCTCCGACTCGTCGGGACCGGCAGCAGCCGATGGATCCGGCTCCATGGAGAGCCGCTCGTTCAGCCGCTCTATTCTTTCGGACGGCGGCTCCTCCATCCGGAAATGCTCATTATCGGCCATGAGAAGCGGCTCGACCTGGGGTGCCGGCCGGTCCATCTTGAGCAGCACGCTGCGTACCGAATCCAGAAACTGCTCGCTGTTCAGCGGTTTGATCAAATAATCCTTGGCTCCTAGCTGAAGCGCCCGCTGCGCATATTGAAATGTTTCATGGGCTGAAATAATGATCGTCTGTACCCAAGGCTTCACGATCTTTGCCTGCTGCATCAGCTCAATGCCGTTCATCTCGCCCATCTGGATATCGGTGACCAGCAGGTCGATGTCCCCCATCCGTATGTAGTCCAGCGCTTCCTGCCCGCTGTAAGCCGTGGTTATGCCATCGATGGCAAGGCCCGAGGACGTTAACAGCCCTGCCAAGCCCTTGCATATCAAAGGTTCGTCATCTACCACCAAAATGTTGTACATCAGGAAACCTCCTGTCCGGTTGCTGTAATGGTTGCTGCTTCTGTTCGCGGTATCGTGATCGTCACGCGGGTTCCCCCTTCTTCCCCGGGCTCATACTGCAGCCCGTAGCGGCTGCCGAAATGCAGCCGTATCCGCTCCTGGATATTGCGGATGCCGTAGCCCAGCGAATGATCGGGTGCATCATCATGGAGCAGCCGGTGAATGGATTCGTAGTTCACGGGACGGAAGCCGTTATCTTCAATGACGATCCGGCATCGATCACCCTCCAGATGACCCGATACGCGGATCATTCCGTCCTCGCCCATATTTTTAATGCCATGAATGATCGCGTTCTCCAGCAGCGGCTGGAGCGTGATCTTCGGCACATGATTCGCCAGCAATGCCTCGGGAACGTCCCATCGGATCGTAAACTGATAATCATAACGGTTCAGCTGGAGATTCATATAAGCCCCCGCATGCTCAAGCTCTTCCCCAAGCGTGATAAGATCCCGGCCCCGGCTGAGACTGATCTTCATCAATTTGGATAAATCCTTGATCATTTCGGCGGACTCGGTATTGCCCTCCATCGTGCTCTTCCAGTAAATGCTCTCCAGGGTGTTGTACAGCAAGTGGGGATTGATCTGCTGATAGAGCAGCTGCAGCTGCGCTTCCTTCTGCTTCAAATCCATATTGTATTTGTAATGGATCAGGTCATTCAGTCGGCGGGCCATGTCATAGATCGTGGAGATCAGGACGCTGACTTCGTCTTTTCTGCGCCGATAAGGAGTTTCCGGCACGACGTTTCCCGGTTCGTACCTCCTCACGAAATGCGCCAGCTTCTGGAGCGGCGTCATCAGCGACTGCCAGAAGTAAAAGACGATAATGAGGCCCACGGCAAAATAAGCGACGGAAATGACCTGTATGACGCGCTTCATCTCGCTTTGCTGGGCAAGCAGCGTTTTGACGGGCACCTTGTAAATCAGCTTCTGCTGGAGCACGTAATTGTAATCGATGACATAGATGAAATCCGACGTGATCACGTCCATGACGCCGATCGTGGAATGGCCCGGATCCGCTTCGGGCGGCAATTCCAGCTTGCCCGCCATGCCCTGTACCGACGAGGTCAGGATATTATCGTCCCAATCCGTAAAATACAGCTCCCCATCGGGAATCGAGACCGTCGATAACGACTCGCCGATCCGCGCGTCCAAATTGGTGACCAGCAGTACGCCGATGGTACCGCCCCGATAGATATTGTTAACGGCCCGCACATAGCTTAAAGTCTCTTGATCCTGTCGTCCTTGCACCGGCGGCGACAGATTGGCCATGCGCTTCAGGTACCCGTTCCCCTTCATCGCCACGGCTTCATCGAACCAAGCGGGCTTCTCCTTCTCGTCGGAGAAAAAATATACCCCTGCTTTTCTGCGGTCTGGGTAATACGGGGCAAAGAAGTAGCTGTTGTCCGGGTCGTACACATAAAGCGAGTAATAGACCGGTTCACGCTCATCCGTCTCTTGGGAGAAGGAAATCAGCATCTTTTCGAGCCGCTCGTAATTTTTGACGCGTTCCAGCACGGTAACCTCGGCAAAAGGATCCAGCTGCTGGATCTGCGAGTTCTGGATGACCGTGGAGGTTACTTTGTTGACGGTTTCAATGTCCCGGTTAATCAGCTTGAAATTTTGTTTGTTCAGTTCGATATAAGCATTGGTCACATGGCGCTTCAGGATTTGCCCGGCCATGGAATTCCCGTAGGCGTTCAGCCCGAATAACGGAATGACCAGCACCAGGAACAGCAGAATCATCTGCTGTTTGATGTTCATGCGGCCCAGCGGATTTTTGAAGCGGTTCTTCATCGGCCCTTGCACCTCCGGCTTTCTCAAGCATAGCAACAATCCAGCGGGATCAGCGTAGTCATTTCTACGGAAATGATGCGCATTTTTACGATTAGGCAGGATGCCCTAAGTGGATGTATTAGCCCTGCGGCAGGCGATTTCCTGCAAAAGGGGCAGGAGCGTCTGGCGGGAGTCGATCTGTCGAGGTATGAGGGAGTATTGACCGCCCGTCTTCCACGCTATCTACCCTCAAAATGGAATAACACCCGCATGCGCGATCCTCATCGGATTGAACATGCGGGTGTTAGGTGCCGGTTCCCTTTTTTAAAACGGAAAGAACAGCGGCAGTACCGCCATCATGACGAGCCCGATCGTCAGTTGAAGCGGCAGGCCGACCTTCACGTAATGGCTGAATTTATAACGTCCTGCCGACATGACGAGCGCGTTGGGCGGCGTGGAGAACGGGGACGCAAAACACATGCTCGCTCCAATCGAAACGGCGAACAGAAACGGATACGGACTGGCTCCCATCTGGATCGCAGCCGATAACGCAATCGGCGCGAATAATACCGCGCAGGCGGTATTGCTGATAAACAGCGTTAGCAGCGAAGTGGTGAAATACACCCCTGCCAGCAGGGCAAGCGATCCATAGCTGCCCAGGGAATGAACCAGCATATCCGAGATCAGCCTGGCGGCTCCCGTCTTCTCGATGGCAATGGACATCGGGATCATCCCTCCAATAAGGACGATGCTCTCCCAGTTGACCGTCTTATAGGCTTCCTCCATGTTGCGCACGCAGCCGAACACCACCATCAATACCGCGGCAATCATCACGGAGGCCACCGCCGGAATCCATTCCGTCACGAGCAGGATCACCATCAGCAGCATGATACCCGCCGCGATCGGCGCTTTGTGATCCATCGTCAATTTGCGCGACTCCTCTGCAGGCTGCCCCACCACCACGACATCCGTCTGCTCCGCTGCCAGCAGGGCAATGTCCTTCCACGTGCCCTGCACGAGCAGCGCGTCGCCAAAGCGCATTTTCTCTTCCTTCAGATGATGCAGCAAATACTGTTCTTTACGCTGGATGCCCAGAATGTTCACCCG
Source organism: Paenibacillus sp. CR_12 (assembly GCF_041953985.1). Taxonomy (NCBI): domain Bacteria; kingdom Bacillati; phylum Bacillota; class Bacilli; order Caryophanales; family Paenibacillaceae; genus Paenibacillus; species Paenibacillus sp. CR_12. The sequence continues at coordinate 147,683 of NZ_JAVFHO010000010.1, read as the reverse complement.
ATACTTCTCGCGGAATCCCGAATGCTTGACGAGCCGGCCGATCAGACGCGAGGACGGCGTCAGCATCACCTCCGCAATGCCGACGTCGCTTGTGGCGTACTGCGACTCTTCGGCATGTTTACGATGCTCGGGCACACCCTGGTCCAGCATGACAAGCCCGTATGTCTCCGCAAACTCCGATGCCCGCTCGAATGGACCATTCACGTACAGAATATCCTCTTCCTCTATCACGGTCCCGGGACCTGCGATCTCCTGGTTGATCGTTTTGAAGAATTGATTCTTGGCCGACATTTTACGGCGGATTTCAATGATGTTGATTTCGAACTGTGCCGGAATATCCAGCTCCCGCAGCGTCTTGGAGCGAATGGAGGAATCGGCTCCGACCTGAATCCGATACAGGTTCTGGGTCAGCCGATACTGCTTGGCCAGCTCCCTGAGCGAGCGTCCGCCCTGGTTCCCCGTTCTTCCTTCTTCATTGCTGGGAAGATAACGGCGAAGGAACAATATCGCGAGAATCCCGGTTGCCAGACACACCAGGCCGATCGGCAGAAAAGCAAAAAACGACAACCGTTCGTACCCTGCGTTAATCAGTGTCTCCTGAATCACAAGGTTCGGCGGCGTTCCGATCAAGGTGAGCATGCCGCCCAAGCTGCTTGCAAACGCAAGGGGCATCAGCAGCCGCCCCGGATTGATCTCCGCGCTGTATGCCAGACTGACAACGATGGGCAGCATCACCGCTACCGTGCCCGTATTGCTGACGAATCCGCCGATGAGCGACGTCACCAGCATGATCATGATCAAGAGCCGGGTCTCGCTTCCTCCGCCCAGCTTCAGCAGCTTCCCGCTGGCCATCTTGGCCAGCCCGGTCTGGAAAATCCCGCCCCCCACAACAAACAAACCGATCATCATGATGACAACCGAATTGGAAAAGCCCGACAGGGCTTCAGCCGGACTTAAAATGTCCGTTAGCATAAGTACCATCAACACGCCGATCGCGACCAAATCCGACCGCACTTTTCCCGACATGAACAATACGGATGCCACGGCCAAAACAGACAACGTAATGATCATCGGTCCATTCATTCCTTGATCCCCCTATAATGCCATATCTATGTTTCTTCCAAGATTCGACATTCGATAAACCTTTCCCTGCCCATTTCACGGATCTGCCACTTTCCGGTCCGGAGCAGGCGGCCAATCTGCGCCAGCGTCACACCACCCATTCAAGGGAAATGATGTAGTATTGTAACACCTGCCGGGAGCATCTCATGTTAAAAACGTCACAACCCTGTGTGCAAATCTTTAGGCGATATCCCCATCCGATCCTCTATCGAACCGTCGACCATAACGAGGGGTAAACAAAGAACTTCTCTCGTAGGCCGTCACGGGGGAATCACAAAAAAAGCTGCATCGGCTCCTTCCAGCCGGTGCAGCTTGCTCATGGAATTACAAATTGATGAATGCGGTACGCAATTTGGAACTGTACTGAACGTCAAAGCCCAGGCCGGATGCAATCACGGCGAGCGGCACGTAGGTTTTATCCTCTTTTCCTACCTTGTGCAGGAAAGCCGGCGTATCGATCGGTACGGCCGTTCCGTTGACTTGAACGGTTTTGGCGCCGATCTTCACCACGACCGTCTGGTCTCCGAAGGTAATCGTTGCGCTGGATGTTTTATTCTCCCATTTGGTAGTCGCCCCCACCGCGTTCACGATGTCTTGTATGGCTACGTAATTCAGGTTGTCGCGGAGGATCGGCTTGTATGGCGTATTCAGCTCCTGCCCTTTCACGACGATGCGCATCGGCTGCCCCTCATTTTGAACAGGAGGTTTCTGATAGCTGCCCCAGATCGTCTCTGCAAACACGCTGGCCATCGTTTCGTATCCGTATTGGTTCGGATGGATGTCATCCTTCAGGATATGGGTCATCGTCAGCTCGGAGCCCACGAATTTCTTCGCGACATGCGCTACCTTGATGTCTACGCCCTGGCTTGCAAAACCGCCGGCCACCCCGTCCACCAGCTTCGTGAACTCACCGGATGCCGCAAGCAGTTTCGCGTACGCGACGTCATCGGCGATTTTGGGAACCGGGTTATACTGGTCGGCCACTACGATCGCGGCATCCGGATTCAGGGAATGCAGGCCTGTAATGACGGATGACACGTTGTCCTTATAGATCTGGAACAGTTCCTGCATCTTGGCTTGCAGCTGCTCATCGCTTAACGTTTCCACGGTGCTGACAAGACTCATCATGTCATTGCCGCCGATCGTAATGGTGATCAGATCGGCTTCGGCGATAATCGGCTTAGCTTTCGCTGCATCGGCGCCGATCTGCTTGGTCCGCGGATCGATGCTGCTGAGTCCCGGCTGCAGCTCCTCCGGCGTGATCGCCCGTTCATCCAGGACGGCCTTGACGTAGTTGTTCAGCCCGTCGGTCTTCAACCCGCCGATCCCCAGATTCGTGACTTCGGTCCGGCCATGGAACAGCCCCTGCTCATACAGCCGGTCAACAAAACCGTACGGTTTGCTGTTCAGATCCATTCCCGGCTCATACCCGACGGTCAGCGAATCCCCCAGCGTTACGATACGATATGTATGCTTAGCCGCAGCCTCATCGGCATAAGCCGGCGCAACGCCCGGTCCGACTAGCGCCACCGCGAGCGTCAAGCTGCCGGTTACTGCCGCCAGCCCCTTCTTCCATTGTTTGAACATGACTTCACTCCCTTAACGTCGAATATCTTGATACAGCCTTATTTTACCACCACCATCAGGCGAATGGTACCGAATCAAGCCGGACGAGACGGCTTCATGCGAAGATAAGCGAATAGATAACCTATGGAGGTAACTCCAATCCAAGCAAATATCCCTGGCGTGCCTGCCATATACAGGCTTGGCAGTATCGACCATCCAAAAGCAATCAGCAGCAGCATTCTGTACGAATACACCATCGCAATCAACGCCAAGCAGCCTGGCAGAAAGAGCGTAATGAACGTATTCAGGGCCGGACTCCAGTTCATAACGTCCGTAAACGGATTAAAGATGATAAGTATGCACCACAACAGGATGGAACCCACACCTGATAATCCTGCCAAAAAATGAGAAGCCTTCAGCTGAACCCGCATTGTTTCTCCTCCCCCCTATATGGACAAGGTCGCACATCCTGACTCCGACATTCACCGTCTTGAAGAGTCTTATCTTGATTGCTGCACAAAAAAATGGACAGCCTGTTTCATGCTGTCCATTCCTGATACCGAACTAGGATGATGTTACGCTCCAATACCGCAATATTCCTTGAAGCGCTATCACACGCCTTCGCCTGAATCCTCAGGCTTCTCCTTCTTTACCGCCTTATCGATATACTTGTCATAGCGGTCATCCAATTCCTTTGCCATGCTGCGGTATTTGAGCGTCTCCTCCACGATGGGGTCGAGCTGCGTCTGAATCCGGATCTCATATTTCGGAGAGAGCAGCCTGCGCTCCTCCTTCTCCCGATCCTTCTTCTCCATTTCACCGTCCGTTAACATCTCGCTGAGCTGGCGCTCCAAATCCTGATCCGACTTCTCATTCATCGTACGCACACTCCTTTTATCAAACGGTTAATAGTGAACGGCATTCTCTCTGCGGATGGTGACCGTTTAGCGGACCAAAGCCTCGCCCGCATCTTTTAGCGTATCCAAAAAACGCTGATGAATCAACCCGTTGGTTGCCGCTAAATGACGCACCGACAGATCGTAGGGACGTCCTTCCGTATCGGTTACTTTGCCGCCGGACTCCTGAACCAGCAGCGCGCCTGCGGCAACGTCCCAGGCACTCAAGCCGTGCTCCCAGTACCCGCTCAGCCGGCCGGCCGCCACATAAGCAAGATGAAGCGCGGCTGAACCGCCCGCCCTTACATTGCGTACCATCGGCAGCAGCGCCTGAAGCTCCGCCATGTTGAGCGGCAAGTTGACCTTGCTGTCCAGCGGGAAGCCCGTGGCCAGCAAGCTGTCCGACAATTGTTCCTCCGTGGAGACATAGGTCGGATTGCCGTGAACGTAAGCCCCTTTGCCTTTTTCCGCCACGAACAACTCGTCCCGGGAAGGGTCGTAGATAACGCCGACAATCACTTCTCCATGATGAGCCAGCGCGATGGATACCGAGTAAAACGGAAATCCGTGAACATAGTTCGTCGTGCCGTCCACAGGATCGATAATCCAAAGATACTCTTCGTCTTTGGCTTCCTCAAGCGCCTTCGCATAGGCATCCGTACCCGGGGCAACCCCTTCTTCTCCCAGGATCGCATGATCCGGGAAGTGCGTCAGGATCAGCTTGCGGATCATCTGCTCCGCGCCTTTGTCGACCTCGGTTACGATATCCTGTGCCGAAGACTTGGTGCTCAGCTGCTTGACGGTGCCCAGTTTGCTCTTAATCCATTCTCCCGCTTTCGCGGCGCAATTAATCGCAACGGCGGTATAGCTCTTACTGCTGACAACATAAGGAATCTTTTCATTCTCGTTCAAAGCACTCACTCTACTTTCTATATAAATCTAGTAATCTTGGAAATCTCTACATCCTATTCCGTCATTACGGTAGCCGAAAGGGCAGCCACGCGAAAATTCCGCCTATTTCAATAAAAGTCCGTCCTATGCTGTGCACCTGAATGCTTGGCGAGAACGAACTTTTTAGTCCAATGTCATTATCTTAAGGGGAATCCCTGTTTGGCTACTTCCAACGTAACCCAAAACCCATCAACTTGCAAGTGTTAACAAGCTCAACTTATCGGTTAAGGGTTCACTTCGATGGAAGCACCGTCGAGTATGGTAATGCCCTCTTCCGTATAATTTCCCAGATCCCTCATCAGGTCAAACAAGGCGCCGTCCTTCATCTTCGCTTCAATCATCACGTCCACTTTCGGTGTAGCCCCGGCAATATTCCTTAAAAAAGCGAGCAGCGGCACGACATCCACCCCGTCCGCATGGCTGCGGATATCGGTCTTGCTCTTGGGGCTGGAGACATGAATCTTCGGCGGGAGCGGCTGAGCCGGCTCCGAATCGGCCTGCGCCAGCGGCGTCTCCCAGGTGCGAAGGATATCCGGCCACAGCTCCCAGGACGCCTCGCCGTCGTTATTGACCCACTGGTGATGGATGTCCAGCACCATCGGCAGCCCGGTCTGCTTGCATACGGCCAGCGTTTCCTGGGCTGTAAAGGTTTTATCGTCATTTTCAAGGGTCAGCCGTTCCTTGATGTGCGGGTCAAGCTCATAAAAATGTTCAACGAATCGGGCCGCTGCCGAAGGCTTGTCCCCATAAGCTCCCCCAATGTGAATGTTATTCTTCATGGAAGCAGGCAGTTCCATCGCCTGCAGCATGCGGACGTGCGACTCCAAGTCGCGGACCGAATTGACCAGCACTTCGGGACGCGGCGTGCTCAGCACCGTAAAATGATCCGGATGGAAGGAAACCCGCATCCCGTGTTTTTTCACGAATTCCCCAATGGCCTGAAAGCCTTCCCGCAAAGCCGGGAACGGGTCCCAGTCCCGCATGTCGTTATGCGTGGCCAGCGGAATCAGCTTGGACGAGAAGCGGTATACCTTGATATCGTGAGCCGCATTATGCTTCAGAAGCCGAAGGGTATTATGTAGGTTCTCATTCGCGATCCGCTCCAGTTTGTGCAGGCCGGCCTCACGGTCATTCAGCTTCATGAAACTCTTCATCGTCATCGTCTTGGAAGGAGAAGCATTCTGCACGACCGTGGACATGGCCACATAACCGAAACGGACAATCATGCATGGTCTCCGAAGAACATCTCGTGCGCGAGCGCGGTCTGTACGCGCGCTTCCTCATCCGTCAATTTGCGGATGAGCTGCAGCTCGACCGAAGTGACCTCCCGCCCCTGGAAGTTGATCTCCGATACGCATGCGGTGATCAGGACGATGGCCACCGCCCGGTTATCCGGCGTATAGGCAATGACCTTCTGTCCCGTCGGAAACACCCGGAGCCCGTCCTTCAGCATTTTGCCGCGGCCGTATTCCAGCAGCTCGTAGAGCTCCTGCTCGCTTTTAAACTTACAAACGGAATTGAACTCGGTTTGAAATCCCATATCATGTCTCTTCCTTTCATCCCAAAATATTAGACTCAAGGGGAGCCGTAATGAATAGCGCGGACTCCCCCTGGTGTTTCATATCCTATTGTGACGGCTTACGCCTGGTTCTCATAAATCAGGGATTGCTTGCGATGGTACCGCTCAAGGCCCAGCTCGATCATCCGGTCAAGCAGCTCGCGATAGGAAACGCCCGTCTCCCGCCACAAGAGCGGGTACATGCTGAACGGCGTGAAGCCCGGCATCGTGTTCACTTCGTTGATCAGTATCGCACCGTCCGAACGGCGGACAAAGAAGTCGGCGCGGGTAATGCCCCCGCCCTCAATCGCTTTGAAGGCGGCAATGGCCAGGTCGCGCAGCCGATCCGCCGTATCCGGGTCGATCTCGGCCGGGATTTGCATCTGCGATTGTCCATCCGTATATTTGGCCGCGTAGTCATAGTATTCACTGGAAGAGACGATTTCACCAGGAACGGACGCCATCGGCTCGTCATTGCCGAGCACGCTGACCTCCACTTCGCGCGCATCGACGAACTCTTCAACGATGATCTTGTCATCGAAGCGGAGCGCGGATTCAATCGCTGCCTTCAGCTGCTCCCGGTTCTTGGCCTTGGAAATCCCGACGCTCGAGCCGAGGTTAGCCGGCTTCACGAAGCTCGGGAATCCGAGTTTGTCCTCGATGTTCTTGAGCACTTCATGCTGGCTCCGCTCCCACTGGGTGCGGTTGAAATAGCAGTACTCGCATTGCGGCAATCCTGCCTGGGCAAAGAGCTTCTTCATGACGACTTTGTCCATCCCGGCAGCGGATGCAAGCACGCCGGTTCCCACGTAAGGGATGTCCGCCATTTCGAACAGCCCCTGGATCGTCCCGTCCTCGCCGAACGTCCCGTGAAGCAGCGGGAACATAATATCGACCGCCTGATTCTCTTCCCCGTACAGTCTGCTGAACACGGCGTTCAGCGCCGTTTGCGTGCCTTCCCCTTCAGCCAGCTTCAATTCCTCCTGCCGGGCGAAAGGAGCCGACATCTTGCTGCCGATTCTCCAGGTTCCCTGTTTTGAAATATAAAACGGGACAATCTCGTATTTATCAAAATCAAAAGCGTTCATGACCGCGAATGCCGTGGATAGCGACACCTCATGCTCGCCGGATTTTCCCCCGTATACTAAACCAACCGTCAATTTATCCTGTCCCATGTTAACCTCTCTCTTGTCCGTATTGCAGCATGACATGCTGTCATATTAAAAATAATCGGGAATATGGTAAAACCGGTATTCGGTGTTATCGTTCCAAGCATAGGAATCCCGGTAGTCCCAATAGCGGTGGCGGCTTGACACCGTATGCGCATTAACCAGCGGCATCCCGCCCGCGTCAAACGCCGTCACGATGGTGCTGTGCTGAAACGCGCCGTCGCCGTCCCAGTCGTACACGATGACGTCCCCCAGCATCAGCTGTTCGGGACGCTCCACCCGCTCGGCCCGAAGCCCCGTGGTACTGGCATTCAGATAATGCGCGAAGCTGTTCGACACCGCCCAGCTGTAGCTCCACCACTCCCGTTTGTTGACGTATCCCTTGTACCACCATCCCGTTTCTCTTTTACCAGTATAGTGGATTGGGGCTTTGCCTGCAAAGAGGCACTGGGAGATATAGTTCGTGCAATCCACGTCGAATTCCTCAAACTCCGGATTCCCCGAATCCCACCAACGGTCGGCATAGGCAGCCGCGGCTTCGCGTTCGTAACGTCCCGATCGCGGACTGCTGCCAGCGGCGTATACGCGTCCGTTCATGAAAGGAGTGGACGGCTCCCTTCCGGCCGCGTCCGAGCCTGCTCCCGGAATATCGGCCCTTTGCAAAGGATGGCGTTCATCCTGCAGACGTTCGATGCCGACGATCAGCCAGGCATCCCCGTCCCGAATCAGCGTCAGCCGTTCCCCGACAACCGTGTCTTCCCGATGCGTCATCCCTCTTTTTTCATAATAAAAAACGCTGTGAAGCCGCACATCGGCGACCACATCATCTTCCGTTTCCCTCAGTATGCGCTGAAGACGGGCACGGGTCTCGCTCTTAAGCGGCGTTGCCTCCCGCTCCGCATACCACGATTGCAGGCGAAACTGCCTCTCTCCTCTCTCTACCAGGTAGTTCAGGTCCGCCACAATCTGCTCTTTCAGGCCTGAGGAATAGTCCACGCGATTTTGGTTATATTGATTGACGTAAATATATAGAGCTTGCTTCCAAGGCTTCTCGGCTTGCTTCAAACTGTTCATCCTCTCTCCTCCTCTAACCTTGCCATTCACGCCGTTCCCTATCACAACTATATGAAGCAAATCTTCAGGCTATGAACTTCGGTCAAGAGATTGCAGAAACGCGGGATTGCAGCGGCTGCTTTCCGGTAAGAAAACAGTCTTGTTTTCACCTTTTTGAAATGCGTTTCTTCTATAAAAAATGCTTTACGCGGGGAGTTGAAAACGTTATACTTAAAGTAGTCAATTTATGAAATTAGGTTTCATCTAGTGAAACCGAAAAGGATTTAACCCTAACTGTCTTTATTCGATTTATGAAATGACTTAAGGAGGTTCATCAATGCCAGCAAAGGATCAATTCTCCATCTCTCGCAACCTAGAGGTGGGCGGTAAAAGTTACCGCTATTTCAGCCTGCAGGCGCTCGAAGAGCAAGGATACGGCAGCGTGTCCAAGCTTCCTTTCTCCATTCGGGTGCTGCTTGAAGCTGCCGTTCGTCAGTTTGACGGACGCGCGATTACCGAAGATCACGTAAAACTCTTGTCCAAGTGGAACGAAGGACGCGACAACAACAAGGAAATTCCGTTTATCCCTGCCCGTATCGTACTGCAGGACTTCACCGGCGTTCCCGTTGTCGTAGACCTTGCAGCCATGCGCGACACTGTAAAAAAATCCGGCGGCGATCCTAAACAGATCAACCCGCTCGTTCCGGTCGACCTCGTTATCGACCACTCCGTCATGGTCGACGCTTTTGGTACCGACCAAGCGCTTGAAACGAACATGAAGCTTGAATTTGAGCGCAACGAGGAGCGTTACCGTTTCCTCCGCTGGGCTCAAACGGCATTCAACAACTTCCGCGCGGTTCCTCCGGGAACAGGTATCGTTCACCAGGTTAACCTGGAGTACCTGGCTTCCGTTGCGGCTACGAAGACCGTTGACGGCGAAACGCTGGTCTTCCCTGATTCCCTCGTAGGCACGGACTCCCATACAACCATGATCAACGGTCTTGGCGTTGTGGGCTGGGGCGTCGGCGGCATCGAGGCGGAAGCCGGCATGCTCGGCCAGCCGCTGTACTTTGTCACCCCTGAAGTTATCGGCTTCAAGCTGACAGGCAGCCTGGCAGAAGGCGCTACCGCGACTGACCTTGCCCTCACGGTAACCGAGCTTCTCCGCAAGAAAGGCGTCGTAGGCAAATTCGTAGAATTCTACGGTCCAGGCCTCGCCAACATCAGCTTGGCTGACCGTGCAACGGTTGCCAACATGGCTCCGGAATATGGCGCTACGATCGGCTTCTTCCCGGTTGACGACGAAACGCTGGCTTATCTTCGCAACACGGGCCGCTCCGATGAGCAGGTTGAGCTCGTGGAGAACTACTATAAAGCGCAAAACATGTTCCGTACGGCCGATACGCCGGACCCTGAGTTCTCCGACGTAATCGAGCTGGACCTGGCTTCGGTTGTGCCGAGCTTGGCCGGACCGAAACGTCCGCAGGACCGTATCGAGCTTACCAGCATGAAACAAAACTTTAACGACATCATCCGTACGCCGATCGATAAGGGCGGATATGGACTCAGCGACGAGAAAATCGCAGAGACCGTTAAAGTTAACCATAAAGACGGCTCTACCAGCGAAATGGGTACGGGTGCGGTTGTAATCGCGGCCATCACCAGCTGTACGAACACGTCGAACCCAAGCGTTATGCTCGGCGCTGGCCTCCTGGCCAAGAAAGCCGTTGAACGCGGCCTGAAAAAGCCTGGCTACGTGAAGAGCAGCTTGACACCGGGCTCCCTCGTCGTAACCGACTACCTGGAGAAAGCCGGACTCCTGCACTATCTGGAATCCCTCGGCTTCTACGTGGCAGGCTATGGCTGCGCAACGTGCATCGGTAACTCCGGTCCATTGCCGGATGAAGTGAGCGAAGCGATTGCCGACAACGACATGACGGTAGCTGCCGTATTGTCCGGTAACCGTAACTTCGAAGGCCGCGTGCATGCTCAAGTCAAAGCCAACTACCTGGCTTCGCCGCCGCTGGTTGTTGCTTACGCCCTGGCAGGCACGGTGAACATCGATCTTCAGAACGATCCGATCGGTTACGATCCGAACAATGAGCCTGTGTATCTGAAGGACATCTGGCCAACGAGCGCGGAAATCCGCGAAGCGATCGGCCTGTCCGTCAGCGCTGAAGCATTCCGCGCCAAGTACGAGAACGTGTTCACCGCCAATGAGCGTTGGAACAAGATTCCTGTGCCTGAAGGCGAGCTGTACGAGTGGGACGATCAATCCACTTACATTCAGAACCCGCCGTTCTTCGAAAGCCTGGGCAACGGCCTGAACGACATCCAGGACATCAAGGAAGCGCGCGTGCTGGCTCTCTTGGGCGATTCCGTTACGACGGACCACATCTCTCCAGCGGGCAACATCGCAACGAACAGCCCTGCCGGCAAATATCTGAGCGATCGCAACGTGGAACGCAAAGACTTCAACTCCTACGGCTCCCGCCGCGGTAACCACGAAGTCATGATGCGCGGTACGTTCGCTAACATCCGGATCCGTAACCAGGTAGCTCCAGGTACGGAAGGCGGCGTTACGACTTACCTGCCAACGGAAGAAGTGATGTCCATCTATGATGCATCGATGAATTATCAAGCAGGCGGACAGAACCTGATCGTTATCGCAGGTAAAGAATACGGTACGGGAAGCTCCCGCGACTGGGCGGCAAAAGGTACGTATCTCCTCGGCGTCAAGGCTGTACTGGCTGAAAGCTTCGAGCGTATCCACCGCTCCAACCTGGTGGGCATGGGCGTTCTGCCGCTCCAGTTCCAGGAAGGTCACGGCTGGAAGAGCCTCGGTCTGAACGGCCGCGAGACATTCGATATTTTGGGCCTCAGCAACGACGTGAAGCCAGGCCAGGAATTGACGGTTGTCGCTACGCGCGAAGACGGAACCCAATTCGAGTTCCCAGCCATCGCCCGTCTCGACAGCATGGTGGACGTGGATTACTACCATAACGGAGGTATCCTCCAAACGGTACTGCGTCAAATGATCGCATCGAACCAATAAAGCATTCTTATAGGCGATTTGGCCTTAGTCAAAAATCCCCATCATCCACGCGTGGATGATGGGGATTTTGTTATTTCCCGGTACTTTCTTCCTGAATATTGGAAATTCCGTTTCGAATAAGGCCGCACAGGTTAATGGGTACAAAACATTGCGGAAACCCATATCCAGGAGGAAGGTACCGATGATCAAAATACATACGATGGCTTCGTTCCACTATCAATACCAGCGGCCGCACCCGGTGGCGGCGCCTAAGAAAGAGGAAGCGACGGACAAACCCCTGACCTTTCAAGAAATCCTTAATCAGAAAATGAAGGAAAAGAACGTGAAGCTGACCTAAGTTGCGCTTACGTGTTACATACTGAGCTGCAGCGTCAAAAGGACCGTCCCCGCGATCACCAAGATCATGGGGACGGTCCTTTTCCATCCTATAAGAAATAGCGTTGATGGGCGAGCCTTCTCCGAAGACGGCCAGCGCTTGGACGGTTTGTTATGCCGGGCGGCTGTATCACACGCAGCCTCCCGGTCATTGAATAACTTATAGTGATGCTGTCTCTGATCCGGCAATAGAATAAATTAAATCATCATTCCCATTTCCCTTGCCGCTTCCATCAGGATTGGCGCATGCTCGCGAAGCGTTTCGGCCGACAGGCGGGTTACAGGCCCGGACATCGACAATGCGGCGGCGACGCGGCCGCTGCGGTCGAAGATCGGCACCGATACGGCAGCCGCTCCAGGTTCGCGCTCTTCGATGCTGATCGCGTAGCCGTTCTCGAGTATTTCCGCCAGCTGCTGCCGGTACGCGTTCTTATCGACCGCCTCCGGCCAATCCGGCGCATTCAGCAGCTCCTCCTGGTCCGCCTCAGGCGCAAAGGCCACAAGAACCTTGCTGGACGCGCCCACCGAGAGCGGCAGCCGCACGCCGACCTGGGCGACCCGGCGGATCCCCTGGTTGCTCTGAACCGCTTGAATCCGAAGGCGATCCGAACCGTCCCTTAAATAAAGACTTACCGTTTCCCCAAGCCGATCCCGCAAGGCCTCCATCGCCGGCTGAAGGCGAATGGCAGGGTCGTCGCTTTGGGACAGATGCATCGACAGCTCCCATATTTTCAAGCCGAGCCGGTATTTCTCCGTCTCTTTGTTCCGCACAACGAATCCTTTGTCTTCCAGCGTTGTTAGCAGCCGATGGACGGTGCTTTTATGTAATCCGATAAGGGAAGAAATCTCCGTGAGAGCAAGTTCGCCATCCTTCGTAAAACACATCAAGATATCAAGGGCCCGCTCTACGGCGCGTACCGTTAATTTGCGGTCTTCCATCCCGATCAGCTCCTCTCCTGTTTCATTGTATGAAACCTGGTTACAAGAATTATATGAGAATTCTTCTCAAAAGTAAACCATGGGGACAGGGACTTTACAGTTGTCTTACAATCTATGGTTTTGCATTGACTTTATAGGCATCCGGGCATACGATTATTATAATTTCAACTTTTTCATGTTCACGAAACGCACTCAGACTATATGGTAAGGAGGGGCCACTTATGAGCACTACGACTGGTAGTAATGCCCCACTCTCCCAATTGAATGACGCGCCGGCCGAGCTGTCCACGGGCTTGGTCCGTCTAAAGCATATTATATTAGCGCTGTTATTATCTGTCGTTTTTTTCCTCGTTTTCTGTTTTATTGCGCTTCATGCCTATATCGCTTGGGTTTTGTCGAATCCGACGGTGGCTCCGCTCTATTCCAATCCCAAGCTTGCGAAAGATATGAATTACGAGAACGTCACGTTCCACTCGATTGACGGGAAACGAAATATCAATGGATGGTATATCCCGGCCGAGAATTCCTCGAAAACCATCGTGCTCAGCCATGGTTACGGCGCCAACCGGGAGGAAACCTGGGTACCGATGTACGATATCGCCCACTACGCGCACAATATGAATTTCAATGTGCTCATGTTTGATTACGGTTTTGCCTCCCAGACCAGCAAGGAAGTGGCGACCGGCGGCAAGGAGGAGAAACGCCAGCTTCTTGGAGCCATTGAGCATGTGAAGCAGCGCGGCGCGAAGCAAATTGTCGTCTGGGGGTTCTCCATGGGGGCCGGCACCGCGCTGCAGGCAGGGCTTGAGACCAAGGACGTGGATGCCATGATTCTGGACAGCGCCTTTTTATTGGAGCCGGACACGCTTTACCACAATATCCACAACCAGATTGATCTCCCCCGTCATCCATCGCTGGAGATTCTGGAGCTGCTCTTCCCTGTGCTTAACGGCACAAGTCTGGACCAGATCCCGTACAATGAGGTGAAGAAGCACGATTACCCGTTCCCGACCTTGTTCATCCACGGAACGAAGGACGATAAGGCTCCTTACCCGATCGCCGAGAAAATCGCTTCCAACCAGACGCATGCGGATTCCGACTCCTGGATTGTAGAGGATGCCCATCATGAGCTTATCTTCCGCGAGCATCCTAGGGAATATCTGCGCAAAGTATCGACCTTCCTCGGCAAACTCGAAACGCCGGACGAATCCTGAGGTTTTCATCAGGTGTTTCTGTAGCGAAGAGACCGTGCCTTTCAGTATACGATTCTCCCCCCTGCTGCCTGATGCAGCGGGGGTTTTTATATTTCCTTCATAATACAGGCCGCCAAATGAATATAGTGTGTTTAGTGAACCTGATACTGGAGGGAACGGACATGTTATTTCATTATGGAGCGAAGCTCCCGGTGCGATTACTGGAGGAAATTCGCTTTTGGAAGCATCAGGAAAGAAAACACCTCGCGCTGATCAAAGCCGTGGTGCCCGATCTGGAGCCGGTCTACGTCAAAATGCTGGATCAATGGGCCGTCGTGTTCTCCGACACGGAGAAGGCGGCAGACGAACTTCTGCGCCATATTCTAAGTTATAATGCTTCTCCCACGCCTCAAATGCTGGCCCAGGTCGAGCAGCTCTTGCGCGCTTCCTGCGAGCAGTCCAGGGAGTTCATTCGCCAGCTGCACAGCTTAAAAGAGAACAGTGAAGCCGTTCAGAAAGTGCCGCTTGCCGGTACGGTCCTGCACCATGTGATTCGGGAGTCCGAGTATTTCCTGAATGCTCTCGAAACACTGAACGCCGCCGGAGCGCTGGAGAGATTCATGGATGTGGATATGCCGCTGCAGTCGATGACGCTGCACGAGGCAACGTCTCCTCAGCCGTCTACTCCCGAAGCCGAGCTGTCCATTCAAGGCATGGGAGACAGCGGCGGCAAGGCTGTGCCGATTGGCGGACACCGCCTCCCTCCACTGCCTTACGCTTATAATGCGCTCGAGCCTTATATCGACGAGAAAACCATGCGGATTCACCACGACATCCATCACCAAAGCTACGTCGACGGCCTGAACAAGGCGGAGAAGAAATTGGAGGAGGCCCGAAAAAGCGGCGATTTCGAGCTCGTGAAGCATTGGGAACGCGAGCTTGCGTTCCACGGTGCCGGCCACTATCTGCATACGATCTTCTGGAACATCATGAACCCGCGGGGCGGCGGCGAACCGGGCGGAGAGCTTGCACAGCAGATCAAGAAGGATTTCGGAAGCTTCGATCGATTCAAGAAGCATTTTACCGAAGCAGCAGACAAAGTGGAAGGCGGCGGCTGGGCGATCCTCGTCTGGAGTCCGCGCAGCCATCGGCTTGAAATTTTGCAGGCCGAGAAACATCAAAATCTCTCCCAGTGGGACGTCGTCCCTCTCCTCGCCCTGGATGTATGGGAGCATGCATATTACCTTAAACATCAAAATAAACGCAAGGATTACATCAACGATTGGTGGAACGTGGTCTACTGGCCGGAAGTTGCGGAGCGTTTCAAGCATGCCAGCAAGCTGAAATGGAAACCGTTTTAATTCTCAGCCGGCATTAGCTGCTTCGGATTGGTTAATATTGGGTATGAAGTCTATAGCCCTCCTTACTTCCTTTATGGAGTTTAGGGAGGGCTTCCCTGTTCAGAGGGATACTTGGTCATAAGCCCGGATTTGAACAGGATTATCAAGCTACGGAGTAACCCAACCTTATTGTTAGGTCTTTTTTACCACATATCTGGTTATTTATTCGGTTGATCGCTACCATATGCTGGATTATGATATGACAGTAAGCTTGGTACGCAGCCTCAGCATTGGTCTAAGGCAACAACCGAAAGATCCGGCGTGCCTGTGGGAGCAGGACATCACGACTGAAGGGATGGGTCAGTGTGAACAGTAGGTTCAAATCGCGTATTTTCATTTTTGCATTTGTATTCATTATTCTAATTGTTGGAGGATGCCAGCCCGTGAACCATAATCAAAACGAAGCCACTGCAAACGGCAGCTCGGACGAGGTTATAACAAAGGCGAAAACCACGGCCGTTGAGTATTTTAAGGAAAAATACAATTTGGATGTAGAGATTACCAAAGAAGAGATGATGCCATCGATCGTAGCGGACAAGGTTAACCTCGAAGGGTATGTCGTGGATCATCCTGAACAAACCTTTAAAATATCCGTAGATTTCAACACAGGCGAAACGTCCAATTTCGTGATGAACCCGGAGCTTAGAAAAGCTATTAAGGGCGAGTGACGGGCCTATGTTTCTCTTTGCAGCAACCATAGGCTCTGAACCTGATAGATCACGTTAAGGAGGGAATATATTTGAGTTCACCGCAAGTGGATGACGAGACATACCGACTCATGTCGGAAGCGGCTTACCTCGATCTGAAAAAAGAAGATACCGTTGAGGACCTGCCGGGATGGGAGGTTCTTGAGGACTATAAGAGCAACAGCATATCCGGTTTTGACGCGGTAACTTTCTACAACAAGGAAACGAACCAGGCCGTTATCGCATACCGCGGCACCGAAGCAGGCAGAGATTTATCCCATGCGCTCCCCGATTATCTGGCCGACGCGGATATTGGCATTGAAGAGATCAAACGAAAAATTCCGGAGTTCCGGGCTCCTTGGGCCGACCATGTAGACAAAGTCAAAGAAGTGACGGGCATTAACGATGTCACGGATTGGTTCGGCGAACAATCGAGGAAAATCGATAAGAAAACGGATATCTTGGGCACCAATCAGATGTATCAAGCCGAGGATTACGCGCTGGAAATGAAGGAGAAGTACAAGGGTGTTGATTTTTCCCTTACCGGTCATTCGCTGGGCGGAGCCAACGCGCAATATGCTGCCGCTTATACCGGCATGTCGGCTGTCACCTTCAGCGCCCCGTCCGTCATCGGTAGCCTCTCCCCTGAAGCCAGAAGAAAAGCCGAGAATGGGGAATTCGATTCCCAGATCATTAATTTCGCCCATCCCGGCGACATTATTGCCAGCGGTGCGCTCGGAGGTTACGACGGTCACGTAGGCTCAACCTATTACATAGACTCCAGTTACAAGGATGCCAATGACGGGCTCAGCATCAAAGAAAAAATCGATAATACGCTGGGAGGCCCCAACTATCACCAACTGGACCGCTATCAATTCGAGAATGGGTACATTTCGAACCGTCTGTATGACGGCGCTACCGGTAAGTCCGTGGATTCGCCCAGAATCCCTTCCCACAGCGATCTCTTGTTTGGTCTTGGCGGGCCGTTGAGCAACTTGGGCTTAGGTTTGGGCGGCTCGCTGGGAGCCATGGCCGGATCGGCAGGAGGCTCCTCCGGTACCATCCAGGTTACCCCTGCCGAGCTGCGAAGCGTAGCCGAGAAATGGCGAGCGCATGCCCATCAGAGCGATGCCGAAATGCAGGGAATCCGGCAGCGTCTCTCCAAATACATGTTCTCCAGCCACAGCCGGCGTCTGCAGCCGATCGTCCAGCAGCTGGATACATCCATCATGTCGATGAGTCAGTGGCATCTGCAGCATACCACCGACATCGTGCAGTACATTAAATTTAAGGCGGATCTGTTTGAACGTACAGATAACAGCGGGTAAACATCTATTAGCAACCACCGGGAGGAATGGGGATGAGTCGAGAGATTCTGCTGGAGCTTGATGATTTGCTTCAAGCCGAACGCGAGCTGACGGGGCTGCTTGCAGCCCTTCGGTCCGACGAACAAGAGGCGCGGGTCATGTATGCCCGCCTTCAGGATTGGAAGGGACAATCGGCTAATGTGCTGAGGGATCAGATCGAAGTCTTTTTCATGGAGATGTCCCGTCGAATCCGGGAGATCGAGGAGCAAAAAAGCGCCCTCGTCCAGTATGTGCAATATATGAAACAAGTCGATGGCGCATCTTGATCTTTCCTTGCTTGTCCTGGATGATCAGATGGCTTCATATCGTCACAGGGATAACAAAAAAAGGCTTCGCCTCCGTGGGCGAAGCCTTTTTGATATCATGAAGATCCAGCTTAGTCTTTAATCAAGGACAGAAACTCCGAGCGCTGCGCGGAATCGCTCTGGAACGTACCGCGTACAGCCGACGTTACCGTCTTGCTGCCCGGCTTCTTCACGCCGCGCGCGCACATGCACAGATGCTCGCCTTCCACCACGACCATAACGCCGTTAGGCTGCAGCGCCTCCACCATGATATCGGCGATTTGCGAAGTGATGCGCTCCTGCACCTGAAGACGGCGCGTAACCGCCTCTACCAAGCGTGCCAGCTTGCTCAAGCCGGCGATTTTGCCGCTCGGGACATATCCGATATGGACTTTGCCGAAGAACGGCGCCATATGGTGCTCGCACTGGCTGTAGTATACGATATCCTTCACGATGACCAGTTCCTCGTGATTCTCGTCGAAGGTAACCCCGAGAACGTCCTTGGGATCGACTTCATACCCCGCAAAGATCTCTTCGTACATCCGCGTCACGCGGGCCGGTGTCTCAAGCAGACCCTCACGCTTGGGATCTTCACCGATCAGCTTCAATATTTGCTCTACATGGTACTCGATCTGCTCCCGGTTTTGGCCTACTTTATGGTTCACATAGTCCTTTACGCCCGCCACAGTACAATCCCCCTTTCCGTTCCAAAAAAAAGCAAACGGTTAACTTATAGCCGCTGTTAGCGGTCTTTTTAAATAGAAATGCCCCTCCGTCGTTCCATTTAGACGGGAGCGGGCTTTCTTGCATTATGATTTGCGTTTGCGGCCTTGCCCTTTGCCCGGCATAGGCTGATTTTTCATCATTTGCTGTGCTCGCTGCATCTGCTTGCTGTTCATGTTATACCCCATTTGTTTTGCCATCTTCTGCAGCATTTGCGGATCGTTCTGCATCTTCTCCAATTGCTTGCGCAGATAGAATACGCCGATGAAGAATCCGCCGACCAGACCCACGATCAATGTAATAATCGGAATGACAATATCCATCACTTGACCACCTTCTACTAATATCTGCCATTTAATGGCGCATACACGAACCTATCATAGCATGTCCTTTTCGTCACAGCAAATGAAAATAACGGATGTTCGGCAGCAGGCAGTTCCGATGATTACGCCTTGGTCAACTACGACCCTTTACGGTCCGGCATGGCTCCTTCGATCGTCAACAAGGTGCGTTTGATTTCCGGGCCGCCGGCATAGCCGATCAACGCTCCGTCGGCCCCTACCACCCGATGGCACGGCACGATGATCGGAACGGGGTTCTTATTGTTCGCTCCGCCCACGGCTCGAACCGCTTTCGGACGCCCGATGGATTCGGCTACATCCTTATAGGAGCAAACCGTTCCATAGGGAATGGATTTCAGCGCTTCCCATACCTGCAGTTGGAATGAGGTTCCGCGCATGTCCAGCTGTACGTCGAAGGCCTTCAGTTCCCCGGCAAAGTACTGCTTCAACTGCGTGATCGCAGGGGCTAGTCTGGCCTCGTCCCGTTGGTAGCCGCCGTTGCCGGCCCAAGTCCGCGACCACTGCTGGATGACCGCTTCCTTCACATAGAAGCTGCCGAATTCAATGAGACAAAGGCCCTTCTCCGTGGCGCAGACCGTCAACGGTCCGATCGGAGATTGAACTTCATCATAATACAGCATTTCCGGTCCTCCTTCAGGGATGGCCATCGGCTCGACCCCCTGAATGACAGGACCCTCCTGATCCGGATTGCCCCCATTAGAGGAACCCGAAACCCCGGCGGATGAAACTTCGGCCGCGGCTTGCGCTTCGGCAGGTGCTTCATGTCCAGCCGGTTCAGGCTTTAGTTTATTCAAGGCTTGCTGCAGCATATCTCGTACTCGGGAATCCCCTTCTGATTTCATGCTTTTCTCTAAGTTGTTCAACGCTTCTTCGCCTCCAATACGGCCCAGAGCCCATGCAGCGGTTCCCCGCAGCTCCGGGCGCGGGTCCTTCAGCAGTACTTCGCTCAGCTTCGGTACGGCTGAAATATCTTTAAAATTGCCGAGCGCGATGACGGCATTGCGCTGAATCGGCTTACGGCCGCGCCAAGCGGCGGACGTATCTCCGAAGGCCTCCTTGAATTCCCGGTTGCTCATATCCAGAATGGGCAGGAGCAGCGGCTTGGCTTTTTCAGGATCGGGCTTGAAGTCCTCTTGATGAGTCCAGCTCTTGCCCCGGTTCTTCGGACAAACAATTTGACAGGTATCGCATCCATACAGCCGGTTGCCGATCTTGCGCATGGCCTCTTCGTCCAGAAATCCTTTGGTCTGGGTCAGAAAAGAAACGCAGCGCTGGGCATTCAGCTGCCCGGGACCGACAAGGGCGCCGGTTGGGCATGCATCGATGCATTTGGTGCACTCCCCGCAATCCTCGGTTACCGGCGAATCCGGCGGAAACGGGATATTGGTTACCATTTCGCCAAGGAATATCCAGGAACCGAACTTCGGAGAGATGATGGAGCAGTTCTTGGCACTGAAACCGATGCCGGCCCGCTGCGAGACGGCCCGGTCGACAAGCGCGCCGGTATCCACCATGCTTTCAAGCTTTGCATCCGGCACGCGTTCCTTGATGTATGCCTCCAGGCGGCTCATCGCCTCACGGAGCACATGGTGATAATCCCTTCCCCAAGCGGATCGCGCCATGATGCCCCTGTACTTGCCAGGCTCCGATTTCGGCGGGTTCTCCATCTTGGAGTGGTACGTTATCGCGATGGCGATCAGGGACTTCGGCTCGGTGCCGGGGAGTGCGGGAGTCACCCGCTTATCCAGATCCCGCTCCTCGAACCCGGACTCATATCCCTTATCCCGATGGGATTGCAAAATCCCCTTCAGGGATTGGAACGGCTCCGCCGAGGCGAAGCCGATATCATCTATGCCGAGCTCGGGTGCAACGGCTTTTAGCTCCTGCTTGAGCTCCTCCCATACCGAAGGCGGAGGAGCGTACGAGCCGAGTGTGTAGGTCATTCTCCAGCGCCTCCTTTTCTGGGATGATGTTCTGTCTTAAGCTACAGCTTTTTGATCTCGGACAACGGCCAGAAAATAAATTCGGCCCTGCCCACGATGTCGCTTTCCTTCACGCTGCCGAACATGCGGCTGTCCTTGCTTTTTCCGAGGTGGCGGTTATCCCCCATAACAAAATACCTTCCCGCTTCCAGGGTAACGGGCTCAAAGCCAGGATCCTCGATCGGGACATCGGTATACCCTTCCTCTTGGGCCACGCCGTTCACGTACAGCTTCTGATCCTTTACCTCAATGGTATCCCCGGGTACGCCGACGACGCGCTTAACAAGAAACTCCTTCTTGTCCGGTCCGTCGCTCGGATCCTTAAGCACAATGACGTCGCCGTGGCTCGGTTCCGAAAAGCGATAGACCACTTTATTAATAAAGAGCCGCTCCGATGCCACCAGCGTCGGCTGCATGGATTCGCCCTTAACCATAGACAGGTTAAACACAAACATATTTAGAAGCACCATAATAACAAATGCAATCGCAATCGTCTTTACCCAATCCCACAGCTCGGCGGCCCAGCCGTTCTTCTTGGCCGGTTGATTCTGAGGCCCGTTGTTCTCGCCATGCTCAGTTGAATCCGGAGGAATCACTTGTCCCATGCTACACCTACTTTACTTCGATTTCACCTTCGAGCATCGAGGGCGGCACCTTCAAAAACAGGTACATTAATAGAAAAGCATATCTCCCACCCATTTGCAACGGCTGAAAGATATGCTTCATATCGAAAAAATGTCGTTTCTTATCTCTGTCGAAGCTTAAGGCCGCCGTTTTGCGCTGCTCGTATGTACCGCTGTAGTCGCTGCAACTATTGACCAAGGATACTGAGCTTCTGGAACGACCGCAGGATTTGGCTGGCACCGTATCCCATGGCTTCATAAAATGGCATGGCTGCGGCGTTGTGCTCATCTCCGGCTACCATGATCCGACTGACTTTCCGTGATTGAAAACGCTGTTCCATCGCTGATATCAAGGCTTTGCCAATCCCTTTTCTGCGATAGTCGGGATGAATGGCGATGCGGTAATAACAACCATGATTGCGTTCGATCGTACCGATTAAGGCACCAACGATTTCACCGTTTTCTTCTGCCACCATAATCAGATCGGAGTCCCAAGCGAGCTGCCTGGAGAAAGGCTCCATCGTGTTTTCGTAGCATTCTTCCGACAAAGCAATCTGTAATAGCTCGGTTACGGGGTTACAGTCACTCAACTGAAAGGAACGAACATGCATTTCAAAATCTCCCTTTTCGTTAGCATGATGCGGTTTACCCGGTTTACAAAGATCTAGTATTCCGTTAACGCAAACCTGACATTTAAGTTTACTACAAAAAACCCGAAAATCCTGTTTCCTTGTCCATTAAACCACATCTTTCTCGTAAATTCACGAGTTTTCTTCTGAAAGCGCTTTATATGAAGCGTTTTCATTATTTTTGATGGATAAAATTCCATATTTTTGTTGAATAAACGATTCGTTTCCTGCCGTTAAACCATTAGCTCATGGTAAAAGTCGCTCCATTAATTACCAATGAGTTTACATCATTGTCCCCATGTATTTTTGAAATCACCGGGCTACCTTTCCTGTGGCGATACATGCTGTAATGAAGGAACTTGATGAAAAAAAACAGCGCCCCCCGGACATGTGCCTTTGGAGGAACGCTGCTTTCGTACATCCATGTTTACTGGAGAACGACGGTATCTCCCGCTTTCAGCCCTGACAAAACCTCGATTTTATCAAGCGTTTGCATCCCCGTCTCAATATCCTGCCGCTCGATCTGGCCGCCTCCCTTGTCCACCATGACATAAGAGCTATCTCCCTCCGTCATGACGGCCAACTTGGGAACCACCACCGCCTTGTTCTTCCGTTTGGTCACGATCTCTCCGTTCAGCGTCAATCCGCCGATCAAGCGATCATTCTTCGGCAGCGAGATGATGACCTTGAACTGCGGCGTCTGGGACGTCTGTTTCTCCTGAGCCGTCGCCTCGGCGAATTTGGCCACTTCCAGCACCTTGCCCTTTAGCTTCAAATCCTTGATGGACGGCAGCTTGACCTCTACCGCCATGTCCGGCTGAATGCTGAAGATGTCGTTTTCCCCGACGTATGCCACTAACCGCAGGGAATCCAGGTCGACGATTTTGCCGATATACTGGTTGGCCGTCACCGATTGCGGCCGCTGCTGGGTCGGGTCGAACAGGAACAGACCTGCTGCCGGAGATACGTATGTCGATTGCCTCAGCCTGTCGTTCAAATCGGCAAGCGTCTGACGTTCGATATCGTTGTTCACCTCGTCCAGCTGACTGCTCAGCCGCGCATTTTCCTGGTCTGCCAGCATTTTCAGGCGCTCCGCCTCCGTTGCGCCTACAGGCGCGTTGTCGAGATCCTGATTCAGCGTAAACTCCTTCAGCTCCTGCTCCAGCTTCCGCTTCTGCAGCTCGGCCTCCTTCTGCTGGAGCTGCTGGCGAATCGCCTTTTGCTCCAATTTGAAAAGGGCGTCGCCTTTTTTGATCTGCTGGCCGTTCTCGACGTTCCAGGACTCCACCTTCGCTTCAAAAGGCGCGTATACGTTCGTTTCCTTTCCGTATTCGGACGTTCCCTTGACCTGCACGGTCGATAGGATCGTTTCCTCGGTTACGGGGAATGAGATGACCTGCGGCTCTTCCATCATGGGAATCTCAGGTTCCTTGGGTTTCACCTGCCCATATCCCCAATATCCCACCAGACCCAGCACAGCAGCGATAACCGTCCATTTTATGATTTTTTTTATCATTCCGATTTAGCTTCCTTTCCGAAACTCATGATCCTAATCCCGCTTGATGGCCAGCAGCGCATTCGTTCTTGCTGCGCTGATCGCCGGGTAAATCCCCGAGAAGATGCCCGTCATTACGGCGAAGGCAATGCCGATCGGCAGCGTCTCCGCCGTCACGGCGATTTGCAGTCCCGACATGCCTGCCGAAGCCATGATGAATGAATTCAGCCCTTTGATGATCAAATACGCGAATACGATGCCGAGCAAGCCGCCAAGCAAACCGAGCAGGCTGGCTTCCACGATGAACATGTTCCGGATTTGCGGCATATTCGCTCCCAGAACCTTCATGATGCCGATTTGCCGGCGGCGCTGATGCGTCGACATCGTCATGGCGACGATGATCGAAATCGAGGCCAGCAACAGGATAAATACGCCTACGCCGAGAGCGATCGCCTTGAAGGTGTCCAATTGGGAAGCAACCTGATCCCGCATGGCCAGATTGTCGCTCGCATTCAGCGCAAGCTTGGAGATCAGGTCCTCGAGCGGTTTAATATATTGCAGATCCTCCACTTTGACCGTTAGATTATCGTAAACCCGCTGTTTCGAAGCTGGCCCTTTTTGCAGATTCAAGCTGTCCGTCAGCCAATCTGCCGTGTCAAAGGATATGTAGGCCTGACGGTCATAGAATGCAAACTGGGCATCCCGCCCCTTGGGCACATCCAGCACGCCCCCGACGTAGAGCTGCGGGCTGAGCAATTTCTTGTCGTTGTCCATCTGCTCCAGCTGAACGTTCTTTCCGATCATTTCCGAAACGGCGCTCTCATACTTCTGGAACTCTTCCCATAGCTGCGGATTGTTGGGATCGGAATTCATCATATTGTTCAATCTTTCGCTCGTCTCCGCGTCCTTCCATCCGGTTGTCGCTCCGTAATTCAGCACCACGGCACCGATCTGCTCCAGCGGGCCGCCTTCCTTGAACCGGTTTCCCTGCTCTTTAAGCTTGGACAGGTCCACGGCCACGACGTTGATACCTTCATGGATCAGGTTGTCGGACGAAATGGTCCGGAAATAACCGAGCTGCTTGGTGGCTACAACGGATTTGACGTGATTGAAGCCCTGAATGACCTGAACCTTATCATCCGTAAGCAATCCCCGTTCTCCTCCCGCCGATTGGCCGCCGCCTTCCCCGGGCCCGCCCGTGCTCTGCGGAGTCACCGTAATTTCGTCAAGTTTCATGCCGCCTATGATTTCCGTCTCCAAATAACTCTGGGCGCCGTTTCCGATGCTGATCGCTACGATGATAGCCGCACATCCGATCGAAATGCCGGTCATGCACAGGGCCGTTACCACTTTACGGCGTTTGATCTGTCCCCATGCCAGCCGTATGCTGTCTAAAAATCTCAGCTGACCTCACCTGCCTCCTCCGAATGAACCGGGACCCCGGACAGGGGCGAAGGGGCGCTCGGCCCCCGTTGCCCTCCCGTGGAAGTCGCGTAGTTCTCCGGCTGAACCAAATAACCGTCGCGGAGCATAATCGTTTTTTTCATTTGGGCGGCGACTTCCATCTCATGGGTAACGATGACAAACGTCGTTTTCATGGACTCGTTCAGCGACATCATGATTCGGATAATTTCCTCTTCCGTTTTGGTGTCCAGGTTGCCCGTCGGCTCGTCCGCAAAAATGACGGAAGGCTCGGTAATCAATGAGCGGGCAATACTGACGCGCTGCTGCTGTCCGCCGGACAGCTGGGACGGGTACAGCGAAGCCTTATCACCGATCCCCGTCATCTCCAGAAGCTCCATCGCTTTCTTGCGGCGCTTGGACGGAGAAACGGATTGAAAAACAAGCGGAAGCTCCACGTTCTCACGAACCGTGAGTGTCGGAATCAATTCGTAAGCCTGAAAAATAAATCCGATATGCTTGCGCCGAAAAACGGCAAGCTTGTTCTCCCCGTATTTGACGATATCCTGATCCGCAATATAAATATGGCCTTCGGACGGTTTCATCAGCCCGGCCATCAAGTTGAGCAGCGTGGACTTGCCCGATCCGGAGCTGCCGAGCAGCGCAATCATCTCGCCCTTCTGGACTTCGAACTGGATGTTATGAAGCACCTTTAACACTTCGTTGCCGTTCTTAAAGCTGTGCGATACATTTTCCAAACGCAGCATGTTCGCTATTCCTTTCCGGTTCTTAGTCTATCTCTCCTCGTTCGGGTCCAGAAGGGGCTGGAACGTCAGGTTGTAGCTCTGGCTGCCCAGCGTGATCCGCTCGTTCTGGAATTCGTCCACAAAGGTCAAGTTAAACCAGCCGCCGCGGAGCTTTTTGTACTGCTCGTCCGTCAGCTCCATCGATATCGACCGGGTGCCCGGCACTTGGATATCGGTGCCTGGCGTAAGCGTCCGCTCCTGTGTTTGTCCGAGGCTGTCCTTGATGATGAGTATCAGCTTGCGGCCGGAATCCGCGGCCGCAATGCTCTCGCTCCGTTTCACATCCAACGTGGCATTGAGCGATATGGTGGAACTGCCCTCCTGTAAATGTCCAGCCGCTTTCGTGACCGAAACGCTGTAAGGATACCAATCGAGCTGCGTCAGGCCGGAGCTTGCCGCAGGTCTGGCCGGATTCAGCATCAATTTTTTCACGCCCAGCACACCCGTAGCGTCCTTGCCCGTTTCCGCAAGCTTGCCTCCGGACATCGCCGTGCCGAGGGCCAGGCCCAATTCGCTGGCAGCCCCTTTCGGCACTCGGGCCCAAAAGACGATCGACTGCCTGGATCCCGGCTGAAGGGCCGCTTCCGGCTGAAGGGTCTCCGCTTCATAAATCCTGCCGTCCGCGCTTTGGAAGTACCCCTTCAGCACTGCGGCTTGAACGCGGCGCTGTTCGTTGCTGGTCAGCACGAACTCCGAATAGACGATATCGGAATCTGCTCCTTCATAGATGACCGTCCGCCGTTCTTGTGCCTCCGCACGTTTACCCGCAGCCGTGACCGTATACGGCTTCCCTTTCTCCAGAACGCCGATCGACTGCATCATCCCGGACGTGGTCATGGTCAGGAACGACGTTTTGGCCGTCTCCTGCTGCGTAAACAGCTCGAAACGGAGCGAACGGATATCCTTCGTATACGGGATCCGCGCCATGACGTACACCTCGGTTGATGCCCCCGGCGCAATCAGGGAGCCCTGCTCCTCGGCGATGACCTCCGGGCCGGCCAAGCTTGTTTTTTCATCCGCCGTGACGTTCGCTTTAAGCTCAGGCAGCGGCAGCGATTTGGATTCCTGGGTATTCCGCAGCCGCAGCGTCGCCACGATCAGGTCCTGGTCCTGCCACGGCAGGCGCTGGATGGATTCCAGCGTGTACGCAAATCCTTTGGCCGACTGCGCGCCGTATTCCACGCCGATGGATGACTTGCGTTCCGTTTGGTACGGGATGGCAAAGTATGCAATCGGGAGGGTCAACGGCTCCTGGACCTCGGAGGTCGGCTCGCTGCCCGACTCACCCGGATTCGCGGGCGGTTTGGATGGGCCGGCCGTGCCTGATGCCCCGATCATTTGCAGCTTCAGCCGGTCCTGCTTGAGATCAAGCGGAAGCGGGATTTCCATCACCATCGTTTTCTCTTCCCCGGGGCGGAGCGTCAAGCCCGCTTTGGCGTCCGGCGTATAAGGATGGAAGGAGCCTTCGGACGCTTTAATCGCGAACTCGTAGGCCGGAACCTCCACCGATTTTTTTCCTTTGTTCTTGAAGGCCATCTCGATGGTCCATATGCCCTGTCCCCCGGAGGCACGCAGCGAAGACTGGCGGATTCTGGCATCGACCGGAATCCCCCGGATGGTCAACTTCTTGGCTTCGCCCGCCTTGACGTCCCACTTCGGAGCTGTTGCCGCCGGCAGCTTGAATGAGGCGACAGGCAGGGACAGCTTCAGCGTGTCATCGTTTTCGGTCCATAAGAAACGCAGGCCGGCCGTCTTCAGGTAAGAGGGAACTTCCGTTATGTAGTAAACCAGTTTCTTTTCTTTCGGCTGGACAGGCACCCCTTCTGCCCCCGCCTCATGACGCAACGGGAACGAATTGCCGCTTGCCGTTACCAAATGCGGCTCGAATCCCCGATCGTTCCATACCTTGCCGCCATGATTGGTCATATACATCCCGACTTTGGCGATGACTTTGCCGTCGTACTTGATGATCTCCAGCGATTCCGCCTGTACGGTAACCGGCGTTCCGCCCAGCTTCAGCTTGGTGCTTGAGCCCGTTGGGACGGCAGCGGAATAATTGGCGGGCATTCTGTACGTTCCGACGCGCTGCAGGTAGCCTTTGACCTGCGGATTCCATACGTCCATGACCAGCTTCATGCCGGCCAAAGAGCTGCTGTCGGTCTTCGCATAGTAGGTGACGCTCACGCTTTGCCCGGGCTCTACCTTCTTCTTGGCCAGGTCCTTGGAAATGGGATTGGCCGCGCTCACGGAACCGCCGGGAAGGACCACCTTGGGAAAATAAGATACCAGGCGCGCCGCGCTCTTGCCCCCATTTTTATAAGTCAGGGTAAATACCGCCGCATGCGATCCGTTTTGCTGCCATACGTCAGCATGGTCGAGCTTCGCCGTGACGTTGCTGCCCAGCTTCACGCTCCAGGCCAGATTTGCATTTTTCTGCACGGCCGACTTCGCGATTTGCGATGTCTCCGTCTTAGATGCAGCAGCTTCGACTTGCGGTGCCGCAGCCAGAATCGCAGCCATCAAAATGGCCGTCACTCTGAACTTTGTACTATTCATGTTACGACTCCTTTCTACCTCGATCTATCCCTTTCATGCTCCATCTATAAGTACAGATTTCTTCAAGGCTATATATATATAACGACAACTTTCTTAGGAAAGTTTTTCATCATTTTCCATTGCGGCGAAACAACATTCTTTAGGCCTTAAATCGGCTCTCGCGGACTTTTCAAACATAAAAGTTGATTTAATCACCCAAAACGGTTTAATATATGTAGTGTAGCCGGATTACATATTCCATTGCTCCGGGATGATAAAGACTTCCTGATGAAGGAAGTCCTTTCATCATAACCAAAAACTAAATTTACAGGAGGTTTTTACTATGGCATTTCAATTACCAGCACTTCCTTACGCAAACGACGCGCTCGAGCCCCACATCGACGCACAAACGATGGAGATCCACCATGATCGCCACCATAATACCTACGTAACCAACTTGAACGCTGCTCTTGAGAACGCTCCTGAGCTTCAAGGCAAATCCCTTGAGGATCTGATCGGCAACCTTGATGCTGTACCGGAAAGCATCCGCACAGCGGTTCGCAACAACGGCGGCGGCCATGCTAACCACTCCCTGTTCTGGGAAGTGATCGGACCAAACGGCGGCGGGCAACCAACCGGCGCTTTGGCTGATGCCATCAACAGCGAGCTCGGCGGCTTCGATAAATTCAAGGAAGATTTCGCCAAAGCGGCTACAACTCGTTTCGGCAGCGGCTGGGCTTGGCTCGTTGTTAAAGACGGCAAACTGGCGGTAACCAGCACTCCTAACCAAGACAGCCCGATCATGGAAGGTCAAACTCCTCTCCTCGGCCTGGACGTTTGGGAGCATGCTTACTACCTGAAATATCAAAACAAACGCCCGGACTACATCTCCGCATTCTGGAATGTTGTAAACTGGGAAGAAGTCGGCAAACGTTACGACAACGCGAAGTAATATCGCCTGACTACAACCGATCTCATATCACAAAAAAGGCTGCTCTCCGCCGTAGACCCTGTCTACCGCGAAAGCAGCCTTTTCATTTTCATTGAATTCTCCTACGCATCGTTTGCCGCTGCCGCAGGGCCGGTCTCATAATAACGCGCTTTGGACGGCGAGTAGATGACCGCCAGCAGCATGGCCGAGGACAGAACCGCTGCGCCTGCACCGATCAGGCATACGGCCTGCAGCGACCAGGCATCGGCGGCAAAACCGAGCAGGAGCGTGAAGAGAATCTGCAGCATCCCTTCCAGCAGTCGGGTCACGCTCGTAAAGCGTCCCATGAGATCAACGGGTACCTGGTTTTGAAAAAAGGTGGTATAGCCCGCGTTGGCATACGAAGAGAAGAAACCAAACACGATAAAACCGATTACGGCCGTCATGAGGCCCGATGCCGCATAGAAGATCATATAGCCGATGCTCGACAGGAGCATCCCTGCACCGATAAACATACGCAGCGACAGCCGTTTAACGGATAAAGACGCAGCCATCGAGCCTGCCAGATACCCTGCTCCCGCAACGCTGACAAGCAATCCGTAATCCTCGTCGCCGAGGAGCAGCACCTGCTTAATGAACGTGGCCTCCTGGGAATCAAGCGCAAAACCGAGCAGCGTGGCGGATTGAAACAGCACGTATACGAGCATAAAATACTTCGCGGCCTTTCCGAAATCGATCACCGCGGCCCAGTCCCGAAGCAGCATTCTCATCGTCATGGCCTCCCGCTTGCTGTCTGCCGCCTCCTCTTCATCCACATCGGGAAGGAAATAGATGACAAGCGCACAGATCAGGAAGGATACCGCATTGATGACGATGCTGACCCGAATATCCGTGTAGGCGATCAACAGGCCGGATAAGGCGGGTCCAAGCAATACCGCGCCGGAAGTCGTAAAGCTGGACCATGCGTTGAACCGCTTTCGTTCCTCTGCCGGAATCAGCTTCGTTACGTACGTCATGGACGTAGGCCCAAAGAAAGAGCCCGCCACGTTAATCAGAAACATGATGCCATAGATGCCCCACACCGAGGACATGAAGGGAATCAGGGCGATCAAGGCCCCCCGGATCACATCGGTGATCATCATGAGCCTGCGCTTGTTCGCCCTGTCGATGATGCTGCCCGCCCAGGAGTTGGTCAACAGGGTAGCGAGCGGCCGGATGATGAACAATCCGGCCACTGCCGCGGGAGACCCCGTCATGTGGAGCACGAGCAAATTGATGGCAACCAGATAGATCCAGTTCCCGAGATTGGAGATCCCGATGCCAAAAATGTACAACAACGCATTCTTCCAACTATGCAAAAGCTTCACGACTCCTTACAAACCTCTTCTGCATTACATCCTAATGAAAAAGGCAAAAGCGGCTTCAAGATGAGAAATAGGCATTCAGAATCCGGATGAATACATTGGGAAATGCGTAACGCTCCATATCCTGAACGTGAATCCACCGGAAATTCTCTTCGCCCGTCTCATATGCAGCCGCGCTTTCCGCTGCTTGCAGGGCTGCCGGCGGCACATCCTGCCACTTACAGCGGTATACGCCCATATTCCATTGAATATGGCTAAAGGTATGCTCCGCGTCCATCACATGGCCGATCGGCTGGACCGGGACCCCATCCTCCAGCAAGGCATCGCGCAAGCGGACCATCGCCGTCTCCTCGGGCATTGCAGCCGGTACGCTGCTCCCATCAGCCGATACGATCACATGCGGCAGCTCCCACATCCCGGCCAATAAACCGGCGGCTGGACGCTTGCGGATCAGGATCTTGCCTTCGTGCACGCCGGTGCCCTCTACAATCGCGGTAAGACGGTATTCAGGACGCGGCGGCTTGGCCTTCGTTTTAATAGGAAGCGATTCCTCTTTGCCCTCCAGCCTGGCCGAACAATGCTCCATGACCGGACATACCAGGCATTTGGGCGACTTCGGCGTACAGATCAAGGCCCCCAGCTCCATCAGCGCCTGGGTGAAATCCGAGGCCCGTCCATCCGGAACCAGCGTCAGCACCAGATCCTCCATCTTGGTACGGGTTTTCACTTTCATGATATCTTCCTCGATCAAAAAATAACGGGAAAGCACGCGCATCACGTTGCCGTCCACGGCCGCGGCCGGAATGTTGAACGCGATGCTGCGAATGGCGCCCGAGGTATAGGGCCCTATCCCTTTCAGACCCGACACTTCGTCTTTGCCGCTGGGCATCACGCCATCGTACTGCTCCGTCACTTGTCTAGCGGCAGCCTGAAGGTTGCGTGCGCGGGAATAATAGCCCAGACCCTCCCAGCATTTCAATACATCGTCCTCCGGCGCGTCCGCAAGCGATTGGATCGTCGGAAACCGCTCGATAAACCGATGGAAATACGGGATCACCGTATCTACCCGGGTCTGCTGCAGCATAATTTCAGATACCCATATATAATAAGGATCGCGATGCCTGCGCCATGGCAGATCCCGTTTATTGATTTCATACCAATCCAGCAGCTCTTGGCTGAAGTATCGTTTGTGTTCCGTGTTATGCATCTATTCGTAATCTCCTTCGTCTTCCTTACTTGATCTTCTCCACCACGGCGAAGGCGGAAGCCAGCGTGGCCTGATGGGAAATCGTCAAATGAATCGCATAATGGGCGGGGCCCCCCAAGCCCAGGCGGTCCCAGGCTTCCTTGGACAGACTGGCTTCCGGCCTGCCGAGAGCACCCGGCATTACTTCCATGTCATGGAATCCGATCAGGCGGCCGATTCCGCAGCCAAATGCCTTGGATATCGCCTCCTTGGCAGCAAAACGCCCGGCAATAAACTCCGTCCGTCTTGCCCCCTTCTTAGCGGCAACGGCCTGCTCTTGCTGCGTAAGCACGCGCTGAATGAACTTCTCTCCATGCGGGCCTGTCATCAACGTCTCCATTCGCTTCATGTCCAGCACATCATGCCCGATTCCGTAGATCACAATCGTCTGCTCCCCTTCGTTGATCCAGTCTTCCTGTTCCAAAAAAATAAACACTCCTTCTTATTGTAGCAGTCGATGTCTGCCAACGCGAGACTACGGTGTTACAACAGCATGAATTAAATACATTTGTTGTATTTCAAATTTTATCCATATAAACTGAACAAAACAGCATATAAAACAAAGGAGGAATCATGTTTTGGGTACATTAATTTATCACGTTGCCGTTTCGCTTGACTATTTTATCGCAGATCAGGCCATGATGGAGGGAAGAATCGATCAGACCCTTTTTTTATTCGATGGGGAACATGTTCCGGACTTTCTAGCGGAAATCCAGGACTATGAGGCGGTCCTCATGGGCGGAAAAACGTATGCGTTTGGTTTTAAGATGGGGGCTAAGCCGGGGGAGCCAGGTTACAAAGGTCTTAAGCATTATATATTCTCACGTTCGTTAGAATTCGAATCCAACGATGAGGTTGAATTGATCAAGGAGGACGCCATCCCCTTCATCCGTCATCTCAAAGAACAGGCAGACGGCAAGCTGTGGCTGTGCGGCGGCGGAGAATTGGCAGGAAGCCTGCTCCAGCATAAACTAATCGATCAGCTTGTTTTAAAAATTAATCCAGTGATGGTTGGTGACGGTGTTCCGTTATTCGGCAGTGTCAAACCCAGGTTGAAGTTCGATTTGATCGATATGAAGCAATATGCCAACGGCGTTCTCAAACCGACCTACAACATCATATATACCTAGTCTCTATAAAAAATATAAAGCCTTCCGGGGGATGGGATGATCCTCCGAAAGGCTTGTTGCGCTTGGGATATGGTTATGTTAGATGCCTGGAATCGTATTGCGCTTGTGCGCCGTTTTGACGTAATAGCTCTCAAGCTTCTGCTGAACCTCGGGATTGATCGTTTTGCCTTCCAGATAGTCGCTGTTATCATCATAGCTGATTCCGAGCTCTTTCTCGTCCGTCTGTCCTTCCCAAAGTCCGGCAGAAGGCGCTTTGTCCAGAATCGATTGCGGTACCCCCAAATAGGATGCAAGCATGCGAACCTGACGCTTGTTCAGGGAACTCAGCGGCGTAATGTCCACTGCGCCGTCCCCCCACTTGGTATAGAAGCCGGTAATCGCCTCGGATGCATGGTCCGTGCCGACAACGATCAAATTCTGCTCGAATGCCAGCGCATATTGTACCACCATACGCACTCTGGCCTTCACGTTGCCTTTGCCGGGGATACTCATATGTTGATGGACGCCGATATTCTTCAGGCCATGCTCCACTTCCAAAGCAACCTCGTTCACCGCCTCCTCGATATTGGTCTCGACGGTATATTTCAAATCGAAGGCCTTCGCCGTTGCGTAGCTGTCGGAAATATCGGCCTGTTCGCCGTATGGCTGGAACACCCCGAGCGTCTTGTATTCCTTGCCGTTCTCCTCCGTGAGCTCGTCTGTAGCCCGCTTGCACAGGCCGGCGGCCACGGCCGAATCGATCCCGCCGCTAATGGCGATCAGCAGTCCGGAAGTGCCGGAGTTCTTCACGTAGTTTTTCAGGAAATCCACGCGCTTGCGTACCTCTTCCTCCACGTTAATCGTAGGCTTGACACCCAGTTCAGCGATAATTTGTTCTTGCAGGCTCATGATAGATGACTCCTTTCAGTATGTTCTCTCTAACTTAAGTACTTCATTCATACAACAAAAGCCCCGCGGCTTCGGAATATGCCGAATGCTTCGGGGCCTATGTAACTGCCGAATTACTGGCAGTAGCGATTGAATGCGTCGGTCAAATCTGCGGCGATTTCCTCGGCGGAACGGTTCTCCACTTGATGACGCTCAATAAAGTGTACCAATTCCCCGTCCTTCAGCAGCGCAATCGATGGGGAGGACGGAGGATACGGAGCAAAATACTCACGGGCTTTCGCCGTTGCTTCCTTATCCTGTCCGGCGAACACGGTATACAAATGATCCGGCTTCACCTGGTTCTCAAGCGCAATGGCTACACCAGGACGTGCTTGCCCTGCTGCGCATCCGCATACGGAGTTTACAACGACCAGCGTTGTGCCTTTCGCCTCCGGAAGCACTTCTTCCACCTCTTCAGGTGTTGTGAGCTCCTTGATTCCCAAACTGGTCAGTTCATCCCGCATCGGTTGAACCATATCGCGCATATATCGGTCAAAAGACATACCCATAACTGCTTCACTCCTTATATAAACAAGATTGTTCGAATTATAACAGCTCATCGATATCTATATTATACAATCCTAAAGAGTGAAAGCAAGAAAATACAAAACGAGCAGCATCACAAAATGGGATACCGCCCGTCTTCTTGCTTCAATCATCATACTAGGTAGCAGGATAGTTTACCCCGTCCTTTTTCTTGTCAACGATGGGCTCGCCACGGCGATCTTTGTTTTCACGCTCCTGCTGCTCCTGTTGCTTGGAATCGTTCTTACTCATCCGAATCCCTCCTTTACCCTGAGCTCTGCCTTATGATGCGTAATTAACAGACCGTTTATTCGGAAGCGGCAGCGCTCTGGGATTCCGTCAGGCCGTGCGGGTACGAGCGGACAGGAAAAGAAATGATGAACACCGTGCCCTCACCTAGGTGCGATTTTACGTCTATCGTTCCATGATGACGCTGTACAATGCTCATGCACAGGGCGAGTCCAAGCCCCGTCCCCTTGCTCTTCGTGGTAAAGAAAGGTTCAAACAAGCGCTCCAGCTCATTCTCCGGTATGCCGATTCCGGTATCCGCCACATACAACTGGGCGAGGTCTCCTTCCAGCCGGGTTTCGATCGTCAACGTCCCCTTGTCATCCATGGCCTCCATCCCATTGCGGCACAAGTTCAGAATGAGCTGTTTCATCTCCTTGGCATTCAGATACAGTTCGGGAATGCCGGTTCCCAGTTTCAGCTCGATGTTCTGTCCGCGCAAATTGGCGTCCGCCCACAAGAGCGGGCTGAGCTCATGGATAATGTCATGAAGGTGGCACTCTTCTTTCTCGGCTGCCCGGTTCTGGGCCAGGGACAAAAAGTCGCTGATGATGCCATTGGCCCGATCGAGCTCTTCCATGACGATCCGGTAATAATGATCCAGCGTATCCGGACTCTTCTCTTTCATAAGCTGCAGAAATCCGCGCACGACAGCCATCGGGTTGCGAATCTCGTGGGTGATGCTTGCCGCCATTTGGCCGACCAAGCTTAACCGTTCTACATTAATAAATTCCGTGCGGAGCTTCTCAAGCTCCGTAATGTCTTCCATAATGCCTACCGCACCCATGATGTCGCCGTTCCCATTATGTATAAGCGGATAAATGCCGGTAGAATACACTCTAGTAGCGCTGCGCATAATTTCCCCGGTGCTTTCGACACCGTTTATGGCTCTCTGAAATCGGCTGCGCAAATGTTCCTTTTGAATCATGCCCTCCAACAAGTCGAACAACGGCCTGCCGATGACATCCTTGGTGGTCAGATTGGGAAACACGCTTCGAAAGCTGCGGATAAGCGGTTGATTAAAGGCGATGATATTGCCGCTGCGATCCACCGCAACCATCCCTAAAGGAATCATCTCCATCATTTTCGTTAATGAAGCAATCTCTCCGCCCTTCACGTCGTACTGGCCCGAAGCCAGACGCCCAGAGGTTAATTCGATCCAATACACGATCACGCCCGAATAAAAAATGCCGATCAGCATATACAGAATGGTCACCAGAATCGTGTCCGGATTCAGATCGTCATTCCTAGCCTTTCCTTCCATCGCGTGGCAGGCTACAATAATCAGCATAGCCGGAACGAGCGCGCTCCAGAGCCAATAAATCTTTTCGGTCATGGAGCCTTGCTTGAAATTGGAGGATACCCTGGGTAATAGCGAGTATCCCAAGACAAGCAAATTCAGAACGAGGCCGGTCGTTGACCAGCCGTTAATCAGCCCATGGCTTGTGGCATAAATTACTGCAAGACATAGCCCTGAACTCCTGCTTCCATATAATATGCCTAAAAATAACGGGATCACGCCAAGATGGATCGGAACGTAATAATCGCTCATTGCAGAAATCAAGACGCACAATACGGTGCTGATTCCGCTGGCAATGACAATATGCTTGCGAAATCGAAGCAGATCATCCGGGTTCTTCTTGTTCAGGCACTTTAGATGTCTGTCGAGGAGAAGCGGCAGATGAAAGATGAGTGTACCAGACAGCAAAACTTGCAGCAAAATATCTTTCCATAGGCTCAGCACAGTGATCCATCACCTCAATTGGACAACGCATCTAATATTTCTGATTAAAGCACAGGCGACATCATATTACAATATCTTGTAAATTCCTGCAGCGGCGACGGAGTCCCGCGTCTTATGTCCTATTCATGAGGTTTGGGATAATTCGTGAATATCCTATATAATAAGATCCATCTATTAATTGATATACCCCCAAAGGAGCTATGAGCAAACATGCTTGATTATGATATTATCGTCGTCGGAGGCGGACCTTCCGGATTGATGTCCTGCGTGGCTGCAGGGGAAAGAGGAGCTTCTGTCCTCTTGATCGACAAAGGGGACAAGCTAGGCCGTAAGCTTGGCATCTCGGGCGGCGGAAGATGCAATGTCACGAATGCCAAAGAACAGGATGAATTGATTGCCAACATTCCGGGGAACGGACGCTTTTTATACAGCGCTTTTCAGCATTGGAACAACAGGGACATCATGACCTTCTTCGAGGGTCTTGGCATTCGGCTGAAGGAGGAAGACAACGGGCGCATGTTCCCTGTTACGGACAAAGCCTCCAGCGTGGTGAATGCCCTGATCGGCAAAGTGAAGGAGCTCGGTACCGATATCCGGACGAATAGCCCGGTGAACCGCGTTCTCTATGAGAACGGCCGGACGGCCGGGGTCGAGCTGAAATCCGGGGAAGTGATCCACTCTTCCTGCGTGATCATTGCCACCGGCGGGCAATCCGTGCCCCAGACCGGTTCGACGGGAGACGGTTATCCATGGGCTGAAGCCGCAGGCCATACGATAACGGAGCTATATCCGACCGAGGTGCCTATCGTGTCTACCGAGCCTTTTATTGCCTCTAAAGAGCTGCAGGGCTTGTCACTGCGGGAGGTGGAGCTGTCCGTCTGGAATCCGAAAGGAAAAAAAGTGATTGCCCACCGGGGAGATATGCTGTTTACCCATTTCGGGGTGTCCGGACCGATCGCGCTTCGCTGCAGTCAGTTCATCCGCCAGGTGCAGCGGAAATTCGATGTCGTCAACGTGGACATGGCCATCGACATGTTCCCCGAGCGCTCTCAAACGGAGCTTGCGGCCGAGCTCAAAGGGCGATTGGAGGATGAGCCGCGAAAGAGCATCAAGAACGTGCTTAAGGGCATGCTGCCGGAGCGGATGATCCCGCTGCTGTTATCCAAATCGTCCATCGATAGCGACATGATCTGCAGCGGCATATCCAAAGCCGCGCAGGAAAACCTGGCCTCCGTTCTTAAAAAGTTTACGTTCCGCGCTTCAGGCACCCGTTCGCTGAAGGAGGCCTTCGTGACGGGCGGCGGCGTCAGCCTCAAGGAAATCCAGCCCAAAAGCATGGAATCGAAGCTGATGCCCGGCCTCTTCTTCTGCGGCGAGATTATGGATATACATGGATACACCGGCGGCTACAACATCACGGCCGCCTTTGCGACCGGATATACGGCAGGCAAGCATGCCGCCGAGTCCGTATCGCACATAGCCGATTAAAAAAGCGCGCCGGAATGCCCTGTAGACGGGAGCATTCCGGCGCGCTTTGATTATTCCTGAGGTTGGCGTTTCTCCTCCTTGTATACCGGCCAAGACATGAGCGATGGCGCGACCATGAGAGCAAGCACGGTCAATGCAAGCACGGCGAGCCATCCCATTACGCCCTGAAAAAGCGTTAACCCTGCCACGAGCGAATAAAGAAATGCGGGGACGGCGAGCAAAGCTCGTACCGCAACAATGCCGGCGGCTTGATGCTGCTGATTCGTAAACGGAAGCACATGCATGAATTCGGCTTTGGCAAACAATGCCCATCTTGTGTTCAGCCAATACGACATCATCAAGACAAGGGCGGCATAAACGATGATTTTGATGATCAGCGGCGGCAGCCAGACGGCCGGAATGCCGACCAGCGTAATCTGAACGTACAATAACAAGCTCTCAGGTTGGCGCAAAATCGCTTTAAGCCCCGCGTCGGCGAGCCTTTTCTCCGCCGTGCCTTTGAACAATCGGCCGGACTTCCGCATAAACCAGGTTTTGCTTCGTATGCTGGGCGGTTTCCCGACGGCTTGAACCAACAGCTTCTCCGTCAGCTGGACCCGAGTCTTTGCATCCTCGCGCGCATCGGCCAGGAAGGTCCCCTGCATGGCAAGACGCTTTCGGCTGAGAAAAAAAAGCAGCATGAGCAGAAGCAAGACGGCCGCCCATATCACAACATCGGACTGAAGCCAAAACGTAACAAGCAGCGTCAGCAGTCCGAATGATAGCCAGCGTACAACATACGTCATCAGATGCTTCCGCCAGCCTTTATAACGGGAACGAATCATGGCCGTCCATAGATTGGCGCACCATGCGCATACGGCTGTAACCGCCAGCAATGTGACCAGGGCAGTTCCGGTAATTTCATGTTCCCTGACGAGAATCGGCAGCGCCAGCACCGAAATAAACAAACCCTTGATCGTTGAAACCGCATGACTGTACGCCATGCCTCCGATCATTAATCCCTTCATCCATTCCCGCTGCTGGCGAAGAAACAACGTGTCGGCCTCTTCAAAGAATAACAGCACTCTGCCGGAAAACATGAAGAGCAGGATCGCTACCACCGCTTGCAGCGGCAGGAATTGTACCCATCCGGGAAGCGGGCTAGTCCATAACTCGCGGTATAACCCGCCTCCCAAGAGAAGGCCGGGGACAATAATGTAGAGCATCACGACCCAGTCGACCACGGTCGCCAGATTGTCGCGCTGATTCTTCCAATGAGCGGTCACCCTTCGCCATAAGAGGGAGCCCGGATGTCTGAAGTGATGTGATCGTTCCATATCCATCATCCCCCTCATGTCAGCGCATCGAAGCAGTCAAACAACGATGCGCCGGGAAGTTCAGCGGACTGCCGGATTTGGTCCAGCGTGCCCTCCGAGGCAATCCGCCCTCCGGATATGAGCACAAATCGATCGCAAATTTTCTCCGCGGTGTCCAGCACATGGGTAGACATCAATACACCTGCGCCGCGGCGCCTCTCCTCAAGCAGCAAATTCAGGAAGTCGCGGGTTGCCCGGGGATCCAAACCGATAAACGGCTCGTCCACGATATAAACGTCGGGTTTGGAGAGAAAGCCGATCATCAGCATCATCTTCTGCTTCATTCCTTTGGAGAAGCCTCCCGGCAGTTCATGGCGTACCGACTCCATGCCGAACTGCCGAAGCAGCTGGGCGGCCTGCTCCTCGAAATGCTGATCGTCCATTCCAAAAGCAGCGGCTGCCAGATCCAAATGCTCCCACAGCGTCAAGTCCTCGTAAAACACGGGCTGCTCGGGAACGTAAGCATATCGCGGAGGGTTGCCCGCAATATAGACGTCGGCCTTGCTATCTTTAAGAAGCCCCAGCACCGCCTTAATGGTCGTGCTTTTCCCCGCTCCGTTCGGTCCAATCAAACCCAGAAGCTCGCCGGGCACCACTTGAAACGATATATCCCGTATGCGCGGGCGGCTTGGTTCGTATCCTGCCTCCTGAATATCCACCTTCAGCACCGGTTCAGGCCCAAGTCCATTCTCTTGAATCTTATGCATCCTAACACCCCATCCGTTGTCTCTATTCCCAGTATTACGCATCAGGGCAAGGATTAGTTGCATTTAGCGAAACATTCTTGCATTATATCGTAGTCGTTTCAGGGACCAGATGGACACCTTTCCCTGCTGCAGCGGCAACATCTTTCCTGTCGATTCTGCCTTTGCACAGCAGCAGCGGTTTGAGCCCCGCGTATTCTGCGGTTTGTGCTTGCTTCATGTCCCCCACCCTTTTCTTCCCATTTGAATTTCATTATAGGATCGGCGCGCGGAGGGCGTATCGGGCTGGAGGCATCGTGGCTGCCGGAGCCGTAGGATGAAAAATGTTTCGTCCGCATTGTGACAAATCACATGTTGCATTTGTACATTTCAGCGTAATCTTAGATTTGAAGTAATTCAGGACATGAGTCCATACCAAAGGCGGGAGAATGTATGAAGGTGTCACATGAACGCGATACACAGCTTGCGATGCACCTGTATCGGGTGTTTGCCAAGTCATTCAAGAGCGTCAACGAACATGTCGTGAATGGCAGTAAAATCGAAGGCTTTAATCCAACCTCTTTTGCCGTAATGGAAGTACTGTTCTATAAAGGCCGCCAGCCCATCCAGCAGATCGGGGCACAGCTGCTCCTGCAGAGCGGAAACGTAACTTACGTGGTCGATAAGCTGGTTGAAAAAGGCTACGTGCGCCGCAGACCCTGCCCCGAGGACAGACGAGTGATCTATGCCGAGCTGACTCTATCCGGAGAGCAATTGATGCAGAAGCTGTACCCGCTGCATGAACAACACATCCAGCATGCCTTGGGAGGATTGGACGAGGAAGAGAAGCGCCAGCTGATCGGACTGCTGGGCAAAATGGGAAAACATGCGGAACAGGTGCAGATCGTGCGCCAGCAGGGCTGAAAAAGCAAAGAGAAGAACCCTTCCTCCTTCTCGGAAACAGGGTTCTTCTTGCTCAATGTACCGGTTAGAAACGCTCAGTCTTTAAAGCCTTCCAAGGCAATGGTCGGCTTCCCGTCCGCCTGCCAGGCTCCCTTGTTGTATCCCGCATTGTATCCCGGCGTAGCTTCAGGCTCCCAGTAGAACACGCCCAGCCCGGTACCTCCCGCTAAGCCTCTCACCTTGGTCTTGATGCTCTGGATAAAGCTCTTGGCTGCCGCCGGCTGATTGTAATCCATGCCGATTTCGCTGATCATGATGCTTTTTCCATATCTGGCGGTCATGTCTTTGGCATTGGCTATCGTCTGATCGACCTTCGATGACCAATCGCCCGCTTCCGGGTACAGCGACATGCCGATAATATCGAAGTTCGCGCCGTTGCTGATCAAGCCGCCAATATTCCACTTGAACAATTCATTGTCGTAGCCATTCGATAAATGAACGATCGTCTTGGTCTGGCCGCTGACGGACTTCACCGCGTTATGCCCCGTATTGACGAGCCATGCGTAATTCTTCATGTTCGCTGAGGCCTTGCCGTCCTCCCACAACATTCCGTTGTTGGTTTCGTTGCCGACCTGTACCCAATCCGGAGTCACGCCCTTGTTCTTCATGGTGTTCATCACATAGACGGTATGGGAATAGACCGCATCCATCAGCTGCTGAAAAGTAAAATTACGCCAAGCATAGGGCTTGTTCTGCTGTCCCGGATCCGCCCAGGAATCGCTGTAATGCAGCGTAAGCATAATGCTCATGCCTTTATTCTTGGCACGCTGGGCCAGCTCGGCGGCTTTTTCCGCATTCAGATAACCGTTCATGTAATCATTCATGTTGGGATTGACCCAGACACGGATCCTTGCCGAATTGATCTGGTAATCGTTCTTCAGAATGTCCAGAATATCGCGCTGAACCCCTGTCTTGTCCTTCCACTTATACCCTTGAGCTTCCATACCTGGAACCCAGCTGATGTCCGCACCTTTTGCAAAGGCAGGTGCCGCCTCGGCGGCGCCGTTACCCGAAAAGCCGAACGTTAATGCAAGCATTGACATGCAAAGAAACATCCTGAACCAAACTCCTTTCGCGACTCCAGTCATTACGATACCTCCTTGGTTTTTCGTTCACTGCGCAAGCGACACTCTAATTGTAAGCGTTTTCCATATGGAGCAACAGGGCATAATGCCAACTTATCCGGTCCTTTTCCAAGCAAAATGAACCCGGCGCAAGGGGCCGGAATGTCAGATCCGGTGCGGAAAGGACGATCACATGGAATAGGCAAATGAGCGGCGCGGTGCATGATGAAGGGACAGGCTTCGCACGAAGGCAACTGTCCCTGGAAGAGGCATGTTTTGAAACGAATCGGAACATTGGAAGGCTGAGCCGGCTTACGCTCTCGCTCCTTTTTTGATCACCTTCACTCCGTAAGGCGCCAACTCTAGCTCTGCCCCTAGGGCTTCGCACGAGATAAAATCACGGTAATCGGCTCCGTCCAGCGTGACCCGCTTCGCTTCGCCAGAGAAGTTCATCACAAAAATGTAATCCGACTCTCCATCCGTACGAATGGATGAGCTTACGCCCGAAGGCAGCTCCACCGGCAGCGCCCGGCGGACGCCTGTCTGTTCAACGAGCTTCCTGTAAAAATCGGAATGAAAAGGCTCCTTGTTCCGGGAGGCGATATAATAGGCCCGGCCCTTCCCAAGCTGATTGACCGTCAATGCTGGCCGTCCCGCATAGAAATCGGACCGGTAAACGGCCAGCGCCTCCGCCGTCTCCAGATGAATGAGGTCGCACAGCTCAACGGCTTCATAGGCCTCGGCCAAGCCAAGCCCCCCTCCGTCATTCGTTACGATCCCATTGACATCGTGATCATGGAGAGCATCGATTTCCTCCGACCATATGCCGAGCGTCTTACGAAGGGGACCCGGAAATCCGCCAAGGAAGCAAAGGTCAAACTCGTCGACGATTCCCGACCAATACGTCGCAACAAATGTGCCGCCCGCTTCCACAAATTGTTGAATCCGTTCGCCCACGCCTGGGCGCACCATGTACAGCATGGGGGCGACCACCAGTTTATATCCGGAGAAATCCTGCTCCATATCGATGACATCCATCGGGACTCCCTGCTTCCATAAAGCCCGGTAATGCTCCTGCACGGTCTCCTCATACTTGACTCCCTTATTCCGCGGCCCTTGCGCATCGTTGATGGCCCAGCGGTTCTCCCAGTCAAAAATGACCGCCGCTTCCGCCGGAATGCCCGTTCCTACAACGGCATCCATCTTGTTGAGATAGTCCCCGACCTCAGCCACGTCGCCGAACACCCGCGTGTGTTCATGACCGACATGATCGACGACGGCGCCGTGCAGCTTCTCGCTCGATCCCCTGCTCTTGCGCCATTGAAAATATTGCACCGTATCCGAACCATGGGCAACGGCTTGCAGGGAAGACAGCAAATGCATACCCGGACGCTTCAGCTTGCTCACCGGCTGCCAGTTCGTCAAACTTGGGGTGCTCTCCATCAGCATCCACGGCTGCCCGCCTTTGATCGAGCGGACGATATCGTGCATCATGGCAACGCGGGCTGCCTGCGCGGCCTCATCCCCGCCCTGATCATGCCAGGTCGGATAGCTGTCCCAGGATACCACGTCCAGCAAATCGGCAAACTTCCAGTAATTCAGTCCTTCAAAATATTCCATCAGGTTGGTCGTCACCGGAAGGGATGGATTGACCCTGCGGAGGGGTTCCGTTTCGTGCCGGATGAAATCCGCCGTCTGATCGGTTACGAACCGTCTCCAATCCAGGTTCATTCCATGTACCTGCGTCTCCCCGTGCGGCGACGGAGATTCAACCTGGCTC
The DNA here is from genome assembly GCF_041953985.1 of Paenibacillus sp. CR_12. Taxonomy (NCBI): domain Bacteria; kingdom Bacillati; phylum Bacillota; class Bacilli; order Caryophanales; family Paenibacillaceae; genus Paenibacillus; species Paenibacillus sp. CR_12. The sequence continues at coordinate 104,025 of NZ_JAVFHO010000010.1, read as the reverse complement.
CAATCCGTAATCGTATGGCTCCAGAATGCGGTCCACCAGGCATGGTTGAGGTCATCCAGCGTGGCGTACTTCGCCTGCAGCCAAGACCGGAATGCGTCCTGACAGTAGTCGCAGTGGCAATCGCCGCCAAACTCATTCGAGATATGCCAGCCGATCACGGCCGGATGGTTGCCGTACCGCTCCGCAAGCTTCCTGTTGATCGTATGGACCTTCTCCCGATAGACCGGCGAAGTATAACAGTGATTATGCCGGAAGCCGTGCAGGTTACGAACGCGCCTCTCGCTTACGCGCAGCACCTCGGGATACTTCTCCGACATCCAGGCCGGTCTTGCGCCGCTTGGCGTTGCCAGAAAAGCATAAATTCCATTGGCGGCAAAGCGGTCCAATACGCCGTCAAGCCAATCAAACGTGAATACCCCTTCCTCGGGCTCCAATGAAACCCATGAAAATATGCCGACGGACATCACGTTGCAATTCGCCAGCTTCATCAGCCGGATATCCTCTTCGAGCACTTCGGGATAACGGAGCCATTGCTCCGGATTATAATCGGCGCCATGCAGCATGTGCGGAACGCTTGAGCTAATCGGATTAAACGTTCGTTTCATAGTAAGTTAAACCTCCTGTTTCCTGATAGGATCGCATCTCTTATTCTTTGACAGAACCCAGCGTCATCCCTTTAACGAAAAAACGCTGCAAAAAAGGATAAACCAGCAGGATGGGCGCCGCGCCGATAAAGATCTGTGCGGCATTCACCGTCGTCTGGGACAACAGCTCCATCTCCTTCGGGCTCATGCTCATCGAGCTCATGTCCCGCTGGATAATGACCGTCTGCAGGAAGGTCGCCAGCGGGAAATCCTTGGCATTGTTCAGATACAGCAGCCCGTCAAACCACGAGTTCCAGTGGAACACCATGCTGAACAGCGCAATCGTGGCAATCGAGGGCAGCGAGATCGGCAAATAAATCTTAAACAGCGTTTTGAAATGGCCGGCTCCATCGATGAAAGCCGCTTCCTCCAGTTCTTTCGGAATTCCCCTGAAGAAGTTCAGCATCAGGATCACCAAAAAGGTGTTCACGGTGCCGGGGATCACCAGCACCCAGAAGGAGTTGATCAGGCCCAGCTTCTGAATCACGATATAGAACGGCACCAGGCCTCCATTGAACACCATGCTGAACACAAACAGCCAGGAATAAACACTGCGGCTGCGGAAGACGCGGTTCTCTTTGGACAGCGGATATGCGGCCAGAAACGTCACGGCAAGGGTCAAAGCCGTTCCCAGTACGGTACGTGCAATCGAGATCCAGATCGAGTGTAGAAATGCCGGGTTATTGATCGTTTTCTTGTAAGCTTCCAGCGAAAAATCGACCGGCCATAATCCCACCAGACTGGCGTCGGCAGCGGCTTTGGAGCTGAACGAAATCGCCAGCACATGAAGCAGCGGAATGATGCAGAGAATGGCCAGCGCGACAAGCAAGCAGGTATTAAACACGTTAAATATGCGGTATTCCATCGTTTTATGGTACATGGCTCTCCCTCTTTCGCTCTGCTAGAATATACGGTAGCCCGCCCACTTGTAGGCCAGCCGATAGGATACGAGAATAAGGACCATGCTGATCACGGATTTGAACAAGCCGATAGCCGTTCCGAACCCCATCTCGCCATTCAGGATCGCTGTCCGGTATACAAAGGTATCGATGATATCGCCTTTCTCGTATACCAGCGGATTGTACAGGTTGAAGATTTGGTCAAACCCGGCATTCAGGATGTTGCCGAGCGCCAAGGTCCCGACAACGATCGTGATGGGAATCATGGAAGGGATCGTGATATGAAGCGTTTGTTTCAGGCGTCCCGCTCCATCGATTTCCGCGGCTTCGTACAGGGTCGGGCTAACGCCGGCCAGCGCAGCCAGGAATACAATCGTATTGTAGCCAAACTCCTTCCAAACGTCGGATACGATCACCGTGAACCGGAACCAGTTATTGTCTCCGAGAAAAAAGATCGGATCGATGCCGACAGCGGCCAGAATTCGATTAACAAAGCCGTCGACGGCGAGCATTTCGATCAAAATTCCGCCCAGGATGACCCAGGACAAAAAGTGGGGCAAATACACCATCGTTTGGATGCTCCGCTGAAGCGCCGTTTTTCGGATTTCATTCAGCAGAATGGCAAACACGAACGGAATCAGCAGATTGAACACGATTTTCATCACCGCGATGACAAAGGTGTTCCATATGACCTGCATGCTGTCCTGCCTTTCAAACAAGTATCGGAAATTGTCCAAGCCCACCCATGCGGAGCCGCCAACGCCCTCCCACGGCTTATAGTCCTGAAAAGCCATAATGATGCCGCCCATCGGCAAATAACTGAACAAGAACAGACAGATAAGGGCCGGCAGCAGCATGACGTGGAAAGGCCATGTTTTTTTCATCCTCTTCATCCAAGATCCTCCCGTTAAATCAATCTACCTCTTGATTATAGGACCCGTCCCACGGGGCGCAGTAGCCCACAAAACCAATATTCATGGCACGATAGCAATCAATTTGCAGCGTCTCTCATGGAACAAAAAAGACGGCCTAGGCAGGCCGCCCTTCATTACTCGGTAACCACAACTACTTCACGCTTTGATACCATTCGTTAACCTCTTTGGTGATCTGTTCCCCGCCTCCGGCTTTCCACGTTTCCACAAACGTATCAAACGATTCAACGGGCTGTTTGCCGTAAATGATCTCGTTCAGGGTTTGGTTCTCGATCTTCAGGAGATAATCCCACTTCGATTTCATGGTGGCGGTTACCGGTCCCGTAAACATGTTCTTCTTGGAGATCTCCTCTTGGGAGAGCAGCACTTCCGCAGCGGCAGGGGTATCCTTGCCATAGTTGACCGCAACGTCCTTTTCGAGGCGGCTCTCCGGCTTCCCGCCTTTCGCCAGCTTCAGCAGCGCTTTCATCTGCTCGTCCGGAATGCGGGCACCGTCGCGGACCAGCAAGTAACGGACGACATTCACGTAACCGCCTTGGATCTGATCGTTGGGCACCATTTCGCCATTGGCATCGAGCTCGAAGTCGTAGCCCTCGAACAGCCCGTTGGCAAATTCGCCGCCTTCCTTGGATACGGCAAAGTTATCGAACAAGTAGTTTTGATACGTGAAGAAGGCCTCAGGATGCTCCATATCTTTATGGATCAGGGTAACGCCGTTCGTATACTGCGTTCCATGGCGCATCGCAATGCCGTCAGGGCCAGCCGGAATCTGGACAGGCTTCCAGACGGCTTCCGGCGCATTCTTCACGGTATCGATCAGCGGCCAGCCGCTCATCCAGTAAGGCCCCGGAATGATGCCGGCCGTTCCGGCTACAGCCGGCTCCGCCGTTTTGTTCTCATCCCACAATGCGGCTTCCTTCGGAATGTATCCTTTATTCATCCACTCGTTCAGCTTCACCAAGCCCTGCTTCATGCCCGCATGGACCGAGCCGTATTCCAGGCTTCCGTCCTCAGCCACGTTCCACTGCTGCGGCAGCGTTCCGTAAGCGCCGAATATCCATGACGGATCGCCCATCCAGGTGCTCATGGACGTTTTGAAGCCGATGCTCAGCGGCGTGACTTTATCCGGAGCAAGACCGGACGGGTTCTGATTCTTGAAAGCATCCATCACCTGCTCAAGCTCATCCATCGTTTTCGGTGCGCTCATCCCCAGCTTGTCCAGCCAATCCTGCCGGATCCATAATACATAGTCGTGATTATAGGCAAAATCCAGAACCGGAAGCCCCATTCGCTTACCGTCCCGGCTGTACTGATTCCACACGTTGGGATCCAGATTCATCGCGTTCTTCCACGTTTCCGATGCATACTGGTCAAACAGCGTGCCGACCTCGGCAAACATGCCGGAATCGATCAAATCCTGGGCCAGCTGCTGATTTTCGGTGCCGAGCGTGACGATATCCGGCATTTCCTGTCCGGAGGACATGGCCAGCCGCAGCTTGGTTGCAAAAGCGCCGTTGGTATCCGTAATGGACCACAACGATTTGATGTTGATGCCAAACTTCTCCTTGGCCCACTTCGTAGCCACGTTGTTCTCGATCGTTTCCCCATTCTTGAATTGAAGCGTCGGATCGACGCCCCACACCGTCGTAATCGTAACTTCCGGATCGTATTTCTCTTTGTAGACGTTTTCAGTTTTGGATTCGGCCGGCTGCTGCGCCGCTTCCGGTTTCGGCTCGCCGCCGGAGCATCCGGCCAAGGATCCGGCCAGGAGCAAGGACGCGGCCAGGATCGGGAACCATTTCTTTCTTCTAGCGGTCATCGTTAAATCCCCCTTCTACCACCTTATGGATTACATGTTTAATTATAGAGGGGCCGGCAGCCGCATCCTATGTCACGAATCGAAGATTTCTGCACCTTTAGCAACATCCTTGGTCTCTGTATTCGTTCGGGGTCATTCCGTAGTGCTTCCGGAACATCTTGCTGAAATACTGCGGATTCTGGTATCCGAGCTCAGCGGTAATTTCATAAATCTTCTTGTTCGTATGCTTCAGCAGATATAACGCCCGCTCCATTCGCTTGCGGATGATATAATCGCCGAGTCCCTCTCCGGTTTCGCTCTTATAAATCTTGGATAAATATACCGGATGCAGAAATACCCGGTCCGCAATCGTCTTGACGGACAGGTCGTGACCCGAATCGGCAGTCACCATCTCCTGGACCTGCTTGATGATATGGCTCTTGCTCGTTGTCTCCTGTTCGGACGAGATATCATGAAGTTTATTCAGCATATCAAGCGACCAGGAGCGCAGCTTGGCAGCCGACTGAACCACCTGCTGAATATATAAGGGGTCCCAGCCGGCCTGGTCCAGCTGATGAATGTAATGCCCCTGCTTGTGAGCAATGTACATATAGGCATTCGCAACCGATAAAAATATTTCATACAACGCCGTCTGCCCGATGAATGCGGTTTCAACTTCTGCAAAAACTTGTTCTATTTTGTCCCGGGCGGCATCCCACTGCCTTGTTTCCAGCAGATGCAGCAGGCTGGGCGGCTTTGCAAACGCCTGGGTAACGTCCCATACAGGCTCATGCAGCCGGTCATCATGGTCTTCCGCGAATCGGATAGCTTCATGATCTCCGTTTCCCCAGAGGTAAAGCGAGCTTAGTCCCGACCGGTAAACGGATCCCAGTTCCCCCGGAAAATCAAAGGAGTCTGACACGAAAACCGAAATGCTTCCCTTTAAATAGCTGCCCACATCCTGTTGAAACTGGGTTATATACCGTTTCAATTCGCGGGAATCCGCGAATGTTTCCATATCTCCAGCGTTCGGCACTCTCTTGGGCTGAGCCAATAGAATCAAACAATGATGCGGCGTTTTACAGGACCACACATGGAGCAGCTCGGCAAATACCTCCTCGGCAATGTTGCCGATGGCATATTCCATCAGTCCCACCGAATAGTCGTCCATTCCCGTAAACCTCTGCCCTAGCTGGATCAGCAGCATGATCGTCCGCTGGTCTGTTCGGAGCGGAATTTCATATTCATGAAGCTTGTGATCAAGCGAATGACGCGGCATCTCGCGTCCCAGCAAGAGATCATGCATGAGGCTGTTTCGCAGAATGCCGAGATCCGATTTGCGGCTGTACATCAGCTGATGGTAGTGCCCAAGCTCCTTCCGCTCCTCCTGGATCGACGCCAAGGCGGAGCTCACGCTCCGCATGAATTCACCATCGTCCACCGGCTTCAAAATGTAATCGGATGCCTGCAGCCGAATCGCCTGCTTGGCATATTCAAAATCCGAATAACCCGTAAGTAAAATGCAGCGGATATGCGTCCAACGCTCGGTTATGGTCTCCATCAGCTCCAGGCCGGTCATCACCGGCATCCGAACATCCGTAACCACCACATCGATGTCCTGCTCCTCCAGCAGGTCGATCGCCTCCAGGGCGGAAGAAGCCTGATACACTTCTTCAATATCCAGCTCACGCCATGGTATCGTCTGATATAAGCTTTCCGTAACATAACTCTCGTCATCAACCAATAAGATATTCATCGACTCTTTGCCCCCTGCCCTGACTTTGATTGATTCTTCCCAAGCGTTCCGGCAATGGCCAGTAGAGTACAGCCCGTACGCCGCCTTGCGGAGATGCCGCAAACCGCAGGCCGGCTTCTTCGCCATAACGCAGCCGCATGCGCTGGTGAACATTCCAGACGCCGCAGCCCATCTCCTGATCCATCGGCCTGTTCAGCCGGGCCTCCAGCTCGGCCAGCTTCTCCCCGTTCATGCCGATTCCGTTATCATCCACTTGAATGCAGGCCAGACCGTTCACAATCCGGAAGGTTACCCTGATTTCACCGTCGCCCGAGTGAGGTTCAATGCCATGCAGCACGGCATTCTCCACCAAGGGCTGAATGACCAGCGGCGGGATCTCCATGCCTTCCGCTTCCTCCGTCAAATCAAGATGATATTGGAGACGCCTCATCCGCATCTGCTGGATTTCCAGATAATGCGTAACGAACTCCACCTCGTCCGACAAGGGAACCAGCTCCCGTTCCTGACGCGTGGTATATCGGAAATACCGGGACAAGCTGTGCGACATCGCCACGACGGCTTCGTATTTCCGAAGCTTCGCCATGCTGGTAATAAACGAGAAGCAATTGTAGAAGAAATGGGGATTGATCTGGGACTGCAGCTGCTTCAGCTTCGCTTCCCTGACATGGATCTTCTCCATGTATACATGCTCGAACAGCTCCTGAATCTGCTCCACCATCGAGTTAAATCTCGTGGCCAGAAAACTGAACTCGTTACGGCCCGCTACCTTCATCCTCACCCCGTAATCCCCGGCTTGGAGCCTTCGGAACACATAAACCAGCTGCTTGATCGGAACCTGAACCTGGGAGTACAGCAGATATGCGGCGAGGCAGCTCATCAGGAGCAATGCTGCGATCGAAATATAAAAGAGCCTGTTCGACGTATGGATCGGCTTCATAATGTCCGATAGCGGAATATAGTCTATCAAATACCATCCGGTCGTTTCCGATAATACGATGCTGACCGAATAGGTTTTGCCGCCCACTTCCTTCACGCGGTTCTCCACGTCTTCGAGCGGCTCCCGATCCAGCTCCGCCATCATATGGTTAATCAGTTCCTGGTCCGCGGTACGGTTGTAGATAACGCCCGAATCCGGTTTATAGTAGAACGGATCGCTCCTTCCGTCGCTCTTAAAGCGGTCCAGCATATCCTGGATGTTGGTGCTGTCGAATTCAACCTTGATCACGGTATTCGACTTGCCCGTATGATGCTGGGTGGAATACGGTGCCACCGAATACCAGACAAACAGGAAACGCCGGTCGCTCCCCTCGTAATAAGGAGTGACCTGCCACCCCGGCTTCACGTCCTCCGCGAGCTCCTCGGGCGAATAAAACCCGGCATCGCTTTCGGTGACCACCCGCCCGAGGGATGGGGAATAAATGGCCAGATGGCTCCGCCAGTTCGAAGAGCTCTCCTGTATGCTCAGCTTCGTCTGAATTTGCTTCACCAGATTAATCGCGTCCAGGTTCAGATACTTATCCTCCAAATATATATCCCGAAAGCTTGAGATGTCCGGGTCATGCAGGAGCAAATTCGGCCATGATGCCAAAATATCGATATTGGTATTCACCTGATTCTGAAAAAAAACAAGCTGGTTCGTATTCGATTGGCTGAGCTCCTTGCTGAGCACGTTCGTCGTGGTTTGGTTCGAATAGAAATAGAGGCCGACAATCGGAATCAACATCAGAAAAATGAACAGGACGATTTTTCGGAACAGATTAAATTTGGACATACATCGGCAGCCCCTTGGTTTATGTAGTGTGAGAAGTCATTTATAGCGAAATATGTTTATTATATCGGAGTTCGCCCTGTGCCGTGTAGGGCATAAAAGCAAGATTTCGGGCACTTTCGAAGGGATTGTTACGACATGGACGTTTGCGCAGCCCCCAAAGAGCGCATCCAACAAAAAAACAGGATCACGGCCTCAAAGAGACCGGGGTCCTGTTACATTTTTATTATGAAATATATGCCTTACATGCGTCCATCGATCAATGGCCTGACGGTTGTTCCTCTCCCGCCTCCGGTTCAGGGGGCGCATTGCGGAAGGCGGCCACGATCAACATACAGATCACCGCCATCACGGCCATCACCACGAACAGGGAATTAAGGCTTCCCTCCAGTATTCCGCTCAACAGGCTGCCTGACCCTTCCGGCAGTTCGGCCATTCCATGCGGGGAGAGCAATTTGTTAATGTCGTCGCTCGTAATGCCGGCCGCATCCGGCTCAGCGGCAAGCCTGCCCGCGATTCCCGCATTGACCCATAATCCGAACACCGCTACGCCCACGGTCTGACCGAACGTCCGGATGAAGGAGTTCAGCGCCGTGGAAGCTCCGCGAACCTCATAGCCGACCGAGGATTGCGCAATGATCTGAAACAAGGTGGAGATATAACCGAAGCCGACGCCATAAATGAACGTAAAGACCAGCAGCACGCCCAGCGCCGTATCCTTATGCATGAACGCCAATCCCACCGCTCCGATGATTAGAAGCACGACGCCGATCAGCGCCGTATTCCGTGAGCCGGATTTAACGATCAGGCGACCGCTGATGATCGAGCCGATCAGCCATCCGATCGACATCGGGGCCAGCGTCAGACCCGACAAGGTGGCGTTGCCGCCACGAACGCCTTGAATCCACAGCGGCAAATACGTGGTCAACCCGATGATAAGCGCACTTACCAGAATATTGGCTATCGTCGATACCGTAATATCCCGGATCTTGAACAGATGGAGCGGCAGCATCGGCTCCTTCACCCTGCTCTCCACCACCAGGAACGCAGCGAGCAGCACCACGGAACCGATCATCAGACCGAGCATGAACGGAGAATTCCAGGAATAGCTCTCCCCGCCGCCGACCGCGAGCGCAAACAGCAGCGCGGTCATTCCCACGGTAAACAGGGCCGCCCCCCCGTAATCGATCGATACTTCGCGGGCGTTGCGCTCCTCTTTGAAATAACGGAAAATCAGCCCTATCGATAACAGCCCGAACGGAACATTAAAAACAAAGATCCAGTGCCAGGACAAGTAATCCACGAAATACCCGCCAAGCAGCGGTCCGATCAGCGATGAAATTCCCCAAACGGAGCTGATCATCCCTTGAATCTTCCCTCGTTCCTCCAGATTGTAAATGTCTCCGACAATCGTGAATGTCACCGGTATAACCGCACCGGCTCCGATCCCTTGGATTGCCCTGAAAATGATCAGCTGCGTCATGTTCTGCGACAGCCCGCACAGCAATGAGCCTACGAGAAAGATCAGCGAGCCGTATAAAAATACGGGCTTGCGTCCATATAAATCGCTTATTTTACCGAAAATCGGCGTCGTAACGGCCATCGTCAGCAGATAGGCCGTAAAAATCCAGCTCATCAGGCTTACGCTGCCGAAGCTGCTGATAATGGCCGGACCCGCCGGACCGACAACCGTTCCTTCGATCGCAGCCATAAAGGTGGATAACAGAATACCGACCAGGATATAACTGCGTTTGTCTTGTCTTAATACACCCACGTTCCTTCGTCCCCTTTACTCTAGACGGCCCCGGCATGACTCCTGTCCCTGCCGATCCTATTAGGACAAAACCGGGGCCAACAGCATAAAAGCGCCTCCCGATACCAGGAGCGCTTTCACATCATGTAACGTTTCTATTATAAAGGTTACCGCGAAGGTTGCACAGACATTTTCCCGTTCCGCAGATGAATAAAGGAAGTGGCGTGCCGCTTCATGAGCTCGGGATCGTGCGTGATCATCAGGACGGCCGAGCCTTCCCCGATGACATAACGGCACAGCTCGGTTACTTTATCGATGGCGGCATAGTCCATTCCCGAGGTCGGCTCGTCCAGGATATACAGCGGTCTTTCCAGCATCAATTGGCTGATGATGCTTAAGAGTCGCTTCTCGCCCTGACTAAGCAAATAAGGAGACATTTGAAGACGATCCGTAAGTCCCGCCATCTCTAACAGAAACCTCGCCCGCTGCTGCTGGCCGGCCGTCAGCTCCGGACGCTTCTTCACGGACATCCCGCCATGGAGGCTGTAGATCAGCTCCTCCCAAACATTCGGGGCCGTAAACATATATTCCGGCTGCTGGAACACGTAGCCGATCGACTCGGCCCTGCGGTAGACGGCCATTCCCTTCGTATCTTCCCCTTGCCAGCGTATGCTGCCTCCCGGAGCCGGCAGCAGGCCCATGATCAGGCGGCTGAGCGTCGTTTTGCCCGATCCGTTCTCCCCCGTCAGCAGCACCCAGTCGCCGGGATCAATCTTCGCATCGATGTCGCGCAGCGCCTCCCGGCCGCCGGGATACGCAAACGTCAGCGAATCGATCCGGAGCAGCGGGGAAACGGCAGACAGCCTGGCGCCTTCTGCATGGGATTCCGCCGCAGTTACGGAACCTGCAGGAACTGGCTTGCCCGCATGGGATACCGCCGCACTCGCGGAACCTGCGGGGACCGGCAATTCCGCATGGCGCACTGCCGGATGCGGGGGAGTTGTTGCCGGGACAGGCTTGTCCCCGGCGGCGGCACTCGCTGCCTCGCCTGCGGGCCGAGGCAGCAAGCCCAGCTGCACCAGCTGCTCCCCGCAGCGGTGCAGCAGCTCCTCCGGCGGCCCGTCCTGCACGACGGTGCCGCCGTCCAAGACGATGACGCGCCCCGCGGCGCGCGCGACATCGTCAAAGCGGCCGGACGCGGTGATCAGCGTCCGGCCCTCCGCCTGCAGCTTATGGCACAGCTGCAGGAAATTCGCCTGCGCCGCGGCATCCAGGCTGGCGCAGGCGTCGTCGAAGACGAAGAGCCGCGGGCGCAGCGCCAGCACCGCGGCCAAGGCCGTGCGCTGCCGCTGTCCGCCGGACAGGCTGCGCACCGGATCGGTCCGCCGGTGAAGCAGCCCGACCGCCGCAAGGGACTGCACCACCCGCTCCTCGATTTCCGCGGGCGGAACCCGCATATTTTCAGGACCGAAGGCCGCTTCGTCCTCTACGATCCCCTGAACGAGCTGGGCATCCGGATCCTGAAACAGCACCCCGACCGCATCCGCTACGTCGGCTATCGGCGCCGCTGCAGGATCCATGCCGTCCAGCAGCACTTCCCCCGTTCTTGCGCCTCCGCCGCTCCGCGGAAGAAGGCCGCATAACAGCTGGCACAGCGTCGACTTCCCGCTGCCGCTGGCACCAAGAATCGCGACCCAATCGCTCTCCGCTATGTCCAGATTCATATCGTGGATAACCGGACGTTCCTCTCCGTCATAGAGGAATCCCAGTCCCCGGCATGACACCCTTGTTCCCGACATCGGGCTATCCCTTAACGGCGACGGCGAACCGGCGGAGCAGGCCCGTCTTCACTAACGCTTCGCCTAAAACCTTAGTTAACAGGCCGCAGAGGAGAACGCCGCTCAGAATACGCACCGCCAGCGCAATGCCAAGCACTTCGATCGGCCAGGACGTATACCCGAACATGTTGGCCGCGAACAGGAACCAGAGCGGTACCATCGCCCCGCCAACCAGCATGAGAGCGCCGGCGCTCCACTTTTTGTATCGGTAGATCGCGAAAATCGTCTCCGCCACGATCATGTAGCAGCCCGCGGCCACAAAACACGAAGCAATGCCGTATACCGTACCGGTCAGAGCCTGAATCGTGCCGCCGATCGCAAACGTGACAACCGCCGTTCCCGGTTTACGAATGATGTAGTAAGCCAAGAGTCCATAAACCATGTAGATTCCCGTCGTCGTCGAAGTGGCGATGGGTCCGCCCAGACTGTTCAACAGCTTGTTAACCGGCCCTATGTATACGGTGAGAACGGCATTAACGGCAGCAAGCATCGCCATCAGGATAATCTCCTGCGTCGTAAAAGCAAACCATTTTTTCTGTGATGATGAATTCAAAGGTAGTCCTCCTTCATACCAGCCGCCGTCGGCGGCTGTGCTAGCGTTCGTCAACGCTTCTTTTCATATTTTGCACACTTCCGCTCTTAACGTCAACCCATTTTTTGTTGATTAAGGTTAACAATTCAGGCAATCCACCAGACGAAAACCGTTGCCAGTACATACATAACTGCCGATGCGACCGCCCATGAAGGAATGTTAACCTCCGTGCGATAGGTTCGGTCCGGATATGCGCCAAATCCTTTGGATTCCATTGCGCCCGCCGTTTGCTGAACACGACGCAGCGCATTAAGCAGGACAGCCGAAACAAACTTCAATCCGTAGCCGATGCGGCTTCCGAGTCCCTTGGGCGGTCGATGGCCCCTTACCTGCTGGGCAGCCAGAATATGGGCACCCTCCTCCTCCAACAGCGGAATGAAGGTCAGGGCAGCGGATACGCCAAACGCAAACCGGTAAGGGATTCGAAGACGTCTGGTCAGCTCGGCAACCAGTTCTCTCGGATCCGTCGTCAAGATATACGCCATCGAGGTCAGAAACAACGTAAACATCCGGAGCGACATGGCACCCGCGGCGTTCAGAGCCTCAACCGTCAGGGCGATGGGCCCCCACTGCAGCCATACGGTGTCCCCTTGGACCGTCAAGCTGGTCAGAATGAAGTAGGGTACCGCAACGATTGCAATGAGCCGGATCCCTCCCAGCAGACGCTTGCAAGACACCCGGCCGGCGAATCGGGCTTGGCCGATGCATAACAGGAGAAACAACGCCTGCTGCCAGGCTTGGTCGAGCAGCATGGCGATTACCGCTGTACAGAACAGGATCACCAGCTTGCTCAAAGGATCATATCGATGAAGAAGCGTGCCGCCCTTCTCATATTGAATCAGCATATTCCACCAACTGCCTCTCTTATAGCGTGTTCCAATCTTTTCTCAATCGCGAAAAAACGACGGCATCGACATAACCGCCGGACGTATGGCGATAATCGCGAAGCACTCCTTCGCGCATATAACCGTGCTTCGCGAACCATCGGCATGCACGCTCATTTCTTGAATCGACGAAAGCCTCGATTCGGTTTAGTCCCATGGACGCGTACCCGAAAGCCGCAACCAGCTCGGCCGCCTCGGTCATATAGCCCTTCCCCCAATAACGGCTTGCCAGCTCACACCCAAACTCGCCCTTGAACGCGCCCTCCAGCTGCCAAATATTAAATCCGCAGCTGCCGATCAATTGGCCTGTTTCGGTGATCTCGATGCCCCAGCGAATGGCTTCGTCCTGCTCGGCAAGCCGTTGCAGCCACTCAATCAGTGCCTTTGCGTCCTCGGCCGAATCCATGACGGGCATATCCAGAAAGGCGGCTACGGCGGGATCGGACCAACAGCCCAGCATCGCTTCCGCATCCTCCCTCTCCATCCTTCGCAGCCGGATCCGCCGCCCCTTCATTCCCGGAACGATTCCTTCGCATCTGTACATGGTATTCCACCCTCTCGCAAAAAAACTGACTTGCATCGGCTGTTTCCGGTGATACTATGTGCGTGTATAAAAGAGTATAGCGAAAATCAATCCGTATCCTGGTCCCCATCAACATCTTAGAGCTGGATGTATATATATTGATGGATTCGGGAGGCTTCCGTCAATATGCTTGTCACGGCTCCCTTGTACAGTGCGGAAGAAGGAGGAAGTCATCTGAGTATGTATATCGCGATTGTCTTGCTGTTCACCGTCGTTGTCATTGCCGCTGCCATTACGCAAATCGGATATCTGCAGATTACGCGGATGCGCGTAAAAAATGACCTCAAGCTGTTCACGGTGCTGGAAAAAGCCGGACTGTACAGCAGAGAGAAATATGAATCGCTTCAAAAGAACGAAGTGGCGATCAAGAGCTTTGACGGGTTGAAGCTGTGCGGCGCAGCCATTCTAAACAATCCCGGCTCCAAGCACTGGATGCTTCTTGCCCACGGCTATACCGGTTCGCGAGCCGTATCCACCCAATTCATTGATTTGTTTACGGAAGAGGGGTACAACGTGCTCCTGATCGATCAGCGCCGGCATGGACGAAGCGAAGGACGCTATACCACCTACGGTTATTATGAGAAACACGACGTGCAGGCGTGGGTGCGCTGGATTACCCGCAAATACGGCGAGGATGCGGCGATCGGGCTTCATGGACAATCGCTGGGAGGCGGAACCGTGCTGGAGTATTTATCCATCGCCGATCCGCAGGTCAAGCTTGTCATCGCGGATTGCCCGTATTCCGATTTGACGGATTTAATGCGGCATCAGCTCACGCGCATCAACAAAATCCCTTCCGTGCCGTTCCTGTCCTGGGTGAACGCCAGAATTCGGCGTAAAGCCGGGTTCAGCCTCGATCAGGTCAGCCCGATCCGTGCTGTTCGGAACAGCACGCTTCCGGTTATGTTCATCCATGGCACCAAGGATAATTACGTGCCTACCCGAATGAGCATCGAGATGTACGAAGCCAAACCGGACCCGAAAAAACTTCTTCTTATCGAAGGCGCTATCCATGCGAACGCTTATCATGTGGATCCCGAGCAATATCGGGAAGGCGTGCACTCTTTCCTTCGTGAACATATAGATCAACCCGTCCAGGCACCGCTGCCGGAAGCTGCCCGTGCAGCGCAGCCGGAAGCAGCGCCAGCCCAAAGCACCTTCCAACTGGAGCTGGACGGATCCCTTGAGACAGTATAGGACGGCGGCTCAAAAAGCCCCCGCACTGCACGCTGGTTCTGCGTGAGTCGGGGGCTTTTTTCAATTGTTATGCTGTTATCTGCCCTACGCCATGGAATCGGCCTTTTTCGGGTTCACCGGTTTAAGCACTTCATCGCAAAGCTCCTTAAGCCTGATCTGGATTTCCTTGAACTCCTCGATCCCGGCTCCCGTGAGGCTGTATCCCTCACCGTGCGCCGTTAGGAAGTTCTCCTCGGTCAAGCGTTCGAGTTCATGCTTAACCTCCCGGTCGCCGACCTTATATCCATGACGCTCCAACTCGGGCTGCATCTCGCTGATCGTAAGGTCCCGCTCATGGGCGTGATAGAGCATATGAATACCGATAAACAAATTTTGAACGTCTGCGCGCATTCGATCTTCTCTCCCTCCACCTGATTGAATTGATACCTGGTCATGTCATACATTACCCCTGCGACATGGTCAGGAATCAGCCGGATTCGCCGGAGCCTTTCTTCCCATGGCTTGTCCCTTGACGAATATCATATACTTATACTAATGTGAATGAATCAACGCAAATGAAGGAAGGGCGGATATCCAATGTTTCAAAACACACCCTATGAAGGCACTAGGAGCGAGCAATACGCCCAGGTCCTGAATCAGTTGAAAGCACTTATCCACGACGAGCCGAATGCCATTGCCAACTTGTCCAATGCATCTGCGCTGCTCAATCAGTTCCTGTCCGATACGAATTGGGTCGGCTTCTATCTTTATGATGGCAAAGAGCTGGTGCTCGGGCCATTCCAAGGACTGCCCGCTTGCATCCGGATTCCGATGAATCGCGGAGTTTGCGGAACCGCTGCGGCTAAACAGCAGACACTGCTTGTAGCCGACGTACATGAGTTCCCGGGGCACATTGCCTGCGATGCGGCTTCGAACAGCGAGATTGTGGTGCCCATGATGGTGGATGGCGCATTATATGGCGTTCTGGATATCGACAGTCCGCTCAAGAACCGTTTCGATCAAGAGGATCAAGCCTTTTTGGAGGAATTCGTCCATATATTGGAAGGCCAGCTCACATTATAATTCAGGATGATTTGACGTATTCTTCCGTACACTAACCAAGGATTGAAACCACAATTCTTAGGAGGAATACACAACCATGTATCCAATGAATAACAACAACTCGCAAATTTCGCAGCAAATTCGTCAGTGCGAGCAAATTCTTCAGCAGCTGACCCAGCAAACGCAGCAGGGCTCGGCTATGTACCAGCAGCTGATGCAGCAAGAGCAGCAAAATGCGGCCCGACTCGAGGAACTCGCTCAGCGTGAGCGTCAAGCGGCGCAGATGATCCAAACGGCCCTTCAAGGCCATCAACAGGCGATGCAGCAGTATCAGCAAATCTCCCAGATCGTTAAACAAGTGGAGTATTCCGTACAAGCCCACAACCAAACACAGCATATTCAGCCTTCATACGGCCAACAAGGTTTTCCTAACACACATCAGGGCCAAGGCTTCCAATAAGCATGCTAAAAGGGGTAACCCGCAGGTTCCTAGAATCTGCGGGTTACCCCCTCTATTGCTTTATTCCTTCTCTTCGTTTACGCTGAATTCGATCTCGGCTTGTATCTTATAGCGCTTTGGCTCTTCCCCGTTCGAACCGCTCTGACTCGCGCCCTGCGACATGGAATCAATCACGAAATCCGCGGATCCGTAGACGACGTAGCGCCCGCCCGGAAAACCATCCTTCAGCGAACGGATGAAATCTTTGAATGTCTTGTCGTCCCTGCTGTCGTATCCACCGCCGATTTTGTAATATTCGCGCAGCGGCTCGCCCTTTTTCAGCTTGGTTGTAATATAGGGCTCGTTCATGGCATAACTGATGTTGTAGTCTCTTGTGAGCTCTTTCATCGGGAAATAAAAAGCGGAGGCCGCATGGCCGATCGTAATCTCATCCTCTTCGCCGATATACTCCAGCTCCCCGTATACTTGAACTTGATCTCCCTGTTCATACTCTTCTTTCTCGCTAACGAGTCGATACACGAAGTCCCCGTCGGTAATTTCCGCCTGATTTCCCCTGGCAGCTTTATTCAATGAAGGTCCAGTCGGATCTGCCCCCTGCATCTCCTGCTTCGCGCAGCCCGTTAACATCAACATCAAGATAAACCCCATATAAAGGTATCTTCTCATCTTTTTTGTTCACCTCAACCTCCAGACGGATGGATTGGGAGCAATGTTGCATAGAAATGCAAAAAAGCCGCATCCAAAACTCCTCAGATTTGCGAAGTTTTGGATGCGGCTTTTGGTTTGCTATATCCCGCAGCCTATGGCCGCAGTCTCGGACTGCATCGAATGTTATGTCTCGTAAATGTTCTTTACCCGTCCCACTTGGCCGTCCTGAAGACGTACTTTAATGCCGTGCGGATGGTTGGGCGAATTGGTCAAAATATCTTTGACCACGCCGCGGGTTAATTTGCCCGTTCTCTGGTCCTGCTTCAGTACGATATCAACCTCAAGCCCCGGTTTGATATTGGAACGCTGCCCACCGTTCATCATCGTCCCTCCTGTTTCCTGTCTTCATGCTGTTATCCCGTTCCTACTGTCCACCTTACTGAAATCGAGAGCGAAATGCAAATCGCATAACACAAAGGACTGCCCGTCAAAGATCGTTCAGATCTCCCAACCGGACAGTCCTTCTGTTTTTATTCTAACCATGGATGAATCTTATACATGGAACGATGTTTTATAGTACGCTTCCGCCGTGCATGAAGCGGTGTTTCCAAGAATCGCCGAAGTTACCTACGAGGACGCCGCCCGATTGTTTCGAGTACGTATGCAGCAGCTTGTTGTCTCCCAGATAGATCGCTACGTGCGTAATCCGCTGTTTGGACTTGTCCAATCCGGCATAAGCGGATGCCGATGAACCTCGGTAACTCATGAAGAATACCAGATCCCCGCGCTTTAATTGATTGACGTTGTATACAGCCGTTCCTTTATCTTTGACGTACTGCCCTTGCTTCCGGGAATCGCTTGGCAGCGTAATGTTAGCACCGTCCATGAATGCGCGGCGGACAAATGCCGAGCAGTCAAAGGTGCTCGTTGAATTGCGGTTAGAACCGAATTCGTACGGCGTGCCCAGATACTTCATGCCAGCACTGATTACTTTTTCAACGCTTGCGCTCGCAGAAGGCGCCGTGCTTCCCGAATTGCCGGAAGTGTTAGAAGATCCGCTGCTTTGGTTAATATATTTAGACGAAGCATATCCTTGCTTGCCGTCCGAAGTCTTGATCTTATACCAGCTTGAGCTCTTGCCCAGAATTTGAACGCGCTCACCCTTATGCACGCGGTCAACGACTTTACCCGAAGTCGAAGGCTTATTGCGCATGTACACATTCGAGCTTGCTACACCTTTGGTTACAGACTGCACGCTGGCAGCAGACACTTCATTCACAGACCCATATCCGTAAGAACCAAGAACCGCTGCTGATAACAGTGCTCCGGCCATCAATTGTTTAAATCTTTTTTTCGAGAAAATAACGATCTCCCCCATCTCGTTTGATTGTGGAATGACGAAAATGTCATTTTCGTGATCCCGCAATCATTATAGACAGGCTGTGTCTCGGGACGCATGCTACCATCCTCACAAAAACACATGCCAACTATTGGTAAAGAGGAGGACTTTAGTCTCTTATTATACTTGAATTTAGTATAAATAGATTATTATAGCAAAAAAACATGCCAAAATAACCCAACCGGTCCGGCCTAAAGAAGTCCGGATTTCTTTGTTGGGTCTTTCTGCTTACCATATATATGTATTTTTCCTTGCAATTGCTGCATGAAAGATGACCTTTGGTTCCCTGCCACGCTTTTTAAAAAAAGCCTGTACAGACGGATACCCCATCTGACAGACTCTAGTTTATCGTACCTTCTAAATTTCATTCCACTACAATATTGTAAACTTTTGACCCTATGGCCGCTTGGAATAGAGCGGATATCCAGGGTTTTCCGGTACGTCAATCAGGATGACCCTGACATTCTCTTGCGCCTTAAGGCTTATCGTCTCACCGAGCACCGTATCGATTACCATAAAGTCCCGATGTTGAAACAGGAGGCTATCCTCTTCCGTGCTAAAGCTGCCGGCTCCCCTTACGGCAAGCGCAGCCGCACGCCTGCCGGTTTTCAGTTCATATCGTGCTTCGTGCCCGGCCAGAATTTGAATATCCAGCATCCTCACGTCCACGGACAGATCGGTTGGCGCGGAACCGCCGATCATCGTTTTGACCAATCCCCCCTGGATACGGGTTACCGGATAGGAGTCCGGACGATACTGACGACAGGCAGGGTTTTGCTTCAATGAATCGCGAAGATACGGCTCAAACCAAATTTGGAATCCTTCTGCATCCGGCCCGGTCAGAAGTTCCTCATGCGTAAGTCCGGAACCGGCCCTCATCAATTGCAGGCCTCCTGGCCCTATTATGCTGTGCGTACCATGCGAATCCTCATGGTCGCACTTTCCCTGAATCATATAAGTCACGATTTCAAAACCCTGATGGGGATGAGGCGCGATATAGCCTTCGACGGGCGAACGAAACCAGGACCAATAGAAAAGCGGCCCTACCCGGGTCACGGCTGACCCTTCCCCGGAGAAACCGATCGGCTTCAACTCCGTTATCCTTCCTCCATCGAGTGAGCCCTTGCCCTGATTCTCGGGTGGATATACATTTCCTATCATGTCCAGTCTCCTCCTTTCACCCATCCATGATGGATCTTGAACAGGTGCTGCATTGATTATCTTGGCTTTAAGATAGTATCAACGATAACCGAACAGATATCAACATCCTTTAATTCCCTGATTTGAGAATGCATATTTGCGAATCATTTTTCAGTTTATTTTCAGTTCGCGTTCAGATTTCATTCAGCTACGGCACGTATGATAAAGTTGAAGGAATGAAAGAAGAGGAGTTTTGTGTCATGGGATCCATGCATCGTATTCGCGTTTTGCTTGTGGATGACGAGCCGCACATACTGCAATTTCTGGAGCTTGGTCTCCAAAATGAAGGGTTTGAGGTGCGCACGGCCTCCGATGGGGAATGTGCGTTAAGGGAAGCAGCCAGCTTCGAGCCGCATGTCATCGTTCTGGATGTGATGATGCCGGGAATGGACGGTCTTGCGGTGTGCAGACGCTTGAAGGAGGAAGGCAGGGATGTTGCGGTCATTATGCTTACCGCGAAGGATGAGATCGATGACCGTGTAACGGGCCTTATGACCGGAGCGGACGACTACATGGCCAAACCCTTCAGTTTCGAAGAGCTGCTGGCCCGCATTCAAGCTCGGCTCCGCAATCAGTTCCCGAGCCTGCTGGGCGAAATCCGGCTTGGGCCATTCACCATCGATGACCGCAAGAAAGAAATTTCATACCTGGGGGAAGCCTTGGAGCTTTCCCCTACGGAATATAAATTGCTCAAACTGCTTGTGACCAAACACGGCAGCGTTCTGAGCAAATCGAACATATTGAATATTGTGTGGGATTATGATTTTGGGGGAGAGGATAACATCGTGGAGGTCTATATCCGATCCCTGCGAGAGAAGCTCGGAGACAAGGAGCATCGGGTCATTCGCACGCTTCGCGGAGCCGGCTACCGGGTGGATTTGCCATGAGTTTCCGAAACCGCATACGCGCATCTCGGCCAACGTCTCTGCGCACGCAGCTCCTGTCGCGTTCCCTTCTCGTCTTGGCGCTTCTGCTCGTGCTGATCGGGGCGCTGCAATATGTATTGATGAAAAACGCCCTGTTCCGCAATCAGGCCGAGGCGCTTTCGCTTCAGGTCCGCTCTATCCCCGTGGAGATGTGGGAGCCTGATCGCGTGCAACATAATAACCGGCCTTCTGTTCCGAATAACGACGCCCATGCGGGCATGCCCCGCCAGGAGAATAGACCTTTGCTCTTTCTGCCGAATATGTCGCTTGCCAAGATCGCAACGAACGGAAGCTACACCGACCTGGCCAGTGACAACGGTCTGTCCGCTCCGCAGCTGGCAGCAGAGGCTTATACCTCGATTCTGGAGCAATTCAAAGAGCGTATGCCCGTTCCGTACGAAGTGACTGACGATGCCCAAGGCACCGAGCAGATCGTTGTCTTTCGCCCTTACGGCAGCCCTAACAGCCCTTCCGGTATACTGCAGCTTGGAATGGATACGCAGCCGCTCCATGCCGTTCTGCTGCGGCAGCTGCTGATATTTGCCGTGCTGGCTTTGCTTGCCATGGCTGGCGGGATCGCATTGTACCTGCCATTGCTGCGCAGGACGCTTAACCCGCTGAGCCGAATGGTCGAAACAGTGGAACGAACGGATGCCGGAAACTTGGCGGAGCGATTTCCGGCCATGCAGGGTCAGCAGGAGATTGACCGTTTGGCCCAATCGTTTAACGGCATGCTGAAAAGGCTTGAGGGAGCGTTTGAAGCGGAACGCGAGGCGAAAGAGCAGATGCGGAGGTTTATTGCCGATGCTTCCCATGAGCTGCGCACGCCGCTTACTTCGATTCACGGCTTTCTGGAGGTGCTCGGCCGCGGCGCCGCCGACAACAAGGAGCAGCTCCATGCAGCACTGTCCAGCATGCACGGCGAATCGAAGCGAATGAAGAAATTGGTCGAGGATTTGCTTCTGTTGGCCAAACTTGACCGTAAGCCGGAGCTTCATCTGCAGGATACCCGGCTGGATCGGCTGCTGCTTGAGATGGAGCCTCATCTCAGGATGCTCGCTCAAGGCAGAAACGTAACGATTCAAGCGGCAGCCGTGCTGTGCCGGTGTGACTCCGACAAGATCAAGCAGGTCATCTACAACCTGTTTCATAATGCGGTACAGCATACCGATTCCGACACAGGGCGGATTACCGTTGCGGTGGATAAAACCAATGACCATGCCGTACTGCTGGTCAGCGACAATGGAGCCGGGATTTCGAAGGAGCATCTGCCCCATCTGTTCGAGCGGTTCTACCGCATCGATGAATCCCGGACCCGGCAGCACGGCGGTGCAGGTCTTGGACTGTCCATCACCCAGTCCATCATGAACGCGCATGGCGGCCAAATGAGCGTGGACAGCACGGTTAACCAAGGAACGGTTTTTCGTGCAGAGTGGCCGGGCATCATTCCTTAGCCTGAAATACTCCTTCATGCACCAGTTCATTCAAGGATCGTCGGTCCGTAGGGACCTCCCGTTCCTGCAGCGTCTCCGGCGGCGCCGATTTATCCCCGCGGTATCCAAGCGTTATGACCGCATGCAGATCATATTCTTCCGGAATATGCAGGGCTTCGCGGGCAAGCTCATGGTCGAAGCCGCCAATCGCGCGGGTATTCAGCCCAAGCAAAGCAGCCTGCGAAGCGATTGTTCCCCAAGCAGCCCCCGCATCAAACGCGTGGCTGCCGCTCGGTTCCCCATTGGCATTCAGCGTGTAGGAAACGAGGAGGACAAGCGCCGGCGCACGATCGCTCCACACGCGGTTTCCGGGACGGATAAAAGACCGGAATCGCTCCCGCTCCTCCTCTGTTCGGGCAACGATAAACCGCCACGGCTGCCCGTTGCCCGAGGAGGGTGCCCACCGGGCCGCCTCCAAGACGGTATACAGCACATCCGCATCGACCGGACGGGAGTCAAAGGCCCTCGAAGACCATCGATTCACAAAGTGGGCATGCACCGGATATTCGGGACGGCGCGTTTGTTCCGCCACCGTCTTCTTCGACAGGGCTGATACGATTACGGTTGGATCAGGTCTGGTCATACGATCATCTCTCCTTACCCTTTGCGGGTTATTGTAATACGGCTTGGTCTAAGGCTTGGTTTAAGGCTTGATCAGCCAATCGTCCAATGCAAAATCGGTTTCCGCCAGCTTCTCTTCGATCAGAAAGGCCTTCGTTCCTTCCAGCAGCTGCAGCCCTTGTTCGGTAAAAGGAACCTCTTTGATCAGCTCGATCGGGCTAACCTTCTTCACGTACTCCACCTTCGCGCTCTGCAATTCGGCCAGAAACGCATAGTACTCTTCCTCATGCTGCTTTAAATCCTCTAGCGCCTTGGAACGGGCTTCATTCCACGCCTTGGCGAAATCCGGATATTTCGCCAGATAATCCTCCGACACTACGGTTACGCTGGTCCCATACAGCTCGGGATGCTTGGTGGCATCGTCCAGCAGCGTATAGCCTTCATCGATTTGTTTGAGCGTATAGACGCCGGTATTGGTCATCGCGTCGATTTCCCCGCGGGCCAGGGCAGCCTCCGCATCCACGCGAAGCAGGTGGATGACCTTCACATCCTCAGCCAGCCCCTCTTTCTTCAAAAGACCGGCCAAGTATCGGTGGTGGAAGGAACCTTTTTGAGTGGCTACCGTTTTTCCCTTTAACTCCTCCAGGGAAGCCGGGCCTCCCTTCTTCGCCACGAGGTACCCGATGCTGTCGGTCGAGCCTTGGGTAATCACCTTGGTCTTCGCTCCCGTTGAGCGTGACAGGATGGCCGGCGTATCGCCCAAGCTGCCAAAGTCCAGGCGACCGCTGATCAGCGATTCGCTCAAATCCGGACCGTTCGGAAAGGCGGTCAGGTTTACCGTTTCAATCCCGTGCTTCTTGAGCTCTTCCTGAATAATGCCCTTATGGAACCCCCAGCCCTCGGCGCCTCCAGGCACATTCAGGGCATTGGTTCCTATATATCCGTAATTGAGCGTCTTCGGCACGCCGGAGCTTGATGCCTCCGTTATTTGATCTTTGGTCCCGCAGCCCTGTGAAAAAGCAAGCGCCGCCGCCACCAGCGTCAATAAAATCGCGTATCGCTTTCGCTTGTGTTTTTTAACGTTTCGATTCTCCATTCGATTTCTCTCCCCTCACAGATCCCATCTCGATATGACATTGCCTCGCTTTCGCTTCTTACGCCTCTTGCTTCTTACGGGGCTTCATGGAATCCCCGGCAAACCCTGGCATCAATGAGCCCGCAGATCGTGCTTCCCATGCAGACGGGAAGAGTGGAGCTGCCTGAAAAAGGGGGGAGACTGACGATCAAGGAACAGAACGCTTCGCGAGCTGAGCCAGAAACGCATGGCTGGATATGGACGTTCGGCCGGGTCCCCATCCCACCTTCTCGCGGTAGCCCCCCAACAGCTCGGCCTGCTCCAGCTCCGCCTCGCTTAGCCCGCTGAGCCGGTCCGGATGAGGCGCGACGTACATCGCGTCCGCCGGACAATAGAGCTCGCACATAAAACAGGTTTGGCAATCGTTCTGGCGCGCAATGACAGGCACATCGTTATCGACTTTATCAAATACGTTGGTCGGACATACGGAGACGCACAGATTGCACTGCACGCATCTGGCATCGCTGATCAGCTCAATCAAAGGGAAACCGCCTCCTCGCTCGCGCGCTGCGCCCGGACGCTGATTTCATCCAACCCGGATGTAATCAGGCGGTAATGCTGCGTCTCGTCCAGCTCCGGATAATCAACCCGTTTATGCATTCCCCGCGTTTCCGTCCTGGCCTGCGCCGAGCGGTACATCCAGCGGGCCGTTGCAGCCATGGCCGCTGCCTCGCGTTTCTTCACCGCCTGATAATCAAGATGGATGGGTTCCTGCCGGATCGATTTCCATACCCCGTCGAGCCGTTGCAACGAATCCCGAAGTCCCTCATCCGTACGGAACAGGTTCCGGTCATAAGGCATGACCTCTTCCTGCACCGCCCGAATGTATTCCTCCGCGGCAATCGGCGGCTTTTCCTGCAGCGATCCGTAGGTACCGGATGACACGAGCGGAGCCGAAGACAATCCGTGCACCTCGCGTCTAGCGGCATGCCGTCCCAGCGATTTGGCATAGTCCGCCGCGCCTTCGCCCGCAAAGCTGCCGGAAGACATCGCCCAGGCGGCATTGTGGCTGCCGCCTCCGGTGAATCCGCCGCAGATCAGCTCCCGCGTTGCGGCGTCTCCGGCGGCATACAAGCCGGGGACCTTCGTGGCGCACGTTTCGTCCACGATATGAATGCCACCGGTCCCGCGCACCGTCCCTTCGAGCCGAAGCGTTACCGGGAACATATCCTTGAACGGGTCGATGCCCATGCGGTCAAACGGCAGGAAAAAATTCGTCTGCCCCACCCGGAGCAGCGGCTGCAGATCGGCGGGCGCCTGATCCAATCGGGCATATACCTGTCGGTTCTCCAGCAGTTTTTTGGCAATGACGGAACGTCCTTTGGTCGAGCCCGCTCCCTCTACCACCGTGCCGTCCTCGTAGTAAAAGCTTGCATAACGGTAATACGCCGTTTTGGTCACCGAGGAGAACGTTGGCGATATGGCGTAGGCGTTGGAGAACTCCATGCCCGACATTTCGGCCCCGGCCTCGGCCGCCATCAGATAGCCGTCACCGGTCAACACGTTGCATCCCAGCGCTTTGCTCAGAAAGGCGCAGCCGCCGGTTGCGATAACTACGGCACCCGCCGTGACTCTCCAGGGATCGCCGCCCTGCGTGCTTACGCCAGCGGCGCCCCCCACTCCGTGTTCATCCGCCAGAAGTTCCAGCGCAGGGCTGTGGTCGAGTATTTTGACGCCGGCTCTTTTCACCAACTTGCGCATGAGACGCATATACTCCGGTCCCTGCAAGCCGCGCCGGAATATGCCGCCATCCGGATCGACCGGGAACGAATACCCCCAGCCGCCAAGGCGGTTCATATTCTCGTAGGTTTGATCCAGGACCCGATCCATCCACTCATTCTCGGCTAAGCGTCCGCCCATAAAATACCGGCTCATCTTCGCTTCCTGGCGCTGCCGCCCTTCAGGCTCCACGTACCATACGCCCGTGCCCGACGGCGCCGTTGCCCCGCTTGATCCGCAGAAGCCCTTATCCGCCAGCACGACATTGCTGCCTTTCGCCGCGGCCGTTAAAGCCGCCCAGGCTCCGGCCGGGCCACCGCCAATGACCAGCACATCCGTTTCCAACTGAAGCATGCTGCCTTGAATACGTGAACTCATGCATGTTCCCCTCCTAATCATCATTGTCCCTCTGTTCTCTCATTCACGAAGCCGGATCATCCCTTGTAGCTATCCCGCCACTTCAGCAAGCGGCGTTCCAGAGAACGGACGAACAGATCCACCATCATGCCGACGACGGCAAAAACCAATACACCCACAAAAATTTGCTCCGTTAACGAGGATTGCTTGGCAAGATTGATGAGAAACCCGACCCCCGACTGCGAACCGATCAGCTCCGCAACGACGAGCCCGAGCCAGGATACCGCCAGCGATAAGCGGAGTCCCATTAACAGGTTAGGCAGCGAAGACGGGATGATCAGCTTGATGATCTGCTGAACCCGACTGTACTGCAGCACCCTCGATACCTCGAACAGCTTTTTGTCGACGCTCCGGATGCCGAGAAACGTATTGACGTACAGCGGAAAAAAAGCTCCCTTCGCAATGATCAGCAC
This sequence comes from Paenibacillus sp. CR_12, assembly GCF_041953985.1. Classification (NCBI taxonomy): domain Bacteria; kingdom Bacillati; phylum Bacillota; class Bacilli; order Caryophanales; family Paenibacillaceae; genus Paenibacillus; species Paenibacillus sp. CR_12. Next base: position 77,969 of record NZ_JAVFHO010000010.1, on the reverse strand, counting down.
CTTCGACGTTTCTCCGAATCCGAACCACAAAATAATAAGCGGGGCGATCGCCAAATGCGGGATCATCCGCAGCATCTGCACCGTCGGATCCAGGAATATTTCCGACTTGCGCGAGAAGCCCGTCAGCAGGCCGAATATCAAGCCCAGGCTGCCTCCCAGGGCGAAGCCCGCAGCGGCGCGGCCGATGCTTATGCCCAGATGGGTCGCCATCTTGCCCGAGGCGATCAGATTCCAGAGGGATTCGAAAATCGCCGCCGGCGTCGGCAGAAAGAACGCATCGATCCAGCCAAGTTTGCCTGCCAGCTGCCATATGGCCAGCACCAGAACCGGAAGGGCCGATCCGAGCGCAATGGCCCGTAGTAAGGATGCACGCCGGCGATTGGAACGCGCGGCAGCAGGATCGGGCGGCTGCGATACAGCGGGTGGCTGCCCCGCCGCAGGCAGCGCAAGTTCGTTCGCGTTATTCATCGTGTCTCCTCCTCTCTCTTGGAATCAGAAGCCGTGCTTTAGCCCTCATAGCTGTCGTTCCATTTCAGCAGCCTGCGCTCCATCAGCCTAACCGCGGCGTCTGCTGCTTTGCCGATGACGGCAAACAGGACGATGCACACGAACACGGTTGCGGTTTTGCTGAACTGTCTGGCATCCGTCATCAAATAGCCGATGCCGGACGTGGAGCCCATGATCTCGGCAACGACCAGCCCGAGCCAGGCCAGCCCGAGGGACAGCCGGATCCCGAGGAAGATATGCGGCAGGGAGGACGGAATGACCAGCTTGAAGATTTGCTGGATACGCGTGAAACCCAGAACCCTTGTTACTTCGAACCATTTGTTATCCACGCCGCGGATGCCCAGATAGGTTTGGATATAGAGCGGAAAGAAAGCCCCTTTGGCGATCAGCAGTATTTTGGACGACTCCCCGATTCCGAACCAAAGCACGAACAGCGGCGCAACCGCTAAATGCGGAATCATGCGGACCATCTGGATGGATGGATCGAGCACCCGCTCGGATATGCGGAATACCCCGACCAGAATACCGAAGGCTAGGCCGAGAGCCCCTCCAAGGGCGAAACCCGCCGCGGCACGAACCAAACTGATCCGCACATGACCGCCAAGGTCACCCGAGCCCGCCAAGTGGACAAAAGCCTCCGCAATGCGAAGCGGCGTCGGGAAGAGCAGCTCCGAGATGTAACCAAGGTCGCCGAGCACCTGCCATAAAACCAGCAGCGACACGGGAAGAACCGCGCCCGCAGCAAAGGTGCCCAGCGACTTCCTCCATATCCCGGCACCTGCTTCGCCCGGGGAGAGCCTCTGCCGCTGCCCGGCGGCGGGCTCCGGTACCAGCGACTCGCTGCCGTGGACCGGAGCCGGAGGGTCGTGCCGGTACAATCGTGCATGGTCACTCATTGCGATCACGCTCCGGCTCGGGAAACGCAAATCTTTCATCATCTAACCTGAACATCAGCCAAACCCGTTTCATAAGCGCACCTCTCTCCTCGAATACAAAAGAAGACATTCTTCGAAATACCGAAGGAATGTCTCCATTAGAATGGTTGACAGTATGAATGCTATTGGTTTAGTTCCTGCTTTAACTTCGCCGGGGGAGAATCCGATCGATGAACGGGGTCTCGTCGATCTCGGCCAGCCGGGTCCGCCCGCGTCCCCAGCCGACCGTCTCCCTCCAGCTTCCGATGATCCCTACCGCGATCAGTTCTTCTTCCGTCACCTTCTGCTCCATATCCGCAAAGGGAGAAACATACAGAGCATCGGCAGGACAATAAGCCTCGCATATAAAGCAGGTCTGGCAATCCTCCTGACGGGCAATGACCGGAAGCCCCGTCTCCGTCCGGTCGAATACATTGGTCGGACAGACCTTGACGCACAGGCCGCACTCGATGCACCGCTGCTGACTGACAACCTCGATCATGAGCCTTCCACCTCCCCGGCCGCTGCCGCGATCCAGGCAGCAGCCCCCACGGCTTCACTGCTCCTATTTCTTGAACCACCATAGTGTCGGCAAGCGTCCATGGTACCTCGGCTTGCCTGCCGGGGCGGCCGCCCCTCAGGATATACCTGGATATGATCGATCCCCCTTACGGTCAGACGATGCTGCTGGTCCGGATTGAGATCCGGGTATTCCAGAAGGGTATGCATCCCTCTGGTTTCTCGCCGGGTCAGCGCAGCCGCATACATCCATCTTGCCGTTGCCGCCATGGCCGCCGCTTCCCTTGCCTTGATCCGCTCGCGCGAACCCCCGGTTACCTTCGCGTACACTTCCGGCCATAGCCCGTTCAGCCGTTCGAGCGATTGCTGCAGGACCGGTTCGCTGCGAAAATAATTGATATCCAGCGGAAACACCTCCCGCTGTACCGATTGAATCAGGCCGGATGCATCCATTCCCTGCCCATGTGCTGCGGATGGATGGGACATTCCGGCCCGCCCCGCACCTTGCAGGCGACGGCCGTCCGCAGAAGAACGCGTACTCAGCGCATGCTTCGCCGCCGATTCGCCAGCCCACGTTCCCGAGCAAATCGCCCAAGAGGCATTAAAAGCCCCTCCGCCCGACTTGGCACCGGTCACCCGCTCCCGGGTTGCGGCATCGCCGGCGGCGTACAGACCCGGTACCGTCGTCGCGCAATCTTCGCCGGTGATCCGGATGCCTCCGGTTCCGCGGACCGTCCCTTCATAGCGGAGGGTCAAGGGAAAACGCTCCTTAAAGGGATCGATTCCCGCCCGATCATACGGAACAAAGAAGATGGCGTGCGATTGCCTTAAAATGCGCCGTTTCTCTTCCGTGTCGGCATGATTCAGAATGGCGTATACCGGTCCTTTGCGGAGCATCGTCGGCAGAAAATCATGCGGCCTGGGCCCTCCGGGGCTGTACAGCGTATTCCCGTCTTCGTCATAATACGTCGCCCAGTTGAGAAGCCGCCCCCGGGTCACCGTGCCAAACGCCGCGCTCGGCGCATATTGGCGGCTGAATTCCATACCGGATAGCTCGGCGCCAAGCTCCGCCGCCATGAGCAGTCCTTCGCCTGTGAGCACGTTGCAGCCAAGGCCCTTGCTCAGAAAGGCGCAGCCGCCGGTAGCTATGACAACCGACTGTGCCCGTACCTCCCAATTCTTGTTCTTCTGCCTGCATATGCCTCGTGCTCCTCCGACCCCATGCTCGTCGGCAAGCAGCTCGAGCGCCGGGGACTGATCCATGATCCGTACGCCCGCCCGGTTGACCGCGCTTCGCATCAGCTTCATATATTCCGGGCCCTGCAAATGGTCTCGCATGGGGACCCCGTTCTCATCGCGGCGAAACGGGTATCCCCATGCCTCCACGCGTTCCAGGTTGATGTATACCTGATCCAGCACGCGATGGATCCAATCCGGTTCCGATAAATAACCGCCCTCCTTCATCCGCTGGGCCACGGCTTCATCGCGCAGCTTATGGTCAGGGGGCAAATATAGCAGATTGGTTCCTCCGGGTGCCGTTGCCCCGCTGGAGCCCAGAAACCCTTTATCGGCCAATATGACTTTGGCACCTTGGGACGCCGCGCTCCAGGCTGCCCAAGCCCCTGCGGGACCGCCGCCAATGACGAGGACATCCGCCGTCAGTTTCAATTCATCCTGTGCACGCAATCGTTGATCCCCCCGCTCCTTGGTTGATAGTAAATCGAGGTCCGTACGACAAAAAGGAGATCATGAAGGATGCTCATGATCTCCAGCAGACTGGTCGATTCAAATTTATTTATCATAGTTATTCGATTGGAATTATCAAGTATATTATCAGCTGATGGCACAAGCGTCAAGATTATTTTTCGGAGGGATCGCTTAACAAAGCGAGACATTCGCTCCCGAGCTTTCCTAAGCCCCGCTGTCTTCGCTCACGCAATTTTTCCTTATATCCTGACAATTTGGTACAATACAGACGGTACGAGAATGTCAAATGAAGGGACTATGATCGATATGTTCAAAATTTTCATTGTCGAAGACGATGCCGGGCTGGTCGGCCTGCTGAAAGAATATCTTCATAAATTCGGTTATGCGACGCAGTCCGTTCATGATTTCGAGACGGTGCGCGATCAATTTGAATCGTATGACCCTCATCTTGTGCTTCTGGATATCAATCTGCCTAAATTCGACGGCTATTATTGGTGCCGGCAGTTCCGCAGCCTCTCCACCTGCCCGATCATCTTCATCTCGGCCCGCGACGGGAAAATGGATCAGGTGATGGCGCTGGAGAACGGTGCCGATGATTATATAACCAAACCCTTTGACTACGAGATCGTCATGGCCAAAATCAAGAGCCAGCTCCGGCGGGCCTACGGGTCCTATGCTGCCGGTCAGAATGAGCGGGTCCTCAGCATCGCCGGACTCACGCTTGACGTTGAGCGTCTCTCCGTTTCGCTCGGACCGACCCAAGCGGAGCTCAGCCATACCGAAGCCAAAATATTGGACGAATTAATGAAAAAGCCCGAGCAGATCGTCAGCAGGGACCGGCTTCTGGAGAAAATATGGGATGATCAGGCCTTTGTGGACGATAATACGCTGAATGTGTACATCACCCGCGTCCGTAAGAAACTCGCCGCCCTCGGAATCGAGGATGGCCTTCAAACCGTGCGCGGGCGCGGCTACCGACTGGTACCGAGCTGGAGGGACGAAGCATGAGACTATTTTTGCAAGAACAGCGTCCCTTAATGATTGTCTACATCGCCCAGCTTCTTGTCGTTACCCTGATCTATAGGCTGGACGGTTATCGCAATTTGACGGTCAGCCTGTACGCGGGCATCATCAGCTTGCTGCTGCTCGTCGGCTATCTCGCCTTCCGTTTCATTGCCAACCGTTCCTTCTATAAACGGTTGGAGCAGCCGCTTCCGGGAGAATCCCTCACAGGCGAATCCTCGGCAGAATCCTCCCACACCCCGCTCGCCGAAGCGCTTCATCAGCTGCTGAAAACCCAGTTCCGGCATTACACCACGGATCTGCATAACTATAAGCATAAAATTGAAGGCCATCTGCAGTTCATCAACCAATGGGCCCACCAGATGAAAACGCCGATTTCGGTCATTCACCTGATTCTCCAGGATGATGACGACCCCCGTTTTGCCGCGATCGGCGACGAGCTGGACCGCCTCAAAAAAGGGCTCGATCTCGTGCTGTATACCGCCAGGCTCGATACGTTCGAGCGCGATTTCCATGTGGAAAACCTGCCGCTTCAGCGAATCGTCCGAAATGTCACGTCCGAGCAAAAGCGGCTGTTTATCCGGCGGAGAATGTACCCGTCCATCCGGATCGATTCCGGATTAACGGTGGCCACGGACGAGAAATGGCTCTCTTTTGTGCTGACGCAGCTGCTGACCAACGCGGTTCGATATACGCTGAAGGAACAAGGCACCCTCTTTTTCAACGGCTACACCCGGGAGAATCAAGTCGTGCTTGAGATAAGGGACGAAGGCATCGGCATTCCCCAAAGCGATCTCCCGCGGGTGTTCGATCCTTATTTCACCGGAGAGAACGGGCGCCGATTCCAGGAATCGACAGGCATGGGCCTGTTTCTGGTCAAACAAATATGCGACAAGCTTGGACATGCCTTCGAAATCGAGTCCAAGGTCGATGAAGGAACGACGGTCCGCATCATTTTTGCGGATGCTGCAGGCCATATCGCACAATGAATTCCACCGGCAGATGGCAGGGTTCGGCAGTACAAGCTATTTAAGTCCGCTGCGGCTTATTCCCGATCTGCTTACGCGGGCAAAAGAAACCTTACAAGGTTGTAAGGTAACTGTAAGTTACGAATATGGCATGGACGCAAACGAATCTTTTACAATGATAACATCGTTATAGAGGAGTGAAGATATGCCCATCCTGAGCGTCAAGCATCTATCCAAAATCTACGAGGGCAAAGTGGCGTTCCAAGCGCTGAACAATATTCACTTCAACGTCTCCAAAGGCGAATTCGTCGGTATTATGGGACCTTCCGGCAGCGGAAAAACGACGCTCCTCAATCTGATTGCGACCATTGATCAGCCCACGGCCGGGGAAGTGATCATAGGCGGACGCAATCCCCATCTGCTCGGCAGGAGCGATACGGCTCTGTTTCGGCGCAGGGAGCTGGGCTTCGTCTTCCAGCATTTCAATCTGCTGGATACGCTGACCGTTGAGGAAAACATCGTCCTGCCGCTGACGCTGGAGGGCATGCCGCTGGACGAAATGGGCATCCGGCTGAACCGGATCGCAGACCGGCTCGGGATCGGGTCCATTCTGCACAAGCACACCTATGAGATTTCCGGCGGGCAGATGCAGCGCACCGCCATCGCGAGGGCGCTCATTCAGGAGCCCTCCCTGATTTTGGCTGACGAGCCGACGGGGAACCTGGACTCCAGAGCCTCCAAAGAAGTGATGCAGACGCTTTCCGCTTCGAGCAAAGAAGCTTCCGCAACGATTCTCATGGTCACTCACGATCCGGTGGCAGCCAGCTACTGTGACCGCGTCTTGTTCATCAAGGACGGTCAACTATATAATGAAATGTATTGCGGTGACAACCGCCAAGCCTTTTTCCAGAAAATCATCGACATGCTGGCGCTGCTGGGAGGAGGAAGTCATGACCTTTCGACAATTCGCTTTTAGGAATGTCCTGAGGAACAAGCGGACCTACGCGGCCTATTTCTTAAGCAGCGCATTCTCCGTCATGATTTTCTTTGTGTGCGCGCTGTTCCTGTTTCACCCCTCCATCACGGACGAGATGTTCTATCCGGTCGTGATCCAGGCGATGGTTGGCGCAGAGCTGATTATGTACGTATTCTCGTTTTTCTTCGTGCTGTATTCCGTCGGGGCTTTCTTGAAGACCCGCAAGCGCGAGTTCGGCATTCTGTTCATGCACGGCATGACGGACCGCCAGTTTAACAAGATGGTGTTTCTTGAAAATATGATCATCGGCGTAAGCGCGATCGCCACGGGCATCCTGTTCGGCATCATTACAGGCAAGCTGTTCCTGATGGCAGGCTCGGCCTTTCTCGGAGTCCCGCCCCTGCCGTTTCGGCTGAGTCTGCGCGCGCTCGGGCTGACGATCGCGAGTTACGCGCTGCTATTTCTCATCATCTCGCTGTGCACGTCCTGGCTGCTGCGGCCCAAAGCGCTCATCGACTTGTTCCAGTCCGGACAGCGGCCGAAAACCGCGCCCAGAACATCGCCGTGGTTATCCATATTGGCGGCTGTCCTGCTGCTTGTCAGCTACGGCCTGGCAGCCACGACAAGCGCATCGACACTCGCGCTGCGCATGTTCCCGGTTACCTTGATGACGATGATCGGCACTTATCTGATTTATTCGCAGTTAGGGGTTGCTCTCGTCCGCAGGCTGAAAGAAAGCCGCCGTTTCACCTGGAGAAGAACCAAGCTGATCTCGCTATCCAGCCTGCAGTACCGGTTGAAGGATCATGCCCAGATGTTTTCGATGGTTACGATCGTGCTGGCCGTGTCTTTTTGCTCGGTAGGCGTATTCGCCTCCATTCCGGTGCTCACGAAGCAGTTCAACGAGGACTTCCCGGCCGCCATCGGTTATCTTGCCAAAACGGGAGATACCTCCGAAGAGCAGCATTTGAACGAAATCCGGCAGGAGCTGGAGTCGAGGAAAATACCGTTTGAAACGCTATCGTTTCGCGTTAAATATACGGATGCCGAACCGGCATCCGCACAGGCCGGTCCATCGGAGATTCCGTTGACGCTGATCGCGTTCTCCGACTATAAGGCGGCCGTCGTGATGGCGGGACTGCCGTTTGACGAACAGCCGCCGAGCGGCGAGGAGGCCCTTGTCCTCATTGCTTCGCAAAACGACAGAGCTTATACCCGCAACCGGGATTACGCTTCTTACCGGCTTCGGGATTCCGGCATCCGGCTGCGTGAAATCGGTTATTCCGATCATGTCGGCGTGCCGGAATACTTGCTGCCGGAGATGGATGACGATTCCCGTTTCGGCGGTCTTGTCGTCAGCGATGACATCTTTGCCGCCGTCACGGATCCGGTCCGTCAGGAACGGTACACCGGCTTCTACGTGGACGATTTTACGGAGACGGAGGGGATCGTTCCCCATTTGGCTCCGGGCGGTGCCGTGCGCTATGAGATGGACCGGACCTTTGCGCTGGCGGTCAGCGGTACGCTGTTCGCCCTTCGGGACAGCCTGTACAACATGCTGCTCTTCGCGGCCTTGCTTGTGGGCACGGTGTTTTTTATCGCGGCTGGAAGTTTCCTGTACTTCCGCCTCTATGCCGATCTGGATTTTGACCGCAGGCATTATGCCACGATATCCCGGCTCGGCATGACGGACAGGGAGTTCAGGCGGATCGTTACCGGACAGCTCGCGCTGCTGTTTTTTGTACCGATCGGACTTGCGATCGTGCACAGCATCTTTGCCTTCATCGCGCTGCAAAGCTATTTCTATTTATCCATTGCGGCTGAAATGGGCATCGTGCTGATCAGCTTCCTGATGATGCAGGTCCTGTACTTTTTCTTCATCCGCAGCCAATATCTGCGCAAGCTGAAGCAGACCCTTATATAAAGGATGGCAAAGGCCTCCTTATCTTTTGAAAGAGGTGTAACTTTTGGAAAACTGGATTACGGACATTATGGAGAAGTTCGGCTATGTCGGCATCCTGCTGATGATTGCCCTGGAAAACGTGTTCCCGCCGATTCCCTCCGAGGTCATTCTGACCTTCGGCGGATTCATGACAACCTACACGAAACTGACGGTGCCCGGCGTCATTATCGCAGCTACCATCGGCTCCGTGGTCGGTGCCGTCATCCTGTACGGGATCGGACGCCTGCTCGATGTCGAACGGCTGGAGAAAATCGTGGACCGTTGGGGGCATATCCTCCGCGTCAAAAAAGATGACATCCGCAAAGCGGATGCCTGGTTCGATAAATACGGCTACTGGACCGTGCTGTTCTGCCGCATGATTCCGCTGATCCGGAGCCTGATCTCCATCCCGGCGGGGATGTCCAACATGAAGTTCGGCATGTTCCTGCTCTTTACGACCATCGGTACCTTGATCTGGAACGTCATTCTGGTGTCCGTCGGAGCCGCCGTCGGCGATTCATGGGAAAATATCGTCGCCTTCATGGACGTCTATTCCAATATCGCTTATGCTGTAATAGCCGTGGCCGTGATCGCATTCCTGTTCTTCTTCTTCCGCAAGCGGAGAAAATCGGCTTAAGCTGGAACCACGCATTTCATGCCATGCATCATTCATATCATTACATTTTACATTTTTAAGTAAGGGAGAGACCGCAGGTCATGGATTTTTTAACCATCCTCAAAGCAATTATTCTGGGAATCGTCGAGGGACTGACCGAGTTCGCTCCTGTATCCTCTACCGGCCATATGATCATCGTGGATGACATGTGGCTGAAATCCGAGGAGTTTCTGACGAAATACGTAGCCAACACGTTCAAGGTCGTGATTCAGCTCGGCTCCATTCTCGCCGTCATCGTGGTGTTCAAGGACCGCTTCCTGGATCTCTTGGGACTCAAGCGCAAAAAGCCCGAAGCCGGCGTACCGGCCGGTACGGGCAGACTGAGACTCAGCCAGGTGATCGTCGGTTTGATTCCGGCCGGCGTTCTGGGCGTCTTGTTCGAGGACCTCATTGACGAGCATTTATTTTCCACCGAAACGGTGCTGATCGGTCTTGTGATCGGAGCCATCTTCATGATCGTTGCCGACAAGGTCAGCTCGAAAAAAGAGCCGAAAGTGGTGTCTGTCGATCAAATTACGTACAGGCAGGCATTCAGCGTCGGGCTGATTCAGTGCCTGTCGCTCTGGCCAGGCTTCTCCCGCTCCGGCTCCACCATCTCCGGAGGCGTTATGCTGGGCATGAGCCACCGCGCGGCGGCGGACTTTACGTTCATCATGGCCGTGCCGATCATGTTCGGGGCCAGCTTCCTGTCGCTGCTGAAGAACTGGGAATACTTCACGCTGGAGGCTCTTCCGTTCTTCATCGCCGGATTCGTGGCGGCTTTCGTCTTCGCTTTGATCTCCATCCGCTTCTTCCTGAAGCTGATCAACCGGATCAAGCTGGTGCCGTTTGCGATCTATCGGATCGTGCTCGCTGCCATTATTGCGTTGGTGCTTTATCTGTAATTAGTAGCTCAGCCTATAGCACCATTAGAGTTTGGGAGACGCTCCGCTGCTTCGAGCTGAGCGGCACTTCATAATAGCAGCTGTGTTTGGGGTAAAAAAGGCAGGTCAAGATTTCATATCTTGACCTGCCTTTTGTTATCGGCGTTGCTGCACGCTCGTTATTAGTCGTGACACCTGCTGTGGTTTCGACCCGGAGCCGATTGGTTTAGTCTACGGCGGCATGACCGCACAGGCCGATTGGTTTAGTCTACGGCAGCATGGCCGCACAGGCCGATTGGTTTAGTCTACGGCAGCATGGCCGCACAGGCCGATTGGTTTGGTCTACGGCAGCATGGCCGCACAGGCCGATTGGTTTTGCCATGGTGGCATGACCGCACAGGCCGATTGGGTTTGCCACGGTGGCATAGCGGAACAGCCTGTTGACACGGATGCGGGTATCTCAACTGTTTTGGGCGGGGTTAACGACGAAGGAGTGAAAACGGATGGTGTCAGGCGAGCGGCCGGACGACAGACGTCCAAGCAGCATGCCCGGGACCACGCACTGTGGGCCAGGGAGCAGTGCGCATGATGCGGCTGATCCGGACCAGAGATCCGCTATTTTCAATAATTCGCCTGAATTTCAATATAAGCGGACACCAGATCCGTTATGTTACGAATTCCGGTTCGATATCCGCCTGTTTTCAGAGAATAACGGATCTCATGTCCGAAACATTTACGAATCCCCTTATTTCTCATCAAATAAGGTCCGCTGTGTCCGCTAGCGATGCGCAATGTGAGATATTCCGCTATTTTGGTACGTTATGATCAAAAATACGGTTACTTTAAAGTACAAACCATCGATTATTCAGTTACTTTAAGGTTATACTCCATTTTTATTTCCCTTATTTGTACCTGATGAGCTAAGATCCAGTTACTTCAATACTCCACGATAACAAGTTCAGTTACTCTATATTCCAGATTATAAATTCAGTTACTCTGATACATAATGAGTCAATTCATCCGGTTATTTGGTTAGTCCATGATTCATCGTACATTTCTTTCGTTAGGTAATTTCAACGACTCAGCTAATTAGATAGCCTATCAACTATTAATCCATTCTCCTGCAGAAGATCACGATCCTCGCACCGTGACCGAAGGCAGCACGCGCATCATATCGGCATGTATTGGCGCCTTAGACCGATGAAGCGTGCAACAATCTTCAAACTGACCGCGTAACCAGAAGTTGTATCGCTTTTGCAGCGCCTATAAGATACCGGCCTAGTGCGCAATATCGGTTGCACTGCCTGCACGATTACAGGGTCGCTGCACCTAACCGCTCCTTAGAATAATACCGCACCTGTTTACCATGCCCATTGGCGTATTCGATCTCAGCCCGCGTGCTCTCGCCGATATACCCGTTCACATCGATCACAAAGATTTCGTCGGACATATCGATTTTGCGGAAGTGCAGCTCCTTGAGCCTGCGCTCCTGCTCTTCCGTGATCTCGATCCCGTCGCTCTGCTCAAAAAAACCGACGCTAAGGACGATATGTCCGCTAAGCGTAAGCGAAGCTTCGGCTTCTCGAAATTGCGCTTTAAACTTGGTGGAGCCGCATAGTGTAATCACCTGCATGGCACACCCTCCTTTTCGCTATATTCATGCTTTAAATGGTTCTCGATCTGGCCAGTATCCAGCGGTCAAACATCCCCCCAGGAATATCATGATGCAAGCCATCGTCCAAGGCAACAAACAGAAGCCCTCCGGTATGGAGAGACTTCTGCCTAATGGTTGTATGGGGAATCCCCTATCCAGCGACGAGCCAAGATCAATCATTTCCGTAGACGGCGCATCCCCGCATGCTTCACTCTTCAAACGATAAATTGGCGGGCTCCTCAAGCAGCTCATAGTGAACGTCAAGGTTCGTCGTCGGTACGCTGAGATCTACCTCTTCAAAACGGAAGCTGTCCACCCACACTTTGCCTGTCCCCATAAGCAGGACGCCGATCGAGATCGTGGCGCTATCTTCAGGCACGTCCAGCACGATGGCATAGTGATTCCAGTGCGTGCTGCCGACGATGCCCCGATTGTTCATATTATCGAACTGGAGCACGTCTTCGGCACGATTGTCGACGCGCATCCACAGTCCGCAATAGTCCTTCACGTTGTCGGTTTTAACGAATCCGGAGAAGCGCATCCGCTTGCCCGCATACTTGCCGGCTTTGAACTGCTGCATCATGGTTGCAAAAGCGCCATCCTCCATCGGCGTAAGGGCTCTTAAGTAACCCGAAGTACTTCCCTGGTGGACGGTGGTCCGATCGACGCCGATCTCATAATCTTGAGGGTGGCTTCCGCTTAGGAACCAGCCTTTTAATGGGGATTGAGCTTGCTGCTGCATGTGATCCTCTCCTTTTGGATAATGTGAATGATGGGCATGAACCGCAAAGATTTTGCGGTAACGCCCCGGCGGCATGCCGTACAATTTTTTGAATGCTCTCGTAAACGACTCTTGGCTCTCGAAGTGACAGTGCAGGGAAATGTCGATAATCGCAGCCTCGGTGTGCAGCAGGAGCTGCGCCGCATAACAGAGCCTTCGTTTTCTAAGGTAATCCGCGATGTTCATGCCGACCTCCCTCCGAAACAATCGGTGGAAATGATACGGCGAAAAACCGGCATAGGATGCAATATCCGCGAGGGTCAGCCGCTCCTCCAGATGCTGCTCCATGTACGCGATGCTCTTTTGGATAATACGCTGGGTACTCAAGGTCAGGCCCTCCTTTGTTATTAAGGATACCAAAAGGGAGCAAAGCGTTTTTGATCTTTTTTGCCAATTTAAGAAAACCGTTGGTCCGCGCATATTCTCGGAGGTCTTGCCGGAAAATTGCGGAGATAGCGGAGACCCTCTGCTTGCGATTCAGGGACGCTCATCCTTTGAAGTCCCTTGAAGTCCCATTGTTCTCATATAAAAAAGCCCCCTCGATTTCGAAAATCGAAGGGGCTTAAATTGCAAGGTTCTCTGCCATCAATCCATCCTCTAGATGGAATGAATTCATATCCTAAAGGGGCCAGACTGCGCCTCTAACAAAGGCATAGCCCCGTACTTCACAGGCATCGGCGCTTCCGGCCGTAGGCAGAAGTGTCATCCTAAAGACGATTGCGCTGCTGCTTATTCTTCAAGGACGAATCCCTGCACGCTCACATTACATAACGGGAATTTCCCGCTCCCCGGCTTTATCGGCAAAACCGCACTATCCCTGCGGCTTCAGCTGAACGGTGCGCTTGGTGCTTGCAGACTCGTACGCTGCAATGGCAACCCGGGCGGAGAGGTAGCCGTCTTCCCCGGTAATTTCGACCGGCTTGCCGTCGCGGATGCTTTCGACAAAGCTGTTGACGAGGCCTTCGTCCATATCATCGCCCCAGAAGCTCCACGACGCTTTACCGGTCACATCGCTGTATACATCGTTCTTCTGGGCAAAAGAATCAATGTTCAGCACGCCTTTGGTGCCGATGATCTCAAGCGTTACGTCCCCCCATGTCGGGAAGGTGCGGTTGCGGGACCAGCTTGGGTCCAGCACGGCCACGACGCCGTTCGCGAATTTGACGTGGACCATGCCGGCGTCGTCAATCTCGGTATCGTTGAACAGCGTTTCCGCATGGGCGTACACTTCCTCGGCCTTGCTGCCGGTAAACCAGTGCATCAGGTCCATCACATGGACGGTATGATCCAATACGGCGCCGCCGCCCGATTTCTCCCGTTCAATAAACCAGCCGCCCGGCATGGTTCCCCGGTTGGTTCCCTTCATAGCCAAAATGTCACCGATCTGCCCTGCGTCAATCGCTTCCTTCGCCTGGCGTACGGACGAAATAAATCGGCAAGGAAAAGCGGTCATGAGCTGAACGCCGTTATCCTTGCATACCTGAATCATCTCCAGCATCTCGGCTTCCGATAGGCCCAGCGGCTTCTCGCACAGCACATGCTTGCCCGCCGCAGCGGCGCGTTTGGTAATTTCCGCATGACGCGCGTTCTCCGAACAGATGACTACGGCATCCAGTTCTTGTGCCAGCAATTCATTATAGTCGGCATAATACGGAATCCCCCGATCCACGGAGTAAGGGCGAACGCGCTCCGCGTCTTCGTCCGCGATTCCGATCACCTCGACGTCATCCCGCTTCAGCATGCCGAAGAGATAGCTTGCCGCATGCATATGGGCAAAGCTGATAAACCCTACTTTCACCTTTTTCATGAAACCGTCCCTCCGATCATCACGGGCTGTCCAGTTTGTGCCGATTGCTCCGCTGCCTGAGCGATTTCAACGGCGTAGCAAGCATCCTTGATGCTGACGAGCGGCTCGCTGCCGTTTCGGATGCACTCGATAAAATGCTGCACCTCGTTATAATAAGGGTCATGGAGGCTCGGACTGGAAGGAACCTGCACAGCAGCTCCCTCCCCGGCCTCGGCGCTAGCCAATTTCAAGTCCAGGGACTGTACCTGATTGCTGTCGAATCGTACGATGCCTTGGTCTCCCGAGATCTCGAACTGCGTCGTAAATGGACCGGGATACCCCCAATATCCGGTTAGACTCGCGATGGCGCTATTTTTAAAATGAAGCGTAAGCTGGGCGTACTCCATCTGCGGCTCGGCCCGCTTTACGGTGGAAGCATATACCGACTCCACTTCCCCGAACAGCCAGCAGGCAAAATCGATGTCATGAATCATCAGATCCATGATGACGCCGCCGCTCTTGCCAGGGTCGTTGTACCATCCATCCATTCCCTGCGGGTAGGAACCGTACCGCTTAAAGTGAGCCATCTTCGGCGTTCCGATATTCCCCGAGCGGGCCTGCCGATAGGCATCGTGATAGTTCGGGAAGAACCGGACGACATGTCCGATAAACAACCGGACTCCGTGCTTCTCGCAGGCCGCCTTCATCTCCTGCGCATCCTCCAGCGTTAATGCTGCCGGCTTTTCGCAGATGACGTGCAGCCCTTTTTCGGCCAGTTTCAGTACAAACGGTTTGTGGAGATAGGTGGGCAGACACACCGCAACCGTTTCCAAATCTTTTTGTTCAAACAGCGACTCTACATCCGTGTATGCCTTCGCCCCGGTCAAAGCTGCAGCGCGCTCCGCTCGTTCGGCGTTTATATCGACCACGCCCGTCACCGTTACTCCCGGCATTTTCGCCAAATTGTGCGCATAGGCCGTCCCCATCGTGCCGCAGCCCAATATCGCTATGTTCATGCTTATCCCTCCAGTATGCCTATAATGACATGGATCATCAGGTGATGCCGTATCCGACGTCCGCGATACCGCCCACCCTGTTACATTCTTCATGTAACATGACATTCCTGCCTGTATTCCTCAGGATTCGTGCTTTTTTGAACTTATGCCGCTAACTTGGTAAAGTGTATATATAGAGCAGAGAGAAAGGGTGTAGCGAGAACATGTCAGAACTTGTCGTACAAACGAAAGACGGGCGCATTCAAGGCCTTACGGAAAACGGAGTGCGCGTATGGAAGGGAATTCCCTATGCGAAGCCACCGGTTGGCCCGCTGCGGTTCCGTTCTCCTGTGCCCCCCGATTCATGGGACGGGATTAGAGAAACCACCGCTTTCAGTCCCATGTGCCTTCAGCCGCTTGAATCCACATCCAGCATGCTTGGCGGCGGCGTGACCAAGACGGTATCCGAGGATTGCCTATATCTCAATGTGTGGGCACCCCGGAACATGCCGGCGGAGCCGCTGCCCGTCATGGTATGGATTCACGGGGGCGCTTTTGTCACAGGCTCGGGCAGCTTGCCAAGCTATAACGGCGCGCCCTTCGTTCTCCGAGGAGACGTGATCGTGGTTACCCTCAATTACCGGCTGGGCCCCCTCGGCTTTCTCCATCTCTCTCCATACGGCGAAGCCTATTCCTCCAATACCGGTTTATTGGACCAGATCGCTGCCCTGGAATGGGTGCGGGACAATATCGCGGCCTTCGGCGGCGATCCGGAGCAGATTACGGTATTCGGGGAATCAGCGGGCAGCATGAGCATTGCGGCGTTACTGGCGATGCCTGCAGCCAAGGGACTGTTCCACCGGGCGATCATGGAGAGCGGCGCTGCCCAGGTCATGGTTCCGGAACAGGCACGGATGATAACGGCCGGCCTGCTTAAGGAGCTGGACATTACGCCTGACAACATCCATCAGCTGGATTCCCTGACAGGCGAGTCGATATTCGAAGCCGGGGAACGGCTGAAGAAGCAGATCGGACCCGGCGTCAACATGATCTTTCAGCCGGTTCTGGATCCGGGCACTTTGCCGCATGATCCGCTGCAGGCCATCCAATCGGGATGGGCCAAGGACGTGCCGATCCTGATCGGGACGAATCTCGATGAAGGGGCTTTGTTCTTCCGGCCGGACATGCCGCTTGTGAAGGAAGACGTTCTAGTCCGCACCGTGGAGATGATGACCGGCATTGAGAATGCCGCCCCCATCACCAAGGAATACCCGTACAGCATCGACGGACATGCCCAGATTATGACCGATCTGTACTTCTGGCGCTCGGCCCTGCAATTCGCTTCCGCACAGAGCAAACACGCGCCGGTATGGATGTACCGGTTCGATTGGACCTTGCCGGACCATCCGGTGCTCGGCAAAGCGATGCATGCCCTGGAAATCCCGTTTGTATTCAACACGCTGGCGCTGTTTGAGAACATCGGCGTTCAAGTCGATGCGGCTACGCAAGCCCTGTCGGACCGGATCCAGGATGCCTGGATTGCATTTGCGCGGAACGGCTCGCCGGATACCGAGGCGCTGCCGTGGCCAGCTTATGATCCGGCTTTGCGTTCAACGATGATATTCAACAACGACAGCAGGATCATCGAGGACCCGGATGCGGAGAAGCGGAACATGCTGAAATTATAATAAGGACACGCCATAAACCAGGGGATCCTTCGCCGATTGGAACCCTGGCGGCAGCAAAAAAGCTGTATTCCAGGCATGACATCATGCCGGAATACAGCTTTTCGTTATGATGGGTCGCACAAGGACATGCTGCTGATTGCGGGCTCCGCAGCCCCCTGCTGCAGCGAAGGGCTGAGAGGACTAAGTGCTCCTAGGAAATGCGTAGCCGCCTTATTTTACAGCCCCCTGCGTAATGCCGTTGATGATCCACTTTTGCGCGAATAGATAGATGATGATCATCGGCAGCATCGCCATCAGGTAAGAGGCAAAGGCCAGATTGAAGTCCGTGTTGAACTGCCCTTGGAATATATACTGCACCAGCGGCAGCGTGTAGGAATTCGTATCGCTGATGATGATGAGCGGCAGCAGGAAGTCATTGTAGGTCGAGAGGCAGATCAGAATGCCTACCGTCGCATTGATCGGTGCCATAATCGGGAATATGATTCTCCAGAATGTTCCCCAAGTCGACGTGCCGTCCACTCGGGCTGCTTCCTCCAGCGCAACCGGGATGGATTTGATATAACCTACGTACACAAATACGTTAAACGCCAAGGCATAGACGGTATGCAGGATGGTGAGCCCGACCAGATTCGTCATATGGAACCCGGCCGTCAGCTTGACCAGCGGCAGCATAATGATCGGGAACGGAATAAACATCGCGCTGATGAAATAGAAGTACAAGCCTTTGAAGAACTTCCGGTTCATATTGCGGGCAATGGCATAAGCGACGAGCGAATTCGTCAACAGGGTCAGCACCACCGTTGCCGTTGTCACCATGGCGCTGTTGCCCAGCGCATGGAAGAAATTCGTCATTTTTATGGCGTTGGCGAAATTCTCGAAATGCAGGTCTTTCGGCAGGCCGAACACCGATGCCAGCATGTCCTCCGGCGTTTTGAGCGCAATCGTGATCGTCATATACAGCGGAAACAGGATCAATATCGTACCCAATGTGATGAGAATCATCACCGTCCAGTTGGTTTTCGTCCGCATTACATGTCCCCCTCTCTTCTCTGCAGGAACCGAATCTGCACAATCGATATCGTGGCAATCAGGATGAAGTAGATCACGGAGTTAGCCGATTGGTAAGCAAACTCGCCTCCCTCGAAGCCGCCGGTATAAATCAGGTGGGAGATGGACTGCGTTGCCCGCCCCGGGCCGCCGTTGGTGAGGGCTACGATCTGATCAAAGACCATCAGGGAATTCTTCATCGCCAGCACCATATTGATCGTAAAGAACGGCGCGATCAGAGGAAACGTTATTTTCCAGAACTCCTGCCAGCGGTTCGCTCCATCGAGGTTGGAAGCCTCGTAAAGCGTACCGGGAATGGTCTGGAGTCCGGCAAGATACAGAATCGTGTTGTAGGCAATGCCCTGCCATACCGCGACCACCACGATGCCGATCCAAGCATGCTGTTCACTGCCCAGGATATTGGTCGACAGCCACCCGATCCCCAGGTTCTGTCCCCAAATGGTGAACACATTCGAGAACAGATAGTTGAATATGTAACCTACAATCAGAACGCTCAGAATATTCGGAAGAAAATAGATGCCCCGAAAGAAATTCCTCGCCTTGATTCTGGCGTTCAGTCCCATGGCAATCAGCAGACTGAAGATGTTGATGAGGATGGTGACCACGACCGCGAATTTGAATGTGAACCAGTACGCATTGCCCACGTTGCCATCCTTAAACAGATTGACGTAATTCTTGAAACCGATGAAGTCGAAGTTATCGCCGAATCCGTTCCAGTTCGTGAAGGAGTAATACACCCCCTGCAAAGCCGGCAGCGTCAGAAATACGAAGAACAGCACGACCGCCGGCACGGTCATCAAGTAATAAGGCATAAGCCGCTTGTTCATGTTGGGTCCTCCTCAATGCTTCTTGGATATCGTGTGAAGAAAATACCGCCTTCCGCCCGTTAACGCCTGTCAGCTACCTTGTCCCATTCGGTGTCCAGCTTCTTCAGATACCCGTCGATATCCCGGTTCTGGAGGAAGGATTGGATCACCGAGTTCAGTTGCACCGCCGCGGGAATGTAGTGGTCGGCAAAATCGATGACCTGGCCCCGCTCCAGGTAAGGCAGCAGCTCTGCGACGGCGGGATCCTCCTGCTTCACGCCCTCCACGGTGGAGAACAGCGTTTGCTCCGTTATATATTGCTTGCTATTCTCAGGCTCCAGCAAAAATTGAATGAAACGCTGAGCCTCCTCTTTATGCTTCGAATCCTCGGAAATAGCCAGTAAGGTATCTACGCCCGAAATCAGTTTATTCTCCTCCGGACGATCGCCGGTCGGCAGCGGAAAGAAGCCGATCGGCGCATCCGGATTCGCCTTCCGGATTTCCGGTATGGCCCAGGTTCCTTGGATATACATGGCGGATTCTCCCCTTGCGAAATCCCGGTTCCCGTCCGCATAGTTTTTGCCGAAGTTGTCCCCATGGCCATAATCCATCAGCGCGAGCTGTTTCTCCGCAATCTCCCGGTATTTCTCGGCAAACGTTACGGTGCCTTCCCGCCGATCCATGTAAAATTCAATGCCTTCCAGGTTGGAAGCCAATGCGTTAAACGGCAGCACCGTCTGCCAATCGTCTTTATATGTGAAATAAAACGGGATTCTCCCCGCATCCTTGGCCTTCTGCGCCGTAGCCAGCAGCTCGTCCCAGGTCTTGGGAACGCTGAGCCCCAGCTCCTTGAAAATTTCCTTATTGTACATGACGCCGTTAGCGTTAGTGGAATAGGGAATGCCCGTAACCTCGTCCATGCCCGCTACGTCCTTCAGCATCTGGACATAAGTCTCATCCACCCGGCTCAGCAGCGGGTTATCCGTCAAATCCGTAAATATGCCGCTTTGGGCCAGCAATGAATACGTATCGGTTGCACCCATGCCGATAATGTCAGGAATGTCATTCTTGACGACTCTTGTCTTGAGCACCGTCTCCGCATCCGGCGGATTTACCTGAACCACCTTGATCTCGGACTGGGACTCGTTAAATTTCTCAATGAGTGCATCAAAGGAGCCTTTCGCTTCAGGCTTGTTCTGAAAAAACTCAATCTGCACGCGTCCTGACTCCTCTTGAGCGCCGCAAGCGGTCAGCATCCATACGGTCATCAAACACGCCGCGATCCATTTAGCTAGCTTCATGGTCTGCCCCCCGTTTCCTATCCTGATGTTATATGGTCGATGTCCATGTTAATTTACTACCCTATTTGCTTGGTTGGTAAACCTCCCGGACGCCGAGGCGGCGCTCTCTTCACCTTATTGGACACAACAAAAAAGCCAG
The DNA here is from genome assembly GCF_041953985.1 of Paenibacillus sp. CR_12. Lineage (NCBI taxonomy): Bacteria > Bacillati > Bacillota > Bacilli > Caryophanales > Paenibacillaceae > Paenibacillus > Paenibacillus sp. CR_12. The sequence continues at coordinate 57,656 of NZ_JAVFHO010000010.1, read as the reverse complement.
CAGATCAGGTTCTTCAACCTGATCTGCTGGCAGGGATTGGCTATCTGTTTATAGCCTGATCCAACCTACTCCAGCCATTTTTTATGAATGTCCGCAAACTTGCCTTGCAGCTTCATTTCGTCGATCCACATTTCCAGATAGCTTGCATATTCAAAGTCGCCGCGAGGAATCATGTAGCCTTTTTCGCTGTTCGTGAACGGCTTGTCCGTCAAAGCGGCATACAGTCTGGAATCCGCCTTCGCATAAGTGATCGCTTCGATTGTATCGGTGATCATCACGTCATACGTACCGTCCGCTACCAAATGCGGGATATCCAGGTTGTTCGGAACAACCGTCACATTCGCTTTGGTCAAGTGCTCGCGCACGAATACTTCGTTCGTTCCGCCCGGATTTACGCCGATGCGAACCGAAGGTTTATTGATGTCTTCAACCGTCAGGTATTTGTCTTTGTCTTCTGCACGGATCAATGGGGCTTTACCGAAGGAAATGTACCCTTGGGATACATAAGCCGTTTTTTGTCTAGCCGTGTTGCGGGTAACGCCGCCCACTGCGATGTCGAACTTATCAGCTTGCAAGTCCTTCATCATGTTGGACCAAGTCGTGTTGACGTAGCGTACTTCCACGCCAAGGTCTTTACCGAGCTCTTCCATGGCGTCAACGTCATAACCTTCATACTCTTTTGTAGCAGGATTCAAATATGTAAACGGTTTGTAATCCCCTGTCATACCAACCCGGATGTAGCCTCTTTCTATAATTTCGTCAAGCTGGGAAGCCGCTTGCTTCTTCAGTTGACCAGGTGCATTGGTCGAGGCGGATTTAGCCGATACCTCCGGTGATGTGAGGACCTCGTTTGCCGCAAAGCCCGTTGCTACCAATGATAAGCTGACTACCCCTGCCAGTAATACCTTTTTCCAATTTTTAGCCATGATTTCGTTTCCTCCAGTTTTCTTCTAGTTGTACTTCGTGATGCCCCTTAGTGGGCAGCGGCATCGATCTGCCTTGAAACGTCAAACCTCTTCTTGCCGGTACTTCCTCTGACTTACTGCCTTGCACGCTTGCGATTTGAGCCGTTTTCCTTCCAGGCATCCCCCCTCTCAAGTACCGTTACGCGCGGTCCGTAAGATCCAGGGAATGTTAGAGACTGAATTTGCCGAGCTCTTTGCTGAGCTCCTGGGCGACCGTCTCCAGTTGTTTTACGGAGTTTGAAATCTCCTTGATGGTTGCAATCTGATCTTCCATGGCAGCCGTCACGTTCTGTGCATCATTGGAAGTCAGATCCGCAATGGATTTCAGCTCTTCAACCGAAGCGCTGACCTGTTCCGATCCAGCGGACATTTCTTCGGATGCCGCCGATACTTCCAGAATGTGATCCGCCACGTTGCGGGTCGCATTCAGAATGTTATCGAATTTCTCGCGCACATCTTCAATCAACGCAATGCCGTCCTGTACATCCTTACGGCTGACGTCCATGACCTGTACGGCGTTGATTGTGTCCTCGCGAATTTCCGTAATCAGCTTCGCTATCTGATCGGTCGAAACCTCGGACTGTCCCGCCAGCTTCTTGACTTCTTCAGCCACGACCGCAAAGCCGCGTCCATGCTCGCCCGCTCTGGCAGCCTCGATGGAGGCGTTCAGGGACAGCAGTCGAATCCGGGAGGTGACTTCCGTGATAAAGCTCAAAATTTGCTCGATTTCCGAGGAACGCTCATTCAAACGCTCGATCGCCGTGCCGACTTTGGATGTACCCTCGCCGATGTTGCCGATCTGTTTCACGGCTTGCTCAACGACAACCGATCCGGTCTCCGCTTGGCTGGCAGCTTCCTGCGCGGCTTCGGACACCATAGAGGACGTCTCGGCGATTTTGACGATCCCGCTGGCCATGTCGCTCATGGACGTAGCGATTTCGTTGGAGCTTGAGGCGTGAGCTTGCGCTCCGCTGGCAATTTGGCGAATGGAGGATCCGATTCGGTCCACGCTGTCCATGGCCGTATCGACCCCGCTCGAGACGGTTTCCGTCACCGACATGACCTGGCGGGAGGAATCGTTCACGCCGAGGACCAGATGCTTCAGATGCGATACCGTCTGGTTGAAATCGCTGGAAAGAACGGCCACCTCATCCTTGCCGCTAACCTGAATGGTCTTGGTCAAATCGCCTGCTGCGACTTCCTTCACAGCCGTGTTGAGCCTGCGGATCGGCCGGACGATCTGGGCCGTGAACCAAATTGCTGCAGCGGCGGATACGACCAGGGCCGCAACCGAGATAATGACTAACGTAAACGACATCTCCTTGATTGGAGCATTCAGCTCATGGGTCGGTGCCGTCACGAAGACCCCCCAGTTCAAGTTGGACGGTGCATAAGCCGCCGAATACTCGGTACCTTCCAATACATAATCGAACTCGCCTGGTCTGCCCTGGCTGACCTCTTCGTAGGCCTTCGTTAATCCGGCGCTGTCAACGTCCTTCACGTTGGATTGAAGGACAAGCTCCTCTTGCGGATACCACATGAACGTCCCCGATTTGCTCAGAAGAAAGGCATATCCGGTGTCTCCGAACGTTTGGGACGATACTGTTTTCTGAACTTCGTTGATCGGAAGGGTGGAGCCCATGTAGCCGTACTGTTTTCCATCCTTCATCAGCGGAATGATCATCGTAACGATGTTATTGCCCGTCCGTTTGGAAAGCACCGGCTCCGACACGACCAGCTTGCCTTCGCCCTTCCCGGCTTCCTGATAATGGACGCGGTCGGACACGTCGGTCACCTCGCCCAGAAAGTTAATGACGTTCTTCCCCGTCAAATCGTACGAGAAGAAGAAGGTCTCAAATTCCTTGTTCACTTCCTGCGCAGCCTGAATCAGCTGCAGATCCTGCTCTTTGTTACCCGTAATGAATTTCCCGATGCTTTCCACCTTGGCAATCTCCACATCAAGAAATTGGTCGATCTGAAGCGCAAGCTTCTCCGCGCTAAGCTGAGCTTCCTTGTCCAAGCTCTCCTGCAGCAAGTCAGATGACCGACTGTAAGTTACGGCAAAAACGGATCCAAGACTGACTAGCAAGAGCAAACAAATCATTGTAATCATCTTTTGCTTAAGACTCTTTAGCATGCTGTAAATCCTCCCCCAATAAGTAGCGCTTTGGTCCTATCCGATCATTCGTCCAAAATTTTTGCAAGTGCTCTTTTTTCTGTAAGGACTTTCTCTCTACATACAAAACGAACAGGCAATGTCGAAAAATGTTGGTGTAAAATGGGGAGATAAGACTCCGCTTTATAAGTTATCGGTAGCATTTGTCCAATATTTGAGAGTTTGGCGAAACTTTTTACATAATTCGACTTTTAGGTCGTTTATGTAAAAATAGATGGGCGATAGTTCTAAATGCCTATTCAAATGAAATAAATTACATATATCTTTAGACCTTGTTGGCGATCGGCAGCGGCGGCACCCCCCTCAGTCTTTGGGGCGCTGGCCGTCTTCGTAAGCCGGGCAGAATCAAAGCACAGCTGCAGAAAAGCCAAAAAGGCTGCCCCATTGAAGCAGAAAGATCTGCTTGAGGGACAGCCTTATTTCACTCGTCGACCTTTAACCTGCCTTAATGGACAAATAAGGATCTTTGTTCGTTGTAAGCATGGAGCAGCGTGTAGCGGCTGTATCGAACCTTGTGGGCCTCAGCCAGGCTCCGTTCCAGCAGCCCATCTCCGATCGGAAGCTCCGACACCCCGGCCGGTCCGCCTACCATGCGCATCAGATCGCCCAGCACTTCCGGCTCCGGGAGATGCGTAATATGCGACCGGATGTCGTTCCAGTGCAGCGCCATTCGCCGTTCTATATCTTCCGCACCCGGGGAGGAGCCTCCGTTCAGCTCGATCCCCTGCTCTCCGATACGATGATACAGCTTCGAGATTTCCACGCAAGCGGCTCCTACTTTGGCACCGTGCAGCAGCTGTTTCTTCCCCAGACGGATAAACTCCATCTCCCAATAATGGGACAGGTGATGCTCCGAACCCGAAGCCGGATGGGATTGACCGAACAGCAGCATCGCCAGTCCGGATTCGACGAGCGCCCCCATCAAGATGCGTACGCCCTCCTCGCTCCGCTTCGCAATCTGTTCCACCGCGTTCACGCACTGGCTGAGCGCGGATTTCGTCATATCCGCCGAAATTTGCAAATAGGGCTCGTCGGCCACCAAACTGCCAAACCTCCAGTCGAACAGCGATGTGTACTTGCCCAGCATATCCCCGAATCCGGCCGCGGTTAACTCGGAGGGAGCAGCCATGAGAATATCGACGTCCGCGAATATCGCGCTCGGTCCGATGGCCGGAATCGTTATCTTCTCGCCCCGTATAATGATCGGCGCTCCCTTGGAATTAAATCCATCCACCGATGCGGCCGTAGGTACGGAGATGAACGGAACGCCCGCGGTATAGGCGGCGTACCGGCTAATATCGTGAATCGTCCCTCCGCCTACCGCCAGCACCGCCTTCGCCCCGCTATGCTGGATATCCAATATGACCTGGACCAGGGATACTTCATCCGCGATGACATCTCCCTTCCGGTCCGGAAGCAGCCGGGTGACCTGGACCCCAATCGATGATTTCGCGAGGAGATTCGAAAGCCTCCGGCCCGCCTGGTCATAGGTATTACCGTCCACGACCATGACCACCGAGGTCCACCGTTTCGTCTCAAGGTAGCCCGCCACCTCGTCTAACGCTCCGTGCTGGATCTGAACCAGCTCTACTTCGTCCAGATTCGCAAGCTGATGGGCCGGTAAATCCGCCGCTAGACTCCGGGCATTCGATAAAATGGAGGTCATATCCGCGTACCCTTCTTTCCGGTTACCGCCATCGCCGGCAGCGGGTCATTGCAGGTCATGCCGGTAACCCCGCACTCCAGCGAATACCGGACGCCCTGCTCATCGTCCGGGCAATAGCTCCAGACCAGCAGCCCCTGTGCCTGGAACCGGGCAACGAGTTCCGGCGTAAGCAGTGACATCTCCACGCCGATCCCCCACATTTTGGCGTAGGTGCCCTCCTCCCCGAAGTCAAAGCCGGACATTTTCTCGCCCGGAAACCCCTGAGTCTTCTGGCCATGCGTTTCATGGATATAGGTCAGAACCTGAGCATCGAAGCAGGTGAATACGCAGCGCGGCAGGTACCCGTACCGGTTCAGCATGTCAATCGCCAGGTCGGCGGCCTCTTGGGCATCGGGACTGGGCTTAATCTCCACGTTGCACAGAACCTCGGGGTATTCCCGAAGCAGTTCGCAAAGCTCCGCAAGCGTCGGGATCTTCAAGCCTTCGAATTCCCGGGCAAACCAGCCGCCCGCATCCAAAGCCTTCAGCTCCGCAAGCGTGTAATCCCTTACCTCGCCGGCGCCATTGCTCGTACGCTGAACCGTTGCATCATGGATAACCACCACCTCCTTATCCTTCGTCAGCCGAAGATCAAACTCCAGCATGTCAACGCCTAACTCCAGTGCCTTGCGAAAGGCCAGCAGCGTATTTTCCGGATAAGCCGATTTATATCCGCGATGAGCAGCCACCATCATAGAGGATGGCTCCCGTAGTCGTTCGATCATATGTCCTGCCACTCCTTTACCTGTTGTTATTGGGCCAAAATCCGTTCCGTCTCTTTCTTGAAGGTATCCAGCGTCGCCGGGATATCCTTGCTGTCATACATGATCGCTTCCATGGCGGAGAAGAACTCATGCATAATCTCAGGCCATGCCACATCCTTATTGGTATCCGTAGCGAATTCCAGCTGATCATAGGCGACTTTGCGGTTCGGTTCTTTGGCCCACAGTTCTTGGATCTTCTCCGACTCCACCATCTTCTTCGTGAAAGGCAGGTAACCGGATTGCAAAATAAATTCAAGAGCGCCTTCCTCTTCCATCTCCATCCACCGGATGAACTCCCATGCCGCTTCCTTGTTCTTGGAAGAAGACAGCATCGTCACGTTCGCGCCTCCGGTCGGATTCGCATATACTTCGTCCTTAGGCAGGAATGCCGTCACGTATTCGAAATCCACCGCGCTGGACAATCCGCCGATCGATCCCGTGGATTGGTACATCATCCCGACTTTGCCTTCCACAAACATGCTGTTTACGATGTTGCCGGAATCCTGAGCGGGCGGATAATACAAAGCGCCCGTGCTTTGCAGGTCTTTCAGGTAAGTGAACATTTTGGCTCCGGCACCGTTATCCGAAAAGCCGATCGACGTATTGTCCTTATTGAAGAACGTGCCGCCGGCTTGCGAAATCATGGCAATCGGATACCAAGTGTCGTAGGGCATCGTAACGCCGTATCGCTTATACTCGCTGCCTTCCTTGACCACCAGCGCGTTCGCGACCTCCTTCATTTCCTCCCATGTCGTCGGGATTTGAAGCCCGAGCTCATCCAGCAAGGTTTTGTTCACGTGCAGGATCGGGGTGGAACGGTTCAGCGGCAGCGACACCAATTGATCATTGAAGGTGGAGTGTCCCATTAAACCGGCAGTGAAGTCGTCTGCGCTGATGCCGGAGCCTTCAAGAAAAGGCGTCAGATCCTCAAGGACCTCCGAATCGGCGAACATCTGGATGTAGGCTCGCTCGAGCATGCTGACATCCGGGCCGGTGCCGGATGCAATCGCCTGCTGCAGCTTGGTTACCGTTTCGTCGTAGCTGCCCTGGAAGGTGCCTACGACTTCGATATCCTCATGGGATGCATTAAAGCGCTGAATGAGCGCATCCATGTATTCCCCGTTCTTGCCTCCCAGCGAGTGCCAGAACTGCACCGTGGTTTTCCCCTTGTCTCCGGACGGGGCTTCGGTTCCCCCGCTTCCCGGTGCTTCGCCGGGCTCGGCCGAACCTCCTCCACCGCATGCGGCAAGCAAACTGAACAGCAGGATGACGGATAGGCGTGTATACCATTTGGATTTCATGTGATTCATTCCTCCATTAATTATTCGATTATGAATGGCTGAAACCTGTCATTTCCTGTAATTATTTAATGCCTGAATAAACAAAAGCCTTCACGATGTGCTTCGAACAGAACAAATATACAAGCAGGATGGGCACCACCAGAATCACGTTGCCGGCCATGATGATATGCCAGTTGCTGATGCCCTCGGTCTCCCGCAGCATGGCGATCCCCAAGGTCAGCGGCCGGACGGCTGCCGAATCGGTCATGACAAGCGGCCAGAAATAGTCGTTCCAATGACTGACGAAGCTGAACAGCGCAATGGTGGCGAGTGCCGGCTTCGACATGGGGATCATGATCTTCCGGATGATTTTGAACTCGCTGGCGTTATCCAGACGGGCCGCTTCGATGATTTCCTCCGGAATCTGCATGAAGTATTGCCGCAGCAGGAAGATGCCGAAGGCATTCGAAACGAACGGAATGATCTGCGGGAGCAGGGTTTTGACCAATCCCCAATCCGCCATCATCAGATAAACCGGAATGAACGTAACCTGTCCCGGGATCATGAAGGCCAGCAGGATCATGCCGAACAGCAGCGTTTTTCCCGGGAATTTATACTTGGCAAAAGCATACGCGGCCGGAATCATGATCAGGAACTGCAGTACGATGATGGAACCGGTGACGACAACCGAGTTCCTGAAATAGGTCAGGAAAGGCCCCGCATTCATCGCTTCCGCGAAATTCCCCCACTGCGGCGAAGCCGGAATCCACGTCGGCGGAAACGTCATCGTCTCCCGGAATGTCTGGAGCGATGTGGAGATCATCCACAGGAACGGAAAGATGAAAATCATGAGCACTGCAGCCTTCAGCAAATAGCCCAGCGCCGTCCATACGATTTTTAAGTCAAAGGTCTTCAAACCGTGCCTCCTTTCTTCGTGGCCAAAGCCTTATAGCCTTATTGATAGTGGACCTTCTTGGATAACAGCCGGAAATAGATGAACGTGAGCAATCCGATAATGGCCATGAGCACAACGCCTGTCGCCGCCGAATAACCGATATTGGTCGTTCGGAATCCGTATATGTAATACACAAGCGTCGTCGTTGCATTGTTTGGTCCTCCGCCTGTCATCACCTGAACGGTATCGAATACCTTGAAGGAGCCGATCGTCATGATGATGAGAATAAAAAACAGCTGCGGCGAGATCATCGGCAGTGTGATTTTGTAAAACACCTTGAACTTGCTCGCATTATCCAGCGCGGCCGCTTCATAAATGCTCGGCGATATGCTCTGCAAGGCTGCCACGATAATCAGGGTATAATAGCCGATGGCCTGCCAGACCGACACGATAATGACCGATATCAACGCGGTCTTGGAGCTTTGAAGCCATGCCGACGGCGGGAGTCCAACCAGCTTGAGCAGATAATTGAGCAGTCCTTGATTCGGCTCCATCAGCCACAGCCAGACCAGCGAGATCGATACGATGGATACGACGTGCGGCGTGAAAATCCCGGCCTGGACGATCGAATTGAAACAGCCTTTCTTGTTCAGCCATACGGCGATCAGCAGGGACAGCAGCATGGTCAAAATGACGACCCCGGCCGTATAGACGGAGGTGTTCCAGAGTGCTTTGTAGAAATCCCCGCGCCCCAGAATCTGCGTGAAATTGTCCAATCCGACAAATTTGCTCTTGTCTTTATTCATCAGGTTGTATTTGAACAAGCTTAAGTAAATCAAATAACCTACCGGATACATCACGAACAGCAGGATACCCGCCATGGCTGGCGCGATCAGCACATAGGGCCTGATCCCTTCCCAGATCCTCCTCTTATCCATGGGCCAGCCCTCTCAGCCGCTCCATGAACTCCCTGTGGCGGTTGTCCTTCTCGTCCACCCGGTTCTCATCCGGACCGAAGAAAAACAATTGGTCGGCCGGCACGCCGAGACAGACCTGCTGATCGACATGGTATCTGTCATCCGGACATTTCACCATGAATGCATGACCATCGGTCGTCTTCACCTGATAAATCGTCTCGGAGCCCAGCATTTCTCGCGTGATGATCTCGCCCTTGGCCGTGTAGTGAAACGATTCCGGTTCCGTGCCGATCACAACGCTTTCCGGACGGAACCCGAACGTCGCGCGATCCTCCCCCAGCGGCGCAATGTTCATGGGAGGAACCCCGATGAACTGGGCCGCAAACAGATTGCTGGGCTTGCGGTACACCACTTCGGGCGGCGCCTCCTGCTGAATGACCCCTTTGTTCATCAGCACGATGGTATCCGCCATCGACATGGCCTCGATTTGGTCATGGGTCACGTAAACAAAGGTCGTCCCGAGCTTCTTGTGCAGCTCGATCAGCTCGATCCGCATCTGAACCCTCAGCTTGGCGTCCAGATTGGACAACGGTTCATCCATCAGGAAGACGGACGGATCCTTAACCATGGCCCGGGCTAAAGCCACCCGCTGCCGTTGTCCGCCGGACAAGGTGGAGGGCTTGCGGTCTAAATAATCGTTCAGTCCCACGGTTGCCCCTATGGTTTCCACCAGTCGCTTACGCTCGGCTTTGGGAACCTTATTGTTCACGAGGCCGAATTCGATATTCTCGCGGACCGACATCGTCGGGTAAATGGCGTAGTTCTGAAACACCATGGCCACGCCGCGCTTCCCCGGTGCAATGCGCGTGACATCCTTGCCGTCGATCAGAACGGAACCGGAGGTTTGAGGGTCTATGCCCGCAATCATCCTTAGGAGCGTTGTTTTCCCGCACCCTGAAGGGCCGACCAGCACGGTGAATTTTCCGTCCTCGATGGTAAGATCCAAGTCCTGTATGACGGTTTGACGATCAAACGACTTGCTCACTTTCACAAATTCAATGGATGCCAAGAGCGATCCCCCTCACCAATGTGTAATGATGCTGTCATGACAAGCGAAAAAATGAACGATTCCATAACATGAAATCCCTTACATGCACCTGATAATAAGTACGCATCAAATGCACATGTAATGATCACTTTTGTTCATTTTTATTTAATTCGATTGTAGATCTGCAATATTAGGAGAGTGTTAGGCCTTCGTACGGATTGTGTAAATTCGCTTCGCAGCAAGGGATTTAACATGGCATTAACATAACGGGAGTACACTAGATAGATATGGAGCCCATAAGCATAAAAAAGCAAAAGTGCGCATTGTATGTACAAACGCACTCTGCTGCTCATTGTCCAATTAGGAAGGGAGAAATTATCGATTGCTGGCACACGAACGAAAGAAAAGGATCATTGATTACGTAAGGCAATACCGTACGGCAACGGTTGCCGCCCTGGCATCCGAATTCGGCGTCCACACGGCCACCATTCGCCGCGATCTGGCGGAGATTGAGCAGGAAGGCGCTTTGAAGCGCACGCATGGCGGGGTCATCATGGAGCAATGGACGCATAACGAGCCATCCTTTAATGAACGGACGAACTTTCATCGGGACGAAAAAATACGCATCGGCCAGCTCGCGGCTTCACTCGTGGAAGACGGGGAAAATATCATCATCGATTCGGGGACAACCACCCTTCATATTGCTACGCATCTTGTGCACCGCTCGGACATTACCGTCATAACCAACGATATGAACGTTGCCGTCGAACTTCGCGATGCTCCGGGCATCAAAGTCATCCTGACCGGCGGGGAGCTGTACCCCTCGAGCTATATGCTAAACGGCATGTTTACCGACCATGTGCTGAAATCCCTGCATGTTGAGAAAGCGTTCATCGGCACCCCTGCCCTGCATCCCCAGCATGGCCTCATGCATCCGGAGGCGCTGCTCGTCCCTGCCAAGCAGAACATGATTCAGGCCGCCGGCGAAATTGTCGTAGTCACCGACCACAGCAAGATCGGCAAGCTGTCCCTGCATACGGTCGCTCCCAACAGCGCCATTCATACTCTCGTTACCGGCAGCGAGGCTTCCGACTCGGATGTCAAGCCTTTTCAGGAACGTGGCATCACCGTTTACAGGGTTTGAGGCTAGCAAACTTTGCATACCTTTGCGGACCGTGGCACCTTTGCGTACCTTGGCGGACCTTGGCGGACCTTGGCATGCCTTTGCATACCTTCGTACCTTTGCGTACCTTGGCATGCCTTTGCATACCTTCGCACCTTTGCGTACCTTGGCATGCCTTTGCATACTTTCGTACCTTTGCGCACCCTGGCATGCCTGAACATACTTCTTGCAGAATGCACAAAAGGCACCCCGAAGGGTGCCTTTTTCAAGCTGCTACTCGCAAGCGGCTTGCTCATTTATATTCCACTGCTATGTTTACCATCCATACTCGCTTTTTTCGCGATCCCTGCTTAGACCAAAAGAGCAATAAGCAGAAATTCACGGAATGTCCATAAATAAATCGCCATGTCATTCAATATGTCCAAAACTTAACGCTCGACAGCCAATCCAAGCATGCCCCGGACCACGCACCGTGCACACAGGGAGAACAGGGAGCACAGGGAGCAGTGCCGCACGATCTACTTGTTCTTTGGTATAAGGACTTCCTAACGGACTCAGAATACCTTATTTCATAGAAAACAACCCTTTTAGTAACTTTAGCGAACCCAGCGGACCTTATTTGCTGTTTTAATCGGTATTTTCTCCCGTATTTCTCATAATAGCGGATCTGGAGTCCGGTACATTGTGAAAAATCGGGTTATGATCTTGAATAACGGAACTAGGGTCCGTTTAAGTTGGCAAAAGCCATGAAATCATACAGAAGGAAGAACATCGACAGTCAGACCCACAATATTACTATAGGTAATTCCAAGCCATCAGGGTCAATGCGCAGCCGACGGAAGCTATCTCCTCTACGCTTATTAGAAGCTATCTCCTCTGTACTTGTTAGTGGAAGTAAAAAAAAGGAAATATACCACCGCCCACTCTCTCATTCCCTCCATCCGCATAGCGGGTGGTTCTTTGTTTCGCGCGGTTCACGCACGCAACTGGCTAAAGCCTAAGAAAAATCCGGCAGTCTTTAGACGCCGGATTCGGTCAAACGATCGATTTAAGGGATAACCTTCCAAACTTCGGCAGATCCAGGTGTTTCGCCTTGAGTCCACCATTTTGCTTCATAGTTCACGCCATTGTGGCTGACTTTGCTGCCGCCTAAATAAACGGCTGTTGCGCTCCATGCCGGATAGGTCGTGGAACTTCCGGATGTTGAAACCGTAAGCGGAGCCGATGCGGATGATTTACTGCCTGAGCTGCTGACGGCTACCACAGTGTACGTATAGGACGTTCCTGCGGTTAGCCCCGTGTTGGTATAAGAGGTTGAAGTCGATGTACCCACAAGGGATCCGTTACGGTAGATTTCATAACTGGAAGCCCCGGTGGAAGCTGTCCATGCCAAGGATACGCTGCTGCTTGTTTGGGATGGGGAAGTAAGTCCCGTCGGTGCAGGAACGCCTGGGTTCGGAGTTCCGCCACCGCCGAAGTCCACATCGATGACGTTATAGAAAGCGTTAGCCGTGTCAGCTACTTCCCATACCGCCAGAATGACATGGTAACCGGACTTGGCAGGAACGTTACATGTGGATGCATAGTTTGTCGGAGGTTTTACGCCGCCGTAGTTAATGGAGCAGAAAGGCGTCAGATCGAACGAAGCTCTGCTCAGCGGAGCGTTTTGATCCCAGCCGTCTTTCGTAATGTAGTATTTCCAGCTTGCCGTCGCATGGTTGGCCGTCAAATGCCATTGGAACGTCGTGGTTCCCGGGGAAATGCTTACTTTGCTCCAGCGAGTTGCGGACTGCTCATCGAGTTTAGGGAACGCGCCGCCTGCACTCGCGATTTTGCCATCGGCGGGACCTGCGTTCGGCCAGCCTTTAGGAGCTTCCAAGCTTTGCGGCTCATACACGATGGCACCGCAATCGGTGTTTTGCCCCTGCTTACACAGAATGGCGCGGCTTCCTGGAGAATCGACATATCCGTGGGCAGAAGCTTTATCAGCAAATAATACCATGAACAAGGTCATCAACAACATCGTGGAACCAGCAATGATCAAATTCTTGAGCCAAGCTTTGTTCGGCAAACTTAAAGTCATACAATTAATCCTCCTTTAATATAAAAGATAATAAATAAAGCGTTTACACAACCTCCGGCTGCTCAGGCCACCTCCCCTTCTTTGATACAGTAGTTGCCCTCTTAACTTACAGATAACTTGACTGAACTTGGAAATCTTCCGCAATCATCGTCCAAGCTTTACCAGTACTATCATTATTTTAAAGCATCTGGAAGTCGTATCCCATAACACTAATCAACGATTTGTTACACATTTCAATGAAATTGGATAAATATGTAACCTAAAATGTTATGAAAACACACGGAACTTGCAGAAAAAAATCGCAAAAAAAAGCATGCCTCCCTTGGGGGAATCATGCTTTCATCCATGCTGTTCGATCCGTTCAGACCGCGCAGCAGTTCTATTCCACGCCGTCCCTAAAATGCTTCTGGTAATGTTTATCCCCTTTATGCTCCAAATCCTCGATCGTTAGCTCCAGGGTATGAATAATCTGTTCCTTGACCTGATTCAACGTGTCAAAATACACGTTCTCCTCCGCTCCAACGATGCGTGTGCCACTAAGTGCCTGAACGGCCTGGTAAACCCGGTGCTGTTCGGCCAAATCGTCGACGGCCTGCAGCGTATGTTTCATTTGAAGGAACAGATCCTTATGATGCTGGGTGGTCAAACGTTTTTCAAGCTCCTCGATTCTGGCATTCATGGCAGCTCTCTCCTTCGCAATAAGATGCTTTCGATTATACTTCCTTGGAATCCCCTTTTCCAATAAATTCTTCTTATATATATCACGGTTTCTTTACGGTGAAACAGGAAATTGACCACTGCTCAGCGAACTATGATAACGTTAACATTTTGCATAACTACATACACTGAGAATGACGAAATCGATCAAACATTTGGAGGTAACAATGGAAAACAACGGACTCGGAGGAAAGAGCATTATCCTCAGACTAGAAATGAATACTCAAGAGATCAAATTCGGTGAAGTTGCATCCGCCATATTTGAAGCCGGGGGAGACATGGTTGCCATCGACGTCATTCAAGCCAGCGGCCACATTACCGTACGCGATATTACCATTACGGTCACCGACAGCGTCGATATCGAAAAAATTACAAATACAGTAAAACATTTAAAAGGCGTTCGGCTCGTCAATGTTTCGGACCGCACCTTCCTGCTGCATCTCGGCGGCAAGATCGAAACCCAGCCCAAAATCCCCATCCAAAACCGCGATGACCTATCTCGCGTCTATACGCCTGATGTCGCCCGCGTATGCTCGGCCATTCAGGAGGATCCGAAAAAAGCCTACACGCTCACGATTAAAAGAAATACGGTGGCCGTTATTTCGGACGGAAGCGCCGTGCTCGGTTTGGGCAATATCGGCCCATATGCGGCCATGCCGGTCATGGAAGGGAAGTCGATGCTCTTCAAACAGCTGGCCGGCGTAGACTCCTTCCCGATTTGCCTTGACACCCAGGACACGGAAGAGATTATAGCCTGCATCAAAGCGATGGCGCCGGCATTTGGCGGCATTAACCTGGAGGACATTTCCTCTCCGCGCTGCTTCGAGATTGAACAGAGACTGCGCGACGAGCTGGACATCCCCGTATTCCACGATGATCAGCACGGTACGGCGGTCGTTCTGTACGCGGCGCTGATCAATGCCCTTAAAATCGTCGGAAAATCCATCGATAACGTTCGGGTCGTTGTGTGCGGAATCGGGGCTGCCGGGGTGGCATGCAGTAAAATCCTCCTGTCGGCCGGCGTTAAGGACATCATTGGCGTCGACCGCGAAGGTGCGCTGGTTGCTGGAAAAGAATACAGCAATAGTATGTGGCAATGGTACGCAGAGCATACGAACCCGAACAAAGTCGAAGGTTCCCTGCGCCAAGTGATCCAAGGTGCCGACGTGTTCATCGGCCTTTCCGCAGGCGGCCTGCTTCGCCGCGAAGACGTACAAGCCATGGCTGATCAACCGATCGTATTCGCAATGGCCAACCCTACGCCGGAGATCAGACCCGAAGAGGTCGAAGATATTGTGGGCGTTATTGCGACCGGACGTTCGGATTATCCGAACCAGATCAATAACGTCCTCTGCTTCCCGGGTATTTTCCGCGCAGCCCTGGACTGCAGAGCAACTACGATTAATGAGGAAATGAAGCTGGCCGCAGCCGAAGCCATTGCATCCGCCGTATCGGACGAGGAACGCAACCCGTCGTATATCATTCCGAGCGTGTTCAACCAGAACGTCGTAAAGGCCATTCGTGAGCTTGTCGTGAAAGCAGCGGTCAAGACAGGGGTTGCCCGGAGAATTCCGCGTGAATAAGAATTCCCTCATCCGAAAGTTCAATAAACAAGCTCCTATATATGAAAGGAACACCAGACAGCGCAAACTCGGAGAATGGAGACAGCGGCTGCTCCATGGAGTGGAGGGCAAAGTGCTCGAGGTAGCTGTCGGCGCCGGCGCCAACTTCCCCTTCTATCATCCTGATAAGGTGGACGTAACGGCAGTCGATTTCAGTCCCGAGATGTTAACCCGGGCGCACCAAATGGCATCCGAGCTTGGCATTCGGGGCACTTTCCTGGAACGGGACATCGAGACCTTGGAGCTGCCGGAACGTACCTACGACTGCGTGGTTTCCACCCTGTCGCTATGCGGCTATGAAGATCCGGTAAAGGCATTGAACAACATCAACCGCTGGGCCAAACCCGGCGGCCGCATTTATTTGCTGGAGCACGGCATGAGCACGAACCGGCTGCTCGGCGCCGTGCAGCATTTCGTCAACCCCGCGGCACGGCGGATATCCGGGTGCCATTATAACCGGGACATGATCGATATCGTGAATGCCTCGGATCTGAACATCGTCAAGACGGAACGCTATTGGAACGGCATCATCCATCTGATCTGGGCCCAAGCAACCTGACCGTTCATACATACATTCATTTGGACCTGGCGGCATAATTTTAATATGAGCTCTTAATCATGGATATGGAGGAACTTGTTATGAACACAAGGCCTAATGCTAACGAATATTTGCCCCTCGGCGAAAAATACGTATCGCTTGTCCCTGAAGGCCATATTGCCGAGATCTTGCAGCGGCAGCATGACGAGACGTTAAGATCGCTGAGCGATCTGACGGAAGAACAAGCTAATTTCCGCTATGCGGAAGGAAAATGGAGTCTCAAGCAGGTGATCGGCCATATCGCCGATGTAGAGCGTTTATGGAGCTATCGCATTCTCTACATTTCGCGCGGGGATGCCCGTGAATTTTCAGGGTACGACCGGGAGATTTTTGTCCAGAATTCTCCCTTCGGCCAGCTTCCTCTGCGGGAAGCCCTTAAAGATTACGCTGCCGTCAGGCAGTCCACCATTACGCTGGTTGGAAGCTTGACGGAGGAAGCGCTGCTGCGTCAGGGCACGTTCAACAACTACCCGCTCTCCGCCCGGGCGGCCGCCTATGTCATTGCAGGGCATGAGCTTCATCATATGAATATTTTGCGGGATAAATATTTAACGTAATATAGATAAGCTGCTTAGCGGCATGGACAAGTATTACTTATTCTTAAACAAAAGGGGGGCCCCAAAAGATCTTAGATCTGACGGGAACCCCTTTTTCTGTTAGGAGACGCTCCGTGTACGAATGGTTCCTCCCAATGTTGCTCCCAATTTCTCGGAATGGTTCAAAGCATGGAAGAAATTTGGGGACATATGCAAAGGATGACAGCTCAAGCTGGCTTAGCTCCAATTCCACACCTCGATGCGGCCCAAACGGAATCCCCAGAATTCCGACTCCTCCTTCAGCTTCTCCAGCTCCCGCACAGGTCCCGTGACGGTTGCCCCATAAACTTGAACTCCATTTTTCTTCAAGTAGGCCAGCCGTTGTTTGTCATCATCTACACCGTTGTATTTGATATTGTTGGTCATCCATTCAACGTCGACGATCAGCTGCTGCACATCGTCCGATATTCCTGCCTCCAATGAGAAAAAAGTATGCCATGCAGAAAGGAAATGGTTATCGTCAAACATAATTCTGGGCCTCAATGTAAGATGGGGGATCGTGTGACCAGCGCCGCTAGAGCTATAAGTACCCAGTTTGATTTCCCTCAGTTCACCAGCATAAACAGCCATATTGGTCGCTCTAACATCATAATCCGACAGGAGCTCCAAAACCTGCTCCGGTGACTTCAACGTTCGAAGCGAGAAGAATAATTCCGCTACGTTGCCGTCCTCCAGTTTCTCTAACTGGTTCATTGCACCATTCGGATGAGAGGAGTCTGTAATCTTCCCACCATCCAGAAGCGCAGAATGCAGAACATAAGGGTCCCTTTCTTCGCGGTTCAGGTAAGGCCCCTGTTCTTCAACGGAATAGGTCAGTTCTCCCCATAACCTCTTCTTCGCGTGAAGCTCTCCGACAATCAGCTGCCATTCCCCCACATCCTTATACACTTTCAGCGATTTCTTCTGTGTGAGGAAGGGCGTCACTTCTACCAGAGACAAGCCGCGTTTATCTACCATAAGTCCACTCTCATGCAATTCAACCGTCGTCATGACAGACCTTATAAATTTATCGTTCAGGTCATTTTTTTCATAATAAATTTGGACGGCTATATAATACATGACATAAGTAAGAAACACGGCCAACGCAGCTAATAAAGCATTGAAGAGCAGCCTTGCCCTTGTCCGCCAGGTCATCCGATTAACATGCAGCATTCGTATTTTCTCCCCCTTCTCACTTAGACAACGGTTTGATTCCGCAAAGGTTACGGTAAAATCAAAAATCGCTACAGCAGCTAGAACAACAGCTACCGTAGCGATTCCGTCCACGTTATTCGATTATGGCGCTTTTCGTGGTTGGGCTGTCATGTCCATCCCAGCACTCCACATCCTGAAGCCCCTTGATGCTGTCTTTAGTGAAGACCGGATCGAGGCCTGCCCGCTTCTGCTTCAAGTAGTCATTCAGTGCGGCAAAGGCCGTTCGGGATAGCAGCGCGATGGCAATGAGATTCACGATTACCATCAATCCCATGAAGAGGTCGGCCAAATCCCACACCAGCTTCACGCTGGTCACCGAGCCGAAGATGACCATGGCCAGCACGGAAACCCGATAGATCCATACCCAAACCCGATTCGACTTCAAAAATTCGATGTTGGTTTCCCCGTAGTAATAGTTGCCGATCAAGGTACTGAACGCAAACAGGAAAATCATGACCGCCAGGAAGTCGGATGCCCACGCGCCCATCTCCATGGCCAGGGCAGCCTGCGTCAGGGCGATTCCATCAAGTCCGGTCTGCTGGTATGCGCCGGTAAACAGAATAATGAATGCCGTGCTTGTACATATGACCAGCGTATCGATCAGGACGCCCAGCGCCTGAACCAGTCCCTGCTTCGCCGGATGGCTTGTCGTTGCGGTCGCCGCTGCGTTCGGTGCGCTCCCCATGCCGGCTTCGTTGGAGAACAAGCCTCTTTTGATCCCGTTCATGAGCGCGGCACCGATCGATCCGCCGACCACCTGCTCATAACCGAACGCGCTTTTGACGATTAGCGCAAAAACCTCCGGCAGCTTGGTGATGTTCGCCAATACGATAAACAACGCGGCACCGACATACAGCACAGCCAGAATCACGACGATCAGCTCCGACATTTTGGCAATTCGCTTCACTCCGCCAAAGATGATGGCCGCAAAAACAACCGCCATGATGATTCCGAGGGTTAAACGATCCGTGCCGAAGGAATTCTGGAAAGCAATCGTAATCGTGTTGGATTGAACCGCGTTAAACACAAGACCGAAGGACAAGGTGATCAGGATCGCAAACAGCACGCCCATCCACCGCTTTTTTAAACCTTGCTGCATGTAATAGGCGGGACCTCCGCGAAATCCGCCCGCTCCATCCTTTACCTTATAAATCTGCGCCAATGTGCTCTCAATAAAGCTGGAGGCCGATCCGATGATCGCAATGATCCACATCCAAAATACGGCCCCCGGCCCCCCAAGCGAGATAGCCAGGGCAACGCCGGTAATGTTCCCGGTCCCGACGCGGGCCGCCATGCTGATGGCAAACGCCTGAAACGGGGAAATGCTGCCCTTCGTTTTGCTCTTGGGTTCGCGGATGACCCGGAACATCTCGCCGATCAGGCGAAACTGCAGGAACTTGGTGCCCACCGTAAAATACAGGCCAAACGCTATCAGCAATACGATAAGCAGTTTAGACCATAGAAAATCGTTAAAGATAGTAACTACCTGCTGTACAATTTGATCCATTCTCTACCCTCACTATATAAATGTCATCACCCATGGTGTAGGTTTGTGAAAAATAGCCCATGTTACATCTAACCATTACTCCCCACGTGGAGACAAGAGGTTAATTGTGGAAGGGGAGGCAGGGTGAACAGATCCAGCTCCTTCAATGGATCCCCTATAAAAAAAGACCCTCTCTCGCGGGTGAGCGCAGGAAAGGGTCTTATCCGTAAGGCTGCTTGCCTCAGCTTGCTTACAATGATGCAGGATTCGTGCCCGTGTAAATCAGAATCGCATCGCGGAGGAACTTGGCGGTTCCAGGCTGCTTCTCGTCATAATGGGCGGTAAACCGCTCATCGTCAACATACATCTGGGCAAGGCCGGCATGGGCTTCTTTGCTGTAATCATTCCAATAATAGGTGAGCCAACGCTTGTGCAGATCGGCTGCCTTCTGGGCGAGCTCGCCGGCAGGATCGCCCTGCTTAAACGCTTCGGCCAGCGTTTCGTACAGCTCCTCCGCCAGACGCGTTACTTCATCATGCTGCGCTTGCGTCATATTTTTCAGCTTGGCATTGGATTGATTTACAGTTTCGTCGCCATACTTCTCGCGAATTTCCTTACCGTATTTCTTCTCATTATCATCAATCAGCTTCTGCTTGAATCCTTCGAATTTCTCTTGGTCACTCATCGTTTTTCTCCCTTCGGCGGAGGCTATCGTGTTCTCCACATTGGTAATCAGCAAATCCAGTTGCCTTCTCTTGTCTAGGAGCTGCGCATGGTGTTCCTGGAGCGCCTTGGTCCGATTGAAGGATGGTGAGGTCATAATCGCTTTGATACCGTCCAATTGCAGCCCAAGCTCCCGGTAAAACAAGATCTGCTGCAATTGGTCAACCTCCTCCTGCCCGTAAATCCGATACCCCGACGAGTTGATTCTGGCCGGCTTCAGAATCCCGATCTCATCGTAATAACGGAGGGTTCGCGTGCTTATTCCCGCCAACTTCCCAAGCTTCTGCACCGTGTATTCCATGGTTTCACCTCCTGACAAACTCAATGTACACCTTTACGTAACGTTAAGGTCAACACTTTGTGAGAAAAAAATGATGAATTTCTTATATATAAAAAAAGAAACTGAATGTATTCTTAATAGAATACCATCCAGTCTCTTCAGTAATCCAATCTCGATTCAATCGTTATTCCGTATCCTCATCCGTTTCTCCCGCAGCCGCAGTCGACTTATCAGCGTCCGTATGCTTCTCGTTCACCCATTGCTTCAAGGGCTCGGTCATTTGATCTTTCAGCTTCTGAATCAGTTGATCCTCCGTCACTCCCTTCGCCGCCGCGATCTCGGCCAACGATTGTCCTTCTTCCATTCCGGCCTTCAGCTCGTCCTCCGACACTCCGAGCAATGCCGCGATTTCCTCCGGATTGCCGAATTTGCCGAACCCTCGTCCTCCTTTGCCATGACCTTTCCCCAAACCGGCGTCGCTGCTCTCTACGATTTGGGTAAGACGGTCGCTCAGACCCTCTTTCCACTCGGCTGCTTCGGTTTCCGTAATGCCGCCATCGCTCAGACGCTCATCGATCTTGGCGGTTTCCAGCTCGATCAGCTTCTGAACGAACGCGGATTGGGCCATTCCCTTACCTTCGGCAATTTCGGCAAACGTGCTGCCCGCTTCAAGCGCCGTCCGGATATCGGCCTCCGTCAGCCCAAGGATTTCGGCCGTTTCCTTCACGATGCTGCCGCCCCGAGGTCCGCCCGCCTTATGACCCATCCACTTCCCTTCCCGGTTCTTCGCTGCATCCGAAGCCGTTGTGTCCGTTCCCGTCTGACCGTCCTGAGCTGCCGAGGCTGCCGTATCCGTGCTCGCCGCGGCAAAGGTTTTGTTCTGAAGATACCCGGCTCCCCCCAGCACGATCGCTGCCGCCATACTGCTTACTAATACTTTTTTGCTTATCGGATTCATCGTCATCTCTCCTTCTAGGATCATGGTTTGTCTTGCTATTTGAAGTATAGGGACGGAATCTGAAAGCAGTCTTAGGGGAAGGTTATGCCAGGCTTAGGCTAAGCTGAAGGTTTGCTGAATGTGGTGATGCCAATCGGCTTACGTACATCATGAAGCTGCGGGTACATCCAGATGATAGTCGGAAATGGGTGCGGGAGCTAAACAAGCGAAAGAAGGCGGGACATGCCAAAAAACCGCGCACATCTGGATGGCGAGCGCGGTGTCAGCAGGAACTAGCGAAAAGACAACGTACGGGAGGAGGCCAGCTTGCGTACCGTCAGCCACAAGGACAAGAGGAGCAGCAGCTCGAATACGTTTGTGGCAGCCGAGCTTTCGATCGGGATCGGTATGGCGCTCCCGGCAGCCATCAGCACCGTGCCGATGAACAGCAGCGGCGTCTTTTTTCTCCGCCATACGATAATGCCTGCCGTCAGCAGCGGGATCAAAATCAGGATCACCATGAGCGGCGGCCCCCCGGATTCGGACGAAACGTAACGCAGCGCTCCGTACTCCATGGATGGTTGGAGCTTGAGCGGCAAGGTCTCCGTCACCACCTCGAGCACGATCAGCGCTGCGGTGAAAAGCCAGGCCCCCCATGCGGCGGCCGGCCTGCTGGTCCAAGGGCTCCCGGCCTTGCGTATCAGGTCGAACGACACGAGCACAAGCAGCGGCGTGGCCAACGCATGCACCCAGAAACGCGCAACGTTAAGCCCCTCCAGCAGATCTCCTTCCCCCATGTATTTTCCGATGCCGATCACGCCGTTATCCCAGACCAATCCGGCCGTTACGATCAGCAGCAAGTACCGAAGCCCTGGTGACGCATCCCGCCTCATCAGCACGCACCCATACAGAAACAGCACGGCATATATAGCGGCCAAGCCCAAATACAGCACAGAATCCATGGTTACATACCTCCTGTCATCCTAATTCCTCATGAGCGGATTTCGATCGACTCGTATAGTACGTACTGATAGGTTTTATACCCGTTAGCCCGCCATCCTAACCTAAGTGTATGTATATGAAGCAGAGGCTGCAGAAGATGCCGCGATTATGTAATGGAGCCGCAATAAGGAATGTCCGGCGCGCGAAGCGCAAAAAACCGCCGGAGCCAGCTCTCCCGCGGTTTCTATCCTTATTTCCTGCTAAGTGGCCTATTCTCTCGTCCGATCAGATCAAGGCTCCTGATTTTCCTTCTCCTCCGCTTCCGAAAGGGCCCGTTTGGCCAAATTCGTCAGCACGACATCATCCATCGGCGGATTATGAAGACCTGCCCGGACATCCCGGTACATACGCTCCAACGGGAGCTTCCGGGAGAGACTCAATCCCCCAACGATCCGCATGGCCTGATCGACAATCCGGACCGCCGCATTGGTCACGACGTACTTGGCAAGCCCAAGCTCGGGTTTGAGCGCGGCGCGGTTCTCCGCTTCCTTGTCCCAGCGGTCGGCGGTTTGGTACAGGTAACTGCGGGCCGTCAGCAGGTCCACTTCGATTTGGGCGATCTGCCTTTGGACATTCGGCAATTCGGCAATGGGCACCGTCAAGGAGTTCGGTTGATGACGACGGGCAAAATCGATGGCAAAATTCCGCGCGGCATAAGCAATCCCCATATAACATGCCGGGATATGGAGCAGAATGCCTTCCGTAGGCACGGGAAACTCAGGCTTCTCATAATCGGGTCCCCGAATGACTTCCGTGTCCGGCACGAATACGTCCTCCAGAATCACGTCATGGCTTCCCGTTGCCCGCATGCCCATCGTATTCCAGGTCTCTTCAACCTTGACCCCGGGCCCGCTGCGAACGAGGAACGCGCCGACCTTCTCGCTATGCTCGATTCCGGCCGTAACCACGAATTGCTTCAAGATCGGGCTTAACGTGCTGAAGGTTTTGCGTCCGGCGATGCGCCAGCCGCCCGACACCCGCCGTGCCGTCGTCTCCGGCCTTCCGCCCCGGCTGGGGCTCCCCGTCGCAGGCTCGCTCGCCAGTTCATTAATGACCGTGCCTTCTGCTACAACGTCTCTGCACAATCTCTCAAATAACGGCTCCGGCCAAGCCCCGGAAAGGCGCAGCTGCAGTATCTGCCCGATATGCCAGCCTACGGCCAGCGCCGTAGACCCGTCTCCTCGGGCGAGCCGTTCCTGGGCAAGCACCATTTCGTATACGGAGGCTTCTTCTCCTCCAAAGGCTGCCGGAACGGTCAGCTTCAAATAACCGGACTCCTTCAAATCATCGAAATTCTCGAACGGAAACGATCCCTCCAGATCGTGCTGAGGTGCTCTTTCCGCGAATATCGCTCCCAGCTTGTCGGCCCGGGCCGCGATCACCGCTTCGCGTTCATTACGTATGAATGGATCTGTGGAACCGAATCGATTCAAGTTCGTCCCCTCCTTGATAACCCTTGTATTCCGATGGATATATGCCTAAAATTGTAGCAACCCTGTTTTGGGGTGTCAATGAAAGAGCTCAGATACCGCTAGATCGCGTGCTCCGACAGAAATGAAGCGATCGCCTCGTTCACCTCGTCGGGGTTATCCAAATTCGTTGCGTGATGAGCGTTTCGAATGATTTTCAACTGCGCGTTCGCGATTTGTTCCTGCATGTATGCCTGCTGCCTTCGGATCATCGTGTCGCTTTCGCCTTGAAGCAGCAATACCGGACACTGGATTTTGTGCAGATCATGCGTGCTGTCCATTCGGGTCACCGCATCCCATATCCGAATCCAATCGGAATGAGCAATGGAGCCAAAAGCTTGCTCAATATAGGCTTGATTGCTCTTGTTAAATTTGGATAACATCCTGCCTTGTATTTTTCCGGATAAGGACATCGGCATCAGATAACTTGTTAAGCGGTTTACCGGCACGAACATGCGCTCGAACCAATTAAACGCATTCGTGAACGGCGTGCCGATCAGTACCAGGGCCGCAACCTTCTCCGGATAGCGAACGGCAGTCTGCAGCGAAATATGACCGCCCAGGGACAGCCCGCAAAGCGTCGCTTGTTCAATGCCGAGTTCGCTTAGCAAATCCGCCAAATCCCTGCTGAAATCCTCCGAATCCACCTTGCCATTCGGCAAGGAAGAGAAGCCATGCCCCCGGATATCCCACACCACGGTTTGATACCGACGGGAGAAGGCATCGACTTGAGGCTGCCACTGTTTATGATTCCAGGAAGCTCCGTGCGTAAATACCAGCGGCTTCCCTTCTCCCTTCACTTCATAATACAATTCGACTTCCCTTCCTTTGTAAACCGGCATAGCCCTCCACCTCTCCATAATAAAATGGGCATTATTCCGTACCGCCTTGAACGAGCGAGGCGAATATGACCTGAAAGCACTCGTCAAACAGTTCGTCCAAGCTTCGGTCCGACTCTTTGACCCAGATCAGCATGGCGCCGCTGATCGCGGCTTGCAGCACCCGGCTGACCCGTGCCACGTCACATGGCACGATCTCTTTGTTCGTGATCGCCTGATCCAGCATCTTTCGGGTAAACTCATCGATCAGCTGCAGCCGGTACCGGGTCTTCTCCAGCAAATCCGGATCATTCGTCCCTTCCAGATAGAAGGAGGTATGGTTGGCCAATTCCACAGGATCCTTCATATGCGAGACGGCATCCCTGAACACCGTTTTAAGCGCCTCGATTCTGGATTGGCCGGACAAGTCCGCATCGTGGAAGGCTTGTTTGGTTAATTCAATGACATAATCGCTGTAGGCCAGGAGCAGATTCTTCTTCGACCCGAATCGCTTCATTAAGGCTGCCGGCGAGATGTTCATTTCATGCGTGATGTCGGTTAAGGCCAACTGGCCGTACCCTTTTTTGCATAGTGCCCGGTAGATGCCGTGGAAGATCACCTCGTCTTGAAATTCGCGAGGTCTTACCATGCGCGTTCCTCCCATCGTTAGTGAATGATCATTCACTAACCATTATTTCATAAACATTATTCCATGTAAATGTAATATTGGTCATGTTGATGGCGCTGGACATAAACAACGGCTTCCCTGGCAGCAAGATATGCAAATGACCATCTAAGTGATCGAAATATCGCTGTTTTGTTGATCGTTTGATAGAAATAGCGCAACTTCCTTATACTCTTGGGCGGAATTAACCTCTATACTGTCAGTAGAAGGAAGGAAACCATAATCTAGGAGGAGCTGAGCACATTGCGTACCAAATTCATTTACCAGGCACCTGCAAACGGTTATCCCGAATGGAATAATAATCCGAATATTTTTCAGTTGAACCGTCACAGAGCCCATGCTTACATGATGAATTTCCCGACGGAGTCCGAGGCGCTGAGCCTTGACCACGCCATGTCCCCCTGGTACCAGTCATTAAACGGGACCTGGAAATTCGCTTTCGCCAAAACGCCTGAAGAGCGCATTCAAAACTTCTACGAGGCCGATTACGATTCAGGGAGCTGGGCCGATCTTCCCGTCCCTTCCCATTGGCAGCTTCAAGGCTATGACTATCCTCAATATACGAATGTAAGATACCCCTGGGCCGAATCGGAGCCTGAATTGAAAGCTCCCTTCGCACCGACCCGATACAATCCCGTGGGCTCCTACATCCGTGAATTCACGGTACCTGAAGCATGGAAGGAACAGCCCGTTTATATTAGCTTCCAAGGTGTTGAATCCGCTTTCTATGTATGGGTGAACGGCGAGATGGTCGGGTATAGCGAGGATACGTTTACGCCGGCCGAGTTCGACCTTACCCCTTATCTGATTGAGGGCAAGAACAAATTAGCCGTTGAGGTATACCGATGGTGCGATGCCAGCTGGCTTGAGGATCAGGATTTTTGGAGGCTTAGCGGAATCTTCCGCGAGGTCTACCTCTATTCGGTCCCTGCCGTCCATATCTCCGATTTCTTCGTGCGCCCGGTTCTTGATGACGAGTACCGGCATGCCGAGCTGCAAATCGATGCAGCCGTCACGAATTATTATAACGAGACCATCGACAAGGACACGCTCCAGCTGGAGGCGCTTCTCTACGATCAGGACCGGCAGCTGGTCCAGAAACAAACGCTCACCATTGCGGATTACATCATTGACGAGGGCAGCTTTACCCTGAGCATGAACGTCCCCGAACCCGAGAAATGGAGCGCGGAATCGCCTTATTTGTACACCGTTGTCCTGGCATTGAAGAATACGGACGGAGCTTGCCGCGGAGCCGTAAGCTGCAGCACGGGATTCCGCCGCTTCGAGCTGAAGGACGGGCTCATGCGAATCAACGGTCAGCGCATTCTGTTCAAAGGCGTGAACCGGCATGAATTCTCCCCGGATACCGGGCGGGCCCTCAGCCGTGAAGACATGATCACCGATATTGAGCTGATGAAGACACATAACATTAATGCGGTACGGACTTCCCATTACCCGAATCAATCCGTATGGTATGACCTCTGCGATGAATACGGGTTATACGTTATCGATGAAACGAATTTGGAGACGCACGGAACCTGGACGTATGGGCAGCAGGAGCTGGAAGAAACGGTGCCCGGCAGCAAGCTGGAGTGGCGCGACAACGTATTGGACCGCTGCAATTCGATGTTCCAACGCGACAAGAATCACCCCTCGGTCATCATCTGGTCGCTTGGCAACGAATCGTTCGGAGGCGACAACTTCATTGCGATGCACGATTTTCTGAAGGAAGCCGACCCGTCCCGGCTGGTTCATTACGAGGGAATCTTTCATTACAGGGCATCCGAAGCGGCCAGCGACATGGAATCCACCATGTATGCAAGGCCGCAGGATGTGGAGAAGTATGCCAACAGCAATCCGGACAAGCCTTATATCATTTGCGAGTACAGTCACGCGATGGGCAATTCCTGCGGCGGCCTTCACCTGTATTGGGAGCTGTTTGAGAAGTACGACATTTTGCAGGGGGCTTTTATATGGGATTGGATCGATCAAGCAATCCGCACCCAAACGGCGGACGGAATACCATATTTGGCGTACGGCGGGGACTTCAACGAAACGCCGCATGACGGCAACTTCAGCGGGAACGGCCTGATCTTCGCGGACCGAACCAAAACCCCTAAGCTGGACGAAGTGAAAAAATGCTACCAGAACGTCAAGTTCGAAAGCCTGGATCCTGCCGCAAGCCGGATTCGGGTCAGCAACCGCTTCTTGTTTACCAGCCTCGATTCGTATCTTGTACAATGGGACGTAACGCTAAACGGCAAAGTCAGCCAATCCGGCACGCTCGGGCTCTCGCTTCAGCCTGGTGAGCAAACGGAAATCCATGTTCCGTACTCCCCCGTGGAGGACGAAGGAAAAGAAGCGATTCTCACCGTCTCCCTCGTTCGGAAGGAGAGCACCAAGTGGGCGCCTGCGGGACATGAGGAGGCTTGGGAGCAGTTTGTGCTGACGCCGTATATTGCCGAGCAGCCCGAAACGGACGCTCTTGCAAGCGTGCAGGCTCTGGAAGCTGCCGAGTCGGATGAAGAGCTTATCATCAGGGGTTCTACCGTCTCGTTGCGTTTCCATCTTGGCACCGGCGATCTGACATCCTACGCACTGTCCGGCAGGGAATGCCTGCTGGCGCCGGCAAGACCGAATTTCTGGCGGGCCGTCACCGACAACGATCTGGGCAACCGGCTCCCTGAACGCAGCGGCGTGTGGAGAACGGCCCATGATCGGAGAAAGCTGCTGACTTTGCGCTGGCATGCGGAAGGCCCTGCCGTCGTGGTATCCAGCCACTATCGGATCGAGACCAATCCCGCATCCAGCCTGACGCTGGAATATCGAATCTATCCGGACGGCACTGTCCGCATGCATGAAACCTTGATCCCTGGCGCCGGTCTGCCCGACATTCCGGAAGTCGGCATGCTGTTCTTGCTTGATGATGGACTCGATACGCTCAGCTGGTATGGGCGGGGACCGCATGATAATTATTGGGACCGGAAGACAGGAGCCAAAATCGGCCGATACGAGGGCAAGGTCGCCGATCAGTTCGTCCCTTATCTAAGGCCTCAAGAGTGCGGGAATAAAACGGATGTGCGCTTCGCACTGCTAACCGGGGAGAATGGAGGGGACGGACTGGAATTCGAGAGTTCCTCCCTCATGGAGGTATGCGCACTGCCGTGGACGCCGGAGGAGCTGGAGGGCAGCGACCATGCGTACAAGCTCCCGCCAAGCGATAAAACCGTCCTGCGCATCAATTACAAGCAAATGGGCGTCGGCGGCGACGACAGCTGGGGAGCGCCGATCCATGAAGAATTCACGCTGCCTTCCAACCGCACGTACAGCTTCGGCTTTACGATGGGGGCAGCACGCTAGCACGCTGACCTACTCGATAGGACACATGCAAAAAGAGCAGCTTCGTGTAGAAGCTGCTCTTTTTATGTTTTCGGCAATTCCATGCCCTCTCACCACGGAGGAGTGGGCACAAGGACGTTTAGCCCTATTCATGAATCGTGCCCGATGCTAGTTCGCCATCGCTTAGGCGTGCGCCCCCTGCAGCTCGCGGCGATCCGATTCGTCCCGAATGTCGCCTACGATCTCCTCCAGAATGTCCTCCATCGTCACCAGCCCGATCGCCGTGCCGGATTCGTCCGTCACGACGGCCATATGCACGCGGATTTGCTGCATCTTGATCAGGACGTCCTTGATCGAAGACGACTCCGGAAAACGCGGCATGTCGTGAATAAAGTCATTCACGCTGCAGTTTCTACCCGCCGCTATACCCGTCAGCATCTCCTTCGTATGGATAAACCCGATAAAATCCTCCGCGCGTCCCGATTCCGTCACCGGGTAACGGGTATAGTCGTACTCGCCCAGAACCTCCAGGATATTGGCAAGCGGCCACCCTCGTTCTACCGTAACGATCCGATCTCTCGGGACCATGATTTCGCGCAAGGTGCGCTCTTCAAAAGCAAATATATTGGTCAAATATCCCATCTCGGTCTGGTTTATTTCGCCGCTCTCGTAGCTCTGGTCCACGATCCACTTCAGTTCCTCCTCCGAATGGACCGTTTCATGCCCTGCCGGCTTTACGCCGAATACTCGAAGCAGGAGACGCGAAGCTCCATTCAATGCATAGATGAACGGATACATGATCTTCCCGAACCAATACAAGGGAGACGCCAGCAGCAGCGTCATTTTCTCGGCAAATTGGATCGCCAATGTTTTAGGCGCCAGTTCCCCGATGACGACATGCAGGAACGTGATGATCCCGAGGGCAATGGCATAAGAGAGTACCGTTGCCACCGCCGCCGGCACGTCGAATCGTTCAAACAGCGGATGCAGCATCCTTTCGACGGTCGGTTCGCCCAGCGCGCCCAGCACGAGAGCCGTAATAGTGATTCCAAGCTGGCAGGCTGACAAATAGTAATCCAGTTCATGGGCTACCTTCCTGGCCGTGACCGCCCGTTTATTCCCTTCGGCGATCAATTGATCGATCCGGGACAGCCGCACCTTCAAGATGGCGAATTCGGCTCCTACGAAAAATGCAGTCAGTCCGATGAACACGGCTACCAAAAATAAATTCAACGCGATTATTCCGTCCAATGATTTCCCTCTTGCGAGGGATTCACCTCCAAAAAAGTTATGGTCTGAATGTACACGGGATCATGCCATGCCCTAGATCATCCGTGTCTGAGAATGACGTGTTTGATCTGAAAATTATCGGTTTCCGCTACGGCCCATATATGCTCGCCATGCTGGATCTCATCGCCGTCTTGAGCCGTCGTGCCTTTCTGGTACTGTATCCAGCCGCCGATCGTATCCATCTCCTCGTTATCCTCGAATATCAAGCCGAAGCGCTTCTCAAGCTCCTCCAAGAGAACCCGTCCGCTTATCAGGTATTCGCGTTCCCCGATCTTCCGGATATCCGCTACTTCATCTTCATCGAATTCGTCTCGAATTTCCCCTACGATCTCTTCCAAAATATCCTCCAGGGTCAGGATCCCCGCCGTACCGCCGTATTCATCAATCACCAAAGCCATATGCATCTGCTCCTGCTGCATCTTCAGCATGGCATCCTGGATCGGCGTAATTTCAAGCACGACCGGGAGGTCCCGAACGAATTCTTCCAGCTTGCGGTCTCGTCCGGCCACGATGTGGGGCAGCATCTTCTTGACGTTGACGACGCCAACCACCCGATCCTTGCTGCCGTCCTCGATGACAGGGTACCGCGTATAGTTGTGCTCATCCAGGATACGGACGATGTCCGGGTATTCCATGCTTTTATCCAGGGTGATCAGATCCGTTCTCGGTACCATGATGTCTTTGGCCACGCGCTCATCAAACGAAAACACGTTTTCCATGTAAGCCAGCTTGGTCCCATTGATCTCGCCGCCCTGAAAGCTCTGCGCCATGACGATGCGCAGTTCCTCCTCCGTATAAGCCTGCTCATGCGGCGCAGGTTTTACGCCGAATGCACGAAGCAGCACGCGCGAGGCTCCATTCAACGCCCAAATGAACGGATACATCAGCTTGCCGAACCAATACAGCGGGGCTGCAAGGAGCAGCGTCGTCTTTTCCGAGAATTGAATAGCCAAGGTCTTGGGCGCCATCTCTCCCACCACGACATGCAAAAAGGTTACGAGAATGAACGCTATGGCGTAAGAGGCAATCGAGGCCGTTGAAGCCGATACGTCAAACCAATCGAATACCGGGTACATGAAACGCTCAACGGCCGGCTTGCCGATGGCCCCGAGCCCCAGCGCCGTCACCGTAATGCCGAGCTGGCAGGCCGAGAGATAGTAATCGAGATCGCCGGCTACCTTTTTGGCAACAACCGCCTTCTTGTTTCCTTCCGTTATCAATTGATCGATCCGCGACATGCGGATTTTAACGACGGCAAACTCGGACGCCACGAAAAAAGCGGTCAACGCAATCAGTATGGCAAGTATGATTAAATTAGTGATGGTAATAATGTCCAATGATTTCCCTCTTCAGAGGGATTCACCTCCAGATTGAATTAAAGGCCATGTGCTTTTGCATCTGAACAGGTCATTCTATATACGATATTTCCATGAAAAAGAGGTAGTTCGCAGAAGAGAATATTACAACCTAATTCCGCAATTTGATCCATTTGCAATAACGCCTTCCCAATGTACTACCTCCTCTCCTGGAATCTATTTTTCATATTTATGAAAAAAATTATATCATGACTGTAATCAAACCATCCAGTTGCACGTTATGGTTTGTAGGCGAATTCCAGCACGAATTCACATAATTCTCACTTGTTTGATGAGGTATATTCCTTCTTAGTGCTAAATATGCCCTGTTATGCATTAAAGTGCCCACCCCATCCGGTGCTCATCCATTCATAACCAACACGGGATCGGTCTTGAAGGATATGCGCGCGGGTTCGGCTAACATAAAAAACCGCAGGATCGTGATGCTGGATCCTGCGGTTCTGCCACTGCTAATGAACGAATCTCGTTATCAATGGAGATCTACGGTTTTGTTTATTTCCGAGTCGCCCCTAGGCTCTTGGCCCACCATTTTCTTGAAGAAGGCTTTCACCGTTTTCGTTTTGTTTCCGGTTTCCCAATACTCCGCGGTGTCCGTGTCCACCTTGATCAGAATAATGTTGGGATCGTCGTAGGACGTCTGCAGAAATTTTTCGTACGCCGCATTCCAGAGCGACTTCTTCTTCTCCAGATCATCCACGACTTCGGCTTTGCCTCGGATCGATACGTAGGATTTGCCCACATAAGCGACATTCACGTTGGGATTCGCCAGGATTTCTTCGTATTTGCTGGTATCCCGCTTCGTTAAGAACCACAAGTCGCCGTCGAATTCGATATCCTGCGTCTGCATCGGTCTGGCATTGATCCCGCCCTCCGATATCGTGGAGAACATGGCCGTTTCGATATCCTTGATAATCTCCTTCACGGTTTCGACCGCTTCCTGGTTTACAACGGTTCCGTTTGCCATCTCAATCACCCCATCCTTGTATTTAGTCTCTAATTACACTTCCCATAAATAAGTTAAACGATGAATCATGTAACATTTCGTGTCCATTCGTACGATCTTCCTGTATGGATTCAGGCCGAAACGGAACCGTTCCCTGCGCAAAAAAAAGCCGGAACTGCAAGCGCAGTCCGACTTTTTCGCACGAAAACATTCATTTTAAAAGGACAGCTTCATATCATCACACCTGCACTCTGAATTCCAGCGCGTAAACGGATGTAGGCCGTAAGTTGTAGCCTTGGCTCCATGCCTCTGCCGGAACCCTGCTTTCCTTGCACATAATACGTTCCGGCTGGAAAACGGAGTTAATGTCATCGTAAGAATCGCCGGTGATTTCGTAAAGGGTCGTTTCCCCGGAAGCCTCGAAGGCCTTCAAATCCAGCACGGCCCTAACCGCCTCCAGGCTTCGATTTACGATCAACACGGTGACGATGCTGCCGTCGTCATTCGTCCCCGCCACGATGTCCAGGTCTGGAAGCGCGTCAAGTGCCATAGACGTCTCCTTCCTCGAAGCCACGGAGAAGGTTCCGCATTCCGCTTGGACGGGAAGGACGCGCCGAACGTCCCGATTGGCGTAAAGCTTCAGCACTTCATAGGTTGGCGTCCCGTAGATCGTAAGGGGATGCCCGCTCCAGCCGGGCTGCTTGCCGCAGTATTGGTCCGCATAATAGTCCCCGACGCGTATGCAGCCGCCCAGCCAGCCATTCACCAGGTCAGAGAAGCTGCCGATGTGCACCATGTCGCTGCAGCGCATCATTTCATTCAGGTTGGCGGCATTGGCCACTGCGGCTCCCAGCGTGTGCTCGTTCGGCAGCCCTTTTCGCACCGTATTCGGATAATACATCGTGTTGTATTCGGTGATCGCCAGCTTGACATGGCTGTGCTCCGGGCGGGACCGGATCAGCTCCGTCGTCTGCCGGACATGGTGCCGGGTCCACTCGGGATAAGAGGCAATCGCCTTATAGCGTTCCTCCGCCGGCGTATCCCGGTTCATGCCGAAAGGGCCGTAGCCGTGATACAAATGCAGCGTCAAATAATCGATGCTCTCGCCGGCCAGGTCCAGCACGGCCTTATTCCAGTTCTGCTCGTAATGACCGCAGGCCAGCAGCACGATGGAGGGGTCCGCCTCCTTCATGGCCTTGGCAAACGATATCGTCCGCTCCGCAAACCGCTCTGCCGTGCAAGTTCCGACCTGCCATTGGCCCCACACTTCGTTGCCGATCTCCCAGTACTTGACGTTATACGGCTCAGGGAAGCCGTTCCGGGCACGTAAAGCCCCCATCGGCGTATCCGCGCTCCCGTTGCAGTATTCGATCCACT
This sequence comes from Paenibacillus sp. CR_12, assembly GCF_041953985.1. Taxonomy (NCBI): domain Bacteria; kingdom Bacillati; phylum Bacillota; class Bacilli; order Caryophanales; family Paenibacillaceae; genus Paenibacillus; species Paenibacillus sp. CR_12. The sequence continues at coordinate 24,248 of NZ_JAVFHO010000010.1, read as the reverse complement.
GCGCGGCTTCTTCAGGGGTGCCCGATCCGTCGTTCACGCAAATCAGGGGCTCCACCTCCAGCTCTCGGCAAAAGCGGATGAATTCGTCCGTTCCGAAATATTTGCTGGTCCACCCTCCCCAGGCCTCATTGTACATGACCGGCCTTTCCAGGACGGGACCGACGCCATGCTCCCAATGGTAAGCACTGATGTAATTGCCTGCGAGTCTCATCATGCCCGCATTCAAATCTTTAGTCATCTCGACCACTTCGCGTTTGACCAAGGCAATGCTGTCGACGGGCAGCAAGGAGACGTGATCGATCCAGAGCATGCCGGTGGACACGTGATCGACCCACCTTGGATGTTCTGCAGGAACATATACCCGGATCTCGGCATCAGTGCATTCGCGCGATATGGACAGCTGCTCTTCGTAGTGCTGCCAGTTATGGCTGCCAAGCTCCATGCGAAGCTGGCCAAGCGTCTCTTCCGTGCGCCGGTCGACAGCTTCCACCATCACGTATTGAAGCTCAATGGAGGCGCGGGCGACAAGCCGGACCGTATAGTTCATCGGCCCCTTTAATGCCGCCTTCTGCGTTATGCCGGCATAAGCTTCGTCATCGCTCAGGATGCGGATGCGCTGGGCTCTTCCCGAATGCCGGGGCGCCGGTGCTTCCATCGCGTACTGGGTGTTGCGTCCGTTCGTATACGCGCGCCAGCTTCCCGATACCGGCGTCATCGTTTCTGCCTCGCTCTCAAAATCCATGTCCTTCAGCGGAAACGCGAGCATCGCCTCCATATGGTCCCGGATATCCTCCACAAAATGACCGAACAGATACGGATTAATCTCATGCTCGCTCTTGCGGCTGCAATCAATGGTAATCGTTGCGTTCGTATTCAAGAATATAACCTCCAATGGAATTTTAGGGTGAGCCGTGCGATCATACCGGCGTTACCCCTTGATCGAGCCGATCATGACGCCTTTCACGAAATGCCGCTGCACCAAAGGATACATCAGCAGTACAGGCAAACTGGATACGATAATGACCGCGTATTTGATGCTTTCGGCCAGCAGGATGCTTTTTTCCAATCCCACGCTGCCATCCACGGCATCCGATTGGCTGATCAGCAAAATTTCGCGCAGCACCAGCTGAAGCGGGTGCAGATCTTCGTTTCGGATGTATATGAGTGCGTTAAAGAACGAATTCCAGTGGCCGACCGCATAAAACAACACCATGACCGCCAGGATCGGCTTCGATAAGGGCAGGATGATGCTAAACAGCAGCCTCCAATTGGAGCACCCGTCGATATGGGCCGCCTCCTGCAGCTCCCAGGGAATGCTCGATTGGAAATACGTCCTCATTACGATCAGATTGTACGTCGCGATTGCGCCGGGAATGATCAGCGCCCACATCGTGTCGACCATCCCCAGATCCTTGACCAACAGATACGTCGGAATCAGCCCGCCGTTGAAGAACATGGTCAGCGTGATCAGTACCATGATCCCGTTGCGTCCGGGAAGATCGGGTCTCGACAGCGGATATGCTGCCAAAATCGTCATGATGATATTGATCGCCGTGCCGACGGTCGTATAAAGGATGGTATTGCGATATCCCGTCCAAATCTTGTCGTTGTGCAAAATATTCTCATAGGCATCCAGCGTCACGCCCTTCGGCAGCAGCCAAACTTCGCCGTTCAATACCCGTGCCGGATCGCTGAACGAAGCGCTGACGATAAACAACAGCGGGTACAGCACGATGACGATAATGATAGCGGCGATCGCGTAGATCAGGATGTCGAATAGCCGTTCACTCGAGGCTTCCTTTACTGTCGATGGCTTGGACATGTCGGTCCCCCCCTTTACCATAAGCTCGTCTCCGACGTCTTGCGCGCAATGCGGTTCACAAGCAGGAGCAGCACCAGATTGATGACGGAATTAAACAGCCCGATCGCGGCCGTATAACTGTATTCCCCTTTTAAAATGCCCGTCGTGTAGACAAACGTGGAGATGACGTCGCTTGATTCCAGATTCAAGTTGTTCTGCATCAATAATATTTTCTCGAAGCCCACGTTCATGAAATGGCCGATATCCAAAATAAGCAAAATAATGATGACTGGCGCGATGCCCGGCAAGGAAATATGCCAAATGCGCCGCAGCCTTGAAGCCCCGTCCATCTTCGCCGCCTCGTACAGCTGCGGGTTCACCCCGCTCAGCGCCGCAATGTAGATAATGGACTGCCACCCCATGCTCTGCCATATGTTAGAGCCGATAAAGATGGTCTTGAACCAGCCCGCTTCCTCCAGAAAGCGGATCGGCGTGCCGCCGAGTGCCTCGATCAACAGATTGATGGGACCGCTGGTCGGCGACAGGAACACATTCAGGATGCCGACGATTACAACTACCGATATAAAATGCGGTATGTACGTAATGTTCTGCAGCCATTTGCTGAAGGTCTTGCTGCGTATTTCGCTGATGATTAAGGCCAGCAGGATCGGAATCGGAAAGGCAATCAAGAGCGAGAACAAATTGATGGACAGCGTATTCCACAGCAGCCGCCAGAAATAATACGAGTCGAAGAAGCGTTCGAAGTGTCCGAAGCCCTCCCAGCTGCTGCCGAGAATGCCTTTGGCCGGATTGAAATTTTTAAAGGCAATCTGCAGCCCGTACAACGGACCGTAGTGAAACACCAAATACCAGACGATGGGCAGTAGCAGCATGAGATACAGATCATACCGCTTGGCCATTTGCTTTAAGAGGCGGGGGCCCCGCCTCGAATCGCTTCGAGGCAGAACCATCGCTTTATCGGCGTTGGCGCTCTTCATGGGCATCCACTCCTTCACGATGATGTGGCAGCTTTATTTCTCCATCTTGTCATAAGCATCCTGATACAATTTCTCCAGTTCGCCGATCTTCATCTTTTGGAGCGTGGATTGGAATTCCCCCCACTTGTCGAAGCTAAGCGCGCCCGCAATGAATTTCGTGCTTTGCTCTTCGTAGTATTTGTCGATGTCGTTGCGCAGAATGTTGACCTGCTGCGCGGTTTGCTCGTCAAACATCGGGGCGGCGTAACGAACCTTCGGCATGAACGGATCCAGCTGCTGCTGCGCCTCCTGCACCTGCGGCGGGTTGATGAACGAAGCAACCTGTTCGCTGATGATGTGAGGGGCCCCTCCTCCCGCATAAGGCGTGATTTTGGCCTGATTGGTAATATCCTTCAGGAAATCCTCTGTATAGTACGGGATCCCATCCTTGAGTTCGTAATGCTCTCCTTCTCTGCCGAAGCGCAGAAGAGTAGATCCTTCATCGCTGTAAAAATAATCGATCCAGCGCATCGTGACTTCCGGGTACTTGTTGATGGACGTAATGGCAAAGGCTCCAAAGTCCCGCGCAATCGGCAAGGCCTGGCTTTGCATCCGGTCTCCGTTCGGGCCTGCCGGCGGCGCGATTCCGGTATACTGATCCTGGATCGACAAGAAGTTATTGTTGGTCTGGTCAAAGAAGAATCCCGTATTTCCCGACCCTTGCTTGGCCAAATACTGAGCTTCCGTGTGGGAGAATATCTCAGGGTCCAAAAGCTTTTCCTTGTATAGCTTGTTTAAATACATCAACATCTCTTTATTTTTGTCGCTGCCCATCCAGATGCTCACTTTGTCATTTTCAATATTGATGTTATACCCGAGCTGCGTATCCAGTCCGAATGATCCGCTCATCGCGGCCACGATCGACAATCCGACACGTGCCGTCATCGGAAGCTCATCCTGCTTCCCGTTGCCGTTCGGGTCTCCGTCGCGGAAGGCCAGCAGCACCTCATACAGTTCGTCCGTCGTCTCCGGCACCTTCAGATTCAGCTTCTCCAGCCACATCTGGTTGATCCATTTCTTATCCGTACGCGCCGCGCCCAGCGTCACAATGCCGGGAATCGCATAGATGTGCCCCTCCGGCGTCGTGATGCCCGAACGGATTTCGGGATATTCCTCCATCAATTTCTTCAGGTTCGGCGCGTATTCGTCGATAAGGCCTTCCAGCGGAATCAATTGGCCTGCCGATCCGTAGCGAACGGCTTCAAGCGGCGAGAGCCCGGAACGGAACAAGGCGTCAGGCAGCTCGTTGGAAGCGAACAGCAGGTTTTTCTTCTCCTGGAAGCCGTCCGTCGGCGCCTCGATGAATTCAACCTTCACATTGCTCAATTTCTCGTAATCCTGGAATACCGGCATCTCCTTGAACGGACCGTTCACGGGTGCAATCCGGGTGAACATTTTCAGTTCCACCGCTTGATCCACGATCGGAAACCCCGTGGTATGTACGACATTCTCCGCACCTTCGGGTGCGGCTTCCTTCTTCGATCCTCCATCGGAACTGCATCCGGCCAGCATCAAGCTGGAAACGATCATGGAGATGACCGCGTTTCTTCCCCAGCGTCTACGCATGTATCAGCTACCCCCATATTTTCTTATTCACCAACCTTATTTGTAAGCGTTTACCGTTGGTGTGTGTGATTATTATAATTCAGCCGCCTTGACGGTCCGTTACAAAAATTTGACCATTTACTCCACATATTTTACGGTTTAGAACAAGGCGGCTTTCGAGTTTGTTTACCTGCCGATCCGAATACTTGGTTTTATCCTTATCCTCTACCCAGGCGGTTCAAATACTCCTGCGGGGTCAGGCCCGTCATTTCCTTGAATACTTTGAAAAAATAATTATGGGTCGTAAACCCCACTTGTCCGCTGATTTCCTTGATCGAGTATTTGCCGCTTTCCAGCAGCTTGCGCCCCGCATCGATCCGAACCCGATTCAGATACTCCGAGAACGTCCGCTGCGTCTCTTCCTTGAATATTCGGCTCAAATAGGAGGAATTCAGGCCGATGGCGCCCGCGGCAAGCTCCAGCGTCACGTAACCCGGGTACCGCTCCAGAATAAAGTGTATGGCCTGCGTGACATGCCGGGAATACGGCCCTCCCGCCCGGTGCTGCTTCAGCAGTCCGAGCAAGCCTGCATAGAAGGATTGCAGCCACTGCACCAGCTCCCCGACGCTGCCGATCCTTCCGAGCTCGCTTCGGGAAGGGAGCTTTTCCTTGGCGTCTTCCGTCCCTGGCAGCCAGGTTTTCAGTGCCTTGTCCCCGGTTTGCATGAGCTCGCTGACCATCATCTGGACCGTATGCGAATGGATCGGCAGGTGGTGGATGGAAGCAAAAACAGAGTCGATTAAACCGTGCACGCCTTCGATGTCCAGTCGTTCAATCGAAAGCAGCAGCTGTTTGTGTTCCTCGATCGTTAGAGACACGCGTTGGTGGTATTCATCGGCAAGCCCGCCGGCCCGGCCCGGCATCCTGGGGGCCGCGCTGCTGCCGGACGGCTCCGAGCGGGAAGCATCGAGTAACCGTTCGGCGGAGCCGTAGCTTGTTCCGAGTTGGGTCAGGCTGGTGCACACATGTCCGACGGCGCTTACGCATTTTAAATTGAGGAACAGCTCAAGCGCATGCTGAAGCTTCCTCATCTGTCCGTCGATTTCGCTCTTTATGGCATGCTCGCTCCGTTCCTTAAACGCAAACACGATCATGAACCGTCCATCCTCCACATAAGCTGCCGTCCGCTCCCGGATATCGCCGAGGCTCTGCTGCATCATATCGACTACCTGCTGAACCAGCCGATTCGTCTGCACGTCGCTGTATGACTCCGTCAGCAGTAGGAACGGAACAATCTGCAGGGCCGCGGCCGCATAGCTTGACGCACCGCTGTACAGGCTGTTTTCTCGCGAAAATGCCTCAACCTCCAGGGTTGCCTCCTTCCGTCCCCTGACCAGATGCGCGATGTAGTCGCGGATCTGCACGGGATTTATCCGCTCGGTCTTAACCTTGCGGGCCTCGCTCTCTTCCAGCAGCCGATCCGCCCGGCGCAATTCAAGGACCGCTTTGTTAAGCAAGGCAGCAAGCGTCGCACCGTCCAGCCGATGCTTCAATAAATAATCGATGGAGCCGTTCTTCAGGCACTCCCGCACGTAGTCATAATCATCAAAGCTGCTGAGCATGATCGTCTGAATGGACGGAAACCGCGCCTTAATCGCCCGATTGAGCTCCACGCCGTTCATTTCCGGCATATTCACGTCAATAATCGCGATATGTGGAGGAGACTGCTCGATCATCGCGAGCGCCATGATACCGTTATGGGCTTGGCCGCATAATTCGAATCCGTGCTCATTCCAGTCCAATAGCGTTCGCAGATCATGCCGTACCAGCGGTTCGTCGTCAACAAGCAGCACTTGAAACATGGCTTTATATCACCTCTTGTCGGGATTTATCCTTATTCTCCACTATGTTCGGAAGCCGGATCTCGGCCTTCGTGTATAAACCCGGCTCACTGTACAATTTGACGCCGTAGCCATCTCCGTACATGTGAACGATCCGCTCATGCACATTGCGTACCCCCATGCCGCTGAAACGGGATGTATTTCCGTTCTTGCCCGTCTCCCCCAGAAGCTGCGCCTGCTGCCCCGCCGTCATCCCCTTGCCATTGTCGATCACTTCAATCTTGAGGTCGCCTCCCTCTTCACATACGCGGATCAGCACGAGTCCCTCCTGCTCCAGCGGTCCGATGCCATGAATGATGGCATTTTCCACAAGGGGCTGCAGCATCAGCTTCAGGACCCGGCATTCCAGCAAAGTTTCGTCCTCCACCTGGGTGACCATCCGGATCGGCTCCATATACCTGTACTTCACGATGGAGATATAGCGTTCCACATAATCCAGTTCCTCCCGCACCGTCAAAAATTCGCTCGAATTGCCCAAAACGCCGCGCATGAGCTCGATCAACGATCCGGACACCTCTTCGATATTCGGCACGCCGTTCATCTTGGCCAAATACTTGATGGTATTCAGCGAATTGTATAAAAAATGAGGATGAATCTGCGCCTGAAGCGCCGTTAATTCGGCCTCCCGCTTCTCTTTCTCGCTGACCCGGATCCCTTCCAGCAGCCGCTTCAAATCCTCCACCATGCTGATGAAGACACGGTACAGCTGTCCGGTCTCGTCCTCGCTTTTGATTTCCTTTTTCGGGAACGTCAGATTCCCTTCCTTCACGAACATCATCAGGGATTTCAATCGCCGGATGTTGAGGGTGATTCGGGAAGATACCTGCAGCGAAGCGATCAGGACAACGATAAACACGATGATGGATACCTCCGCCAACAGTTTGCGGAGCCTTGCCGATTCGCTCAGCAGCGAGTCCATTGGTATCAGAGCCAGGGTGCTCCATCCCGTATACCCGGATTGACGGCTCACGACGATATAATCTCTGCCGTCTATGCTTTGCTTGATGGCATCCCCATTTCCTGCAAGGTCCTGATGGATGCGGAGAATCTTATCGAACGAAGGGGCAAAGGCTGGCGCCGATTCGGCTTCATAGACGAAACCACCCTGCTTGTCGAGCACATAAATCATGCTATCGGTGGTCGGCTTCACGCCGTATGTTTTTTGGATAAAATCATAATTCAAATCCACCATGACCACTCCGATCGTTTCGCGGTTATATCGAATCTCCCGGCCGATCGTGATGGCATCCGATACGCCCGACTGCTTGAAATACGCATGGCGCGATCCGTTGTGGAGCATGTAATCCATCATGGGGCTGCCCAAGACCGTCTTGTCCAGCCACGGACCGCCCGAGAAATACACCTTCCCGTTCAAACCGACCACCGCAATCCGCGAAATATAGGGCTTGTAATCGATCAGGACGGAGAGAAACTCGTCGATCCGCTTCTGTTCCTGAAACCATTCATAACTAATCTCTTCATGGGGGCTCAGCAGCGTGTCGATCACCGTGTTTTTGTTGGTCACCACGACGGTGTTCAGCCGGTCGATTTCCTCCAGCATCATATTCAGCGATTCATCCGCCTGCCGGATGCTGTCCGAAACCGAGGTGACGGCATTTTGCATGATCGTCTCGCGCATGCTCATATACACGATGACCGTAATGGAGACGATGGACAGGAGCGTCACCGCACTGAACGCAATGAATATTTTCCCTTGAATGCTTCGTCTGGGCGATAGCCATCTTTGAATCGTAGAGAGCTTCATGGCGAGTGTCTCCTTTTTTAGGTTCAGTAGAACCGGCCCGTAACCGTTTTCAAAAGTATATAATGCTTCCTGGAATCAGCATGGATTTTCACGCATCGTTATGGGAGGGACCTTGAAATAAATCTTGAACGCCCGGGTGAATGAATACAAATTGGGATAACCCAGGGACAGGGCAATCTCGGTAATCGTGGCGTCCGTTTCCGTTAGTAACCGTTTGGCCTTGTCCATTCGGATGCGCTGAAGATATTTCAGCGGGGGCATTCCTACCTGGCTCGTGAACATATTGGAGAAGTACGAGCGGTGCACACCCGCGAATTCGGCAACCTGCTGAACGGATATCCCCTCGGTAGCATGCAATTCCATGTAATCCAAACACTCGTGAATCCATCCCGCAAGCTCCGTCGGCTCTGCGGAAGCCGTGTCGGGAACCATGCCGGCGAGCAGACCATAAACCAAACCGTGCAGCTCGAGCGATACCGACGGCTTCCAGCGCTCGACGCCGGCCAAGGCATCAATCACGCATTCGGCGGACTTTTCGACCCGGGAGGAGATCATTTGTCTGCCAAACGGGCTTTCCGGCACCAAGCCGGCCAGCTCGAGCAGCGGCCTTACCCTGTTTCCGTCCAATGCCAGCCAGCTCATCCGAAGCGGTGCATCCGAGGGAATCAGGTGATAGTAATAAGTCCGGCCCGGAAACAGGCAGAACAGATCATTCTTCTGCAGATCCACTCGTTTGCCGTCGAACTCCAGCCGCACCGTTCCCTCATGCACGAAGTGCAGACTGTAACACTCGATCCGTTTCGGCCCGACCCTGTAATTGGGCTTGGCTAAACTTCGCCCCGCCCGGACGGGCCAGATCTGTGCCTCTTTATCCAAATATCCCGGCGTATAGTAGATAAACTCGGCATACTCGTATTCGTACTCCTGCAACTCGACTTCCCCTCTTCCCTTCATTTTTTCATCAAGAATAACAAAATGACAACAAAAATATAACACGGTGCTATTTTGATAACCTCTATTTTTCAATATCATCATACTAGGAGGGGATTACACTTGTCGAGAAGACCTAACATTTTGCTAATCACTAGCGATCAGCAGCATTGGAATACGATCGGCGCGTTTCAGCCTGAAATCTCTACGCCGAACCTGGACCGCCTCGCGCGCCAAGGGACGACGTTCGATCGGGCATACTGTCCCAATCCGACCTGCACGCCGAGCCGGGCTTCCATCATTACGGGGCAGTATCCGAGTCAGCACGGAGCCTGGACCTTGGGGACCAAGCTGCTGGAAGACCGCCATACCGTCGGCGAAAGCTTCCAAGAAGCCGGATACCGGACCGCGCTGGTGGGAAAGGCACATTTTCAGCCGTTAACATCCACGGAAGACTACCCGTCCGTCGAAGCTTACCCGATCCTTCAGGATTTGGCGTATTGGCGAAATTTTCACGGTCCTTTTTACGGCTTCGATCACGTCGAGCTGGCGCGCAACCATACGAACGAGGCCCATGTCGGACAACATTATGCCCTATGGCTGGAGGAGCAAGGATGCGCCAATTGGCGCGATTACTTCCTGCCGCCTACGGGAACCATGGACCCTACCCAAACGTACACATGGCCCATCCAGGAAAAATACCACTACAATACCTGGATCGCCGAGCGGACCCATTCGCTTTTGGACCAATACAAGAAGGCGGAAGAGCCATTCTTCTTGTGGGCAAGCTTCTTCGACCCGCACCCGGAATATTTGGTGCCCGAGCCTTGGGATTCGATGTATGATCCGGAGAAACTCACGATCCCGTCCCTGACGCCCGGAGAGCATGACCGCAATCCGCCGCATTTCGGATTGACGCAGGAAGAGGAGCCCGATTTTTCGCATCTCGCTGAGACCGGGTTCGGCATTCACGGTTACCGTTCCCATCACTATTACGAATACGGCTCGAAATCCAGGTTAACGGAATACGACAAGAAAAAGCTGGTCGCCGTGTATTACGGCATGATCAGCATGATGGATAAATATATCGGCAAAATACTCGATAGACTGGACGAACTGGGACTGTCGGAGGATACGATCGTTGTCTTCACCACCGATCACGGACATTTCTTCGGCCAGCACGGCCTTCAAGCCAAGGGCGGGTTCCATTACGAGGATTTGATCAAGCTTCCGTTCATTGTGCGTTATCCGGGACGGGTGCCCGCCGGGAAAAGGTCGAATGCGATACAGTCTCTGGTCGATCTGGCCCCGACCTTCCTATCCTTCTGCGGCATACCCGTCCCGCACGCGATGACGGGCATCGACCAAAAGGACGTGTGGCTCGGGGCTGTCGATACCGCCAGGCAGCACGCCCTCTGCGAATTCCGGCATGAACCCTCAACGATTCATCAAAAAACGTACATCGAGCAGCGTTATAAAATCACCGTTTATTACAATCAAACCTACGGCGAATTGTTTGACCTTGAAGCAGATCCCGGAGAACTGCACAATTTGTGGGACGAACCGGGATATGAGCAGCTGAAGGCGGAGCTGCTGCTTAAATATATCTGGGCCGAGCTTGGCAAGGAGCCGATGCCGATGCCGAGAATCCATCACGCCTAATGGAAAAGCTAAACGCGTACTTGAGCCGGGCGAAGGAACGGTTCATGCTGCTTACCCGGCTATTCTGGACCTTCTTTCGCATCGGGCCTTCCACCTTCGGAGGCGGATACGCGATGCTGCCCATGATTGAGCGCGAAGTGGTGAGCAAGCAAAAATGGGTGAGCGAGGAGGAAATCGGCGAGCTGATCTCGCTTGCCGGTTCCGCTCCCGGCGGCGTCGGCGTGAATGCCGCCGCCATGATCGGGCACCGCCAAGCCGGCATGGCCGGGGCTGTTTCGGCCGTGCTGGGCGTGACATGTCCCACATTTATCATCGTGCTCCTGATCAGCACGGCTGCGGTGTTTTTCCGGGATCAGCCCAAGGTTGAAGCGGCTTTAAAGGGGATGCACGGCGCCATCATCGCGCTGATCGCGGTGGCTGCTTACCGGATGGCCAAATATGCCGTCTTTGATGCCACCACAACGATCACCGCCCTTGCCACCGTATCCGTGATGCTGTTCACCGGCGTCCATCCCCTCTATCTGATTGCGCTTAGCCTGCTCGGCGGCATGGCCGTCATCCAGATCAAGATACGGCTGGGACTTCGAGCGGATACAGAGAAGAAGGCTGCGGCCGACAGCTGCCCGGAATTGGAATATTACATTTGAGCGAAACGAATCGGGGCGAAGGAAATGTATTGGGACTTGTTCATGATATTCATTGGTGTAGGCCTTGTGTCTTTTGGCGGCGGATATGCGGTGATCCCGGTCATTCAGAAGGAGATCACGGAAAAAGGGCTGCTGACCGCAGCGGAATTCCAGCAAACCGTGGCGCTGGCCGGCATGGCGCCCGGGTCGATCGCCACCAATGCCGCCACGCTGATCGGCTATCAGACCGCCGGCTATGCCGGGGCCGTCGTCTCGACCGTCGGCATCATCCTGCCGTCGCTGGTCGTCATCGTGATGCTCTCTGCCTTCTTCTACCGCATGCGGGGGAATCCATGGGTGAAATCTTCGTTATACGGCTTGCGTCCGGTTACGACCGGACTCATCGTCTATGCGGCCATTCATTTTGGTTATCCCGATGAGGGCGACGGGGCTTTAAGAGGACTCATTCCCACGCTGCTGATTTGCGGAGCTTGTTTATTTCTCCTGCTCAAATACAAACTCCACCCGTTGCTGATTCTCCTTGTGGCCGGCGCTGCCGGCATCGTTTTATTCTAACGCTTGACGGTGAAGCGGGAAGCTTCAGATGGTGCTCCAACGGCATCCCAGTATGGTTCTCTTGTGCATCGTGCGCACGGGTCCCTCCATTCGGGCCTGGTGCGTGCTGGGGCATGCTTGGATGGCTGGCTGCGGGTGTATGAGTGATTCGACAGGGATGGCTTTCCCAAAGAAACGAATAACAAGCCGGAACCCCTTTATATGGTCCGGCTTGTTCTCGTTTCTTATTTATGGCGCCAACCGTTCCGAAATGCGTTTGGCCATCCACTCGTTTACGTCCCAGAGATCCGCGACGGGAGCCCCTGTGAAAGGGAGGGTGTGCATGTACCCGGGCGGACCAAATTCAGGCGTTATGCTGGTGTGACTGAGCCCTTGCTCTCTTCGGTATTGGACAATGCGTGACCACCAGGCTTCAAAGACTGTCAGCTCCCGGCTGTATTCAGGCGCTCCGGGATGGGGAACCTGCGGGCCCTGAGCGTAGCCTACGCGCGCGTGAATATGGACGGTCCGCCGTATGGCGGCTTCCATGTCTTCCGCATAGTCCTCCAGCAAGGACTCGGTCACGCAGCACCAGTGGCTGAAATCGGCCGTAATGCTCAGCTCCGGGAACTCCTCCAGCAAGGTGCGCGTCGTCCACGGCGTGAACATCGCCCGCGACCGGTGGGTTTCGTGCGCGATGGTGATGCCGACCTCCTGCTCGATCATCAGCGCTGCCTCGAAAAAACGCAATTGCTCCTCGATCTTCATGCCATCCCGGGCGCTATGGGACACGATCAGCTTCGGACCGAAGGCTGCGGCCCGGCGCGCCTGCTCGGCAAAGGTTTCTTGATGGGGGACGGATGTAGTCACTTGGGCAATGTAATGGAGCTGAAATTCCTCCAGCAAATCCTTAAATTCGGCTTCCCGATTCGCTGCCGGCAGCGGAGCTTCAATCCCGGCGTAACCGGCTTGTGCAGCCCTCGTCAATTGCTCCCTGCAGCTTCCCTCCATGCCCCACAGAGCCTTATACAGCTGAATGTTCAATTCATGCACGCTCCTTTATCCCCTCCGGGTTATTCGTTGACGAATTTCGTTCCGGCGATGTTCTTTCCGCGGGCCAGCCACACCTTAAAACCGGGATTCTTATCCGGATAAACCAGCGCGTCCGTCGAGAAATACCGCATGGTGTACCCGCAGCGCCGGTACGGGCTTGTATTCGGCGCCGCGCCATGAATGATGCGCGAATCGTGAAGCGAGCATTCCCCTGGCTCTAGTTCGAAATAAACCGCCCGGGACTCATCAACCGAGCCGCTCTTGATTTGGGTGTCGAACAAATTCTTTGTCCCGTCCACCTCCTCATAGTCCGAGAACCCGCTATGATGCGTGCCCGGAATGACGCGCATGCATCCATTCTCCTTCCAGCTGCGGTCGATCGCCAGCCATACGGTGATAATCTTATCGAAGCTGCTTAATCTTCCGTTCCAGTACGCCGAATCCTCATGCCAAGGCGTTGCGCGTCCGACATGCGGATCTTTGCAGATAAAATGGCTCGACCACAGCCCGATATTCGGCCCGATGATCGGTTCGACCAGATCAAGCACCTCATCGGCCAATAGGAAATCCAGCAGCCTTTCGTCACGGAAATGCGGCGTATCCAGTTCGTCCGATAGCTTGCTGCCCTTCTCCTCCAGCTGTTCTTCAAAGATTGAGGTCAGTACCTGCATTTTTTCGGCGCTAAAGAGCGGTTTCCGGTATAGGTAATACCCGTTCTCCTTATAAAACTCGACTTCCTGCTTCGAAAGCGCTTGCGTTGTCATCATCATAACCTCCAGTCAAGTAAGGATTTCACGAACTGAGGCCATTATATCCCGGACGGTGACACTATACTGCGCATTCGTTAGGAAAAATACTGCATATCTTCGGCTATCCCTGCATGATGGCGGTACTGCCTGGGGGACATCCCTTTTCGCTGACGAAACACCCTCTCAAAATGCCCTAACGTATTGAAGCCGGAGGCGTAACAAATTTCGGTGACGGGCAGCGAGGAAGCCCGAAGCAGCGATTCGGCAAATTGCATTCTGACATTTTGCAGGTAACGCTGAAAGGACTGTCCCACGGACTTCGAGAAACACTCGCTGAAATACGTTGCCGAGTATTGGGCCTGTGCGGCGGCATCATCCAATCTCAAATCTTCCCGGAAGTGGTGGTGAATGTAGATCAAGGCCCTTTGCAGGTTTACGTTAAGCTGCCGATTCCCGGGCCCGTTCGTGGGCAACGCGCGGTTTGCGGTACTGCCCCGATGCAGATCCACCAACAGCCGCTGAAGCGTAGCCCGAATCGCGATCTCGCTGCCTTCGCGCCAAGCTCCGGTTTCTTCCCTCATCCGTTCATAATCGGCGAATATCTGCCGGTGCTGCATCTCCTCGAGCTGTGCATGCAGCACCAGCTTGCCTCCGAACAACCAGTGATACAGGTTATCGTCCATCATGGCCTCGGTAAAAATGACATTGTATATTTCAAGAGGCTTGTCTTCCACGGACACCAGCTCATGGAAGTCGGCCGGCGTCAGCAGGAAGAGGATTCCGGAAGACAGCGGATACGCGGAGCCGTTGAGCCTATGCTCGCCTTCTCCCCCAACTACATAACTCAGCTCGTAAAATTCATGCCAATGCAGCGGAATCGTCCCCGGATGAATGCCGTGAAATACTTGAACAGGCGCGCGAGGCTGCAATCGGTAATCCTCATTGGTTAGCCTGGGAGGCTGTTTGGTTTCCACTTGCGACGCTCCTTTTCGCTTTTCGAATTCACTAAACTCTCACGCCGGAGACGGTCAGGTCGGTACCGGCTAGAGCTCTCCCCGAGCCATGTTCTGCCGGTGCGATTCGGCCAGCCGAGCAAAGTACCGAATGGCGAAATCCCGGAACAGCACCGCCGTCTGCATCAGGTATCGGTCCTTGGGCCAAGACAAGGAAATCGAGCGCTTGCACCAGCTTTCTTCGAGCCTCAGCTGGACGACATCGGGCCCGGTTGATCCGCCCCATGTCACGACCGGCAGGAAGGCGACGCCCTGACCCGCTCGAATGAGACCGCGGACGGTGGCGGGGTCGTCGCTCTCGAATCGGATGCGGGGGGTAAAGCCGGCAAGACGGCAGAACGCATCGGTCGTTTCGCGCAGCGATTTGCCCGGAGGCAGCGTAATGAAGCTCTCTTCCTTAAGCTCCCGCAAGCTGACCCGATCTCGATCCGCAAGCGGATGGTCGGCGGGTACCGCAACCACGATCTCCTCTTCGAGCAAGCACACCGAGGTCGTTCCCTTCGGCGGCTCTGCGCCATCGGACAGGCATAAATCGAAGCTCGGCATCCCTACGGATGACAAAACGTGCTGCTGCAATTGGAACTCGGCATTCGGGCATTCTTTGCGAAAATCGGCCAATAGATCCGGCAGCAAATGCGAGGAGACTCGCACATCGAGCGTGATGGCGGCGGAGGTGCTGCCTCTGGCATCCTGCAGCTGCAGCTTTCCGTCCTCCAGCGCCTGCAGCGCAATATCCACTTGATGGAGAAACAGCTTGCCATGCTCGTTCAGACGTATGGATTTGCGTTCCCGCTCGAACAGCTTGGTTCCCAGCTCGGTTTCTAGCGATGCGATCATTTTGCTTAATGCCGGCTGCGATATATGAAGGCTATGGGCTGCTTTCGTCATGTGCTGCATTCGGGCAGCAGTCTGAAAATATTTTAATTGCAACAGTTCCATCTCATTCCAACTTTCTTTGATACATAACTCATCAGTTATCATTTATATAATCTAATATATATTAGGGCTCATCATAGAAACAAGATATAATAATCTCATCTTGTAAGGATAGGAGACGGTCAACTTGATCGTGCAAACATTATCAGGCACAGTGGAAGGCGCCGATTTAAACGGCGTGCATGTATTCCGGGGCATCCCCTATGCTGCCGCACCTGTAGGCAATCGCAGATTCAAGCCTCCGGCCCCTCCGCTCGCTTGGATGGGCGTAAGGCCGTGCAAGCAATTCGGGCCGATCGCCCCCCAGCAGCATCAGCCGAACGGGAACGTGCCCGGGCTTGCACAGTCCGAGGATTGCCTAAACTTAAATGTGTGGACAACGGGCGTCAGTGAGAAATTAAAACCGGTCATGGTTTATATCCATGGCGGCGGGTTCGTGTCGGGGAACGGAGCGGAGTGCGATGGATCCCGTTACGCAGCAGAGGATGGGATCGTCTACGTATCGATCAATTATCGGCTGGGCACGTTAGGTTTTTTGTATTTGGGAGACCTGCTCGGCAACGGGTATGAAACCTCCGGAAACCATGGCATGCTTGATATCGCGGCTGCCCTCCGGTGGGTTCGGTTGAATATTGCCGCTTTTGGCGGCGACCCGTCGCGGGTAACCGTCATCGGCAATTCTGCCGGGGCCAAATGTACCGCCACCCTCTACGTGATGGAAGCGGCACAGGGCTTATTTCACCGGGCCATTGCCCAAAGCGGCGCAACGCAGTCGATACGGGATTGCCAAACCGCCAATGTCACGACTCTTAGGCTGCTTGAAGAGCTGGGGTTACCGCAAGCACAGGCGCATCAGCTGCTTGAACTTCCTGCGGAGAGAATCATCGAAGCGCAGTCGGCGATCGGCTCCGACACCTCGCGCAGCCTGCATATGTTCGGCCCGGTTGCCGACGGCCATGTCATTCCGTTGGATCCACTGGCGAGTCTGGCCGGGAACACCGGCCTCCCGCCGCTGCTGATCGGCACGAATGAGAATGAAGCGGCTATTTTTATCCATAACGATCCGGCGCTTCAGTGCCCGGCTTTCGAGACGCTCGTACGTTTCTTCGGAGAGAATGCCGCTGTGGCGTGGAATGCTTATGCTTGTTATGAGCAATCGATGGCTTCGGGTGAAGCGTGGAGCAAAACATTGACCGAACATCTCTATACGATCGGAGCGATGCAGTTTGCAGAAGCCGTGGCATCGTCAGGAACTCCTGTATGGATGTATCGGCTCCAATGCGGCGGCTCGCTCGGCGCGATACACGGGTATGAAGGCAGTCTCATCGGCGCAGCATTCAACCGAAATGTGATGCCCGCTGAATGGCACTCCAATGAGGATCCCTATTCCGTAGCCGCCGAGAGCTATGCGCTGGCACGCGCCATGCGGGAAGCATGGGTCGCATTCGTACAAAGCGGAGAGCCGAATATTCGTGCGTTGCCGGCTTGGCCCGTCTATGGGAGCGGGCACCCCACCATGGTACTGGACCAAAACAGCTGCGTTCGAGAGGACCTGCCAGTTCCCGCCGGAATCGGCGTGCCCCATCAGGTTTGGAGGATGGCCTGATGTTGTTGATCCAGATCGCCCTCGTTATGGTGCTGCTCGGACTACTCCTCGGTTTCGTGGGCGCAGGCGGATCGGGTTTTATCATCTCCATCCTGACGGTTGTATTCGGTTATCCCATCCATACCGCGCTGGGTACCGCACTGGCGGCGATGTTCTTCTCGTCGCTTTCCGGTTCGGTCAGCCATTATCGGGAAGGGAATATGGTGCTGAGAACGGGTGCCGTCGTCGGCTTAGCCGGTGCGGCAGGGGCGTGGGTCAGCTCAGGCTGGTCCTCGCTGATTCCCGAGGATCAACTGGGCTTTATGACATCCGGGATGCTCTTCGCCTCCGGACTGGCCTTATGGTTCAGGATGATGTACGTCTCACGGCGGTCCAAGGCTTCCGAGGTCTCGGCTCCACCGGTTGTCCAGGGTTTCCGATACTGGCTGCAGGCGCTGCTCATCGGACTGATCACCGGTGCCTTATCGGGTTTGTTCGGAATCGGCTCCACTCCGTTCATCCAGATCGGGCTCATGCTTGTCCTCGGCATGTCGATGCGCTTTGCCGCCGGCACGACCATGCTGGTCATCATGCCGATTGCGCTGGCCGGAGGCGCCGGATACTTCTCGATCGGATACTTGGATGTTCAACTGCTCGCCGCCGTTGTGGTCGGGACGATGTCCGGCTCGTACGTCGGAGCAAAATTTACGAAGCGCGTACCCGTTGTCTGGCTGAAAACCTGCATGGTCCTTACCCCGATGATCGGCGCTGCCATATTGCTGCTGTAAGGGCTGTTCGAACAGCTTCTAGTTATTTAATAATAAAATACGGAAACAACAAAAAACCTTCCAATGATCGTCATTCGATCATTGGAAGGTTTTCGCTTTTTGAATGTTAGAATCGAGTCATAATTCGCAAGCGATGGCTTTTATCTATTTACGAACGACGGTATAGCCTTTATCCTCAAGCAGCTTCACGATGCCATGCTCACCCAGATAGTGGGCTGCGCCAACCACGATGAAGTACTCTTCTTTTTTGCCGTTCTTCAGGTATCCGTCGATTTTCTCGGCCATGCCGATGTTGCGGTCAATCAGCATCGCTTTGTTGTATTCCTCATCAACGGCCATGCTGTTGGTGAACTCCAGCAGCGCCTCATCATTACCCGTCTTCCACATTTCAGCCAATTGCTCCACACCGTCATCCAGCACGTCGAAATTATCCAAGGCGATGTTGAGATTCTTTTCTTGCAGCTCTTTGGAGAAGCCATTAAACATGCCGAGCTGCAATTCATAGGATTCTAGCTCGATTACCGGAATTTTGCGCTCGATCGCTTTCTGGACGAAATACAGATCGATTCCAGCAGCGGCTTCGTAGCCAGCCTTCACCGCTTTCAAGCTGCTGATCGTGGTTTCCACTACCCATGGCTTGAATGCATCCAAGGCATTCGGCTTCATGCCGCTCTCCGTCAAGATTTTGCCTAGCTTGGCGTACGTCTCGCCGGACACATGATCCTTGAGCGCTGTTCCATCCTTATACATGCCCATATCCATGATCAGCTGCTGCTGCGCTTCGTCAGCTGCTTTGCTGACATCAACCTCGACGCCGAGATAATCTGCTTCGGCAAAGGCTTCCTCAAATTCCGGACGCAGCGGGTAGAAGCTGTCATCCGCGATATGCATGGAGCCCACCAGATACACAGTATTCCCATTGCTCTCTACTTCCCACATAAACCCGCGGCCGCCGGTCTGTGCGGTTTCCGTCGCCTTGGAAACCAGCAGAACGGTACGGGTTGCTGCATTCCATTTGACCTCATAGCCGGCTGCGTCCCCGACAACCCGAATGGGTGCATAGGTTACGCCATTGATTCGTTTCAGTTTGCCTTTCAGGGTAATGGTCTTACCGTCCACCGCCGCAGTAATGGTGTCATCTGCAGCTCCCGTCAGTTTCACGTCCAAAGCCTGGAGCGTGCTTCTAAGCGGAACAAGCGTCGTGCCTTTTTCTATAACCGGTGTGCCAAGCGAATATTCGACAACTTGGTTATTCACTTTCACAGCCGGCTGCTGCGGCGCTGCCATGGCAGGCACTGACGTGGCGAGCAATCCCGCCGAAATCGTGAGAGACAAGAGCATGCGTTTCCAATTTTTCATGTATGTAAGCTCCTTTATGTTGGTGTGGTCTTATGCGGCAAAGAATAACCGTGCTGTACTCTACTTATTTTATGGGGTTATGTCCGCCATACCGATGTCGGTATGGCGCCCCCCTTTAACTCTACTTTTTGTTCCGGCAGCCCTAACACTACTTCCACCGCTTTACATCTTATAAGCCTTCATTGCTTTTCTGAGCTCTTTGAACGTAGGGCGTTTACCGTACATCAGGACACCGGTGCGATAGATTTTCGCAGCCAGCCAGCCGAAGACGAGAATGGCCGCGATCAGGATCGCCAGCGAGAGAAGAATCTCCCATACGGTAATGTCGCCTAGTCCGATCCGTACCAGAATCGTGGTCGGCGAGATGAACGGAATGTACGAGGACACCTTCATCAGCATCGAGTTTGGAGCGCTCAGGCTAAAAATCGCGATATAGAACGCCACCAGCGACAGCATCGTAATCGGCATGACCGCCTGCCCTAAATCCTCGGTACGGCTGACGATCGAACCAATGGCCGCATAAAGCATCGCATACAAGAAATAGCCAAGGATGTAGAAGATTAAACCGAACACCAGCAGCATCGGGTCGATCGCGCTCAGGTCGAGATTCATGTCCTTCAATGTATCCAGGTTGTGCGGAAGCATCAGGTTCACGGCGGCCACGATGCCGAATGCGGCGATCTGCGACAGACCCAACAGGAACATGCCGATGACCTTGCCAAACATTTGGCTCAGCGGAGATACGCTTGTAATCAAGATCTCCATAATACGGGAGCTCTTCTCTGTCGTCACTTCGGAGGCGATCATGTTCCCCGTACCCATCAAGGTGAAGAAGAACAGAATAATCAGAGCGTACACCACAATGTAGTTAATAACTTCGGAAGCCCCTTCCTTCTCATCCGAAGCCCCGTCTGCATTGCCAGACGGATTCGTGCTTATGCTGCGTGCGTCAATCTGAACCGGCATATTCAGTTCATTGATCTGGGCATCGGACAAATTGAGTCCTTCTACGATGCTGCGCGTCTTCGCCACCTGCAGCGCTGCTTGCAGATTGGATTGCAGTTCCGGGCTCATGGCCTCGTCTTCGGAGCTGTAGACCACGGTTGGGAACGTATTGCCATCTTGTGCTTCAAATTTCAAATAGCCTTCGATTACGCCGTCTTTAATGTCTTGATTCAGGGCAGCTTCATCTGCCGTTTCGTATTTGACGAATTCGTAGGAATTGGCCGGTAAGCTGCTCCAAGTGGTCTCCAATTGTTCGGCAAGCGTTTGTTCTTGTCCATATACCAGCCCGATGCGGGTGGTCTCGTCGGATCCCGCCTTATCCCCCGTAAACATTTGGATCAGAAAAGGAAGATTGATCCCGATCGTAATAATGAGTGCAAATATCAAGGTAGAAACGAGAAACGACTTCGTTCTTACTTTATTCATGAACGTAAATCGGATAACGGTCCACATATTATTCATTGGATTCACCTACCGCCTTTATGAAGATTTGATTGAGTGTCGGTTCCTTCACTTCAAACCGATGGATCGTGCTTTGCGACATGGCCGTATTCAAAATGTTCTGCGCTGCATCAACCTGACTGATTCGGATGGAGTAACCGTCCTCTGTCCGCTCCACCGCCGTTACGCCAGGCAGGGCTTCAAGACCCCGAACTTCACCGGACGTACCGAGCACCACCTCTTCACGAGGATACTTGGATTTGATATCCTTCAAATTCCCTTTTACCACCGTATTGGAGCGATGGAGAATCGTAATGTTTTTGCACAGTTCCTCAACGTGTTCCATCCGGTGAGTGGAGAACAGAATGCTCGTTCCTTTGTCTCGGAGTTCTTTTACCGTTGATTTCAGAAGTTCGACGTTAACCGGATCCAGTCCGCTGAAGGCTTCGTCGAGAATGAGAATCTGCGGGTCATGGACAACCGCTGCGATAAAGCCCATTTTTTGCTGATTGCCCTTGGACAGCTCTTCGATCTTCTTGTCGTAATAGTCGGGAACTTCAAACCGTTCCAGCCAGTATTTCAAACTCTTATCCGCGTCTTTCGCGGACATGCCCCGCAGCTGAGCCAAGTAGGAAATTTGCTCGCTGACCTTCACTTTCGGGTATAACCCGCGCTCTTCCGGCAAGTAACCCATAATGTGACGCAGTTCCTTGTTGTACGGCTTTCCGTTGTACAGGATCGTTCCGTCATCCGGGTAGATCAGTCCAAGCACCATCCGCATGGTGGTTGTTTTGCCGGCGCCGTTCGCCCCGAGCAGCCCGTAGATTTCACCTTCCTCAACCTGAAGCGAAATCCGGTTTACTGCCGTTTTGTCTGCATAAATCTTAACTACATTGTCTAATTGCAATCGTTGCATCTCCTAAAAACCCCTCTCTATCCTAGTTCTGCACATTGGCAGGCATGTTTCCGTCAATCCATAATCGAAGCACTTCATCCAGCTCCAAGGAACGGGTCTGAATAAATGGGATGCCTGCAGACTGCAGGATCTTCTCCACTTCCAAGCATTCCGTCGTTATAAAAGATATCGTGCTCGCTGTCTCTTGCTTGAAGCTCAGAATACCCGGCAGCTCCTTTACAATGGAGGCATCTCCCTGAATCCAGCATTCCCTCCAGTTGTCCAGCAGTGAATCCTTCTCCACCATGCCGAGCATCTTCCCGTGATGGATGAGAATGACATAGTCCGCCAGACGCCGGATTTCATCCACCACATGGGTGGAGAGCACGATGGTCGTATCCATGGACTTCATCACTTTGTGCAGCTGATCGATCATCAGCTTCCAAGCGAATGGATCCAGGCCCGAGGAAGGTTCATCCAGCAGCAGGAACTTGGGCCTTGGCGCCAGCGCAGCGGCGATCTCGAACTTGCGGCGTTCCCCCTTGGACATCTTGCGCAGTTTGACGCCCCGCGGGACATCGAACCGGGATAAAAGCTCATCAAAAAAATAACCGTCCCAATCGTCATACCAGGATGCGCGGAAGCTGGCCGCTTCATCCACCGTCATATGCTGTTCTTCTATGCTTAGCTGTTCAGGAACGAAGCCCATCTGTTTACGGATCGAGACCGGAAGCTCTCCCCGGTAAGACTCGCCGAACCAGGTGATTTCGCCTTCGTCCGGAAACACGGTCTGCATCATCATGTTCAGCAGCGTGCTTTTTCCCGAGCCGTTAGGTCCCACCAGGGCAACGATATATCCTTGGGGAATCGATAATTGGATCGGGCCGATGGTTTTCGTTCTTCGCCGTTTAATGACATTACGAAACTCAATAACATGCGGTTCCATGGAATGTTAGCGACCTCCTTTGGCGTCATATTTTTCCCGGACAACTTCCATGAACATCTCTTTCATCTCATCTTCATTGAATTGAACGGCAAGCCCTTTATCTACGGCATCCCTTAATGCCTCAATGACCGCATCGCGTTTATATTGTTCTCGGGCTTGGTCGCCGACGCCGGCAACAAAGGTTCCCGTGCCTTGCCTCGTTCGCAGCAATCCTTCATTCTCAAGATCCTGATACACCCTGCGCACCGTAATGACGCTACACTTCAGATCTCCGGCAAATTCCCTAATGGATGGCAATAACGTTCCCTCCTCGATTTGACCGCTAATAATGAGCGAGCGCAGCTGTGTTTCAATCTGGTGATATAAAGGCTCTGCGCTATTTTCATTGATCTGTATCAGAAGTCGCACCTTTTACCACCTCGCTTTTCTTTTGTGCATAAGCCCGTGCCAATGCATACCGTACGGATTCATCTTTAGGTCCTTCATGATAAATCCCTGGTCTGCTGCCGCGTGTAGGTTAACTTGCTCATAAGCAGCATGGACGCCAATCCCGCAATCAGCGAACCCCACATCACCGGAGATAACAGGCTCCATTTCATGGCGGCGTTCGCTGCGAATTCGAATATGCTGTAACCCAGCAGGCTCAGTACAGCGATCAATCCCGAAAGGAGCAGACTCATAAGAACGGTATTCCTTAGATACACCTTGCCGCTGCACATATTTTCCCAGTAGATATAAGGTCCCGTTAATAAAAATCCAACCCCGACCCATGTCAGCATAAAGGCGATATAGCTTGGAATATCCATCACGCCTCTAAGGTGATTCCCGATAGCATAGATGATTCCGTAAAACACGATGCTGTTGATGGCAAAAGCGATCAGGGAATTAATGATCCGACTAACAAAAATCGCGGAAGCCGGCACCGGTATGCTCCGGTAGAAGTACAGCATTCGGGTGTATGAATCCTCGTTCAAATATTTGAAGGACTTCCGGTTAAATAAAAATCCTACAAAAGGAGCAAAAAGCACCATGATAAAATCGACAAACGGGTTATTGTATTCGTCTAGATGCTCGAACTGAACGTTTATGACGACGCTCGTGGCGAACCCCATGTACAGCATGAACAGTATGTTCCATATGATTTGGAGCTTATCGCTTGCGAAGTCTTTCTTTACGATCTTCATCGCATTATGGATAACCTGTTGCAATGCGTCTCACCCTTTCATTCCTTCATGTATTCATTTCGTTTTATTATCGCAGTCTGATCTCACTGTGCTTAGTGTGATTACTGTGCTCACTGTGTATATCTTTATACACAGTATATAGTGTGTATATAAACAGTGTCAATAGAATTTGTAAAATTTTATGATTATCCTGGTTTCAACAGCGACCGGAACGAGTTTACTCCCCCATCCCCGCCCTCACACTCTCTAAACAGCTGTCAGAGGTTTTCTGTCGGGTGTCACCATCCCTGTGCCGGCGATTAATTCAAGGACTTCCCTGCACCAGGGGAGTGTAGCCGTGGAGGAGACCTGGCGTTCGCCTTTGAAACCGGGAAACCACCTTTTCATCTCATCCCAGTTTCCTGGTTTCAACAGCGGCCGGAACGGATACACTCCCCCATCTGCCCACACAATACACCCGGCTGAGATAACT
>NZ_JAVFHO010000009.1:0-213045 GCF_041953985.1 Paenibacillus sp. CR_12 | reverse complement strand
CTTGCTTCCATAGCTCAGTAGGTAGAGTGCATCCATGGTAAGGATGAGGTCACCGGTTCGATCCCGGTTGGAAGCTCCAGATTCGTTTTTGGTTTGGACATGCATCATGAAAATGTGGCCCGTTGGTCAAGGGGTTAAGACACCTCCCTTTCACGGAGGTAACAGGGGTTCGAATCCCCTACGGGTCACCACTATTTTATTGCATCAGGGGGATGAGAACCCCATGAGTTTATACGGAGGCTTAGCTCAGCTGGGAGAGCATCTGCCTTACAAGCAGAGGGTCGGGGGTTCGATCCCCTCAGCCTCCACCATTTCATGCATGATTCTAACGAGAATCGGCAAGATAGAAGTAACTCAACGATTTTGGGGATTAGCCAAGCGGTAAGGCAACGGACTTTGACTCCGTCATGCATAGGTTCGAATCCTATATCCCCAGCCACTTTACTCCAAATAGTAAAGTTACGCTTTGAAGGTGATTCCGAGTATTTTCGGTGGCCTGAAATGCGAGCCATTAGCTCAGTTGGTAGAGCACCTGACTTTTAATCAGGGTGTCGAAGGTTCGAGTCCTTCATGGCTCACCATTGTTTCATCTTGTGCGCGTGTGGCGGAATTGGCAGACGCACTAGACTTAGGATCTAGCGTCTTTGACGTGGGGGTTCAAGTCCCTCCACGCGCACCATTAATGCGGACGTGGCTCAGCGGTAGAGCATCGCCTTGCCAAGGCGAGGGTCGCGGGTTCGATTCCCGTCGTCCGCTCCATTTGCGCCCTTAGCTCAGCTGGATAGAGCGTTTGACTACGAATCAAAAGGTCGGGAGTTCGAATCTCTCAGGGCGTGCCATTTTTCAAAAAAGATTAATATCGGGATGTAGCTCAGCTTGGTAGAGCACCTGGTTTGGGACCAGGGGGTCGCATGTTCAAATCGTGTCATCCCGATTTGCTTAACAATTGAGACCCGGCAAAAGTAACCGGAATATGCTTTGAAGCATAACGTCACTTTTGTGGGTTGATATGCGGGTGTAGTTCAATGGTAGAACTCCAGCCTTCCAAGCTGGTAGCGTGGGTTCGATTCCCATCACCCGCTCCATACATAAGCAGGACATCACCGTGTGTGATGTTTTTTTTACATATTCATACGACTATCCTGCGAAGTGTTAATGCAATAAAGAATGCTCGTCGTATCAACGGTTTATAGGACTAATGTCCGTGGGCTATGGGTATAACATGACCATGAGTTTTGTCGATTTGGCTAATTTTTTCGCCTGAAAAATGCAGATTTTCATTCGCTTTTATTGTATGATGTTAGGAAGGCGTTACGTCCTATAGATAAACTGCTGAAACGGGTTGAGATGGGAGGAGTAGCATGACTGAACTTACAGTAACCGCAAAAAGCAATTCCAACAATCTGCTGCGGCGAGATGTACGGTTCCTTGGCAATATTCTTGGAGAAGTTCTTGTCCATCAAGGAGGCAATGAGCTTTTAGATATAGTTGAGAAAATTCGCGAAACGAGTAAATCGTTGCGATCCGTATTCTTGCCAGAATTGTTTGCAGATTTCAAAAGGATCATCAGCACGCTGGAACCCGACATTCGCCATCAGGTGATTCGCGCGTTTGCCATTTACTTTCAATTGGTTAACATCGCCGAACAGAATCATCGCATACGGCGTAAACGCGATTACGAGCGTTCCGCCGGGGAAAGTGTTCAACCAGGTTCCATAGAAAGTGCAGTCCAGGATTTGAAAGAGCGCAATATTACGTTTGAAGAAGTTCAAGAAATTCTCGAAAGTCTATCCCTTGAGCTGGTGATGACCGCTCATCCAACAGAAGCGATGCGTCGGGCTATTCTGGATATCCATAAACGGATAGCGGACGATGTGATGCAGCTGGACAATCCGACACTGACATTCCGCGAACGGGAGCAGCTTCGGGAGAAACTACTGAATGAAGTGATTACGCTATGGCAAACCGATGAGCTTCGTGACCGTAAACCTACTGTTCTGGATGAAGTCAGAAACGGTATGTATTATTTTCACGAAACCCTGTTTCACATTCTGCCAGAGGTTTATCAAGAACTGGAGCGCTGCCTAACTAAATATTATCCGGGTCACCATTGGCACGTTCCAACCTATTTGCGTTTCGGTTCGTGGATCGGTGGCGATCGGGACGGAAATCCTTCAGTGACGGCGGACGTAACGTGGAGAACGCTTGAAATGCAGCGGAAGCTGGCGATTCGTGAATACCAACGGATTTTGCGTGAATTCATGAAATACCTGAGCTTCAGCTCGTCAATCGTTAACGTTTCGGATGAATTGCTTCAATCCATTGAAAAAGACCGCGAGCATGTAACACTGAAGAAGATGGAAATTTGGCACAATGAGAAAGAGCCTTATCGTGTAAAACTGGTATATATGCTGGCTAAAATGAGTCACATTCTGGATGAGAACATGACGGGCGGCGAGCGTTATCAGACCCCTGAGGAATTCATCGAGGATTTGAAAATCATTGATCGAAGCCTGCGTTTCCATTTTGCTGACTATGTTGCAGACACCTATATTCAAAAGCTGATTCGCCAGGCGGAGTTGTTTGGTTTCCATACCGCAACGCTGGATATCAGACAGCATAGCCAAGAGCATGAGAATGCCATGGCCGAAATTCTGCGGAAAATGAACGTGACGCAGGACTACGCCCAATTGAGCGAAGACGAGAAGATCGAACTGCTCAATAACTTGCTTAACGATCCGCGTCCGTTGACTACGCCTTATCAGGAGTATAGCGACAGCACCGAGGAATGCCTCGAAGTATACCGTACCGTTTTCCGTGCGCAGCAGGAATTCGGCGTGAAATGCATCTCCAGTTATTTGATCAGTATGGCCGAGGGCGCAAGCGACATTCTGGAAGTGATGGTATTTGCCAAAGAAGTCGGGCTGTTCCGGAAGGATAACGACGGTTCCGTAATCGCTACGCTGCAGGCTGCGCCATTATTCGAGACGATTGACGATCTTCATGCCGCCCCGGATATCATGCGCAAGCTCTTCAGCCTGCCGATCTACCGTGAAGCGGTGAGCGCCATGAACGAACTGCAGGAGATCATGCTGGGCTACTCTGACAGCAACAAGGACGGCGGAGCCATTACGGCGAACTGGGAACTCCAGGTAGCACTCAAAGAGATTACGGCCGTAGCCAATGAATTCGGCATCAAGGTAAAATACTTCCATGGACGCGGCGGATCGCTCGGACGCGGCGGTATGCCTCTGAACCGCAGCATTTTGGCTCAGCCGGCATCGACCATTGCAGGCGGCATCAAAATTACGGAGCAGGGCGAGGTTATTTCTTCCCGTTACTCCTTGAAGGGC
The DNA here is from genome assembly GCF_041953985.1 of Paenibacillus sp. CR_12. Classification (NCBI taxonomy): domain Bacteria; kingdom Bacillati; phylum Bacillota; class Bacilli; order Caryophanales; family Paenibacillaceae; genus Paenibacillus; species Paenibacillus sp. CR_12. Next base: position 209,692 of record NZ_JAVFHO010000009.1, on the reverse strand, counting down.
ATTGCCTACCGTAGCTTGGATCAGGCGACCTCAGCATTAATTACGGCTTCCCTGAATGCCCGTTATCCTGAAAAAGAATCGACCGAAAAAGAGTGGGAAGTGATTTCCTCCAGCATTTCGGCCGTTTCTCAGAAAAAATATCAGGATCTGATATTCCGCGATCCGGATTTCCTTACCTTCTTCAAGGAATCCACGCCGCTTCCTGAGGTGGGCGAGCTGAATATTGGTTCCCGGCCTTCCAAGCGCAAGAACAGCGACCGTTTCGAGGACCTGAGAGCCATTCCTTGGGTGTTTGCATGGACGCAGAGCCGTTACCTGCTTCCGGCATGGTACGCGGCTGGTACGGGCTTACAGAGCTTCTACCAAGGCAAGGAAGAGAACATGAAGGTGCTTCAACAGATGTACACGAGCTATCCGTTCTTTACGTCCCTGATCGATACCCTTCAGATGGCACTTGCCAAGGCAGATCTGATCATCGCCAAGGAGTATTCCTTGATGACGAAGGATGATCAAGCACGCGAGCGCATCTTCGGTCTGATTCAGGAAGAATTCAAATTGACGAAAGAGCTGGTTCTCAAGATTACAGGACAACAGGATATTCTGGATAACCAGCCGGTTCTGCAGGAGTCGATAAGACTTCGCAACCCTTACGTGGATCCGCTCAGCTATCTGCAGGTTCAACTGCTTAACGAGCTGCGTGAACTAAGGGAGCAGGAGCAGGATGATCCGGATCTGCTTCGGGAAGTACTGCTGACCATCAACGGCATTGCCGCCGGGCTTCGCAATACAGGCTGATCCCTGCAGAAGCTAAAGCTGTTTGAAAGGGATAGTATAAGGCGAGGTTCCCTAGAGGGACCTCGTTTTTTTCATCTGTGCGCAGCTTGCGTCCTAATGATTAATGTATCGGTTGCAGGTGAATTGTCTTTGATACACGAATGGGATTCTTTTTGAATTATTGTTGATTTTTAGAAACAGTTGAATTACGATTTGAATGATGCGTTTTTAGACGTTACCCATCAGACCATTCTGGGGGAATTATGGTGGACAATTTGGATGTAAGACTGGCAAAGCTGGCCCGAAAAGGGGACCAAAGGGCATTTGCCGAAATCGTAGAGCTTTATAAAGACAAGATTTTTCATTTGGCTTACCGGATGCTGAGCAACCGCCATGAGGCCGAGGATGTCGTACAAGAGACTTTTTTGCGTGTTTACAAGAACCTTGACCGATATGACGAGAACCAGAAGTTCTCAACTTGGATATACCGAATTGGCACGAATCTTAGCATTGATCGGCTGCGCAAGCGCAAGCCTTCTTTCTCGTTGGACGCCGACCTGAACGAAAGCGAAGGGATGGACGGCTACTCCCTGATCCCAAGCGATAACCGTACGCCTGAGAGCGAGATGCTGCTATCGGAAACGCAGCGCATTATCCATCAGGCCATTGACGGACTTCCTGCTAAGTACAAGACCATTATGATTTTAAGGTACATCCAGGATTTATCCCTGCAAGAGATCAGCGAGATTTTGGACCTGCCTGTAACAACGATCAAAACGCGTGTACATCGTGGACGCGAATTTTTGCGGAAAAAATTAGAGTACAAATTGTGAGGAAAAAACGCCTATCGCCGTTCTTTGAGGAAGAGAGACCGCGTTTAAGGGCGCTTTTTTTCTTGCGGAAATCAGAGAGTCAGTGCCCGTAATTTTTTCTGATTTTCTTTTAAAAAAGTTGAAACATCCCCGATTCCGGCACGTATGAACAATAAGCAAGTCTTATGCCCCTAGGGGGATAGACCCAGCAAAGAGATTGAATGAAAGGATTGGCTCACAAATGGATTGCAAATTAGCCGTCTCTTTGATGCATGATTATCTGGATAATGACTTGTCCGACCCGCAGCAGCTAGAATTGCAGAAGCATTTGCTGGATTGTGCTGACTGTCGGAATTACTTCGAGAAGCTGGAGCATACCGATATGCTTCTTTTTTCCTTAACTCATCATGCGACCAAGCCATCCGATGATTTAACGGAACGTATAATGGGCATGCTGCCGCAGCCCAAGAAACAAAAAGCTTGGGTCAAATGGGTTAAGAATCATCCTGCGCTCACGGCTGCAGCTTTGTTTTTGGTCGTCATGCTCTTTAGCACGATCAGTTTCTGGAGTCAGGACACTCAGCTGGTTGTAAAGAGCGATGAATTCGAAAAGCTGGTGATTGAAGGGGATACGGTCATTATTCCACCGGATCAGATCATCACGGGAGATATTACGGTCGAGAACGGAAAGACTAAGGTTTACGGTCAGGTTAATGGCAATGTGACCGTTATCGACGGAGAATTATTTCAGGCTTCCACCGCGCATATAGCGGGTCAAGTGAAGGATATAGATAGAGCCATGGATTGGATATGGTATAAGATCTCCACTCTGTTTACAGATGCCGCTTACCGCTAGGTGAAAACCGCAATTACGAAGCAAAGGCGCCTCTTTTCAGTGAAAAGACGGCGCTTCTTTTGTTGATTTTATGCGGATTTGCATGGAAAGCGGAGGGAGTCCGCTTGCATCGGAAAGATTAACGTTATAACCTAGAGAGTGTAGAGTACATACTACATATATAGTCTCATGCGTTATTAAAGAGGATGTTCAAGAATCTCCGCGTGATTAGAAGGATGATGGAAAGCAGGCTCGGTTTCAAACCAGGGCGTTCATCTTCGAAGGAACCGGATTTTTTGGGCCCGCACTTAAAGGAAATGACGGGGGTTGCTGTATGGTGGAGTATTTCACAGATATGACCTGGGGTGAATCCATTAAAGATATCATCGATATCCTTATCGTTACTTATATAATATACCAGATGATTCTGCTCGTCCGCGGCACGCGGGCGGTCCAGCTGCTCAAAGGAATTTTGGTGCTGGTGGTCATCTGGGCGCTGAGCACCTGGTTTGATCTGTATACGCTCAAGTGGCTGATGAACCAGATCTTTACCTTTGGGGTGCTGGCGATCTTTATTATCTTCCAGCCTGAGCTCAGACGCGGTCTGGAGCAGCTCGGCCGAGGCAAGCTCTTCGGGCGGACCGCGGATATTGACGAGGAAACGAATAAGTTAATCAGCGAAACCATTAAGGCGGTTAATTATTTGTCGCGGCGCAAAATCGGGGCGCTGATCGTGTTTGAGCGGACGACAGGCCTGAATGAATACGTAGAATCGGGAATTCCGATGGGATCGGTGATCAGCTCGGAATTGTTCATCAACATTTTTATACCGAATACGCCTCTCCATGACGGAGCCGTCATTATTCAGAACGGCCAAATCGCGGCCGCTGGCTGTTATTTACCGCTATCGGAGAATCCTTTCATCAGTAAGGAACTGGGGACGCGGCACCGTGCCGCTATCGGAATCAGTGAAGTGGGGGATGCGATTTCGGTTGTCGTATCCGAGGAGACTGGGCAAGTATCGCTGGCCTTAAATGGACAAGTGGTTCGGGATATTAAGGAAGAGTCTCTGATATCGAAATTGTATGAGGAGCTCAGACCTGCCGCGTCCATCAAGGAGAAACGCACGTTCTTCTGGAAACGGAAGGGGGACGGCAGCAATGGATAAATGGATCAAGAACAACACGGCAAGCAAACTCATTGCACTCGCTGTCAGCATTCTGTTATGGGCAATGGTTCATATGGACAGCGGCACGCCCGCACCGCCCACGACCTTTTATGATACCAAGATCATTGAAGGCGTTAAGATTCAAACCTATGGATTTGATGACGGCGAATATGTGCTAACCGGCATTGATCAAGATCGCGTGAATCTCGAGGTGCGGGGGAAGAAATCCAATATTTCGCTTTTGACCGACGAATATAAAGTAAAGCTCGATCTGAGCAACGTCAAAGAACCGGGAACGCACACACTTCCCCTGACCTACTCCATCCCAAGCGGCGTGGAGATGGTATCGATGGAACCATCCGTTGTTACGGTGACCGTAGAGCCGAGAGTGTCGAAATCCGTGACGGTAAGTATTGGCACGAAGGGCGAGCCTGCTAAAGATTACCGGGCCGGAACGCCCGTGCTGATTGACCCAAGGCAAGTCACGGTTACCCTGCCGGAATCGTCGATGGCAAATTTAGGGCAGGTCAAAGGTAACGTGGAGCTTGATGGAGCCAAAGAGAAGATTACGGAGAAACGAGTCAAGCTAACAGCATATGATAAAGAAGGCGCCGAAATGGAGGATGCGGTCATTGAGCCTGCTACGGTAGCGGCTGAAGTACCGATTGAGCCTGCATTTGTCACCCTGCCGCTGGAGCTTCAATATACCGGAAGGCTGCCGGAAGGGTTTGTCTTATCCAAGGTAGAACAGAAGGTCAAAGAAGTGAAGCTGTTCGGCAGCAAAGAGGTACTGGCAGGAGCTGAGACCTATATCGAAGCCGCCATCAATCTGGGAGAAGTTAGAAATTCGGGAACAACAGTGCTTACGGCCGACTTGACGCCGCCTGAAGGTTTTGAGAAAATCGAGCCGAGCTCTGTAACGGTTGAAGTTACGGCTGTATCGCATGGAGAACGGGAGATTACCGGCATTCCGATCACGTTAAAAGGTGTCGCCTCCGGCCTGGATGCCGTCATTACGGATCCAAAGACGAAGACGATCTCGTTGACGCTCACCGGTGCGCCTGACTTGCTTAATAGTCTGGAGCCGACGGATATTGGAGCTGAAGCGAACGCGACCGGCTTGAAAGCCGGCGTCCATGAAATTCCGCTGCAGATTACGCTGCCTAATTTCATCAACCGCACGGATCAGGATCGCCCTGTGATAAAGATAGAGCTCAAGGATAATTCGAAACCCGTGACAACGAACCCGGGTACTTCGAACAACGAGGGAACCGACAAAGACAAGCCTGATGTACCGGGGACGGGAACGGGCACCGGAACTGGAACAGGGACGGGCAATGATCAAGGGGAGGATCCGGAGACGCCTCCCGCGAATGAGGGCACGGATAACTCCGGGTCAGGAGAAAACCCATCACATCCGCCGGGAGACGGATCAAGCGATGGAACAACGGGTACAGAAACATCGAATGATGGATAATATCGAAGAGTAGATAAAGGAGTATATAAAACATGGGGAAATATTTTGGTACAGATGGAGTAAGAGGGGTTGCGAATCAAGAATTGACGGCGGAAATGGCTTACAGCATCGGCCGCTGCGGCGGCTATGTGCTTACGGGCGATAAAGAGAAGCCAACCGTTATCATCGGGATGGATACCCGGGTATCCGGCGCTATGCTGGAGTCGGCCCTGGTTGCAGGCCTGCTGTCCATTGGCGCACACGTCATTCGCCTTGGCGTCGTAAGTACGCCGGCGGTGGCTTATATTACAAGACTTTTGAAGGCTGATGCGGGCGTTATGATCTCGGCTTCGCATAACCCGGTGCAGGATAACGGCATCAAGTTCTTCGGTGGCGACGGCTTCAAGCTGTCCGATGAAACCGAGCTCAAGATTGAAGAGCTGATGGATGCGGAAACCGACAATCTGCCGCGACCGATCGGGGCTGATTTAGGTGAATTGCTGGTAGATAACGAATCTAAGTATAAATACCTGGAATATTTGAAAACGACGATCAGCAACCGGTTCGACGGCCTGAAAATCGTGCTGGACTGTGCAAACGGGGCTGCGTATGAGCTCGCTCCGAAGCTGTTCCGTGAATTGGGTGCGGATGTGATCACCATCGGCGCTGAGCCGAATGGCCTGAATATCAATGATCACTGCGGATCGACTCACCCGGAGAAACTTATCGAGGCCGTAAAACTGCATGGCGCTGACCTCGGACTGGCTTTTGACGGAGATGCGGATCGCCTGATTGCCATCGATGCTAAAGGCGAGGAAGTGGACGGCGATTTCATCCTGTGCATTTGCGGGGATGCCATGAACCGTGCCGGCAAGCTGAAGGAAGGTACGATCGTTTCGACCGTGATGAGCAACATCGGTTTCTATAAAGCATGCGACAGCCTGAAGCTGAAGACGGCAAAAACGGCAGTCGGCGACCGCTACGTCATGGAAGAAATGCGCCGCGGCGGATACAACCTGGGCGGCGAGCAATCGGGACATGTCATTTTTCTGGACCACAACACCACAGGAGACGGCATTCTGACCGGGATTCAATTGGTGGATACGCTGGTAGCCTCCGGCAAGCCGCTGCATGAGCTGAAGAGCAGCATGCGCAAGTATCCGCAAGTACTCGTTAATGTCCGCGTTGGCGATAAGAGCAAGTACCAAGGCAATACCGTTATCGAGTCTGCGATTGCTGAGGTTGAAAGCATTCTGGGTGATAACGGTCGTGTCCTGGTGCGCCCATCGGGAACGGAATCCCTCATTCGCGTCATGGCGGAAGGCCCGGACAAAGATGAGCTTGACCGTTATGTAACACAGATTGCAGACGTGGTGAAGCGGGAATTGGCGTAAGACTAAGGGTGTATTTTTCAAGGAAAGCAGACTAATTTCTGTCAGGGCCAGTGAACTATGAAGTTTCGGTTCACTGGCCCGCTGTTTTCCAGAATGCCGGTTTAATGAAAGCGCAACACCCCCTGTCCTGCCTGCAAAGAGGTGCTTGTTCGGCATCGCTTGCGAAAATAGGCCATTCGGTGTCATTCATGGGGTTAATCCAAGGTAGGGCTTGGCATTGTCAGGAACCAGCCGAGTTGCCAAAGCGATAGGGCATGAATATAATAAAGGATGTCATTCAAGAATAGAAAGCGAGGATCGTGAGGTTACTTCAAGCTTCATAAGCGCCAGAGCTTGTACCTGCGCGGGGATTGGTTATAGCCATGCTAAGGATAACCAAACGGCAGAACGCAAGTTGACGAGGTAGAGGTGTTCGGATTATTCGGCGGGGACCTCTCGGTTATGCATCAACCGTAAGCGGATAACGGAAAAGGGATGGGCGACCGTTCTTACAACGTATTCGCAGATGCTTATTCATCACTTATATACAAAACATGAATGTGCGATCTAGAATGCGACAGCGCGGTGGAAGAAGAGTGCATTCATGTCTGTTCAACTAAACAGCCTAACGAATTGCTGAGTTTCTTGAACGTTGATAATTGAATAGATCATTCTTCTTTCCTGATGCCGCACAGATGCTGCCGTGTTCTATTTCCGCCTAACTATTATTGGGAAATCGAACGGAGGAATCATAATATGTGTGGTATTGTCGGATATATTGGAAATCAGAAAACGCAAGCGGTGTTGATCGAGGGATTGAGAAAGCTTGAGTATCGTGGATACGATTCAGCAGGGATTGCCGTCTTTACGAATGAAGGCCTGCGCGTTGCGAAGGCACAAGGACGTCTTGCCAATCTGGAGGAGCGACTGGAGTCTGCACCACTGGTAGGGACCGCAGGTATCGGTCATACCCGCTGGGCAACCCATGGCCGTCCATCGGACGTGAATTCGCATCCGCATACGGACGAAAGCCAGAAGTTTTCCGTTGTTCATAACGGGATCGTTGAGAACTATCTGGAGCTGAAGGAAGAGCTGATCAGCCAAGGACACCAGTTTGCTTCGGAGACCGATACGGAAGTTATTTCCCATCTCATTGCGCGAGAATATGACGGAGATATCGTTAAGGCTGTGCAGAAGGCGATCTCTTACATGAGAGGCGCATTTGCCCTGGGCGTATTGACCGAGTATGAGCCGGATCGATTGGTGGCTGTGCGTCAAGCAAGCCCGCTTATTATCGGTCTTGGCGAAGGGGAGAACTTCATCGGTTCTGATATTCCGGCTATTTTGAAATATACGCGTAACGTTTATATTCTCAACGATGGAGAGATGGCCCTGCTGACGGCAGATGCTGTCGAATTAATGACCATTGAGGGGAACTTTATTTCTCGGGAAATGATTCGTGTCGACTGGGATGCCGTTACAGCGGAAAAAGGCGGATTCGATCACTTCATGCTGAAGGAGATCCACGAACAGCCAAAAGCATACCGGGATACGATGCTGGGCCGTGTGGATGAGAGCGGACGTAAAGTCGTTCTGCCTGAGCTGAAGCTGACACAGGAACAGATCAAGAACATTCGCAATGTTCAGATCGTCGCCTGCGGTACGGCTTACCATGCCGGGCTGGTGGGACGCAGCGTGATCGAAGAGATGGTACGCATTCCGGTCGAAAATGACGTGGCGTCCGAGTACCGTTACCGCTCGCCGATCGTCACGCCGGAGACCCTTGTCATCGTAGTGAGCCAATCCGGCGAGACGGCGGATACCTTGGCTGCGCTTCGTGAAGCGCAAAGCCATGGCGCTCATGTTCTGGCCATCACGAACGTTGTGGGCAGCTCGATTGCCCGAGAAGCCAACGATGTGCTTGGCACCCTGGCTGGTCCGGAGATTGCCGTAGCCTCCACGAAGGCTTACACCTCGCAGTTGATTGCGTTCTATCTGTTTGGTCTGTACCTGGCTCAAGTGCGCGGTACGATGACAGAAGACGCTGTTGCTGAAGTGATTGCAGCGATGGAAGCACTGCCTGAACAGGTAGAGTCCATGCTGACCAACGCGGAATCGATCAAGGGATATGCCGAGCAGATTGCTGAGCATGAGAACCTGTTCTTCATCGGCCGCGGCCAAGACTACGCCGTAGCTCAGGAAGGCTCCCTCAAGCTGAAGGAGATCTCTTACATTCACTCCGAGGCTTATGCTGCCGGCGAACTGAAGCACGGTACGCTTGCCCTGATTGAAGAGGGAATTCCGGTCATTGCCTTGGCAACCCAAGAAACCGTACTTGAAAAAACGGTGAGCAATATCAAGGAAGTGAAGGCCCGCGGCGCGGAAGTGATGGCCATTACGCATGAAGAGCATGTGGCCGGCCTGCTGAAATCCGTGGATCAAGCCTTCGCCATTCCGAAGACCTTGCCGATCTTGACGGCAGCCTTGTCTGTCGTACCGCTGCAGTTGCTTGCCTACTACGCATCGCTTGCCCGTGGCAACGACGTGGATAAGCCGCGCAACCTAGCGAAGAGCGTGACGGTGGAGTAAGGCAGGAGCGGGCAATTAAGATCTGCTCTAGTTGTTCTGTTTATGAAATTTAGGATTCATATCGCTTGAATTTATTAATGAAAAGGCTTCGCCCCTGGTGATTAGGGGCGAAGCCTTTTGTCATGTTCAGAAGGATTCAAGATATTAAAGTGATTAAAGATTCAATAACTTACTCGATCGATTCCACATGAATGACAGGCACCTTCGTGATCTGACCGGATGCGGCGCTTTCACTGCTTTCGCTATGGTCTAGTTGAACATCATCCGGATTGATCTCCTCGGAAGTGACGGGATCGCTTGGATTCTCAGTTTCATCCAGACGATCTCCGTCAACTTGTCCGGTCTCCGGCTCGGCAGGGTCCGGAGACGCAGGTGGTTGACTGCTTACCGGGATCTCCAGCTGCTGATACTCGCCATTGAACGTTCCGATTAGCGTCGGGCTCCCCGCAGGGAAATCCAAGTCTCCCCTTAAGACGATATAGTATCCATTACGTTCGGCAATGACTTCGCCATAGCCGCCTTGCGGGATATGGACAGAGAAGCGTACTTTCTCATTCGGATAACCCTCGATATTAGCGATATCGATGTCGGTATATTGAACCTGATACCCAGTGAATCCGTATTGGTCTCCTTGACGCTCAAAAATGGCGATCTCGTCCGGACTGACTCCTTCCAGATTCGTGACCAGCAAAGATTTGTCCGGCAGCACCTGGTAGCCTTCGGCCGTAAATTGGAACAGCGGCGTCAGATTAGAATCTCTGGTTTCGTAGGCTGAATAGAATACCAAGTCAGTCCCCGCAGAGCCCTCCACAAGGATGACCGGCTTCTTCTCGGTGCTAAGCGATTCCTCGACTGAAACCTCATGGATCGCGACATCGGAGGGGTAATCGTGGTTTTGGAATAATTGCACCGATCCATCGGCATTCAAGACCGCTAAGTAGATGATGTTCCCCTCGTCGACCCCTATGGCATAGGCCAATCCTCCGAAACGATTGCCGCCTCCGCTGACGTAGCTGAAGCTGCCTTTCAGACCGGCCATGTGGAACAAACGAATCGGATCGTGGATCGTCCAGGCCAATTCGGCAGCTTGCCGTTTACCGCTCATATCCTGGTACCCCGACAAGGCCGCATAGAGTGCGATCGCTTCCTCGTAGTTCTGGCTTTGTACCATCCTATCGGCCGCTGCGACCCAGCGGTTGATCTCATTCTGAATATACGCCATGATCTCCGCGTTCTTCCGCTCGTTCCGTTCCAGGTACTTTCTGTAGACTGAGGCGTGAGCTGCAAAAACGGCCGGTTGTTCCCGCTGCACATCCCTTTGCAGCATGGCATACACAAGTTCATCGGCCTTTCGATTCAACCAGGCAGCCGATATCGACCGGCTGGCATACTCGGAACCCATGGATTGCGACCAATTCAACAGGTCGGCATACTGCCCGGCCCCTCCCAGGCGGGTCAAAACCATCTCGTCGTACCGCTGGAACAGGCGGAGCAGCTTCTCATCCTTCTGTTTCTCGCTGCCGTAGAAGGAATCCGGAATGCGAAGCAGATTCCATTTAAAGCTGTTATCCTCGTACTGCTGCTCTTCAAGCAGCTCGTCGGCCCTGCGCGTAAACAAATCGATGAATTGCAGGAATGTCCGTTTCACATCATCGGGTATGCCATAGAACGCCGCAATTTCGTCGTAATACGAGGCGAGGGAGCCCTGTTGTTCCGAGAACTTCTTCTCCGCCTCAAGCAATTCGGCATATACGTTCATGAAGCCGGAGAAATCCCCGGCCTCCCCGACCTGGCTCAATCGGTGATCAAGAGAGGAGAGACTTTCCTTCATGGACGTAATGGGCGCAAGCTCTTGCAGCCTTGAAGCAAGCAGATCTTCTTTATATAGAAGGGAACGGTTATTCCGGGCCTTCTGATACCACTCTTCTGCCTGAACGAGCCTTTCCTGGGCATACAACGACTCGGCTTGCGCCATCGCCTCGATTTTTTGATAGATGTGAATTCCCTTATACCCGATCAGCAGCAGAAGGACGATACATAAAAAAAGATACAAATTTCGCAGGGTTAGCGTGTTTTTCATCGTCATAACGGTATAGCCCCTCTAATCCCATTTTTGAAAATCAGGGTCCGAGCGGTAATGTTCATTATAAATCGCCGATACCCGATCCCGAAGGCCGTTCCACGACAAGCCGGGATTGCGGCGCACGATCTGATACAAGCGGAGGAAGCGGTACCTTGGCAATCCATCCGCATAGCGGCTAATGAAATCAGGAAACGTATCGATATATTTTTTCTTCCGTACCGCTGCTCCGGCAGCGTCGATCATAATCTGCCTGCCATGCTCCATCCGTAGAATGTCAGCTTCATGATCGAGCAGGTACCGAATGGCTTTGCTGTTGATCAGCTCGCGTTTAATTTTGGCGATTTCCCCGATATAGGCGGCCAGGTCCGGATCAAACTCGTCCAGAAGCAGGGGCTCGAGTTCAAGATCCATATCCTTCCGGAGGCTGAAGCTTTGCAGAAGGACGATCTGCTGCAGGCGGATCCGGTCACTCCGAACCAAGGAAGCAATTTCCCTGACGATCTCAAAGCCCAGCTGAGCATCTTCCTTGATGGCGGCGGAGGCCGTCGCTTTGTTCAGATCGAGGCCATCCAGAATCTGTTCTCGATGACTTCTTATAAGCTTGTCCAGAGCGTGCAGGGTCTCGGTATGCAGCATTCGCCGCTGGATCAGCCATAACCATACAAGCAGGATCAGCATGCAGGCAAAGGCGATAGCGATCTGCAAGAAGGTCTGACCGAGAAGCACGGCAGAGAGTCCTATAATGTAGAAAAGAAGACGGTCGCTCTGCATGGAACGTTTGGCCATGCTCCCTGCAAATTCCATAACGGGGACCAGGGACTGGCGTTTGCAGTAAGCGCAGCTGTCCTCCCAAAGAATCGTGAAATTGTGGCAATGTTTGCAAATCCTTAACTTTTGGTAGACATATCTCGTTTTAGCATAGGGGCGAAGTTGCACCGGCTTTTTCTTATCCATGCTGTTCCCTCTTGGAGTTGGCCGCTTCAAGCAGAGTCTGTTGCAGCTGCTCCGGCGTCGGGGCGTTCTTCTTACGCTTGGAATAGGCCGTGATCTTGATGATGACAAAAAGAAACAAAATCCCGAGACATCCGTATGTAATCATATGTCGGTTCCTTTCGGTATCGAAATTGGTTCAAAAATAGAGGGTGAGCCTTGTGTCCTAAGTCCGGGTGGCGCGACTGATGATGTTGAACTTTGGCAGGTATAATTATATCATATGGACATAGTGCTGGGATATTTTAGTGACTGGCGTGGTATTTTCTATATAAACACAGTAGGAATATGGATATTTGCGATTATTATTTTAAGCTTCCTTTCATGTGATTTTAAGACTTTTTGCCTACAGTTAGACTAGTCTCTGACGAACGAACCGAGACATCCGCCGATGCTCGACTAAATGGATGAAGGAGTAAATCTATGCAACGTAAAAATAAATGGCTGCTCTCTCTGATGGCAGCGGTGCTGCTGATCATGACCTGGAGCGGAGGAGCCTTGCCTAAGGCAGCGGCTGCCTCCCAAGGCTCCAACATCGATGCCGTACTGGTGATGGACGCCAGCAATTCGATGAAAAATAGCGATCCGGAGCGGATTAGCGGCGAAGCGATGAAGATGTTCATCGACATGCTGGCGACAACCGGCGACAAGGTCGGCATCGTTTCCTATACCGACCGGATTCAGCGGGAGAAAGCCTTGCTTGAAATTCAGTCGGAGGCGGACAAAACCGCGCTGAAGGAATTTATCGATCAGCTGGATCGCGGACCGTACACCGATATGTCCGTCGGTCTCGATGAAGCCGTGAAGGTGCTGAAGCAGGGGATGGACCCGGCACATGCGCCGATGATCGTTGTTTTGGCCGACGGTAACAATGATTTGGATCCGAATACGGGCAGGACGAGCAAGGAAGCGTCAGAGCAGTTGAACCAAGCCGTCAAGGAGGCCAAGGGAAGCGGTATTCCGATTTATACGATCGGACTCAATGCCGACGGGAAGCTGAACAAAGAAACGCTGGCTGAACTGGCCAACCAAACGGGGGGCAAATCCTTTACGACCAGTTCGGCGGATGACCTTCCGCAAATATTAAGCGAGATTTTTGCCAGCCACCAGCAGCTCAAGATCGTTCCGGTACAGTCGATTACCGGCAACGGAAGCTATCAGGAGGTTACGGTCCGCGTGCCGAATGCCAACGTGTTGGAAGCAAATATTTCCATTATGTCCTCTAGCCCGGTGGACGTGAAGCTGGTAGATCCCGCCGGTGCCGAGCAGAGCATTCCATCGGCTAGTGTGCTGCGCTCCACGTCCAATTCCTATTCGCTGCTCAAGCTGCTGAAGCCGCAGCAAGGCGACTGGAAGCTGCAGGTGAAGGGCGTATCGAAGGACAAAATCGACATCAACCTCGTGTTCAACTACGATCTGGAGCTGGCTATGGATCCTCCGCCGTCTTCCAAGGTAAAGGAAGGGGATACGATTGACATTAACGCGTACCTCGTCAGCAATGGACAGAAGCTGCAGGACCAAGAACAGTACGGCAATATGACGGCCAAGCTGTTGATCAAGGACCTGAACACCGGGGACGAGTCGGAAGTCGAACTAGAGAACAAAGAAGGCAGCTTTGTAGGGGATTACAAGATTCCGCAGAAGCATGACTACGAGCTGAGGGTGCGTGCGGAGGAGCAGAGCTTCTACCGTGAAAGCCCGCCTGTGAAGATTAGCGCGAAAGCGGCAGCCTCCGGCTCCGGCAATGGCGGGAAGGAGATGACCGCGGGCGAGGATGGGAAACCTTTTCCATTATGGCCCGTAATCATTGGCATCGCGGCGCTGCTCATTGTTGGAGCGGCAGCTTATTTCATTCTCGGCGCGATAAAGAAAGCGAACAGGGGCTTTGTCGGCCAAATCGTGATTGAGATCAGGGATGAGAATACCGGGGAGAAGACGTCCCCGCAATACAAGAAGCTGACTTCCTTCAAAGGGAAGTTCAATCTGCATCAGCTTCTGCAGCTTGCTCCGGAGCTCAAGGAAACGGAGAAAATCCTGTTCATGCCGGGCAAGAACGACCGCCTCATACTTAAGAACCTTTCTTCAGCCGTCATCGAGAAGTCCGGACGGGCTCTGGATGCAACGAACGGGACGGAGCTGAAGAACGGAGACCGGCTGAGAGTTTCGCTTCAGCAGGCGGACAAAACGATATTATTCGAATATTTGGCTTAAAGTGCGAGTTCAAAAAGGTCAATTTATCGAAAGCGGACTTTTTGAACAAACCTTTTAATGCCATGACCTATCAGGAGGGGAAGTTATGAAACCGGTAGTTAGAGAACATATACAACAGCTTGACGTTTCACTCGGAGGCGGCATTGTCAGCGAGAAAATACGGGTGGATACCATCGACAATCCGATCCTCATCATTGGACTTGGAGGGACGGGGATCGATGCGCTGCTGCGCTTGAAATATCAGATTAACCGCCGTTTCAAGCTGCCGGAGGATCCGTTGTCCAAGAAAAGAATGGACAAGCCGGATAACGTGGAGTTTCTGGCTTTTGAGACCAACGAACAGGATAAGAATAAGCGCTACAAGGGGATCGGACTGGATCCGATCAATGAATTCGTGCTTCTCTCCAATGCCGAGATCGGAGGCCTTCTCCAGAACCGCAGCATCCTGGAGCCTTACATTACGGATTGGCTGTCACCCGAGCTGAGCATTACCGACGGCATGAACGGGGCCGCAGGCGTACGCCAGGCGGGCCGCTTGCTCCTGTTCACGAAGATTACCCAAGTGGTGCAGGCGATCGACAAGAAGATCAAAACGCTGTCGGTCGGCACGAACAAAAAGCTGATGGTCTTCCTGCTGACGGGGCTCTCCGGCGGTACGGGCAGCGGCTGCTTCTTGGACATCGCCTATATCGTCCGCGGCATTATCGAACGCGATCACGGCTCTGCCGGCATCGACCGCGTGAACACGCTCGGCTATCTGTTTACGCCGGATATCAATCTGGCGAACAAAAGCTTGAGCGAGCACACGCGCGAGTACATCAAGAAGAACGGTTATGCCGCGCTCAAAGAGCTGGACTACTGGATGAACGTGGATGCCAGAGGCGAACGGTTCAAGCAGCAGTACGGCAACATTCTGAACGTGAACTCTCCGCTGCCTCCATTTAATCTATGTCATCTGATATCCGCTACGAATACGGAAGGCAAGCTGCTGGAGAATGCCTACGATTACTGCATGAACGTTACCGCGGAGAACATCACGAACTTCATGGCCAGCGAGGAAAAACAGTCCGGCGAAGAATTTGCGATCCATGACTATATCAGCAACATCCGCACCAATATTGCGCAGATGAACAAGGCGTATCCTGCCAATTACGACTACAACATCATCGGCGCATCTTCGGCCGTACTGCCGATCGAAGAGATGACGACGTATCTGGCATACCGCGTCTTCGGCAAAATGCAAACCATGTTCGAGAAAGCGCCGAGCCAGGAGGACGTCGAGAAATTTGCGAGCAAGCTGGGCATCGACCTGGACTCGATGACCAAGAACTTCGAATCCCGCGTACCGGAGCCGCTGCCCGGATACCAGAACAGCGAGCGGCTCAGCTACGCGAACGTGGTGAAGAACCAGGTCATTAATATGGACACGGAGCTGGAACAGAATTTTCTGGCTAGAGCCCGCGAGGAATACATCAAAGCGAAGAAGCAGCTGCCGGGCGAGATCGTGGCTCAGTTCAGCGATCAAATCCGCCGGATGTTCCTGCATCCGCAGCAAGGACCGTTTTACGTATCGCGGTTGATCTATACGGAGAAGGGCTTTAGCCTGCTGAAGATGCTGCTGTCCTACATCGAAGCGCTGCGGGAGAATCTGACCCGCATACCGCGGGACATCGAGTCGGCCAGAGAACAGGCGATCGATCGTCTGGGCGATGCAAAGAGCGCTTTTGTCTCGAAGGACAAGAAGAAAAACATTTATATCGAAGCCAAAATCAACGAATATTGGCTGGAAGCCGATGTGGAACGCACCGAGCAGATGATTGAATTTTACGAGGATTTATACGATCTGCTGAACCAGGAGAATAACCGGATTTATAGCGTATATACGGAGATTCTGAATGCGCTGAATTCGATTTTCGCCAAGAACGGCGACATTCTCGTGAACGGGGAAGAACAGCAGGATCATAAAGGGAACAAGACGTATTACTGGAACCTGGTGAGCGTACCCGACATTTCCGATGTTATCAACAAAATCATGGATCAGAAGGATGTGGACGATCTTATCCGCGATTTCGCCCAGGAGCTGCTGAGTCATGCCAATCGTTGGACCCGGGAGCAGGAAATCGATGTCGTCCGTTCCATTTCGGAGTTTCTTACCGATAAATTCGGCGATCTGATCACCCGTTCGATGGAGGATTTCCTGGTCATGAAATTCGGTCAGGAGGATTCCATCGAAAAATTCGTTGAGCGCAGTATCGCCAGCAAGCTGGATGACGAAGCCGTGCCGGTCTTCCATCTGAGCAACAGCGCAGGCAATCTGTACTTCCCTTCCTGGGGCTTCGTGTCCGTGCCGGTACAGGCACCGAGCATTCTGAAGGGGATTCGCAATTATCAGAACAATTCGGTCGGGAAATCCCATTTCACCGTGAAGGAAAGCGAAGTGAAGAACCGGATCTTCTGGCTGAATACGAAGAACGGCGTGCCGCTGTTCGTCTACACGCCGCTGAAGGTTTATGAGGAGAGCTACGAACGCACGATCATGGACAAGGAAGGCGTTGGACGCCACTTGGTGCAGACGGACCGCAACAATTGGACGTACCTGCCGTCGCCGATTCCCGAAAAATCTTGGGGGGATACCTACGTCAACCCGCGGGTTCAGGAGTACAATGCCCGGGTTCGGTCCGAATTCAGCCAAGCGATTGAGTATAAGGTCGTTATCCAGAAGGACGTTGACCAGAATACGAGCAGCCGTTATGCGGTCGTGTTTACGAAGCCGTTTGACCTGAATGAGCTGCTTCGCGCTTATGATCTGCAGCTCGATAGTCCCAAGCCTAACCTTGGCGAGGTCAAGCGGGCCTGGACCGAACTGAAGCGATTGATGAACGAGGGGCTGGAGCGGGTAGGCTCCAAGGATATTTTCAACAGCATCAACGAGGAAATGGCCAAGGAGAATTTGATCCGTTCTCCGGAAATGATCCGCATCGTCCGGGAAGAGCTGAAGAAATATGCTGCCATCGCGGCCAAAATCACGGAATTCGAGCTCTTGATCAGCGACAATCAGAATGAAGAGAAATGGCTTGATCAATTCATCGAGGCGTTGTACACCGGGACGATCACCAAGAAGGGTGCGCTCTTCGTTTATGATCGCGATCCGGAGGAAGATTCCTGGGAGCCGTTTGCCAACCTGCTGAAAAGCGTGAACGACGTGGAGTATGAAGTCTACAAGCACTTCCGTCAGCTTGATGAGAAAAGCCGCAGCACGCTGCTTCGCAAATCCTCCCGCCGCGATCAGGAGCTGACCGCTTCCGAGGATATTACGCCGCTGCTCACGAAGCTGGAAGAATTGGCCGAACGGTTCCTGGAAACGCGCGACCGGCTGGAATACGAGAAGGTGGAGCTTGCGGACGGCGAAGAGCGGTACCAGTTCTACAGACAGGTATCTTCGAAATTAAATGACATCCGAAGAAGGTTGAAATAGACGATGAGGGAGATTCTTCGCCAGTATGCTGCCGGCTATGCCAAGTCGGAAGAGCAGCTTACCTTGATGGAGGATGATCAGAGCAGCATCCACTACCCGGAGGTATACTTGTTCATTGGCGACAAGACAGCGTCCGCCATCGAACCGATCATGGAAATTCAGGACCGAAAATGGGATAACAGCGCCAGCGTCGTTTATTTTCATGTAGGCACGGACCGGAGCGAAGGACGAGGGCCCCAAGGCCCCGGACTCTCCGGTCGGCTTCACAGGTACCACCTGCAGCTGCCGGTGTCAGACGCCGCATCCAAATCGATGCGGAAGGAGCTGTACCGGAGCTTCTATCAGAACCCGCATTATCTGTCCGGGTTGAATCAAGCGATTCGGAAGTTAAGCCACCATATTTCAGACTTTGGACGCAGCTATGCTTCGTTTGACCGGGTTCATCTGTCTGTCATTACACGGGTCGATGACCCGTTTAATGTATTTATCCCGGAAATTTCATTGCTGGCCGAATCCATATTCCAGCAGTCGTTCAAGTCGGTGCAGATGGATTTGTATGCGCTCATTAATGAAAGGGAGCAGATTGAATCCTACGGTTATGCGAGCTCCGTAGGCGTTGCGTTTCTGCGGGAACTGGAGCTGATGCAGAGCAGGGAATACAGCTTCTCCGCGCCGCTGCAGGTAACGGAGGACGGGCTGACGATTCCGGTCGTCCACCCGGCATCCCCATTGTTTGATCTCGTCTATGTGCTGTCCGACAAGAATGAACGCGGCATCTCGGGTTACGCCGGCATGCAGGATATCTACGATATCATCTGCCACCTGGGCCTGCTCAAGAACCGGAAGCAGAAGGATGAGACCTATGACGGGATCCGAGGCATTTACAACAATACGTCATTCAAAAGCAATATCATGACCGAATCCGGCCGCCAAGGCTTTGTCTCCGCCGGCTTTGCCCGGGTGAAGAGGCCCAATGAGCCGATTGCGCTAACGGTCCTTTACCATCTGTGCCGCGGACTGCTGCTTCGCATGAAGAACAGGCCGGAGCCGGAGGTTCATGAATACCTGGCCTATTTCGGTCTCGACTCGGAGGCCGTAACGGCAAGAGCGGACCGGATGCTGCCGTCCACCGAGCATCTGGACGGACTGAAAGGCATGATGTCGCATCCCGTCAGTTATGCCGGGCTGAAGCGAATGAATATTCGCGAGGCGGAAGAGGCGCTCTTCGGAGATGGCTGCCGGCAGTTTTTTCGCGACAATTACGAGCTGGCGGCCCGAAAGAGACTGAGCGATATGGGCACCGCAGAAGAACTGCATGATGCGCTGCACCGCTCTTTGGCGACTCACCCGCAAATCGGTTGTTATCAAATTGCAGCGTGGACGAGCGATAAGGCCGGAGCGGGCATTGTGCTTGAAGCGGTTCGATCCCGGATCCGGGATCTCGGCAGCTTGCTTAAGACCGAGCAGGACGGACTAAACCGCTATTATGAGGAAAGCGTCGAAAGCCAGCCGTTTAAGAAGCTTCCTTTTCGGGATAAACAGAATGTGCGCCATTTCATTCGATATTTCGTGGGCGAGGTCTATCGGCGCAAATATGAGCTGCTGCAGCTGGAAACGGAGCTTGAGCTCTACAGGCTGTATGAGACGGAGCTTGAACGTATTCACCGTCAGTACAAACAGCAGGCAGGCATGCTGGATCAGCTGGAGGCGGAGCTGCTGGAGGCGGCCCGTTCCAGCATCCGTGCCGCAGACGATTATATCGGCCAGAACCTGATGGAGTATTACGGCCTCGTGACGGAGGAGCTGATGCTGGAGCTGGAGAGCAAGCGCGGCGAAGGCGTGTTCTTCGAGGAACGGTATGTCGGCAATCTCTCCATCGTTACGCATGAAGGGATCGAACCGATCCTGTCGAACATGATCCGGGTCTGTCTGAGGGATCTATTGACGGCAGAGCCGTTCGTGCAGACCTTCGAGGAAGAACTGCTGCGGAGGGCGAACGTCACCATCGACTACCATAACAAGCAGGTGCTGGCCAAGGAAGACCTGTTTCAGGTGTTATACCGGATGCTGGAGGAGAACTCCGTTACGCTGGTCAGGCTGCTTGATTATACGCAGGAGCATCGGTATGAGGAAAAATATTTCTTCGGCGATGCCGACAGCGAATTCGTCCGCTATGCGATCCATGCCGATGAAGCTTTACGGGTGTACAAGCTGGGCATCGTGCACGAGAAGCGCTCCAGCGGGGTCGAGAAGCTGAACCTGATGGGAGGTTTCCATCTGGAGGATCTGATGTATTACCGGAATGGCAGAACCTACTACGAGACCTACACGGCAAATGGTTATGAATTTCATGGCATGGAACCGGCGCAGCTTCCCGAGCTGCGTTAGCGTTCTTCGATTCTGATACAGAGAGTAGGCGTGTATTGTGCAACGAAAATTAAACCCTCTCCTGCTGCTGCTTAGCCTGGTCGGTGGGGGACTCGGATTTGCCATTGGGGAGTTTTTGCTTCGCCAGTGGGGGACAGGGCTTCCTGTCATCGTGGTTACGGGGATTTATTTCGGGATTCTGGCCTTATGCATCGGCTTGGCCTGTTTAATCGCAGAACTGATCTCCCCCCGTTTGAGCGGAAGCTCATGGAGACAGCGGTACACGGGCACATCATGGAAGCTGCTGATTCCATCCACGTTGGTGGCCCTGTTCCTCCTTGGCATGCTGTTTGAATGGGCGTACCAGTTGAACCCGGGCAGCGCCAAGCCCGTGAAGGATATCGTGCTGGTCATTGACAATTCGGGCAGCATGAACGAGACGGACCCGAATCAGGACCGGTACACGGCAGCCAAAAATCTGATCAACCGCATGGATCGGGATAACCGCGTATCCGTGATGGTGTTTGATCATGCAACAACGTTACTGCAGCCGTTCACGCGCGTGAAGAACCAAGAAACCAAGGATGAGATCATTGCGGAAATCGACGGTTTGGCAACGAACGATGGCGGTACGGACATCAGTCTTGCGCTGGAGGATACCATGTCGCATATTCAGGAAAGCCGGGATGCCGGCCGAAGCGCCATGGTCATCATGCTGTCGGACGGATTTAGCGAAACCGACCATGATCGTGTGCTTGCGGAGTACAAACAGCAGCAAATCGCGGTAAATACGATTGGCCTCAGCCTTGTCAACCCGGACGGTGCACAGCTGCTTCAGACGATTGCGGCGGAAACGGGCGGACAATATTACGACGTTCAGCATGCGGAGGATTTGTCTTTCGTTTTCCAGAAAATCTATGACGACGTTGGAGACCGTTCGCTGTTGACGAAACGTACGGGCGCTATGGAAGACAGCGTGTATCATCAGATCGGAAGAATCGCTGCGATGCTGCTCATCGGCGCCGCCATGGGCCTGGCCCTCGGCACGGTGTTTGACAATCGCCATCTTGCGCTGAGCTTCAGCATCGGCGGCGCGGTATCGGGCGTACTGGCAGGCGTGGTTCTGGAATACGGCCTCTCCGGCGAGGAAATCGGGGATGCCTCCGTTCGTCTGATTGCCTGCCTTTTGCTCGCGGGGATCATCGCTTTGTTCACGCTGGTGATTCCGGTTAAGGAGAGCAGCAAGATCATCCGCAACGTGCAGCGGCCGGGCCGAACGGGAAGAGGGCAGCGGCCGAATGATTCAACAAGCCGAGGATTTTAAAGCAGGGGGCGTTCGAGATGCGGTTTAAACATGCGGAGCCCGGAGAATGGGTCATTCAGGGATTAAGCTATCAACTAGACGATGGTTACTGCACGCTCCGCTGGAGCTGGCCGCCGGGTCTTCAAGCGGTATACATCCACCGTGCGATGGACGACGGATTCGGCCAGCCTGCAGGCGATTCGCAGCCAGGCGGGATGCGTCTATACACCCGTGACGAGTATAAGGCGAACAACGGGTACCGCGACCGGCTGGAGGGGATCGGTCAGATCACGTACACGGTCTACGCCTTGTCTTCCGAAGATGGAGAGATGGCGTTAATCAGGCAGGAGGATGAATCGAACCGCATTCGGTTCAGTACCGGCAAAGCGAAACTGGTCTACTCCATTCGCGAAAAAAGCCGCTGGCTGCAGCCCTATAAGACGATCGAAATCCAGGTGACGGCAGAGGTGCCGGTACCGAAGGAAGCTTTATGTTACGTGAAGAAGCAGGGCGCTTATCCGGTCAACAAGGAAGACGGCATCTTGTACCCGTTCGTGACGGATTTTGATGCCGGACGCAACGAATTGCCTGCGATCGAGGTGGGCAAGAACGATTACGTTCGCCTGTTTTTTACGGACGGCAAGAAATACGGACAACGATATGAGCTGGTGTACAGATAGATAGAGACAAAAAGAACACACGGTTAACCATGTGAGCGCATTCGTGTGTATTTTTTCATAGGGTTCAGAGGGAGGTACGAAAGATGGGCATTTTTGATATATTCAAGAAAAAACCGGAGCCGGAGCCAAGGCCGCTGTTCTATGATATTGTCTGCCCTTACTGTTTCAGTAAGTTTGCTCCGAAGGAGGTCGTCTTCCGGGCTGCCCACGACCGCGAGGATGACGAGGATTATGCGCTTGGGGAAGATGAGGAGCTGAATCGGTACCGTGAACGCTTCGGGCTGGATTCGGTGTATGATATCGAAGCGATCATCCGTCCGAGCGACATCCCGGAGGAGCAGCACATTTATTCGGAGCACGTCCTGGTTGGATTGAATGACCGTTACGGCATCGTCACGCGCAGACGGCTGTGCCCGAAATGCCACAATGAGCTGCCGGTTACCGCCGGGAAGGTGCCAAGCAACATTATCTCGATTATCGGTGCTTCGCAAGTGGGCAAATCGGTTTATATGACTTCGCTGATTCATACGCTTCAGCATACGACGGCAGATCATTTCGATGCGGCCTGCATGCCGCTGAATGCCGAGATCAGCCGCAAGTTCCGCACCGGCTATGAGGAGCCGTTGTTTGAACGCGGGGATTTGCTGGCGTCTACGCAGAAGGAGAAAATGCAGGAGCCTTTTATTTTCCAATTCGTGTTCAAGGATGAGTCGAAGCCGCCTTTGACGCTCGTATTTTTTGACGTGGCAGGCGAGGGCATGGTGGATGAGGATTATTTGGGGCTGCACGGACAGCATATCAAGAATTCCGCGGGCATTCTGTTTATGGTGGATCCGCTCCAAATCCGCTCCATTCGGGAAAAAATCCGTTTGAAATTCGGCGATCAGCCCGGGGAGTGGGTATCCCAGTATGATGAGCCGCGGGATGTCGTGCTGACCATGTTCGGCGATTTCATCGCGTATGAGGACAAAGGCAAGACGGATATTCCAACCGCCGTCGTCTTGACCAAGAGCGACATGCTTCACGCGCTTAAGGATGAGGATGGCGAATATGTGAAGCTGAACAGCAATATTTTTAACAATGTGGTGCACCGCAAGTTTTTGAATTTGACCGAGTTTGAAAATATTGACGGCGAAATCCGCCGTTTTATCGAAAAGGTCGACCGTCCGTTCAAAGGGACGATGGATGTGTACTTTTCGAATACCGCCTATTTTGCCGTGTCGGCACTGGGCAGCAACCCTGTCGATCAGAAGCTGCAGAGCGTGGTCAGCCCGATTCGGGTGGATGAACCGTTCATCTGGCTTCTGTACAAGCTGAAGTACATTCAGGGGAGGGAAGACTAGTGCCGGCATTCCCAACCCG
Organism: Paenibacillus sp. CR_12; assembly: GCF_041953985.1. Classification (NCBI taxonomy): domain Bacteria; kingdom Bacillati; phylum Bacillota; class Bacilli; order Caryophanales; family Paenibacillaceae; genus Paenibacillus; species Paenibacillus sp. CR_12. Next base: position 186,214 of record NZ_JAVFHO010000009.1, on the reverse strand, counting down.
AAACATACAGCAGCAGATGTACACCCGTGAGCGGCGAGGCATATTCCGCTCGGCCGAAGGTTTTGACACGGTGGCCCGTTCGTCCGGATTGGAGGCTTCCTTTATTAAAAAGGTACTGCATCCCTTCTGCCAATACGAAGCACCTGCCGAGCTGACGGCGCGCAGTGAACGGGACGCTGCGTCTTATCCGGCTGCCCTTCATCTGTTCCATACCGAATCAGGGGAAACGGTGCTGGGCCGAAGCGTGTTTCAGCCTGCGGATTTCACGGGGCTGCGCAGCGCCTTTTTTACGCATCATTACGTCGTTCCGGAAGGATTCCATCGAGATGATCATAACGCTTACCGGACATGGCTTCAGGTCGCTTTTGCCGATCATTACGATATCGAAGAGGGCGTCGATCTGCCGCAGCTTCCTGCGATTCCGGTACAGGCCGATTCCCGGGCCGCTGTCTCGTCCGAGAGGACGCCGGCCTTGCTGGAGGAGCTCGGGATCAACGAGAAAGTATTCAAGCAGCTGATCTATGCCTGCATATCCGCGGCTGCCGGGAAGAAAAAGGTATACATCGTTCTGGATGTCCCGGTGGAACAGTTGTCCGCGAAGGCGGAGCAGCTGCTCTTTGTGCTGTTTGGCCGATTGCCCTATGCGCTGCGCCGGGTGCTTGGATTCGTAACTTATGCCAAGGAGCCGCAGAGCAAGAAGGGGCTTCATCTCATGTTCGTGGAGAAGGGCAGCCTGCGCCTGAATGACCGGAGCATCGAGAAGGATTATTTGTTTGAGCTCGCAGCAGGCCGGGTCATCAATGCCGATCTGAAATGGTCCAAGCAGCCTTATCTTGATTTTGCTTGGGATACGCTGCTGGACCCGGATCGGTCCGAACGTTTTTTTGCCTTCGCCGAGCTAATGCTTGCGGACATGGAGCCGATACATCAGATCTCGCTGGACAGCTATGATGATTTATGCATGCTGTTCCAGATCGAAGAAGGCCATGAAGGCCTGTACCATGAGCATAAGCATGCCGTACTGCGTGCTTCACTGCTCTATCTGCAGCCGGCAGGCGCCCTGGATGCGAAGCAACGTCTGGATCAGCTGTTTCTTGCCCTGTTTGCCAAGGAGTTCGAGCTCGTCAAAGGCGGGCATGTTCCGGATGCCGCGATCGCGGGATTCCTGAAGAATTATCATGGCATCAATCCCCGGCAGCATAACGATTGGATCGTGGAATATTTTATCCGCTCCTTAAATAATGCCTTATCGAAGCAGCGTCAGGATACGACCATGGCGATTTACGAGCTGCTGGAGAGCAGCCCGTCTTTAAGCCGAGCCTTTTATGCGAGGGTGCTGACCAGTCCGGGGCTGCCGGCGCTGATGTTCGATCCCTACATGAAAACGCGCATGAAGCAAGCGGCAACGCCTGCAGACCTCGTGGATTTGATCGGCTTGTGGGTTCGGAATCACCCTCTCCTGCTGGAGCAGGAGAATTATGTCCGGCTTGCGGAAGCCCAGCTTATCGATAAGCTTCAGCAGGATTCGGATCCGGTGAGAACGGTCAATGCCGTACTGGATCAATTGGATGCGCTGGAACGCGATCCGCAAAAGGGAATCGGCCGTTATCAAGGCGGACGTGCCTTTGCGGACCGGATGATCTATGCAGCCAATCTCTTTCTCTTGCGTGAGCTGGAGCCTGAGCAATTAAGCCAGAAGCAGCTGATGGACATCGGGTTCCTGCAAATGCCGAAGGAGTTCAAAGGCTGGGTAGAGCGGTTCGATTCCCGGATTCGGTCCAAAGCCGCGGTCATGCTGGCCCTTCACCAGTGGTCCGGCCATGAAGAGGTTAGAGCGGAAGTGCTGGCGGAACTCTCGGCAGAGGAACGGGAGCGCACCCAGCATATCATGCGGAAGTGGCTGCAGCATCATGTGGAACCGTCCAATTTCGAGAGCATAACCTTGGCTTTCTGCACGGATATCAATTCCAGTGCGGTAGACTATCGGAGCTTGCTGGATTACTTGCACAGATACGGCAAGAGCCCGGACGTGGTATACCAATATATTCAGTGGTCTGCCGAGCAGCCGGTATTCGTTAGACCGCGCGGACTTGTTCCCGCTTATGCCGCCGCCATCATCGATTATTTCAAAATCCACGACCGCGAAGCCTTTAAAAATAAGGATTACGTAAAAACTTATTTCAGTTCGCCTGCACCCATCCTCAAACCGGTGTATGCGCAGGTTAAGGCCGAGTTGGCTTCGCCGTTGGTGCGATGGTTTCGCCGGCATTCGCGGTTCGTAAAAATCACTTCTTCCTTGCTTGTGGTAATCGTTGTTGCTGGCGCTGCCTTCATGATGATCCAAAACGGCAAAGGTCCCGCGGACGGCGATGCCGATCCGAATCCGGCCGTTACGCCGCCGGTTACGGTACCGCCGGCTTCTTCCGAGACCGTAGACGAGCAGCCTTTATTAACGGCGACGGTGGTGGAGGAAGGCGAGCAGGCGGGATTCACCGAGCTGAATTTCCATTTTAAACAACCGGCGGCTTGCCGGGATTTCAGTGTGGACAAACTACAGATTATAGGCAAGGATGGAAGCACGCTGCTTGAAGCGGCCAGTCCTGAATTATCGCGGGTGTGCGCGGATGAAACCACAGGGGAAGCCGATGCTGCTGATCCGTCAGGATCCGAGACGGATTCATCCGGGAACCAAGCGGATCCGAATAGCGGGACAACAGAAGGGGAAAACACGTCTGATCCTGTTGAAGGTGAGGACGTGGAGTCCTCGGATAACGTCGGTACCACTCCGGCAAACCCGGCTGATACGAGTCAGGTCACCGTGAAGCTGGATCAGGCGCTTGACGTATCCCTAGTCGAGAAGGTCGTAGTGGATGGTGTCGCCTATGAGCTGTCCGACGAAAGCGCGCTTTCGGAAGAGCAAGAGCAGACTCCCGAGAATGAGACGGATGAAGGGGTTTGAATTATAGAACGAGCAGACGAATGATTGTCTGCTCGTTTTTTTTCGCGCCACTATGTATGCACGACCACTTATTCATGCTGGCGACAGATTTGTTCTTCTCTTTCGAGGTTTTGTACGGTTGCATAGGTGTTGCCCCATTCACACATGGTATGTAGTACAGGCACGAAGGATTGGCCCAGCTCAGTTAAACTGTATTCTACCTTAGGCGGTACTTCTTTAAATACTTCTCTTCGGACAAGCTCATCTTTTTCCAGCTGCTTTAATTGCTCGGTTAAGACTTTCTGCGTAATGGTCGGCATGAGCAGGTAGAACTCCTTAGTTCTCCTTGGCTTTTGACTCAGAAAGAAGAGAATTAAGCATTTCCACTTTCCTCCTACCGTGTTCATAAAAATATTGATTCCCGTATTGAGGCTGTTCATTATGTAATCCTCCTGAATAGGCACATAAAGGTGGCTAACCCACTTTATTGTGCGTTATTTTCTGCCACTGTACGGTCCATTATAATCGGAATGTGAAGCAAATAAAACATTTGGAGTGAGCACAATGAGTGTGAGAGAGATATTAGAGCAAAGACGTTCTGTCAGGCATTATGACCCCCATTATAAAATGGAATCGGAAACGTTGGCGGCTTTGATTGAAGGAGCCAGTAAATCGCCCAACGGAAACAATATTCAAGCCACACGGTACCTGGTTATCGACGAACCGAATTTAAAAAACGTGTTACTCCCCATTGCCTTTCATCAGCAACAGGTAATAGAAGCGTCGGCTCTAATCGTTGTACTGGGCGATTATCAAGCATTTGAAAAAGAGAATATTATACATATCCATGAAGAAGGATTTCAAAAGGGTTATTTTGACGCATCATTAAGAGATTATTTAGCCAGCGCGGCTATTCAATATTATCTAAATAAATCCAAAGAAGATTTAAAGCTCGAATTAGTAAGAGACGCAAGCCTGGCGTCTATGTCGTTAGTCTTACTGGCGAACGAGGCGGGTCTCCATACGATTACCATGTCCGGGTATGATTCCGAACAATTAAAGTCAGCCTTACAGATTTCTGACAGGTATGAAGATGTGATACTTATAGCCATTGGGAAAGGAATTAAACAAGGTCATAAAACCGTTAGACACGATGTTGGCAAAATCATGTATACAAACAAAATATAATTCATGGAATGAAATATTAGTTCGCTTGTTTGTACATGCAGTGGGTGGAACAAAATGGGGTGAACATCCGTCTAATAGTTACGCCGTCTCCGACGCATTTCTATTAGGAGGGAATAGAAGGATGAGAAAAGGCCTGGTTGCTGCAGCACTTTTAGCGGTATGGATCGTGTCAGGTTGTTTCGAGAAGGTACAGGCAGTTCCGATCATAGATGAGGCTATGGATGTGATCAGCCAACATGGTGGAGGAGCGGGAGGAGTATAAGCGACTGCCGGCTGTGCAAGGATATTACGAATGAGGACCAGGCGATGTCACTCGGCTGCTAGTTCAACCATCATAAGCAGCCGATCACAATGACCGGCTGCCGTTTTCTTTAAGATTGAGTTTTTCGGTTTGCATAAACTTGCGTTTGAGTCTGATGTTATTTTGAAGAAAGAATGGTGAATCGACTACGGAACATGGTTATCTCCAAAATGTAATCTTGTCAGGCTCTAATCGAACAGACTCATGCCCATCTTCTTTGGCTTTTCCTAATGAAATGACCATGACTGGAGCATAGCGTTCTTCATCTACATCGAATGCTTTTGCTAACTGATCAGCTTCAAAGCCTGCCATTGGATTCGTGTCATACCCATGCGCACGAGCTACTAACATGAATTGCATGGCAAAGAGGCTGCTATCGATTTTTGCAATTTCAACTTTCATTTCTCTTGATAGAGTCGGAAACAGGGATAGAATGGTTTCGAGTTGACGATCTCGTACTTCTGCCGGCATTTTTCCTTGTTCCACAGCTGTATTGTAAATTTCTTCAGCATATAAATAGCTTTGGGTATCGCCAAAAATCAATAACATGGCTGATGAAGTATCATTCTGTAACGTATTGAACCTCACAAGAGGTCTTAGCTTTTCTTTTCCTTCCGGAGTATCGACCACAATTACACGCCAAGGCTGCATATTTGCAGAGGATGGAGCCAAACTGGCTTCCGAAATCATGTCGCTCATCTCTTCTTTCGATATTTTATAGTTCTCATCATAATTGCGGACAGAACGTCGGCCCATAACGATATTGGCGAAATCGTTGTTTTGAATATGGTTAAACATAGAACCTCTCCTTTTTGATAACATCGATTTTTTTGACATTGTGGATGTCGTTCGTTATCATATTTCGTATTATGAACTATGAACCTAGGTTTATAGCAAGAAATAAAAGAGGTCCTATTATGAAAATAAACGAGGTTTCAAATTTAACGGGTCTGCCCATATCAACGTTGAGATTCTATGAACGTAAGAACCTGATTCCGGACACATTTGTTAAACGAGATGCAAATAATTATCGAATTTATTCCGAAGAGATTGTGGAGTTTCTAGATGACGTGAAGGTACTTTTATCGGTAGATTTTTCTATAGAAGAATTAAGTTTGTTAGTCAATCAACAACTTAACTTGTCATACGAGGCAAAGACGAAAATGGTAGAACAAAAAATCAAAGAAATTGAAGAGATCCAGAAGCGATTGAAAAAGTCGAAGACATTCTTGAATGCCGTCTTGGAAGGAAAGGCGAATTTTCAAACCAAGTGTTAAAGTAAAAGTATGTGAACGATACGATAAGGGCTGCGTCATCTTTGGGGATGCTTGCAGCCCTTTCATGTACACGCGGAATCACTCATGGATGTGCCAAATCATGAACTAACAGTCTTCGTAACACCATACATTGATCTGGTTGCCATATGGATCGTAGGTGTGGAACATGACAAGAAACTTCGGATTTCCGGCAAAATCGGTAACCTTCCATCCTTGTTCCCGCAAACGTTTATGAGTCTCAAAAAAGTTCGCCTTCTTCCGTATTACCCAATAAGGCCTTGCAGCTACAGTAAGTGCGTCCTTGGTTCGGTCTGTCCGAGCGGTTTCCAGATAGAGCGGTGCGCCCTCGGCGGTGATAATTACGGTCGCGGAGGTTCCATCCTCACTGACCCGTTCGACTCTGCCGCCCAGATTAGCCTCGTACCACGCAATGGCTTCATCCAGCCGGTCAACGCCAAAGCGGGGGATCGCTTGGAACGGAAAGCGTGCGTCCGGTGCTTTAGCAACCAACGCCTCCGTACCTGGCTCCGGTTCGATTGCCGTTAAGCGGTTGCCAGCCGGATCGAAGAAATCGAAGGTACGGTCAAAGGGGCCTTGGGTCACATCGGTCACTTGAATATCCTGTTCGCGAAAATAGGCGTGTGCAGCTTCAAGATTCGTTGCGGTGAAGCAGAAGCGAACATTTCCGTTTTGTCCCCAATCGACTGCAAAATGCGGGTGGTCATGCTCCACCGACTTGATATGTATGCATCCCAGTGCCGGGAAAGTAAGGGTGGCCATTTTTTCGACCGGGTAATCCTCTTCGTATGTCACTTTCAGATCCAAATGCGTGCTATACCATTCGATGAGTTCCTTGAACCGATCCCATGGGGCAATGATAAAACCTCCATCGAAATCATCCAGCCGTAATCCAACCATTCGCTTGATCCTCCTATAAGAAAGTTTTGGAAAATGGAACAATCCCAGTATAAACCTTCAAGTAACTTGAAGGTCAAGAGAAGCGAGTTTGCATGACAGGAATCATGATTTCGAATATAGGAGAATCGGGATAATGCCGCTCCAGCCGCTTGCCCGCAGGTTCGAAACCGAACTTCTGAAGGAAGCGGATCGTTCGCATGCATGCGAAGGTGTCCTCCCATGAGCTGTCCACCGATACGAACAAGGTAGGGGGAATGGACTCCAAATAGGCTTCGGAGGGTGTCTTCGGAGGCGTTGGCTTCCGAGAGGATTCCGTACAAATTTGATATCCGACTTCAATTAGCACCGCGTGCGGGAGGGAGTCCATCACCTTGATCAAGCTGGAGCCTTGCGTGCGAATGTTGAGGTCATGGAGTCTGGCTGCCGCTTGTTTCATTTCCCGCGAATAAGAGTTTACTGGTTTGTCTACCAAAAACGGCTGCCATATCACGGTTAGGGGTTGTTCCCAATTGATGAGATGCAGACTGCCGCGACCTGGTTCCATCCCGTTTAAATATTGACTCGCAATTTGGACCGAGAGTAGACGTGCCTCAGCTTCCCGCCGCCAGCGCGCAAGCAGCTCGGAACGCGTACTTTCCTCGGCTTCAAGGAAACACCGGATATCCCCAAGGCTGATGCCTGATTGACGGAGGCTGTTTACAAGCTTGGCTTCGTGAATTTGGTGAAATCCATAATACCGGTAACCGTTCTCCAGCCGTTCAGCCGGAACCAGAATCCCCTTGGATTCATAGAAACGAAGCGCACTGGGGACCATGCCGGTGCGTTCTGCGAATTGAGCGATGCTCATCATGGGCGTTCACCTGTTATTTTTTGTGAATAAAATTGCCTCCATATCATACCATAAAGATTGCTAGAATCGTGGCGTGGATCCTGAAGAATACGTAGGATATAAGATAGGGAGGTGCGAAACAATGTCATATCAAAAAGCCTTTGAGGCCTACATAGCGGCGACGAATACGCATGATTTTGATCAGGTAGCCCGGCTGCTCGATGAGGGAGCGGTGTATTGGTTCTCGGACCGGAGCTGCTGTTGCCTGGAGGAAATCAGGGCCTATTTCGAGCACGCTTGGGACGTCATCCGGGATGAGGTCTACCGGGCGGAGGAGGTGGTGTGGATTGCGACTGATGTACATTCGGCTGTCTGCATTTATACTTATCACTACGAGGGGTATTTTCAGGGGGAATACACGACCGGGAGCGGGAGAGCAACGAACGTATTCGTTCGAGAAGCCGATGGTGCATGGAAACTAAAGCATGAGCATCTAAGTTCAATTAGGTGAATCGGCCGTCACCTGTTACATAGGAAACAGAAGAAGAGCCTTTCGAGGGCTCTTTTTTATGGATTGAATTTATTAACAGAATATAAAATTACAAGAATTTATCCCATCTCTATGGAAATGTATCCCTTCTCAATCGATGGCGCAGGTTCCATGATACAACTATATGAAGATGGATTGAACAACATGGATTTCATTGAAAGGGGGCCGTAGTAGAGCGATACAGCAAGCAAGTGGTGTAGGTATGGAGCGAAAAGGGGGAGGGGATGAATCTTACATAGTTAAGTTTACCTGGATTGGTAACCGCTTTCAAAAACGAGTGGATTTCGAGCGATATGCGAAGCTGGGCAAGTCATCAAGGATACCACCCGGGTGACACCAAGAGGAACAGACATTCATGGAAATGCTGTATCATTTGCAATCGAAATTTAATCGACAGAGGTGAAAACGGTGATACCCTTTATCACGAAAAGACGCCCGAAATGGGTACTGTGTTTTTTGGCCCTTATTCTCATGTTTACCCCACTGCTTCATGCGCCTGCATCCTTTGCAGCAGAAGGCGCATCTCCTTCAGAAATTACCGCAACGAGCTCCGGCATCGAGCCGGTGACGGTAACAGGCTCGACCTATGGCTCCCAGGATCCGCTAGCACCGCAGAATCTGCGAATTGTGCAAGACTCCATCACGGCCACCGAAGCAACGATACTATGGGATTACGACAAAAATAATCCGCAGCATACGTTTGATATTGATGTCTGGAACGCCGTGGATGATACATGGTATACATGGGGGAACGGCGGAAGCCGGACCCTGGATGATTTGAAACCCAACACAACCTATAAATTATACATTACATGGTATGAGAGACCGTCTCAAGGTCCGGACCAACGGCATAAGAGTAATGTAATCGAGTTTACTACGCTGGATGGCGAGGTTAAGCCTCCAAAAACGTCCGCTCCCCAGAATCTGCGATTAGTGGAGGTAACGCATAACCAGGCTACCTTTGAATGGGATTTCCTCAAGGGAGACAAGAACGATATCGATGTCTGGAATGCAGATACGGATGCTTATATCACGTGGGGAAATTTAACCACGCATGCCGTTACAGGGCTTAAGCCCGAGACAACCTACCGCATATATATTACCTGGTATGACCACAGGCCCTCAAAGGATATGAAGAGCAATATTCTTGAATTCACGACCACCGCGGATCAAACCGTATATGAACAAGCTCCGATTTCACCTCCGAGTTACCTGAAAGTAACGGACGTTTCCGAGAAATCGGTGACCTTAAATTGGGGGGCAAGCTCAGAAGCTACCGGATACGAGCTGTATGTGGACGGCAATAAAGTCGATACCTTGGAAACGGTGACGTCGGTCACGTACTCCCTGGACCCAACAGCCAATCGCGATTATATCTTTGAAGTTACTGCTCAAAAAGCATTGCAGGGACAGAACCCGGAAACTTCGGTGAAGAGTAACGCTGTACATTTAAAATGGGGAGAGCTCGCTGCACCACAGGGGCTGGAGGCTGTTACAGCTACAAGGTCTACCGTCTCCTTGGGATGGGCTCCGGTTCCGGGAGCAACGGGCTATCATATTTATCAGGACGGAAATAAGGTGGCGACAAGCAGCGAGAACCGGTTTGTGGCTGCCGGATTGCAGGAAGGTAAGACGTATTCGTTCCAGATCATCGCTGTTAACCCTTTATGGACATCGCCGATCAGTCAAGCGATTACGGTTGTACCAGGCAGCAATTATAATAATATTACCTACTACACCTCTTGGTCAGCACTACCGGCCGAACGGAATTTCTATCCGTCCGATCTTGACGTTTCTCAAATCACGCATATCAATTACGCGTTTGCTGATTTGTGTTGGAAGAAGTTCGGAAGCACGGTAAGAGCATGTGAAGACCCGAAGGTTCCGCTGCAAAATCGATACGTGTATGATGGCGAGATGATACTTGGCGATCCCGAAAAGGATTTCGAAAATTTCCAAGCTTTCGAATCCGTGAAAGCCGCTAATCCGCATTTGAAGCTTATGATATCGGTTGGCGGCTGGTCCTGGTCCAATCATTTCTCCAACATGGCCAAGACCGAAGAAACACGCCGGGCCTTTGCGAATTCCGCGGTGGATTTCCTCCGAGAATACAAATTCGATGGTTTGGATATCGATTGGGAGTATCCTGTTGAAGGCGGGGAAGACGACAACTCCCGGGGACCGGAGGATACGGAAAACTTCACATTGTTAATGAAGACCGTTCGCGAGGCGCTGGATGCTGCCGGATCAGAAGACGGGAAGTACTATCTGCTGACGATTGCTTCCGGGCAGGGCGATAATTTCGTTAAAAATGCCGATCTTGCGAATTCCGTGACGTTTCTCGATTTCATCAATATCATGACTTACGATTACAGCGGCAGCTGGGAGACGCTGGGTCACCATAATGCACCGCTGTTCTTTGACCACAAGCATCCAAGAGCCGCCTCCTCCGCTCCGAGAAATCATGTGCTCGGCGGTTTGCTGGGCCATCTGAACGGCGGGGTGCCAACGCACAAGCTGATCGCCGGGGTGCCATATTACGGTAAAGGCTGGGATGATTGCCCGCCTATCGGCCAATATCAGACTTGCAAAGGCGGATCCGCATTAAAGACATGGGAAGCGGGCGTTTTCGATTTCAGCGATCTCGAGAACAACTACATCGACAAGAACGGTTATAAGCGATATTGGAACGAATCCGCCAAAGTTCCATACCTGTACAATGAGCAGAATAAAGTATTCATCACTTACAACGATAAGGACACCATGAAATATACGGCTTCCATCGTGAAATCGCTGGATATCGCAGGCGTCATGAGCTGGGATATCAGCGGCGACCGCAATAAGACGCTGACGACCCAACTCGTTCACGATCTGCCGATCAACGGCAAAGTCAATGCATCGGCACTCCCGGCTCCAGGGAATCTGGCCAAGGTAAGCGCCGATTCCGGCTCCATCCAGCTGAAATGGGATGCCGTGACGGGAGCAACGGGATATGAAGTGTACGTGAATCATGCGTTGTCCGGCTCGGTGGCAACGAACGGTTATACCGTGAAGGGCCTCAGCCCCCTAACGAATTACAAGATCCATGTGCTTGCCGTGGATCGAACGGGAGATGAGATCAACCGCGTCTCCAGCGCTTCAAATCAGCTGAGCATCACGACTTCGGGCAACGGCTCCGGTGGCTCTGAAGGCGGAGGAGGCTCCGGCGGATCCGGTTCTACAACGCCATCGACGCCACAGCCGCCTAAAGGCAAGGATCAACTCGAAGCCAACGTTGTGCTTGAAGGAGATAAGGCTCTAGTTACCGTGCCTGCGGCTGCGGCGGTTAACAGCATTAACCAATCGGAATCCTCCAACTTCCAGCTCCATGCGGGTGCCGGCGCGAAGCAGGCGGTGCTGGAAATTCCGCAAGAAGTGATTGCGGCCATTGCGAAAAAAGGGGCGAAAGCCAGTCTGTCCGTTTTCCTAAACGGTACGGAATACCGGATTCCGGCTTCGCTCATCTCGGTTTCCGGGCCGGTGAGAGTCTCGATTGTGGCTCCAGACAATAAGGACGCAGCAAGCCTGGCCGCCTTGCTTCAAGGGAAAGAAACACTGGCGAGTCCGCTGCAGTTCAAGCTTGAGCAAGTACACGCGGATAAAACGGCAACCGAGCTGACACGCTTCGGGAAATCCCATGTCAGCGAGTTTGTTACCTTGGATGCGAAAAAGATAAATATAAAACGTGCGACCGGAGTGGTCTATATACCGGGTACAAACGAGCTTCGATCCGTTCCGACATTGTTTAAAGTGAATACGGACGACACGGTGACCGTTGAAATCAAGAAAACCGGCAGCGGCGTTTATGCGCTGGTACAGCAGGATATCCGATTTAGTGACGCGATTCCTTCATGGGCACGGGAAGACGTGGCGCAAGCTGCCGCCAAAATGATCGTATCCGGAGAAAATAACGGTTCGTTCGGTGCAAATAAAAACATTACCCGTGCCGAGATCATCTCCATCCTGGTGAAAGCGCTGGGTCTATTGCCTGACGACAAGGATTCCAGCTTCAAGGATGTGGATCCGAAATCCCGATATGCCAGAGAAATCGCGGCTGCCAAAGCTGCAGGACTGGTGAAGGGACGCACAGGCGATATCTTTGATCCCAACAGCTTGATTACGCGCGAGGAATCGGCGGTTATTCTAAGCAATGTGCTGGAGTATGCCGGTAAGAAGAATGAAGCTGACCAAGGCCTGTTAAACAAATTCAAGGATCACTCCAGGGTTTCGTCCTATGCGAAGTCTTCCGTCGCCATTGTCGTAGAACGGAAGATAATGCTGGGGGTGTCTGCTACCAAGCTGGATCCGCAATCTCACGTAACCAAAGCTCAAACGGTCGTAACGGTTATGAGATTATTGCGTGCAGCGGAGTTATCGAACTAATATGACGGTATAAGGGAGCGGAGGCCATTTTGACGGATGTGTTTTTCACGGAATTGGACGAATAATGGCTTGAACATAGCAAGCGAAAAGAAATGCCATGCCGCTGCCCATGCTAAGATGGATCTATCAAATGGATGAGGTGATCGTAGATGGCATTGAAAATCGATAATATTTTTGTGAATCTTCCGGTTAAGGATCTGGAGAAAACGAAAGACTTTTTCTCGAAAATCGGTTTTGAGTTTAATGAGCAGTTTACGGATAAGAATGCGGCCTGCCTGGTCATAGGCGATAACATCTTTGCCATGCTGCTCACCGAGGATTATTTCAAGACGTTCACCAAGAAAGATCTGTCGAATGCGGCCAACACAACGGAAGTGATTCTGGCGCTGTCCGCAGAAAGCCGGGAGCAGGTGGATGACATCGTGAACGCTGCGCTGGCTGCTGGGGGATCGCCTTCCAACGACCCGGTGGATCACGGGTTTATGTACGGATGGAGCTTCCAGGATCCGGACGGACATCTATGGGAAGTCATGTACATGGATCAGAGCCATGTCGAATAAAGCAGCGTTATCCTAAGCAGGATCGCAACCTGAACGACATATCCTAATAGAATGAAGCGGCAGATGACTCCAAGAGACGGGGGGAAACTGCCGCTTTACTTTTATTTCGAAATCCACTATATTTGTATGTGCAAACAATATGAGGCGTTTCAACATGATGAACTTCAGCCCGAAAGAGGTAACCGTTATGCTCAATACGTATATCAAGGAATGCCTTTACTTCACAGCCAATCGCCTTAGCCGGGTCATGACCAAGATGGCCGAAGACGAGTTTGCCGCAAGCGGATTGTCGCCTACGTATGCATATCTGCTTATGGCTGTATATGAGAAGGAAGGGATCTCGCAGAAGGAATTAGGCGAAATTCTACACCTCCAGCCATCCACCGTAACCCGACTGATTGAGAAGCTGGCCGCTAAAGGACTGGTATACAATCGGGTGGAAGGAAGGATGTCGCTGATCTATACGACCGATAAAGGAAAGGCTCTTGAGAAAGTAATACACGAGTGCTGGAACAATCTGCGTAGTCGATACGGAGATGTTTTAGGCAATGCCGAAGGGGATGAACTATCCCTGCGCCTATACGAGGTTAGCGATCGATTAGAGAATAAGGACTGAACGCAAAAAAGGCCCTTCAAGCCAAACTTGAAGGGCCTTTTCTAAGATTAATTGGCTTGGACTTCCGTCGTGACCTGCCATAACACGCCGAACTTGTCTTCAAGCACCCCGAACAGCGCTCCCCAGAATTGAGTCTTCAGCGCATCAATCACCTTGCCGCCCTCGGCCAAGCGGTCAAAAGCTTCATGGGCTTCGGCATCGCTCTCAAACGACAGGCTCAGATGAATCCCGTTCCCACGCTCCAGGGTTTGGAAGATCGAGTCCGACATAAAGATCGGGATTCCTCCGGCTACCAGACTCAGATGCATGACCTTGTCCTTCAATTCTTCCTTGGTTCCGGGAACCTCGCCATGGGTTTGCACGGATAAGATTTCTCCTCCCAGTGCTTGGGTATAAAACTCAGCCTGCGCTTTTGCATCCTCAGAGAAAATATACGGTGTCAGTTTAGCCACGTTCAACATCCTTCCCAGGTTTTAATATGATGGATTCGTTTTCCTTGGTTTTAGTATAAACGGTCTCTGGCCCTCACATTTCTTCTGGATTGCTAAATGATACGGCAGTATCTCGGGGTTGTCCTATAGAATAGGCGACAGCAGGCGGGAGATGGACTCCTTGAACTTGATCCACCGCGAACGCTCCAGATACTGCTTCATCGTAAGCTGGCTGGATACCCGCAGATCCTGGTGGAAGATGTGGGTCAACTGTTTCGATATATGCTCATCGTACAGGAATGCGTTCACTTCGAAATTCAGCTTGAAGCTTCGAACGTCGATATTCGCCGTGCCCACGGACGAAATCTTCTCATCGATGATGATCGTCTTGGCATGAATAAAGCCATTAGTGTAGAGATACACATTAGCCCCGGTACCCAGCATTTCCCCGATATAAGATAAGGTAGCCCAATACACGAAGGGATGATCCGGTTTATCCGGAATCATCAGATGCACCTCTACGCCGGAAAGCGCCGCAATGCGCAGTGCATCCAGGAGGCTGGCATCCGGGATAAAATAAGGCGTCTGAATATGAATCGATTTCTTGGCGGACGAAATCATTTTGATATAACCGTTCTTGATGTGTTCATATCGGGAATCCGGACCGCTGGTGACAATCTGAATCCCGACATTGCCGGGCGAATTGATCTTGGGAAACAGATTCGATTCGTAAGTGATATCGTTATGATGCGAAGCCTGATTCCAGTCCAGAATGAAGCGAACCTGCATCGCATAAACGGCCTCGCCTTGGATGCGCAGATGGGTATCCCGCCAATACCCGAACCTGGAGTTGAGGCCCAGGTACTCGTCCCCGACGTTGAAACCGCCGACATACCCGATATTGCCGTCGATGATCGCCAGCTTTCGGTGATTCCGGTAATTCAGCCGCAGGTTGATGAAGCGCAGCTTGGACGGGAAGAAGGCCTCGGCTTCTCCGCCGGCTTCGCGGAATGCCTTGAAGAAGCCTTTGGTTAGTTGACGCGAGCCCAGCTCATCGTATAGAACACGGACCTTCACGCCTTCATTAGCTTTTTGGGTCAACAGGGAGATCAGCTTCTTGCCGAGCTCGTCGCGGCGGATAATGTAGTACTGAATATGTATATAGTCTTTGGCTTCCTCGATATCCTGAAACAACCGTTCAAACTTCCTGCGTCCATCCGTAAAAATTTCAACATGGTTGTCGTCCGTAAGGATCGCCTGGTTCTCATTGATATGCATATGGATCAAATCGCTGTTGTCCGCCGCCGCTTGATTGGTGAACGGGTATTCGCCGTTGTTCATCCCTTCCATTTGGGACAGCAATACTTTCTCGATGCCGGTTTTTTGCAGATCGTCCCAATGAAAGAGACGGATTCTTCTTAAATTCTGGGCGAACAGCAAGTACAGCACAAAGCCCAGAATCGGGATAAAGGACAGCACCAGCAGCCATGCCCAGGTGGAGCCGGCATCCCGCCGTTCCCTGAAAACCACGAACATGGAGAACACGATATTCAGAACGATGATCAGACCGAGAATGATGGATGTAACATGCATGTTTATGATATCCTCCTACACTATAGCCTTGCCCTAGCAATCCTTCATATTATACGTGAGGCGTTAGAAGAAGTATATATCGGCGGCATGGAGTGAAACCGAAAGGTCCTAAAACGTTGGCGGCTAGGGTAAGGTCGCTCGCAACGAATATAGAAGGAGCCATTTGAATCCGTACTCGTTGTCATGATACGATGGTGAAAAAATAGGAGAAGGGGCATGCTTTTTGCTGAAAATGAACAAGTTTTTCAAATTGTGTCTTGCCGTGATCCTGGTGCTGACCATCATTTATTTGGGATCGCTGGTGGATTTTATATTCAGACCCGTACTTTCGTTCTTCTCCATCATCCTCGTGCCGTTGATGCTGTCGGGATTCTTCTATTACCTGCTCAGACCGCTGGTTGATCTCCTGGAAAAACGCAAGCTAAATCGCTCGCTGGCCATCCTGCTCCTGTATGTCGTGTTCGCGGGCATCCTTACCGGCTTTATCCTGGGCGTATGGCCATCGCTGCGCGATCAGATCGTGGCTCTCGTACAGAACGCTCCAGCCTTGTTTGCCAAGCTTGGCGAGCAGCTTCAGGAATTGGAGAATAACGGCTTTTTCCAGGATATTTTTCCGGAGAACGCCAACCCGCTTACACAGCTCACCGATTATTTGAATCAAGGCTTCACGTTCCTGACGAATTATATTATGAATCTGTTCTCGTTCGTGTCGAATTTTGCCATTGTATTGTTTACGTTCCCGATTCTCCTGTATTACATGCTGAAGGAAGGCGGGAAATTCGGGAAGATGGTGGTCAGCTTTTTGCCTGACCGATTCAAGGGCGAGGGAGCCTCGGTGCTGGATGAAATCAACAATGCACTCAAAGGCTTTATCGTAGGCCGGGTTCTCGTCAATTTGGCGCTGGGGGTTCTGATGTATATCGGATTCCTGATTATCGGCCTGCCTTATGCGCTGCTGTTGACGGTCGTGGCGGTCATCGCGAATTTCATACCGTTTATCGGCGCCATTCTATCCTCGATCCCGATCGTGATTATCGGCTTTATTCAGTCCCCGGGAACCGCGATCTGGTCCCTTGTCGTCATTCTGGCGGCCCAGCAGATTCAGGACAACCTGATTGGTCCGTATATCTTCGGCAAACAGCTGGCGATCCATCCCATTACCATCATTATCCTGGTGCTGGTAGGACAGGATCTTGGCGGGATTATCGGAATTCTGCTGATCGTACCGATCTATATGATCATTAAAATTATCGTAACCAGAGTGTACCAGCTGTTCTTTAAGGAGAAATGGCAAAAAGCCTAAGCGTGGGATAGGCAGGCGGCCTTTAGCCGCATATTAAAGCTGCCCAAGAGCGAGGAATCGTTCTTGGCGGCTTTTTATATATTTGGGGTGCACAGGAGCTTGACAACGATAAGAAAATTATATAATCTTAATTTAAAGATATTAAACATAAAGATTATTTATGGTTTATGGCTCATCCATCATGCAAAACGGATCATGAACGGAAATAACGGGTTTCGACACGAAACGGTGAGGGAGAGATGGGATATGACATTACATACGGCAGGCATTCATCATATTACCGCTTATGCGCAGGATCCGCAGAAGAACGTTGATTTTTATACAGGCGTGCTAGGACTCAGAATGGTAAAGAAAACCGTGAATTACGATGCGCCCGAGGTATATCATCTGTATTTCGGGGATGAAGGAGGACAACCCGGAACGATCATCACTTTCTTCCCTTCCTCCGCTTCGCGAAGAGGGCTGCGTGGAGGAGGACAGGCAGGATATACGACCTTTGCCGTTCCTGTAGGGGCCCTGCCTTATTGGGAACAGCGGCTGCGGAGCTTTGGCGTTCCCGTCATGAAGGCTTTCCGGTTTAACGAACAATATCTTCAATTCTCCGATCGGGACGGACTTTCGCTAGAGTTGGTGGAGCGGGAAGGCGGTCCGAATAACGGCTGGTCCGTGGACGATATAACTCCGGATACAGCCATTAAGGGATTCGGCGGCGCGGTTCTGTTCAGCAGCAAATGGGAGGAAACGAAGAAGGCGCTGGAGAACGTCATGGGACTGACCTACATTGGAGAGGACGTCAATTATGCCCGGTTTCAAGCTGCGGGCCCCTTCGGCAACGTGATTGATCTGCCGATGCGGGATATTCCTTTGGGAGCCGGAGGTGCCGGAACGACCCATCATATCGCATGGCGGGCTCAAGATGATGTGGAGCACGGCAAATGGCATGAATGGGTGAAGGAGCAGGGATTTCGCCCTACGGATATCAGGAACCGTAACTATTTCAAAGCGTTATATTTCAGGGAACGTGGGGGGATCCTGTTTGAGATCGCAACCGATCCGCCCGGATTTACGGTGGACGAAGACCTGCACTCGCTGGGGGAACAATTAAAGCTTCCTGCCTGGTTCGAACCGGAGCGTGCCCGAATCGAGCAGGGGTTGGAGCCTATACAAGTCAAAAATAATGGAGAGGGGCAACTCAAGTGATATCCATTGACCCGAATACCCAAAGCGAACGGGACACATACAAGCTGCTGATTGGAAGCATCGTTCCGCGTCCGGTCGCTTTCGTTACGACATTATCGGCGGATGGCGTGCTGAATGCGGCGCCGTTCAGTTACTTTTCCATTGCGTCGAGCAATCCCCCTTTGCTGTCGGTTTCCGTTCAGCGAAAGAACGGTGCACCTAAGGACACGGCGAGAAATGCCATGCAGAGCGGCGAGCTTGTCATCCACATCGTGGACGAAGATACCGTTGCAGCCGTGAACGAAACGGCGGCGAATCTGCCTCCGGACGAAAGTGAGCTTGACCGAACCCGTTTAACCCCGGTCGTTAGTGACGTTGTTAAGGTTCCCGGCGTTCTGGAATCCAAGATCCGCATGGAATGCGTGCTGGAGCAGGTCGTCACGTTGGATGGCGCGGATCAGCTGCCTGCCGCTGATCTATTGATTGCCCGCGTCGTCCGATTTCACGTGTCCGAGGAGCTCTACGAGCATGGCCGGATTGACGCATCGAAGTTGAAACCTGTGAGCCGCATGGCAGGAAATATCTATTCGACCCTGGGAGAGATGTTTACGATTGAGCGTCCGGTCTGACAGGGCTTGAGCTTGAATAGGGTTATTGCTTTGCGACTATTTTTAGCGAACATTCTTTTTCGATAGTTGCTGGTCATTCATTAGGAAACGGGGTATTGGAATATCATGGTCGGTATTTGCCCATTCTACATGAATGGATAGCCGGTTGATGAATTTACAACATAGGAGTGATCAACGCATGAAATTTGATTCCAAGGTTGTCATCGTGACGGGGGGCGCCAGCGGGATTGGCGAAGCGGCAGTCAGACTTTTTGCAAAAGAGGGGGCCAAGGTCGTTATCGCGGATTATTCCGACCAGGGCCAAGCGGTTTCCGACGAATTGAGAGGAGCCGGCTTTGAAGCGCTGTTCGTCAAAACGGATGTAACCCAAGAGCAGGAAGTCGCGAATATGGTGAATCAGACGGTGCAGCATTTTGGCCATGTCGATGTATTGTTTGCCAATGCAGGCATAGCCCATGATGCTCCTGCCGATCAGTTAACGATGGATAACTGGCAGAGAACGATTGATATTAATCTGACAGGGGTCTTCCTGTGCGATAAATATGTTATTCAGCAAATGCTGTCCCAAGGAACCGGAGGGGCAATCGTAAACTGCGGCTCGATCCATAGCCATGTCGGAAAAGCAGGGGTAACCGCCTATGCTTCGGCTAAGGGAGGCGTCAAGCTGTTAACCCAGTCGCTCAGCGCAGACTATGCCTCCAAAGGAATCCGAATCAATGCCGTGTGTCCGGGATATATCGATACGCCGCTGATCAAGGGAAGAACGGAAGCGATCACGCAGCACCTGGTCGGCCTTCATCCGATGGGCCGTTTGGGACAGCCGGAAAAAGTGGCCAAAGCCGTGTTGTTCCTCGCCAGTGAAGATGCCTCCTTCATTACGGGCACGAGCCTGCTGGTGGATGGCGGCTATACCGCGGTATGATGAGAAAAGCCCTGATGCTAAGCATCGGGGCTTTTTTTCAAGTCATTCCAGGCGTTGTTATCAGACTTATTATGGAGTGTTTCAAAATTTTTTTTCGGTCCCGTATTTCATACGGGCAGACTTCCTGATCCGGGGCTCATTCATGGCATAAAACATATATGGCATGAACGATTTCCGCAAGACCCGTCAAATGCCTGCTATATAGCGGAAAATGGAGCATGGATTCCATGACCAATCCGGTGTATGGACAGCCTTAAATAAGGTGTTCGAAAGGCCCGATATTTTCGTTGCAAAAACGGTGTTTTTTACTTCTGAATTTCCAGAAAAAGCGGTTAAAGGGGTTTGACTTTTCCTGAGCTTCCCTTTATCATGAACACACGCTTAGTTTCCGGCATACATATTCCGGAAAGCGGGGGAACCAGTTTCACCAGGGGCGAGTCACTTGGAATTCACGAGTGTAGGGTACCATCTTACCCGAGTCCGTCAGCTAACCTCGTCAGCAGTGGATGGGTCTTGCATACATAATGGATGTTCATACAAAAGGCCCTTTATTCTCTATAGGGGCCTTTTCTCTATTTTTTGACCCCCTGCTGGCGGAGCTATGTCTAGATCCCCTGTTTGGTGGTCTTTTTGCATTCAATTACAGAGGAGGGGCAACGTCTGCAAATGTGGAATGAAATGAATCGATCAGACGGCATTGGGTCAAAGCGCGCAAGGAAGCGGATGAATCATCTTCCCTGAAGCCTCGTCCCATGCAAGGGTATCTGAACGTCTATATATCCAAGTTAACACATGTGCTAACACGGATAATTTCGTCATGCCGTTTTTTTAAGAAAGTGAAAAGTTATTACGAAAGGTTGTGGAAGGTTTTGAAGAAAGTGGTTGTGCTGGTGTTGTCCGTGATGATGGTGGTATTGCTCGCGGCTTGCGGCGACAAAGGAAGTACGCTGGATCGAGCCATTGAGCAGGGATATATCACCGTAGGGTTTGCGAACGAGAAGCCGTATGCCTACAAAGAAGCCAATGGGGAGCTCACGGGCGAGGCGGTTGAGATTGCCCGCGTTATTCTGGAGCGTCTTGGCATCAAGGAGATGAGAGGGGAGTTAACGGAATTCGGTTCGCTGGTCGCCGGATTGCAGGCCGATCGGTTTGATCTGATCACGGCAGGCATGTTCATTAATCCGGACCGCTGCTCTGCCGTCCTGTTCGCGAATCCGGAGTACAGCATCGGGGAAGCCCTTGCGGTAAAGCAAGGGAATCCGATGGATCTCGGAAGCTATGAGGACATTGCCAAGAATGAGCAGGCCAAGGTGGCCGTCATGACCGGCGCGGTCGAAATCGGCTACATGGAGAAATCGGGCATTCCTGCGGACCGGATCGTACAGGTCCCTGACCAGGCTTCGGCGATCAGCGCCCTCCAGGCCGATCGGGTGCAGGCGATTACCATGACGGGGCCGTCCCTGCAGGCGATGCTGGATTCAGCCAGCGACGACAGCATCGAACGCGTGGCTGATTTCGAGCAGCCGGTCATCGACGGCGAAAGCGTTCGCGGTTACGGGGCTACGGCTTTCCGCCAAGCGGATACCGAGTTCCAGGAGGCTTATAATGCAGAGCTTGAAAAGATGAAGGAGTCGGGCGAGCTGCTGGAAATTTTGCAAGAGTTCGGGTTCACGGAAGAAGAGCTCCCGGGTGAGATGACGGCCGCTGCGCTCTGCGGGGAATAGCATGCCGAATTCTTGGATCGATTTTCTTCCGACGCTGCTCAAAGGAGCAGAGATCACGATTATCGTCGCGTTCTTTTCAGCCATCCTGGCTATCGTGATGTCCTTTGCAGCCGGGTTGTGCCGGCTGTCGAAGCTGTGGATCGTCCGCACGGCGACCGCCGTGTACGTCGAAGTCTTTCGGGGAACCTCCTTGCTGGTGCAGCTCTTCTGGTTGTATTTTGCCCTTCCGTTCATCGGCATCGAGCTTCCGAAAATGCTGGCGGCGATCCTCGCGATCGGACTTAACTTCGGCGCATACGGCTCCGAGATTGTTCGCAGCGCGGTGCTGGCCGTTCCGAAAGGACAGTGGGAAGCTGCCGTGGCGCTTAACATGAAGCCTTGGCAGAGGCTGTGGAACGTTATACTACCCCAAGCGTCCCTGCGAATGCTTCCCCCGTTCGGGAATCAACTTGTGGAACTCATCAAATCCACTTCGCTCGTTTATTTCATCACGATGGCGGATTTGACGTATCAGGCGATGGTGCTCCGCAACAATTACATCTCTTGGACCACCGAGATTCTGGTGCTGCTGCTCCTCATGTATTTTGTCATCGCCACGCTCGTCTCGATGGCGGTTCGACTGCTGGAGCGCAAACTGACCGCGGGGAGGCTGTAGCGGATGTGGGATTGGAAATATGTGTTTGAAATACTGCCGCAGCTTCTGAGCGCATTAAAAATGACGGTATGGGTCACGCTCTGTGCTTTTGTGGTGGCATTGATTATCGGACTGCTGCTTGCCTTTGCCGCGCGGAGTACATTTAAGCCCTTGTCGCTCATCACCAAAGGAATCATAGAATTTATTCGCAATACCCCCTTGCTGGTACAGGTGTTCTTCCTGTATTACAGCTTGCCGCTGCTGACGGGCATTTCGATTCCGGCCTTCTATGCGGGGGTCATCGGCCTGGGGCTGCATTACAGCACGTATCTGTCGGAGGTGTACCGTTCCGGCATTGAAGGGGTGCCGAAAGGACAGTGGGAAGCCGCAACCGCACTGAACTACACGAAATCCCAGACCTGGCGGAGCATTATACTGCCGCAAGCGGTGCCGCCGATCATCCCGGTGCTGGGCAATTATTTGATTGTCATGTTTAAGGAAACGCCGATTCTATGCGCCATAACGCTGGTTGAGATGATGCTGACGGCCAAAAATATCGTGTCGCAATCATTTCGCGCTTTCGAACCGTACACGCTGGTCGGGATTCTGTTCCTGATCATCAGTTATATTGCGTCTTTGCTGGTGCAAAGGCTGGAGAAGCGTTTGAATCTGCAGCGTGGAAAATAAGGAGGGAGTCTATTGAATGCCGTTGTAATCGATGAGCAGGCCGAAGAGGCGAAGAAGCCGCAGCGGGAAAGAAATCCCGTTACGGGCTCACAGCCGATCGTGAAATATGCGGGCGTGACCAAGTCGTATGGCGACCTGCAGGTGCTGAAGGGCATCGATCTGGAGATGAAGCCGGGAGAAAAGGTGGCCGTGATCGGACCGAGCGGATCTGGCAAAACGACGATGGGCCGAATGCTGATGACGCTGGAGGAGCCGACCGAGGGGACCATCGAGGTCGATGGCGAGCTGCTCTGGCATATGGAGGAGAAGGGCAGGCTGGTCCGGGCAAACGAGAAGCATCTGCATCGGATGCGGTGCAACGTCGGCATGGTCTTCCAGCACTTCAATCTGTTCCCGCATATGAATGTGCTTCGCAACGTGACGGAAGCCCCGCGCAAGGTGCTGGGGTTGTCCAAGGAGGAAGCGGAGGAGCGGGCCGTCTCGATGCTGGGCAAGGTCGGTTTGTCCGATAAGCTGAAGATGCACCCGTCCAATTTGTCGGGAGGCCAGAAGCAGCGCGTCGCCATCGCCAGAGCGCTGGTCATGCGGCCGAAGGTGATGGTGTTTGACGAAGTAACCTCGGCGCTGGATCCCGAGCTGGTCGGCGAGGTGCTGGAGGTGATCCGGGAAATCGCCGAAGAAGGCGAAATGGCCATGATGCTGATTACGCACGAGATGGATTTTGCGAAGGAAATCGCGGATCGGGTCATCTTCGGAGCCGACGGCAGGATCGTTGAGCAAGGAACACCCGAGGAAATATTCGATCATCCGAAGAGCGAGCGGCTGCAGAGCTTTCTGCAGCGGTTCCGCTCGAACGGAAATTAGTGCTGGAAAGAGGTGTTTATGTAGATGGCAGTGGATACCGGAACCGAAGTGGTTTACCGAAGACCGGAGGCGCGGGACGGCACCCGGGTATGGGAGCTCATACGCGATACCGGATCGCTTGATCTGAACTCGCCTTATTGCTACATGCTGTTAGGGGATTACTTCAACGATACCTGCATGATCGCGGAGCATGAAGGAGACATCGTCGGTTTTATCTCCGCTTTTCGTTCTCCGCGCAATCCGGAGACGCTTTTTGTATGGCAGGTGGCGGTTGCAAGCTCGCACCGGAGGCAGGGGATCGCGAAGGCGATGCTTACCGGCCTCATGAACCAGAAGGCCTGTCATGGCGTCCGTTTCATCGAAACGACGGTATCGCCCAGCAATATGGGATCACGCCGACTGTTTCTCGGTTATGCCGAGGAGAAATCCATTCCGAGCACCGTAACGGTGGGTTATGGAGCAGAGATGTTTCCGGATGGTACGACACATGAAGATGAGCCGTTATTCGTGATTGGCCCCTTTTTCAATGACATTTAAACAAATGGAGGGAACTATGGACAACCAAGTCATGGAGAAACCGAAGCTTACCGTGTTTAACAAGCTGGAATCGGAAGTGAGAAGTTATTGCCGGAGCTTTCAGACGGTCTTTGACAAAGCCCGGAATGCCAAGCTGTGGGATACGCAGGGCAATGAATACATTGATTTTTTTGCCGGCGCCGGCGCCTTGAATTACGGGCACAACAATGAGAGGATTCGCGAAAAGCTGGTCGACTACATCCTGCAGGACGGCGTTACGCACAGCCTGGACATGGCTACGGGAGCGAAGGAAACGTTTCTGACCCGCTTTCAGGAGATTATCCTGAAGCCTCGCGGGTGGGATCACAAGGTGATGTTTCCCGGACCGACCGGCACCAATGCCGTGGAGGCCGCGCTCAAAATCGCCAGAAAAGTGACGGGGCGCAGCACCGTTCTGTGCTTTACGAATGCCTTTCACGGCATGTCGCTGGGATCGTTGGCGGTGACCGGCAATGCCTTCAAGCGCCAGGGCGCCGGCGTGGATCTGAGCCACTCGGTATTTATGCCGTATGACGGTTACTTTGGCAGCGACGTGGATACGATGGCATATATGGAGAAGCTTCTGGATGATCCGGGAAGCGGCATTCCGCTGCCGGCAGCGGTCATCGTCGAGGCGGTTCAGGGGGAAGGCGGATTGAACGCCGCCAGCCGCCAATGGCTGCAGAAGCTGGCGCGCATCTGCAAGGATAAGGGGATGCTGCTCATTCTGGACGATATCCAGATGGGCTGCGGCAGAACCGGTTCGTTCTTCAGCTTCGATGATGCGGGCATCGAGCCGGACATCGTGTGCCTCTCGAAATCGATCGGCGGCTTCGGCTTGCCGATGGCCATCACGCTGATCAAGCCGGAGATCGACATCTGGGAGCCGGGAGAGCATAACGGCACCTTCCGGGGCAACAATCTCGGATTCGTTGCCGCTGCCGAAGCGCTGAGTTATTGGAAGACGGAGGATTTTCAGCTCGATATCGGCATTCGCGAACATCGGATTCGCCAATCGCTCGAAGACGTCATGAGGGATTATCCCCGGCTTAAGGGCGAAATCCGCGGCAGGGGCATGATCCAGGGGGTAGCCTTTGATAAGCCGGAGCACGCAGGAAGGCTATCCGAAATCGCCTTTGAGCAAGGACTGATTATGGAAACGTCAGGACCGCATAGCGAAGTTGCCAAGCTGATGCCGCCGCTGACCATTGAAATGAACACGCTGGCAGAGGGACTGGGGATTTTTGAGAACAGCATGAAACAATTAGCTGCAGAGGAGAGGTTGTCATGATCGTTAAACATTTGGAAGAAATCGTGGATACGAAAGACGACATCGATACAACGACATGGAATTCGAGAAGGCTTCTGCTGACCAAAGACGGCATGGGCTTCTCTCTTAACGACACCCTGATCAAGGCCGGAACGGAGACGCTGATCTGGTACAAAAACCACGTCGAGGCCGTGTACTGCATCGAGGGGGAGGGAGAAATCGAGGTTGTCGGCGGCGAGACCTATCCCATCACCCCTGGCATGATGTATGCGCTGGACGGACACGAGAAGCATTATTTGAGAGCCCGTTCGCAGATGCGGATGGTCTGCGTATTCAATCCGCCGTTAACCGGCGCGGAAGTTCACGATGAGGAAGGAACCTACCCGCTGCTTGCCCCCATTACGGATTAAGGAGATGATATGCGATGAGTAAACATCATGCGTCGGCCCTTCAGGAAAAAGAAATGGACGTTTACCCTTCAAGAATGCATGCGGAGCCCCGGATCTTAAAAAGGCAGGATCCGGTCGTACATTCGGAGTGGACGCCGGATGCGCCGCTAACGCAGGAGCAATCCGACTTCTACGAGCGCAACGGTTATTTATTTCTGGAAGGCTTCTTTGATCGGGAGGAGCTTTCGCGATATCAGGAGGAGGCCCGCAGGCTGCACATAACGGCACGGGACTCCGAGAAGGACGAGGTGATCCGGGAGCCCGGCGGAGACGAAGTGCGGTCGGTATTCGCGGTGCATGAGAGCCACGAAGTGTTCAAGAAGCTGTCCCAGCATCCTAGACTCCTGGCGATCATGGAATATCTCTTGGGAAGCGAGACGTATATCCATCAATCCCGAATTAATTACAAGCCGGGCTTTACGGGCAAGGAGTTCTATTGGCACTCCGATTTCGAAACGTGGCATGTCGAGGACGGCATGCCGCGCATGAGAGCGCTAAGCTGTTCCATTGCCCTGGAAGATAACTATCCTTATAACGGTCCCCTTATGGTGGTGCCCGGATCGCATAAGGAATTCGTGGCCTGCATCGGCCAAACGCCGGAGGATCATTTCAAGGATTCCCTGCGCAAGCAGGAGTACGGCGTTCCGGATCATGACAGCCTGACGCGGATGGTGAAGGAGGGCGGGATCGACACGCCGGTCGGCAAGGCGGGTTCGATCGTGATTTTTGACTGCAACATTATGCACGGCTCGAACAGCAACATCACCCCGATGCCGCGCAGCAATATATTCATGGTCTATAACAGCGTGGAGAACAAGGTCAAGCAGCCGTATTCGGGCCAGAAGCCAAGACCGGAGTATATCGCCACCCGTGATTCTCTATGATCTCGCTGTCGCTGATCGGCTCCATCATCGGCATCAATGTGGTCTATGTCTCGATTTTTTCATTGCGGCTGATTCTGATGATCAAAGGCAGGAGAGGGATAGCTTCCCTTCTGGCCATGCTGGAGGTATTCGTGTACTTGCTCGGTCTCAATCTCGTCCTGCAAAATCTGGACAATCCCTTTAATATGGCGGCCTACTGCCTGGGCTTTGGCCTGGGCGTGTATGCCGGCAGCCGAATTGAGGAGTATCTGGCACTCGGATACATCGTGGTGCAGGTGATCGTCAATTCCGTTGAGACGAACCTGGCCATGAACCTCCGGGAGAAGGGATACGGCGTGACCGCTTGGGAAGCGGACGGCAAGGATGGCAAGCGGCTGGTGCTTCAAGTGCTCGTGAAACGGAAGAATGAGCGGCGGCTGATGGAGTCACTTTCCAAAATGTCGCCGCAAGCGTTCATTATCTCCCATGAACCGAAAAGCTTCAAAGGCGGCTTCTGGGTGCGATTGACGGAAGGTCGCAAATTGTGACAAGCGTACAAACGGGATGTAGGATAGAAAGCCTGCTTCGGAACCGGGTTCCTGAAGCAGGCTTTTTGGTTGTTGTCGGGCTGAGACCGGCATGGAATTTCAGAGGTCCTGGACTTCCGCCGCTATTCTGAGCGCCATCAGGCGAAGACGGGCTCCGGTTCATTCTGGTACCAAAAAAAAGCGTAATCGGTCATCGCGGAGGAGCTTCCGAGCTGGCGCAGCATGGCGGCAATATTTCCACGATGGTAAGTGCCGTGGTTCATGACATGCAGCATGATCTCGGACAGGCGGGTATCCCGGATGCCGGCATAAGGATTATCCAATCGGATCATCCGCTCCAGGTCAGGCTGCTGGCGGAGAAACGCAGCGTATCGATCCGACAATTCGATAAACCGCAGGTTCAGGTCTTCCAGCGAAATCGCTTCAAGCTCTTCCCGAAGCTGGTAGGCCTCAGCCAATGCAGAGCTCATGTCCTTCCCGGACAAAATGTTCATCCAGCCGAGATCCACCGTGTAGATATGAATCAACGCTTCCGATACGGTCGGAAAGATACTCGTGATGGTCCGATTGTACAATTCGCCCGGAAGTTCCAGCAGACGGTTGAATATGGCCTGGTTGGCCCATACATGGTATTCATACATTTTTACAGGATAGTTCATCGAGATCGTCCCCTTTGGCTTCGTGTTATTTCCTTCTTGGGAACATTGTAAATAAAAAAGTATGACAGCGGACTGTCATACTTTTCCGTACACTTGCAGCATTTTTTCTAATTTGGCTTGCATGCGGATCCTTAAGTCGGCCGGCTCCACAATCTCGATCTCCTCGCCAAAGCTCAGCAGGGTAGACCAGAACCACCAGGAATCCGGATCATTGACCTTGAACGTGAGACGAAGCGAGCCGTCTTCATGAAATTCCCGCTGTACGTCATAGAATTGATCCATCGCTTTGGCCAGGGCCCCGGGGGACACGTGCAGCACGACTTCTACGGCATCGGGCGATGATGCCCAGTTAGACCGTTCGCTCCGCCCATATGGATGTTGCTCTTGAAGCTGAGGTCCGTGCGTATGCTCCTCGGAGTGCTGGCGCATAAAGGGCTCGGCGGAGGGGGACAGCTCCGACATTCTCGAGATCCGGAATTCGCGGTAATCGTTCCTCGTTCTGCAGAAGCCGTACAAGTACCAGGATCCGAATTTATACATAAGTCGCAGGGGCTCGACTTTTCGATAAATGCGTTCATTCTTGGCGCTTATGTATTGAAAGGAGATCACATGCTTGTCCGTAATGGCGCGGCGAAGAAGACGAAGGATTTCGTTGTACGACCGCCAGCTCCCGATATCCATGGACAATCCCTGCGAAGCGGAGTTGGCGGAACGGTCAATGGTCTGCAGGCGCTGAATCGTATCCAGGGCCCGTTCATCCTCGAACACCGTAGACATGCTGTGCAGGATGGTGATCAGGGCGCTGACATCGTAGGAACCGAGCAGGCTTTTATCCATCTTGTATTGCTCCATAATGCCGTATCCGCCGTTGACCCCTTGATAGGATACGACCGGAATGCCGGCGGCGCAGATGGCATCGATGTCGCGGTAGATGGTTCGCTGGGACACGTTATATTTCTCTGCCAAGGCTGACGCGGACAGAATCTCATTGTTCAACAGCATGTAAATCATGGATATGAGCCGCTCCAGTTTCATCGGTACACTCTCCTATCATAATTGGATCTATTCTCCAATGATTCCGTATTATATCATAGGTTTACAGGAGGGAGAGGATTTACGGATGGGCGGGAACATGAAAAAACTACTATTATTAGGGTTGATCGTATTATCGGTTGCGGGAATGTCCGCTTGCGGCGGCTCGGGCTTGTCGGAGAACGAACGGGAGCAGATCGTGAACCAGGTCGAGAAGCTGGAGACGGCGGAATATAAGCTGCTGCATTTTCAAATGGATTATCCGGAGTATTTGGCCGAGGTGGACTGGATTGTCAGCGAGTCTTACATGCAGGCTATGAGCGACCGGATTATTTTCGGATATAACGAGAAGGAATATCGTGCAAGCGACATGATAGAGATGTCCGCCGAAGAGTACGAGAAGCATAAGGAGCATATGCGGGGGCTGGTCAAATCTTTGGGAATGAACGAAGAGAAGGCCTCGATTCGCATTTCGGACCCTTATGAGAGTGATCAAAGTGGGGAGGTGTTTGTATATGCATCGGAATCCAGGGAACTGAAAGGAAAAACGCTGACTCAAATGAACCGCAGGTATTCCCTGGATAAAACGGAGGGTTCCTGGGTCATCACCGCCGTAGAACAGGATAAGGTCACGATCGGCAGCGATGAGACGGAGACCGACGCCGAAGCGAAGCTGGATGCACTGAAATACCGGACGCATGAGGGAGTGGATGTCAATTACCGGGATAAGATCCTCACGTTTGAGGGATGGAAATAAACGGGCGTCAAAAGGGTGGGCGGAGTCCCGGCGGCTCCGGTTCCATTCCCTTCGATTTTGCCGTACAATATAGGGAGTTCTATAATAGAAGGAGTGTGAGCCTCATGGCCCGTACCAAAACGCAAAAAGCGCTCCGCAAAGCGGAACGCGCCGGCATATGGTCAGCCGTCTCGATGAGAAAGACCAACGAGGATTACGGCGCGCTGTCACAGCATGTGAGAGTGAAGCCGACGAAACAGGAACAATTGAATAAGGTCAAACATCGAAAGCGGATCGGAGACGATGGCGCTTTTTTTGTTGGTTTCGGAGGATGTGATATAGTACGCTAGAGAGGTTAGTTCCAGGATGGAGGTTTATGATGGCAAAGCAAAAATATTACGTAGTCTGGGTAGGCAAAGTACCCGGAATTTATACAAGCTGGGGCGAATGCCAGCAGCAGGTGAACCAATTTACAGGTGCGAAATTCAAGGCGTTCGAATCCCGAAGCGAAGCGGAACAGGCCTATGCGGCAGGGTATAAAAATTACTGGGGGCAGTCCGGAAGCGGTTCAAGCAGCTCGGGCTCCAAGAGCAAGAGCTATAAGCGCAGCAGCGCTTCCGCGGACGAGGACCCGGGGGAGATTGATTATGACAGCATCTCCGTGGATGTGGGGACGCGGGGAAACCCGGGACCGGTGGAATATAAAGGCGTGGATACGCAGACGGGAGATATTCTGTTCTCGTGCGGACCGATCCAGAAGGGAACGAACAATCTCGGCGAGTTCCTGGCGATCGTCCATGCGCTGGCTTATTTGAAGAAAATCGGCAGCACCAAAACGGTGTACAGCGATTCCATGAATGCGCTCAAATGGCTGAAGCAGAAGAAGGTGGTGTCCACGCTGCCGCGCGACGCGTCAACCAAAGAGATATGGGATCTCGTGGACCGGGCCGAGCACTGGCTTCGAACCAATACATACGAGAACAAGGTGCTGAAATGGCAAACGAAGAGCTGGGGAGAGATTAAGGCAGACTACGGGCGCAAATAAAAGAATGATCCTGTCCCGGAATATGCGATAAAATCCAAATCCCCGGATGTGGATAATTGCATTCTATAAAACGGATGGAGTCAGCATGAACTGTGCATAACCTATTCTTACGTTACTTTATACACAGATTTATGAACATCATCCCCATTCATTCAGCGCAAGCTGCATTTTGCTCCCTGATTCCAGGGGAGTTATCCAGCGTTTGTGAACAAATGTGGAGAAGTGCAAGGATAACTTCCTATTAACTTGGAGGGGCGGCGGGTTATCCCCAAGGAAGAAGGGGCGCCCGGAACGTTCGCTATGACTTATCCACGATACGCCAACCATGATGCCGGACGCTGGCCCCCGGTCCCCCGCC
The DNA here is from genome assembly GCF_041953985.1 of Paenibacillus sp. CR_12. Lineage (NCBI taxonomy): Bacteria > Bacillati > Bacillota > Bacilli > Caryophanales > Paenibacillaceae > Paenibacillus > Paenibacillus sp. CR_12. The sequence goes on along the minus strand of NZ_JAVFHO010000009.1, from coordinate 155,134 downwards.
TTATTCCTTGTCGCGAACCTGCTTATAGTATTGGTTCGGCGACATGCCGACGTATTTCTTGAACACCTTGCTGAAATAAAAGGGATCATCCAGGCCGGTCAGATATCCGATCTCCCCGAAGCTGAGATGGGTGGCCTCGATTAACTCTTTGGCATGATTGATCCGGACCTGATTCACGTATCGCATGATCGTATGGCCCGTGAGCTTGGCAAACACCCGATTGATATAGTCATAGTTGCATTCGAAGCGCTGTTCGATATCCGAGCTGATGATTTTCTCGGCATAATGTTCGTGGATGTAGTCGAGCAGCGCATGCACTTTCATATAGGACTTGGTGTGCGGGCTGTCCTTCTCCAGTTCATCGAACAGGCTTTCGCGGGACAGCTCGATCAGCATTTCCATGAATTTGAGCGCGGTCAAACTGCGGTTAAAGTGCTTTCTTCTGTAAAGCTGCAGCATTTCACTGAGGGCATGGTACATGTGATGAAGACTTTTTCTCTGGGTTAACGTGCAGGTCTTCGGAAAGTACAGCGGCCTGCCGTCATCCTTGCCTGCCGGCTGATTCTCGCTCATGATCCACTGCTTGGCCAGCAGGGATAAGGGACGTTCGGGCGCCTGCCGAATATCGGGATGCTCAAAATGAATATAGTAGTAGTCGCAGGGATGCTTCTGGGTTCCCTCATGGTCCAGATGCGGCTCAAGCACCAGCATGTCGCCTTTTCGGAGCACATGGGATTCGCCGTTCTCCCGCATATGAAGCTCGCCGCTTTTCACGAAATACAGAATATGCTCGTGGGTGTTCCGTTTGAAATGAATCCAGGGGTTCTTATAGGAGACGAAGCCCATCAGTTTGATTCTAGGCACATAGTCAGCGTTCATCGATAGCACGAGTTCCACCCTCTCTCCTTAAAAAACGCGAAGTCGTTTTTGTACAAAAAGAGTAACTTTCACACATTCCCGTTCATTGTAACACAGCCTATACTTGGGGTGAATGTATAAGAGGTCTTTGGATTTCAATTTAAAGGAGGCCGCCATCCTTGGCTAATATCAATGTAACGGTATGGAACGAATACCGGCACGAAAGACATAATGAACAGATCGCGAAGATTTATCCCGAAGGCATTCACCGGACGATTGCCGATTTTCTGCGGAAGGATGCACAGTTCGTCGTACGCACCGCCGTGCTGGATGATCCGGAACACGGATTGACGGACGACGTGCTCGCTTCAACGGACGTTCTGATCTGGTGGGGGCATGTGGCGCATAGTGAAGTACGGGATGATATCGTGGAAAAAGTGCGCCAGCGCGTATTGGACGGCATGGGGATCATCGTGCTGCATTCCGGCCACGGCTCGAAGATTTTCCAGCGCCTTCTCGGCACGAATACCGGCGCGCTGAAATGGCGCGACGACGGCGAGAAGGAACGGTTGTGGGTCATCGATCCCGGCCATCCGATCGTCAGCGGGCTCGGTGAGTATATCGAGATTCCGCAGGAGGAAATGTACGGGGAGCGTTTTGAGATTCCGGCGCCGGATGAGCTGGTGTTTGTCTCCTGGTTCGAAGGCGGCGAGGTGTTCCGCAGCGGCTGCTGCTACAAGCGCGGACGCGGCAAGCTCTTCTATTTCAGACCGGGTCATGAAGCGTTCCCTACCTATCACCAGCCTGAAATTCAGCAGGTGATTGCCAATGCCGTGGCTTGGGCGGCACCGATTCAAGGTGCGAAGACGTCCTATGGCCGGGTATCTCCGCTCGAATACGTACAGCCGGTATAGGCTCTAAGCTTTTGATGAATTCGTGGGAAGTTTACCTTCATAACGAAGCAGCGTGTCCTGACGGCTGCTTCGTTTTTTATTTGCGTGCAAATTTGGTCAGGGCTTATTTGGCGATCGAGCCCGATACCTGAGTAAACATCAAGTTGCCGGAAGGAACCGTGCTTTCTTCGCGATTTGACGTGTTAGGACCCGTCGCAACAGATGGTGGTTGCACCTTACGGGCTCTTTAGCTATCCTTAGCTAAAGAGTCGTTTATTCGTAAGAGGTGAGCAGATGGCACGGGAACGGAAATTTTCAACGCAGTTATTGTTTCAAACGGGGAAGGACCTGCTGCTGCGGCATGGATATGAAGGGTTCACGTTCGGCATGCTGGCGGACCGGTTGAAGGTAGCCAGGGGAACGATTTATAAATACTACGAGAATAAAGAAGAATTTATTATGGACTATATGGTATATGAAATGCGTCGATTTTTGAAGGATCTGGGGGAATTTGAGAAATCCGAAGGCTTTGAGAAGCAACTAAGGGAACTGCTGGACATCATCCATAAACATAGCAACATCCACCAGATACTTGGTATGAATCAACAGATACCGGCCGAAGCGGGCGATAAGGTCAGATCGAATAAAGAACTGCTGGAGAAACTCCATATGGAGATGTATGGACGATTTCAGGGTTTTATTAAGCAGGGGCGGGACGAAGATCTGCTGAATCCCGGGCTTCCGGATCAGTTGGTCCTGGGGATGATATTCCAAACGATCAACATCCCCAATCATGAGGGCCTCCCCAAAACAGAGTGGCTGGATGCTATTCAGCTGATGATTTGTCACGGAATCTACAAAAATAATTAATTGACACTTGTGTCACTTTGCGGGATACTGTCCATGTGACACAAGGAAGCATGATTTCCATGACGCTCATAAAAGTGACACTTATGTCATATTGGAGTCATTGTCTTCAATGCGGAAATAGAAGCGATTCTATCTCCAAAGTGACACATGTGTCACTTGCGGCTAAATACCACTACTCGATGAAAGTGAGTGTTTCCTAATGTATGAGCTTTCTTATTTTATCCACATTGCAGGAATTATTTTGTGGATAGGGGCTTTTTTTAGCTTTGGTTTACTGTTGACTGGCATGATCAAGAAGGGGGACGCACTTCGAACGGGCGATCAAATCCGCAAAATCGTTAACCGGGTCATTCTTCCCAGCTCCATTATGATTGTACTCAGCGGATCTTACATGATCAGTCAATTTGAAAGGGGCAATCTTCCGTTCTACTTGTCTTTGATGGAGATGGCAGGTTCGATGATTGTGCTGCTCAGCATTACCGTACTCAGTGTGTTGAGCCGCAAAATATCTAAAGCCGTTAATGTTGACAAAAAGTCTTCGTTACTTGGGTATTACCGGACAACGATTATCAGTTCGGCTGTACTCGCCCTCGGAGTCGTTCTGATTACGGCCCTCAGATTGATGTGAAGGAGGAAGATTACCCGTGAAGTCATGGTTAAACTGGCTAACCGACCGCGTGGCGTCGAGACAAGGAATGTGGGTTACCCTGATCATTTGGTTTGCTGCCGCAATGCTGCTGGGTGCCCTTGCTCCAAGCGCCAAAGAATACGAGGTCAGTCGAATAGACTCGCTTTCTAAAGACATGCCGTCTGTAATTGCCAAAGATAAACTTGGTGAATATTTCCCGGACGAAGACAGCATGCCGGCCGTATTCGTCTTTCAATCTAAACAAGGAGAGATTGATCAAGCAGAAATCCAAAAGATGATGGAAGGGATCGAGCATAATCATCAAGAGGCCATACAAGAGTCTGTTCCGCTGGATAAACTGCCGCCGCAGGCATGGGAAAGCCTTTACTCGAAGGATAGGAAGACAGTAGCTATCCCTATGCAGTTTGTCTCTTCTTTGGAATTCAAGGAGCTTAGGGATATCCTTAACCAGATCAAGGATGAGGTTGCGCACAGCTCGAAGCTGGCAATGTACGTTACGGGTCCTGCCGGAATCTCGGCTGATTCACTCGATCTGTTCTCAAGAGCGGATGTGATTCTCCTTCTTTCAACGGTGGGACTGGTGCTGGTTCTCCTGATCATAATTTACCGCTCACCCTTGTTAGCCTTCATCCCGCTGCTGGCCGTCGCTTTTGTTTATGAAGTGGTCAACCAATCGCTTGGGCTATTGGGGAAAGCGGGGCTTCTCCTAAACAATCAATCTTTGTCCATTATGATGATACTGTTGTTCGCGGCCGTCATCGATTATTCGCTGTTTGTGTTTTCCCGGTTCAGGGAGGAACTGAAACGCTGCGACAACAAATATGAAGCGATGAAGTCAGCGATGAGAGAAGTTGGCCTTCCCGTATTTTTCTCGGGCGGCACCGTGCTGGCTGCCATGCTGATCCTCTTTTTCGCGAACTACGGAGAATATCGGAATTTCGCTCCGATTTTCGGGACGGCTATGGTTGTTATCATGCTGGCGTCCGTGACACTGATTCCTGCGTTGTTTACCTTGTTCGGAAGAAGATCATTCTGGCCAAAAATTCCGAAAGTCGGCGATCCGACAGTAGCGCAAAGCTCCGCCTGGGGTAGTGTCGGTCGCTTGGTAGTCAAGAGACCTTTACAATCCGTTATTCTTGTGGGCATCATTTTACTATTATCGATTAGCAATCTATTCAATTTGAACTACTCCTTTGACAACATCAAATCCTTTCCAGAGGACATATCATCGAGAGTAGGCTATGAGGCGTTGGAGAGTGGGTTCGATAAAGGCGATTTAGCTCCTACCACGGTATTGTTCGAATCTGCAGGTCCAATGAAAGAGGGCGACATCCGGGAACTGATGGCTATTCTGGAGGGGCAACCGCTTGTCGCAAACATTCGGATGAACGGAATGACGGATTCTGGTGACGCTGTGCGGTACAGCCTTACGTTCGACGAGAGTCCTTACGATACCCGCTCGATGGATGCGTTAAGCGATATTCGTGACCGCGCGGAGGAGTTGGTTAAGCAAAGCGGGATGGAGGGCAAGCTGTACTTTGCCGGGGAAACGGCATCCCAAGTGGATGATCGCTTGGTCAATAACCGGGATCTGGTGGTCATTGTGATCCTTGAGACGCTCATGATTCTGATTCTCCTTATCGTGATGACCCAATCGGTCCGTATCCCCCTTTACATGGTCGGGACGATTCTGGTGTCCTTTCTGGCAGCACTTGGGCTGGGAATGTTTCTTACGCAGATGCTGTTCGGTATCGACTCCATCAGCAACCGGGTTCCGATCTATTCTTTTGTATTTCTGGTCGCACTAGGCATCGATTATAACATCATTCTGATCTCCAGATTTCTGGAAGAGCGCAGGAAATACCCGCTTGCCAAAGCGGTAGAAATTTCGGTTGCGAGCACAGGCGGAGTCATTTCATCCGCCGGTATTATTCTTGCTGCTACCTTTGCGGTTTTAATGACTCAGCCGGTCGAGGTGCTGTTCGTATTCGGATTTATCGTGGCGGTGGGCATTCTTATGGATACGTTTATCATTCGCGGCTTTTTGATGCCGGCATTGCTCGTTCTCCTTGAAAAAAAGAAACCCATCGATCAAGAGAAGCGGCATCCCGCAAAATCAACCGATGTTTAATGGTTCTGTCCATAAGCACGCTGACCATTCATGGAATTAATGCGGCTATCGAAATCCGCAGCATAACGATGTATAATGGACCCAATTCGATTACGACATAATAAAAGTGGGTTGGATCATGGATCAGGATAAACAGCGCCTCAGCATTGAGGCGGCAAGATTGTACTATATGTCGGATTACAGCCAGCAGGATATCGCCACGAGACTCGGCGTTTCCCGCCCTACGGTCTCCAGGCTTCTTCAGCACGCCAAGGAGCAGGGGTATGTGCAGATCAGCATCGTGGACCCTCTCGAGGACCTGGGCGCTTTGGCCGAAAGGGTGAAGAAGGCTTACGGTTTGGAACACGTGCTGGTGAGTTATTCTCCCGTCAACGAATACCGCGAAATCCAGAAGCATATCAGCAAAAAGGCAGCCGATTACCTGCATGAAACGGTCCAGGATGCGGATATCATCGGCGTTACCTGGGGAACGACCATGCATGCCGTGGCGCTTCAGCTGCAGCAGAAGCCAGTTCGGGGCGTCGAGGTCGTGCAGTTGAAGGGCGGCGTCAGCCATTCGCATGTGAACACGTATGCCGCCGAGATCGTCAATCTGTTCGCCGAGGCGTACCACACAATGGCGAGATATTTGCCGCTGCCGGTCATCTTCGACACCACGGAGCTGAAGGAAATGGTGGAGAGGGACCGGCATATCCAGCGGATTATCCAATTAGGCAAACAAGCCAATATCGCCATGTTTACGGTGGGCACCGTTCATGAGGACGCGCTGCTGTTCCGGCTCGGTTATCTGAGCAAGGAAGAACAGAAGCTGCTCCAGCGGATCGGCGCGGGAGATATTTGCTCCCGTTTTTTCGATGCGGAGGGCAGGGTGTGCAGCGAGGATATCAACAATCGTACGGTGGGCATCGATTTGGACGATTTGCGCCACAAGGAGAAATCGATTCTCGTGGCAGGCGGGCAGCGCAAGGTGGAGGCCATCCGAGCTGCGCTGATCGGCAAGTATGCAAACATCCTGGTAACGGACCAGTTTACGGCGCAAGCCTTGCTTCCATGACATGTTCAACATATTGTCCAGTTTTAGTTTTACGGCACCTCGTTCCGGAAGATCGAAGCGGTAATCAGCTTCCTCTTGCCTGGACGGGGTGTTTTTTTGCGTATTGGAAATCGGCTTCCCCAAGCCGTATGGGGCCGATTCTCTGTTTATGTTTACGCTGACAGGGTATAGAGCATAGTAAACGGTGCGAATTGTTAGATTATTCCTGAATGATGAATAGTTCTTCAGCGAACAATGATAAATATCATTGCCATAAATCGGAATGAACATATTTTCAATATATGTTTTACATATGTTCAAGGCTATGATATGATGGTCCCGTCTAAAGGATTGAGCGTTATGATAGCGCTTTTACAAGATTGCATAAAAACAATATAAGGAGTGTTTTAACCAGATGAATATAGCAGGAATGATCGACCACACGCTGTTGAAGGCGGATGCAACCCAGGCTGAGATCACGAAAATTACGGATGAGGCCAAAAAGTACGGATTTGCTTCGGTTTGCGTGAACCCGACTTGGGTATCCTACTGTGCTGAGCAGCTTGCGGGCACGAGCGTCAAAGTATGCACCGTTATCGGCTTCCCGCTGGGGGCTAACACGACGGCTGTAAAGGCTTTTGAAGCGAAGGATGCCATCGATAACGGGGCTACGGAGGTTGATATGGTCATCAACATCGGGGCGCTGAAAGATCGGAACGATGAGCTGGTGCAGCAAGATATTCAGGCTGTCGTGGATGCAGCCAAGGGCAAAGCCCTGGTCAAGGTCATCATTGAGACAAGCCTTCTGACCGAAGAAGAGAAGGTGCGTGCGTGCCAGCTGTCCGTGAAAGCCGGAGCCGATTTTGTCAAAACCTCCACGGGATTCTCTACAGGCGGAGCTACTCCGGAGGATGTCGCCTTGATGCGCAAGACGGTCGGTGAGAACACGGGCGTTAAGGCTTCCGGCGGCGTGCGCAGCAAGGAAGACATGGATCGCATGATTGAAGCGGGCGCAACGCGTATCGGAGCCAGCTCCGGCGTGAAAATTATGGAGGGCGGCCAATCCAGCTCTTCCTACTAAACCGTTTATTGGGGTATAAGGTTTTCGATAATTCGGTAGCCATGCCATCTATCAAAAAAATTCACCTATGGGGGAACATCGACGATGAAATTTCTAATCGCCATACTAGGTTTGCTGGTCGTATTCGGTCTTGCGTTCCTTATCAGCAATGATAAGCGCAACATTCGTTATCGCCCGCTGGCCGTCATGATTGTGCTGCAGCTGATCCTTGGATTCATACTGCTGAACACCAATGTCGGCGAGTATCTTGTCAAAGGGATAGCGAATACGTTTAAAGCGCTGCTTGATTACGCCGGAGCCGGAATCGGGTTTGTATTTGGCGGCTTTGCCATTGAAGGTGATGGTCCGTTCTTCTTAAACGTCCTGCTGCCAATCGTGTTTATTTCCGCGTTGATTGGTATACTTCAATATATTAAGGTACTGCCGTTTATCGTAAGATATATCGGCCTCGTCTTGAGTAAAGTCAACGGCATGGGTAAGCTGGAGTCTTACAATGCGGTAGCTTCCGCGATCCTGGGGCAATCCGAGGTGTTTATCTCGGTCAAAAAACAGATCGCTTTAATTCCGAAGCACCGCATGTATACGCTCTGCGCTTCCGCGATGTCCACGGTATCGATGTCGATCGTCGGCGCATACATGACCATGATCGAGCCGCGGTATGTGGTGACCGCGCTTGTATTGAACCTGTTTGGCGGATTTATCATTGCTTCCATCGTCAATCCCTACAAGGTGGAGAAGGAAGAGGATATTCTGGAGGTGCAGGAGGAGGAGAAGCAATCCTTCTTCGAAATGCTGGGCGAATACATCATGGATGGTTTCAAGGTCGCGATTACCGTTGCGGCGATGCTCCTCGGCTTCGTTGCTTTGATCGCAATGATCAACGGCATTTTTGATATGATTTTCGGAATCACCTTCCAGGAGCTGTTAGGTTACATCTTTGCTCCATTCGCTTTTGTGATGGGCGTGCCTTGGAAAGAGGCGGTGGATGCAGGCAGCATCATGGCTACCAAGCTGGTATCGAATGAGTTCGTCGCGATGCTTGATCTGGCCAACTTCACGAATATGTCCGAACGAACCGTAGGTATCGTATCGGTATTCTTGGTGTCCTTCGCCAACTTCTCCTCGATCGGCATCATTGCCGGCGCGGTCAAAGGCCTGAACGAGAAGCAGGGGAACGTGGTGGCCCGCTTTGGCCTTAAGCTTCTGTACGGCGCGACGCTGGTGAGCGTGCTGTCGGCTACGATTACCGGACTGTTCCTGTAAGCCTGGCAGGAAGGGAACTACTGCAAGCGAGCCTTATGGATAAGTTTGATTTAACAACTCATATATGAGGGGGAGCAATGGATATGGAACGTTTTGACCGAATTCACTTGATCGTATTGGACTCCGTTGGCATCGGGGAAGCACCGGATGCGGCTGATTTCGACGACATCGGCTCCGACACGCTGGGGCATATCGCCCGCGAATGCGGCGGGCTGAACATGCCGAACATGGCAGCGCTCGGGCTATCCAACATCCGGGAGATCGAGGGCGTCCCTGCAACGGATCAACCTCGGGCTTACTATACGAAAATGCAGGAAGCTTCGAATGGCAAAGACACCATGACAGGCCATTGGGAGATCATGGGCTTGTATATCGATACGCCATTCCGCGTGTTCCCGGACGGGTTCCCGGACGAGCTGATTCAGCGCATCGAAGAGAAAACCGGACGCAAGGTCATCGGCAACAAGCCGGCCAGCGGAACGGAGATTATCGAGGAGCTTGGCGAAGAGCATGTAAAAACAGGGGCTTTGATCATCTATACCTCTGCCGATTCCGTGCTTCAAATCGCTGCGCATGAGGATGTGGTTCCTCTCAAGGAGCTGTACGAGATTTGCGAGTTCTGCCGCGAAATTACGCTGGAAGATCCGTATATGCTCGGCCGGATTATCGCCCGTCCTTTCATTGGCGAGGCGGGGAGCTTCAAGCGTACGGCGAATCGGCATGACTATGCCTTGAAGCCTTTCGGACGTACGACGATGAACGAGATGAAGGATGCCGGTCTTGACGTCATCGCCCTCGGTAAAATCTCCGATATTTACGACGGGGAAGGCATTACGAAGGCAGTCAGAACCGTATCGAACATGGACGGCATGGACAAAATGGTGCAAACCCTGGATGAATCCTTCAAGGGGTTGAGTTTCCTGAATCTCGTGGATTTCGATGCCGTGTACGGACACCGCCGCGACCCGAAAGGATACGGCCAAGCGCTGGAGGATTACGATCGGCGCCTGCCGGAGGTATTCGAGAAAATGACGGAGAACGATCTCCTGATCATCACGGCCGACCACGGGAATGATCCTACTTACAAGGGCACGGACCATACGCGAGAATACGTGCCGCTGCTTGTATATTCCCCTCGCTTCGCGGAAGGCAAGGAACTGCCGCTTCGCAAGACCTTTGCCGACATCGGCGCCACGGTTGCCGACAACTTCGGCGTGAAGCTGCCGGAGCACGGAACCAGCTTTTTGAATGACTTGAAATAATCGAATAAGTGGAGGAATGGGACATGAGTACACATATTGGAGCGAAACCGGGAGATATCGCGGAGTCGATTCTTCTGCCAGGCGACCCGCTGCGGGCTAAATTCATTGCCGAGACGTATTTGGAGGACGTGACCTGCTACAACGAAGTGCGGGGGATGCTTGGATTTACGGGAACCTATAAAGGAAAACGCATTTCCGTTCAGGGATCGGGCATGGGCGTGCCTTCCATCGGGATTTATGTCAATGAACTCATTCGGGAATATGGCGTCAAAAACCTGTTCCGCGTCGGAACCTGCGGCGCGATGCAGGAGCACGTCCGGGTGCGCGACGTCATCCTGGCCCAGGCGGCTTGCTCGGATTCCGGCATGAACCGTCACCACTTCAACGGTTATGATTTCTCCCCGATTGCCAGCTTCCCGCTGCTGCTCGGCGCGTATGAGCGTGGCAAGGAGAAAGGCCTGAAGATGCATGTCGGCAACGTGTTCACGTCCGATGTGTTCTACCGCGAGGACAAATCCGTCGTGGAGAAGCTGATGCAGCATGGCGTGCTCGGCGTGGAAATGGAGACGACGGCGCTCTACACGATCGCGGCACGATTCGGCGTGAACGCCCTGACGATCCTGACCGTTAGCGATCACTTGCTCACAGGGGAAGAGACTTCTTCCGAGGAGCGTCAAACGACGTTTAACGAGATGATGGAAGTCGCGCTGGATACGGCGATTTCATTGTAAGGAAACTGCCCTGAGCGCAGAAGGCGGAATTGTTTTGGAGAAGCGACCAGGTCGCCTTTGCCCACGGATTCCAATAATAAAGAGTCTGGGGGCAGCGGCGATCGAAAGAACAGTCCGTATTTGTAGTGATTCCCGTGGAAGGAATACAATCATCGCAAACAGTGAGGAGAATGTACGATGAGAATGGTTGATTTAATTGCGAAGAAACGCGACGGCAAGGAACTGACAACAGAAGAGATCAATTTCTTTATCGACGGATATACCAAGGGAGATATTCCCGACTATCAGGTGAGCGCCATGAACATGGCGATTTATTTCCAGGACATGTCCGACCGGGAACGGGCGGACTTGACGATGGCGATGGTAAACTCCGGCGAAACGATTGATCTGTCCGCAATTGAGGGAATCAAGGTCGATAAGCATTCCACCGGGGGCGTAGGCGACACGACGACGCTGGTGCTGGCTCCGCTTGTAGCGGCTCTGGATATTCCGGTAGCGAAGATGTCGGGACGCGGCCTCGGCCATACCGGAGGAACGATCGACAAGCTGGAATCCATCGAAGGCTTCCATGTGGAGATCAGCAAAGACGAATTTGTGAACCTTGTGAATCAACATAAAATCGCCGTCATCGGCCAAACCGGAAACCTCACGCCGGCGGACAAAAAACTGTACGCGCTCCGGGATGTGACGGCCACCGTCAATTCCATTCCGCTGATTGCAAGCTCGATCATGAGCAAGAAGATTGCCGCCGGTTCGGATGCGATTGTGCTGGACGTTAAAACCGGCGCTGGCGCGTTCATGAAAACGGTGGAGGATGCCAAGGAACTGGCACACGCCATGGTCAGCATCGGCAACAACGTCGGCCGTAAAACGATGGCGGTCATCTCCGATATGAGCCAACCGCTTGGGGCCGCGATCGGCAATTCGCTGGAAGTGCAGGAAGCGATCGATGCGCTTCGCGGCGAGGGTCCGAAGGATCTGGAAGAGCTGTGCCTGGCGCTGGGCAGACAGATGGTGTATCTGGCCCGGAAGGCCGACTCGCTCGAAGATGCCGAAGAGAAGCTAAAAGAGGTGATTCGCAACGGCAAGGCACTGGAGAAGTTCAAGGAATTCATCCAGAACCAGGGCGGAGATTCGTCCGTGGTGGATCATCCTGACCGTCTGCCGAAGGCACAGTATCTCATTGAGCTTCCCGCGCAGCAGGACGGCGTTGTCGCCGAGCTGGTAGCGGATGAGATCGGTACGGCGGCGATGCTGCTCGGAGCCGGCCGCGCGACGAAGGAATCTGAAATTGATTTGGCGGTAGGCCTGATGCTGAACAAGAAGGTCGGCGATGCCGTGAAGAAGGGGGATTCCCTTGTCACGATCCATGCCAACCGCGAGAACGTGGACGACGTGAAGCAGAAGCTGTATGAAAGCATTCGAATCGCTGATCATGCAGATGCGCCTATATTGATCTATGACATCGTGACGGAATAAGGTGAATCCCGATCCGAAGCGAGCCATTAAACGCTGGCGCTGTTTGGAATGAGTGCCTCGTACGCTGTCCGGAATGAGTACCTCGTACCCCGTGCGCTGCCTCTTCCCCCGTGCCTGCGCGATATGCAAACCTGCCCTCGAAAGTTATCTGAACGAGGGCAGTTTTTTTTGGCGGTCATCGTCATAAACGGGGGATGAACCCTCATAGGATGGTAATGGGGAAAACGTAAGGCATTTAACGGGAGAGGGAGATGCGTAGTCCGGCAAGAGCCATCCTGCCATTCAAGGAGGCTTTTGGCCATGACCATCGATCAGTTGATTGCTTTGCTGGCACTTATCGTTATGATCATTGGGCTTGCGGTGAAGAAGGAGTCTTAACCGATGAGTCCGAAAAGGGCTGCTGCTAAGTAGAAATTCTACGGATGCGGCGGTCTTTTTCTTTTTGATAGGTTGATAGGATTCGCTATAAGTCATATACTTAGATTGCAATGTTCTCCATTATTCATCATTCATTGGGAGGAAACCATGCTCTATTTTGCAGCGTTTGTCATATCCATGGTGCTGGTGTTGGTATTGATTCCGCCATTTCGCAAACTTGCGATCAAAATTGATTTTGTGGACAAGCCAAGGCCGGACAGCGAGCGGAAAATACACCGCGAGCCGATACCGCTGACGGCGGGAGTCGCCATATTCATCGGATTTTTCATCACTTATTTAGCGCTTACAGGTACCATCTCAAGGGAAGTGGTAGGTATCTTTATCGGTAGCGCGTTGATTCTTGGGATCGGCCTCGTGGACGATTGGTATAAGTCCCAGGGCAAGGAGTTGGCTTCGCTGCCGAAGCTCATTGTACAGGTCAGCGCAGCCGTCGTTGTATACAGCTACGGCATCGCGTTCGAAGGATTCAACAATCCGTTTACGGGTCACTATATTAACTTGCCGGAATGGCTGCAGCTGATCTTAACGATTCTGTGGATCTTCGGCGTTACGACGGTTATTAACTTCTCGGACGGCATCGACGGGCTGGCAGGAGGGCTATCCGCCATATCCGGAGGTACGCTGTTTGTTGTCGCGATTACGATGGGCCGAGGCGAATCCGCCTTGCTCGCCGTCATACTCGTAGGAGCCGCGCTGGGATATTTAAGGTACAACAAGCCGCCGGCCAGAGTGTTCATGGGGGATGCCGGCGCTACCTTCCTCGGGTTCATCCTTGGGATTATTGCTCTGGACGGCGCGTTTAAGGGTGCAACCCTGGCGTCCTTGTTCGTTCCCATCTTTGCGCTGGGCGTGCCGATCTTCGATAATATCATCGTGGTCATCCGCCGAATGCTTCAATCCAAGCCGATCTATCAGGCCGATGCTTCCCAGGCCCATTATCGTTTGCTGGCAACGGGGCTCAACCAGAAGCAGACGCTGGTATTCCTATGCCTGCTGAACCTGTGCTTCGGACTGGCTGCGATCATACTCGCCATGAACGGCGGCGCTTGAGGCGTATAAGCCTGGCATAAGCTTTCTTTAGTACGTAATTGAAGTCTCGTCTCCAGATCGATGTTGGTGGCGGGACTTTTTTTTGAGATAAGAAAGTATAAACTTCGGAGGCTTACCATCCTTGTCTCGCAAGAAAAACTTCCGCTAAATGCGGTCTGTCTTCTGAGAAAGTACGTCGATAGCCGTTTTTGTTATAGATATAGAATTTATAAGTTATCAGCTACGCTGATGAAATTCTATATCGCAAGAAAAACTTCCGCTAAATGCGGTCTGTCTTCTGAGAAAGTACGTCGATAGACGTTTTTGTTATAGATATAGAATTTATAAGTTATCAGCTAGGCTGATGAAATTCTATATCGCAAGAAAAACTTCCGCTAAATGCGGTCTGTCTTCTGAGAAAGTACGTCGATAGACGTTTTTCTTATTACAATGGTAGAAGGAATACGAACAGGAGGTCAGCGGGATGAATGACATGACAGGAAAGATCGTCATCGTAACAGGAGCCAACTCCGGCATGGGCCTGGCAACGACGTCGGAGCTGGCAAAAGGCGGAGCGCACGTGATTATGGCCTGCCGTAGTCGGGCCAGGGGCGAAGAGGCTCTTCGGCAGGCGCAGCAGGAGAGCGGCAGCTCGAACATCGAGCTGATGTCGCTGGATTTGGGGTCTTTTGACAGCATTAGAGCATTTGCTTCCGAATATAAGGCCAAATACGAGCAGCTTGACGTTCTGGTGAATAACGCCGGCGTGGTCACCATTCAGAGGGAACTGACGAAGGACGGATTCGAAGCGATGATCGGAGTCAACCATCTGGGGCATTTTTTGCTAACTAACGAGCTGCTGGAGCCCCTTCAGCGTGCCAGGCAGGGGAGGGTCGTGAACGTTTCCTCCGGAGCGCACAAGGTGGGCAGCATCCACTTCGATGATCCGAATCTTGGGAAGGGATTCAATGTGGCCAAGGGTTACGCGCAGTCCAAACTGGCTAACATCTTATTCACCAAAGAGCTGGCCCGCAGGCTGCAGCCGACAAGGATAACGGTTAATGCGCTTCATCCGGGCGCCGTCAGCACCAGCATCGGCGTGAACCGGGATACAGGCTTCGGCAAAGCCGTCCATAAGCTGCTTCGTCCCTTCTTCTTAACCCCGCTCGAAGGAGCCCGGACAGCGATTTACCTGGCATCAAGCGCAGAAGTGGAGCATGTGACAGGGGAATATTACGTCAAATGCAAACCGGCCAAAACGACCGAGAAGGCAAGGGATCCGAAGCTGGCTGCGCGCCTGTGGGAATGGAGCGAACAACAGGTCGGCCGGGCATCGGACAAGGAGTGATGAACCCACGGTTGTTTACAAGAAGTCCAGGTTTCGCGAGGGGCTGAAGCCGAACGATCCGATGGGGCAGCAGAACGGGCATCCATGAACGATGAAGCCCGTCGGCCCATCAATAAGATGACGTCTATCCGTACATAAAGGTCCAAGGCTGGCAAACAAATAAACGGGATATCCTCCAGATCGACCGGACCTGGGATATCCCGTTTAACATTTCACGACGGGTGCCTTAGTTCGCACATAAGCACACGTTATGTTATTTCGTTGTTTTCATATCGATCGCGCTGCGCACAAACCCGCTGGTACCGTCAAGAAGCTTGGAGGCTTCCGCGGCACTGACGTTGGCAAGCAGCATTACGATCGCGGTTTTGACATGGGCGCCGGCTTCATGGTATGCCTTCTCCACGGCCTCCTCCGATGCTCCCGTTGCCAGGGTAATGATGCGCTTGGCGCGATGGACCAGCTTATTGTTCGACGGGTTGAGGTCAACCATCAGGTTTTTGTACACCTTGCCGATCCGAATCATGGCGGTGGTCGTCAGCATGTTCAGAATCAGCTTCTGAGAGGTGCCGGCCTTCATGCGCGTGGAGCCCATGATGACCTCGGGACCCACGACGGCCTCGATCACGAATTCGGCATACTGATGCATCGGCGATTCGTAATTGTTGCACAAACCGATAACAACGGCCCCTCTTTCCTTGGCGCGTCTCATGGCGCCAAGGACATACGGCGTGCGTCCGCTTGCAGCGATGCCAAGAACGACGTCCTTCTCGTTGATACCGTTTTCATTGATATCCTGCTCGCCGAGCTCTTCGCTATCCTCAGCGCCTTCGATGGCCTCTTTGACGGCCCTGAAGCCGCCGGCAATCAACCCCTGCACCATGGACGGGTCCGTTCCATAGGTAGGCGGGCACTCGGATGCGTCCAGAATCCCGATGCGACCGCTGGTCCCCGCACCGATGTAAAACAATCTGCCGCCCTTCTGGAAAGCATCGACAACGTGATCGGCCGCCCTGGCAATCAGAGGAATGAGTTCGCGAATCGCATCGGTGATCAGGCTATCTTCATTGTTGATGAGGATCATGATTTGTTCCGAGCTCAACTGATCAATGTTCTGGGTATTTTCGTGAGGCTGTTCGGTTGTCAATTGACTTAGAATATTCGTCATGAGACAGGTCTCCTTTTTTGCCTTGGAATATGGACGGGCACTGATGATGTGGAAGCTACAGCAAGTCAGAGACGCCGTCAGTAAATAGCTTGCAGGCCAACAGGGCCCCGCCCTGCGCGGGCGTTCGCTCACGGTTTCCTTCAGGGAAACGGAGCAGGGGGTAACGTGTAAGCATAAGGCTGGTGTACGTCTCCCGGAACCATCGTGAATGCTTGAAAATCGAGCCGATTCCCACAAGCTCGCTCTCGGCGAATTCGGCGTTCTGTCGAATGAGCGCGCAAGTGGTATCGGCCAGCTCTTCGGCCTGCTGCCTGATAATGCGTAGTGCCGTTTCATCGCCGGCGTCGGCTGCCTCGATGCAGCAGCGGGCGAAAGAGGCGATATCCTGTTTCGTTATAGCGGGCTGGTAAATGTAAGATTTGAGGTCGGTAATATGCCGGATCGGGTAGGCTGCAACGATCAGGCTGCTCATGAGGGTGGGGGGCGTTATGCCTTCATGGCTCTTGATCACGGATTTCAGAGTCTGAAGTCCGATCTGATAACCGCTGCCTTCATCTCCGAGAAGATGTCCCCAACCACCGACGCGGTAGATGTCTCCCGATTGGGTGATGCCGTAGGTATTGGAGCCTGTTCCTGAGATTGCGAGTATTCCATGCTGACGCCCCAGTACCGCCATCAATGAAATTTCGGCTTCCGAACGCATGTAAATACGCAGCGAGAGCTGCCGCTGCCGGAAGTAGGAACGCAGGTGAGATTGTACACGCTGCCGTTCCTCTACCGAACTTATACCTGACATACCAAGGCATATTGATGTTAATAAAAACGACTTATTAAAAAGAGGGGCCATGAGCTCATCCAACACGGTTCGGAGTTCCTCCATCGCTTTATCGAATGTTACAATGTAAGGATTGGTGGAACCTCCGGTAAAACGGGACAACACTTCTCCAGCGCTATTGATAGCGGTTGCTTCGGTCTTTGTACCGCCGCCATCGACACCGATAAAAATTTCCATATTGAACCACTTCGCTTTCTATATCCAGTATAGGAGAAAAACCAGGTGTTGTAAAATAAAATTTTAAATCATGAATTATGTATTGAAATATAATTTCATACAATTTATAATAAACTCAATCCACTGATAGTGAAAGCGATACCAGTCATGCTTTCATTCAAGATGTGTAAAGTAATATTACATAGTAGTGACCATCAGAGGATGATTTGAAAAGGGGGGCAAGAAATGAACGGCGGATTGGTTCGATTGCGCGAGGTGTATGATTCATTAAATCCGTCCGAGCGCAAGGTTGCAGCCTTCATTTTGCAGGAGCCGGCAGAGATGATACAAATGTCGGTGGCGGATCTTGCTGTCCGAAGCGGCTCCAGTCAGGCAGCCATTGTGCGCCTGTGCAAAACGATGGGATTCAAAGGCTATCAGGATCTGAAGCTGAAGGTAGCCGGAGACTTGCAGGAGCCATTAGCCACCGGATATCAGGATATCCGGCCCAATGACAGCATTTCTGCAATTATACAGAACGTCTCGAACAATAACATTCAATCGATTCGGGATACGATGAAGATTATGGAGGAAGGGATGGTGGAAGAGGCCGTTCTGGCCCTCGATCAGTCGAAGCGCATTTTCATGTTTGGGGTAGGGGCTTCCAATCTGATCGGGATGGATGCCCAGCAGAAATTTTTGCGGATCAATAAGGTATGCATATCTTTTCCGGACCCTCATGTTCAGCTCACCTCGGCGGTGCTGCTGACTCCGGAAGATGCGGCCGTATGCATTTCCTATTCCGGTGAAACGGACGAGGTGATCCGCGCAGCAGCCATTGCCAAGGAGAAGGGGTGCAAGACGATAGGCATTACCAAATACGGAGATTCTACCTTGAGCCGATCGGTCGACATCCCTTTGTACACCTCCTCGACGGAGAACGAGATTCGCAGTGGCGCGATGTCCTCTCGTATTACGCAGCTTAATCTTATCGATATTTTATATCTTGGCGTCGCCAGCCGGAATTACGAGAATTCAGTGAAATACCTGGATGAAAGCCGGCGAGCGATCAAGCGTTTGTAGTTCATAGCGAAACCACAAATATATAAATGATAAGGGGAGTAGTACATGAAGAAAAAAGGTTGGCTTACATTGTTGGCTTCTTTGATGCTCGTGTTTACCGCGGCTTGCGGCGGTTCCGGCGGAGCGAAGGCACCGGAAGGCGGAAGCGGAACGGCTTCGGAAGGAAACGGCGAAGCTGCGCCGAAGCAGGACACGGTTGTTGTCTGGACTTATCCGGTACATGGTAAATACGAAGATGAATTGAAAGAGCATGTGGCGGATTTGAAGGAGAAATATCCGCATATTACCGTACAAACCGAAGTGCTCTCCTGGGCTGAAGGCCCGAAGAAGTTCGACGTCGCCTTGAATGCCGGCAACCCGCCTGACCTATACTTCCACGCGGTGGATGGAGCTTATGTGGATACGGGCCTGGCACTGGAACTGACCCCTTATATTACGGATGAAATCAAGAACGACTACCTGCCGGGAACGCTTGAGCTGGGTCAAATCCAGGGCAAGCAGTATGGTCTCCCGCTGTACCAATCCCTCTGGGCTTGGGGCGGCAACAAGAAGATTCTCGAAGAAGCAGGCATCGACTGGAAGGCTATTCAAGAGAACGGCTGGACTTGGACCGAGTTCAAGGCTGCTGCCGAGAAGCTGACCAAGAAACTTCCGAACGGCAATACGCAGTATGCGCTGGTGACGGACGGTACATCCCTGGACTTCATGGAAATGCTGACACGCAGCAACGGCATGCCTGACGTTCTGAACGACAAGGGAGAGTTCCAATGGAATGACGAGCGGATCCTGGATACGATGACGTTCGTGTCCGATCTGATGAAAGCCGGACATCTGCCTGCCGAGACTGCCGCGATTACGCCGGCGAAACGGATGGACCTGTTCTATGCCGAGGAAGCCGCGATCGTGTCCAAGGCGATCCCTTACTATGACGTGATGCTGCAGAACCGCGCGAAGGATATTGACAGCGGTACGGTCCAAGGCGCGAAAATCGACTTCGTCCTGCTGCCGGTTCCGCATAATGACGGGGCTGAGCGCAAGACCTCCATGTTTGGCGAAGGCTACGTAGCGTTCAAACAGAAGAAGGATAAAGGCGAAGAGCATGCAAAGAACACGTTCCTGATCATGGAAGGACTGAGCGGCGCGAAAGCCGGTAATTCCGCGAATGAACTGGTGCTGCCTTTCGTTCGTAAATCCCAAGCGGAGTTTTATGAAGGCAAAGGGCTCGGTACGGAATCTACCATTAAAGCAGCAGAAATTTTCGCGAACTTCAAGGAAATTCCGGTGACTTTGAATCTCGATGCGGATGCTTCGGGCAACCAGAAGAAATTCAAGGAGCAAGTGGTGAAGCCGAACATTCAAGCGCTGTTCTCTGGCGAGAAGACGCCGGAGCAGATCGCACAAGACTTCAAGGACAAAGGCAAACAAATTTTAGGACAGTAATTGAAGTTATAAGGGGGTGTCCCGTTGTCCTTAGCAGGAACGATCGGGGCACTCCCTTTTTAAACCAATCGCTCCAGACTCTATAAGGCTTCATGAAAATACTTCACCTGTGCGCAAAGGAGGAAATCACATGCAGACTGCCCCGGCGCAAGCCCGGCCATCACGTCCCCCCATGAAGGGGTACATACGAGAATATGGATGGGCGTATTTATTCATTCTGGCTCCCGTACTGTTGTTTTTGATATTCACGCTCTACCCTGTCGCCTCCGCTTTTCTGATGAGCTTTCAGGAATACAGCGTGATGGGCTCCGAATGGATTGGAGCAGACAACTACACACGGATGGTACAGGATGAAGTGTTCTGGAAATCCATGAGGAATACGGTCATCTTCACGATCGGTACCGTTCCGGTCAACATTGTCATCACGTATGCATTATCCTTTTTTATTTTTCAGATGAAAAATAAATGGCAGACCTTCTTCAAGGCTACGATGTATTTGCCGGCCGTTGCCTCCGGCGTCACCATATCGGTGGTATGGCTCGCGATCTACGATCCGACCCAAGCCGGGTTGCTGAACCGTTTCATCGGTTTGTTCGGATTCGATCCGGTCATATGGCTCGGCAAATCGAACACGGCGCTCTTTTCGCTCATTCTGATGAACTGGCTCGGTTCGCATGGCGCGGGCATTATTCTCTATTTGGCCGCCATGGGCGGGATTCCGAAATCGCTCTATGAAGCCGCGGACATCGACCATGCCAGCGGTTGGTCCAAATTCTGGCGCATTACGTGGCCGCTGATGAAACCGACCACCCTGTATCTGCTGGTGACGGGCGTCATTACGTCTTTCCAGGTGTTTATCTCGGTGTACCTGATGACGCAGGGCGGACCGAACTTCGCGACGACAACCATCGCCTATCTGATTTACAGCACGGCGTTCAATTTCTACGAATTCGGACTTGCGGCGGCGCAATCTTTTGTCCTGGCTGCCTTGATTATTGTCATTTCCATCATTCAATTCAAATACTTCTCGTCCGACGTGGAGTACTAAGGCCTATTTTTGAAGCTAAGGGGGTGCACCTATGAAATCAAGATCAAAAGTGATCATGCTGATTGTGGCCTCGGTCATTCTGGTGGTATGGAGCGTTCTGACGATCATTCCGATGTACTGGATGCTGATCGGCTCTGTGCAGGACACCAAGTCAGCGGCATCGTTTATCCCGAAAATGATACCGGAGGTATTCTCCGTAGCCCCGTACGAGCGTTTTTTTGGCAAAACCGACGTCATGAGGTGGCTCTTTAACTCCTTATTGATCTCATCCATCCTGACGGTGACCAACGTATTCCTGGCTTCGCTCGCAGGGTATGCTTTTGCGAAGCTGAAGTTTCCGGGGAACAAAGCGGTATTCTGGATTTTGCTCAGCACGATGATGATCCCGGCGCAGGTGACGCTGATTCCGCTTTACATTTTGATGATCGACGTATTTGATCTCGGGAATACATACACGGCGATTCTTCTTCCCGGAATCGTAAGCGTGGGCAACATTTTCTTGATGAAGCAGTACATGTCATCGCTGCCTACCTCTTTGATCCATGCGGCGCGCATCGACGCTTGCGGCGAATTCGGCATCTTCTGGAAGGTCATTCTTCCGATGGCGAAGCCGGGTCTTGCGGTGCTTGCGATATTCACGTTCGTTGCATCATGGAATGATTTCTTCTGGCCCTTCCTCGTGACCAACTCGACGGAAATGAGGACGATTCAGGTCGGTCTTGCTTCCTTCGTCTATGCGGACACGACCGATTTCGGCGCACTTATGGCTGGAGCAACCGTCGCGGCACTGCCGATGATGATCCTGTTCTTCTCGCTTCAGCGCTATTTCCTGCAAGGCATCACCATTGGAGCCGTTAAAGGCTAGAAGGAGGCAAAGTTATGGCACGCGTAGAATTCCGAAATATACGAAAAGAATTTGTAGACGACAACAAAGGGACGTTTACCGCTGTAGCGGGGTCGGACTTTGTGATCAATGATAAAGAGTTCGTGGTATTCGTCGGTCCGTCCGGCTGCGGCAAAACCACCTCGCTGCGCATGATTGCGGGGCTTGAACGTCAAACGTCCGGCGACATCATCATCGGGGACCGGGTGGTCAACAATCTGCATCCGAAAGACCGCGACATTGCCATGGTGTTCCAGGATTATGCGCTGTATCCGCATATGACGATCCGCGAGAACCTCTCCTTCGGTTTGAAGAACCTGAAGAAGCCCAAGGCTTACATCGAGCAAAAGGTATCGCAGGCAGCCTCCATTCTCGGCCTGGAGTCGATGATCGACCGGAAGCCGCGCGAGCTGTCCGGCGGACAGCGTCAGCGTGTTGCGGTAGGGCGGGCGATCGTGCGCGACCCGCAGGTATTCCTGTTTGACGAGCCGCTGTCGAACCTGGATGCGAAGCTTCGCGTGCAAATGCGGGTAGAGCTGTCCGAGCTGCACAAGCGCCTGGAAGCTACCATCGTATACGTCACGCATGATCAGGTTGAAGCGATGACGCTCGGTGAGCGGATCGTTGTAATGAATAACGGCATTATCCAGCAGATCGCCTCACCGACCGAGCTGTATGCGAATCCGCAGAATATGTTCGTAGCCGGCTTTATCGGATCCCCGCCGATGAACTTCATCGACGTGCAGAAGGAAGGAAATGTTCTCCGGATGGAAGGCGGGACATTCACCATTCCGGATTCGATGGCCGGTGCCCTAAGCAAATACGACAACGGGCATCTTATTCTGGGGATTCGTCCCGAGCATATCACCGGCGAGGATCTGCCGGGCACGACCAATCTGAATTACAAGTATTCCACGAAGGTCCAGGTCGTTGAACATCTCGGCTCGGAGAATCTGGCGTACTTCCGCGTAGGCAACCGGACCGTGACCGCGAAGGTTCATCCGGAAACGACGGGTTATCCGGGCATGGACAAAACCTTCATTTTCAATTTCGATAAAGTGCATTTCTTCGATCCGGAGACGGAGCAGCGTATCGATTGGTAAACAACGACGAAGAGGAGAGGAAAGCTATGCGCAAGCTGAATGATGTGTTAAAGAAGACCGGGGTTGAGATTTACCGTGAGATTACGGCGGTGGCCTTGTACAGCATGATTACCTCGCTGGTGCTCGTGACGGTGGTCATGTTCGTTCCGCTGTGGGCAGCGCTGGTGCTGCTGCCGGTTCTGTATATGCCGCTCTTCTATGGTGTTTGTTATGCCTATCACCGCAAGACGGTGCGGGGCAAGTCCAGGCTGAAGGACGTGTTTCAGGGTGCGCTGAAAGGGCTTGGCCCCGCCGTTGTGATGGGTTTCTTCTTCGTCGTGATGACATTGATCCTATGGTCCACCTGGTGGTATTACGGGGGAAAAGAAGGGATCGGCTATCTTGCGATCGGCGTGTTCCAAACCTATTTTGTCATCATGGCGCTCATCTCCCAATTCTACACCTTTCAGCTTGTCATTCAGGAAGGGATGGGGATCTTCAAGGCCATGGCGCACAGCGTCAAGCTGTTCTTGAAGTTTCCGGCCTATACGCT
The DNA here is from genome assembly GCF_041953985.1 of Paenibacillus sp. CR_12. Lineage (NCBI taxonomy): Bacteria > Bacillati > Bacillota > Bacilli > Caryophanales > Paenibacillaceae > Paenibacillus > Paenibacillus sp. CR_12. Next base: position 131,824 of record NZ_JAVFHO010000009.1, on the reverse strand, counting down.
GGGCGCGTGCTTCCAAGCCTTCTGCGTCGCCATTCCGCTGCTCGTCACGGTTGTTGGCTTTGGATTCTTATTTAACGGCATGTGGGCCATATACCAGCATAAGGTTACGTATAATGTACTGAATCCGGAAGAGGCCAAGCCGGCGGAAGACGGTGTGGTAGCCTCCGAAGCGAGAGGTGTGAGCATATGATAAAAGTCAATGTGCGAAGCGGCATTGATGTGCTGCCGGGCATCAAGCACGAGAAAATCACGGGTCGTCGCCTTGGCGTCATTACGAATCCGACGGGGCTCACGTCGGATTTTCGTTCATCTATCGAGGTGGTTGCAGGCTTGCCAGAGTCGGAACTGACGGCTTTGTTCGCCTGTGAGCACGGGCTGCGCGGCCAGCTGCAGGCAGGCAAGCACGTGGATGACGAAGTGGATCCGGTATTCGGCGTGCCGGTGTACAGTCTGTACGGTTCGCGGCGCAAGCCGGATGCTGACATGCTGAAGAACGTAGACACGGTCATCTTCGACATTCAAGATCTTGGCGTGCGCTTTTATACGTATATGACGACGCTGCTGTATGTTATGGAGGCATGCGCCGAACATGGCAAGAGCCTGCTTGTCCTGGATCGACCGAATCCGCTGGGCGGCGAGCGCTGCGAAGGAGGTTTCCTTAAGCCGGGATATGAATCCATGGTGGGCGGATGGCACATTCCGATTAACACCGGGATGACCATCGGCGAATTTGCGCGCATGGCCAATGACATGCGGGGAACCGGCTGCGATCTGGATGTCATTAGGCTGGAAGGCTGGACGCGCGGCATGGAATATACCGACACGGGCTTGCCGTGGGTGCTGCCTTCGCCGAACATTCCCACGATGGATACGGTGCGGCTGTACAGCGGGACCTGTTTCTTCGAAGGGACCAATCTTTCGGAAGGTCGGGGGACGACCCGGCCGTTTGAATGGATCGGCGCTCCATGGGTCAACGGGGAGGAGCTGGCCCAGGCGTTCAACGCATACGGACTGCCCGGCGTCCATGCCCATTCCATGTACATGACCCCTACCTTCTCGAAGCATCAGGGCGAAGGCTGCGGCGGGGTCATGCTGTTTGTGACCCGTCCGGCAGAAGTAGAGGCTGTGCGCACAGGGCTTGTGCTCCTGCATCTTGTCAGCCGGATGTACCCGGATCAGTTCCAGTGGCTTAGCCCGCCGGAAGGACGAAGCCGGTACTTCATTGATTTGCTGACGGGAAGCGAGGATGTCCGCTGGCACATCCACGAAGAAGCCGGACTCCAGCGTCTGGTTGCGGAGTGGGGCAAGGACGCGGAGCAGTGGAGAACGATGCGGGCTCCGTATCTGCTGTACGGGGAGGCGTAAAATATGATGTTCTCGCCATGGAAGGAGGGCAGGCCGGCCATTGTGGTCGGCCTGATGTCCGGTACTTCGCTGGACGGCATCGATGCGGCCATCGTCCGCATACAGGGAAGCGGCTTCGGGGCATCGGTTGAGCTGCTGCATTACTATAGCAAGCCTTACGAACCGGAGCTCCGTCAGCGGCTGCGCGATTTGTGCAGTGAGGAGAATTCGAATAGCGCTGCTGTCTGCAGCATGAATGCATACTTGGGGTATCAGTTTGGAGCCGCAGTCCTGGAAGCGGTTGCCGATGCCGGCATGCGCATAGATGAGGTGGATTTGGTAAGCTCCCATGGACAAACGATTTGGCATCAGCCCGTACCGGAGCAAGGGGATCCGTATTCCGTCGCTTCGACTTTGCAGATCGGCGATATTTCCGTTATCGCCAAGCGCACCGGCAAACTTACGGTAGGAGACTTCCGGCCCGCTGATATGGCGGTTGGGGGCCAAGGAGCACCGTTTGCGCCTTACGGAGACTTGATCCTGTTTCGGCATCCGGAGCGGGGGAGGCTGCTGCAGAACATCGGCGGGATCGGCAATTGTACGGCGCTGCCCGCAGGGGCGGATCCTTCGGATGTGCTGGCCTTTGATACCGGACCCGGCAATATGATCATGGATGCGGTGGCCCATATGCTGACCGAAGGGCGATTACCCTATGATGAAGGCGGCACATGGGCTGCCCGGGGGAACCCGGATCAAGTCTTATTAAGGGAGATGATGGCGCATCCCTATTTTCAAGCAGAGCCGCCGAAATCAACGGGCAGGGAATTGTTTGGCCACAATTACGCGGTTTCGTTTCTGGAGCAAGCCAGGCTCAGGAGCCTCTCGGATGAGGATACGATGGCCACGGCGACGGCGTTTACCGCACATTCCATTGCCGATAGCTATGTGAACTATGTGTTTCCTCACCACAGAATGGATGAGGTGATCGTAACCGGTGGAGGGGCTCATAACAAGACGCTGATCTCGATGTTAGGGGAGCTGTTGCCGAAGCAGAAGGTCATGACCTCCAAGGCGCTGGGCTTCGATGACGATGCCAAGGAAGCCGTGATTTTTGCGCTGCTGGGCAATGATTTCATGCTCGGCGTTCCTAACAATTTGCCAGCGGCAACCGGTGCTCGCAGGCCGACCGTTATGGGAAAGCTGGCGCTGCCATAGACCATTCATTAAAGCCAGCAAACGGAAGCGCCAAGCGATGGCGTAGGGGTAGTGCTAGGCAGCGATTGGGTGGTAAGCATTGTGATTATCTTTAGTAGTCAAACCCGCATAGGGGAGGGGGAAAAACAACATGCTGGAAACTGTCATTCGCGAGCAGCTGGCCGCCGTGGTTGGCGGGAAGTGGTTCAAGGATGATCCGGAAAGTCTCGTCTCATACAGTTATGATGCTACGCCGCTGTATCAAGCGATGCCGGACGGAGTTATCTTTCCTGGAAGCACGCAGGAGGTCTCCGACATCGTCAAAATTTGCTCGAAGCACCGGATACCCGTTATTACGCGGGGAGCGGGCAGCAATCTGTGCGGCGGCACCATTCCGCTTCAGGGCGGCCTGATCGTGGTCATGACCCGTATGAACAAGCTGCTGGAGATCGATGCGGATAATCTAACCGCAACCTTCCAGACGGGTCTGAATACAAAGCAGTTTCATCTGGCGGTCGAGCGGACGGGGCTGTTCTATCCTCCGGATCCGAGCAGCATGATCATCTGCACGATGGGCGGCAATATTGCCTTGGGAGCCGGCGGGCTGCGCGGATTGAAGTATGGAACGACCAAGGATTACGTACTCGGCCTGGAGGCCGTATTGCCGGACGGCAGTATCCTGCGCACGGGCGGCAAGCTGGTGAAGGATGCTGCCGGGTATGATTTGACCCGGTTATTGGTGGGATCGGGCGGAACGTTAGCCATACTGACGGAAGCCACGGTGAAGCTAATTCCGAAGCCTTCATACAGAAAGGCCATGGTCGCCGTATATGATGACCTTCAAGCGGCGGCTCGAACGGTATCCAACATTATAGCCAATCATATATTCCCGTGCACCTTGGAGTTCATGGATCAGCCGACTCTTCAGGTGGTTGAGGATTTTGCCAAAATCGGGCTCCCGGTTCACGCCAAAGCGATGCTGGCGATCGAGCAGGACGGCAGCGTGGAGGATGTGGAGCGGGATCTGAAGAAACTGGAGGAGATATGTCTTGCTTCCGGCGCGGTGCAGCTGAATATCGCCAAGACCCCGGAAGAAGGGGCGAAGGTGATGGAGGCGAGACGGAGCGCGCTCGCTGCACTGTCCCGTCTGCGGCCGACCACGATCTTGGAGGACGCAACGGTTCCGCGTTCGAAGATTGCGGACATGGTGCTTGAAGTTCAGCGCATCGCCGAGAAATACGATGTGCAGATCTGCACGTTTGGCCATGCCGGGGACGGCAATCTGCATCCGACCGCGATGACGGATGCCCGCGACCCGGAAGAAATTCATCGCGTGGAAGAGGCATTCGCCGAAATCTTTGAGGCGGCAATTGCCATGGGCGGCACGATTACCGGCGAGCATGGCGTCGGTATCGTGAAGGCGCCTTACCTGGAATGGAAGGTGGGAGAAGCCGGCATCCGGATGATGAAATCCATCAAGGATGCAATCGACCCGCACCAGATCATGAATCCGGGCAAGCTGTTTGCGGAAACCCGAAAGCGCATCGTATTCCAGGAGCGGACGGAGCAAGCAGGGCGGGACTCAGCTTCGGATCAGGATCGGAAGATCGAAACATCGTGAGAGGAGGCGATCGCGCATGAATTCAACCCATGAGAAGCTTGCACAATCGCTGAAGCTGACGCTGGACGAGGATCAATTGACGAACTGTATGCGCTGCGGGTTCTGTCAGACCGCATGTCCGACATTCATCGAAACCGGGCTCGAGGCTGCCTCCCCACGCGGGCGGATCGCCCTCATGAAAGCGGTTGTCGATGGTTTGATGGAACCGGATGAGAGCTTTCGGAGCCAAATGGATCTCTGTCTGGGGTGCAGGGCATGCGAGCCGGCATGTCCGTCCGACGTGAAATACGGCCAATTGATCGAGCAGACCCGGGCGGCCATTGCGGCGGAGAAGCCTTATTCGCTGCCGGTACGAGTCGTCCGCAAGACGTTCCTGCAAGGGATTTTCCCGCATCGCGGAAGACTGAAGCTGATCGGCAAGACGCTATCGTTCTATCAGAAATCCGGGCTGCAGAAGTTTGCGCGCAGCTCCGGGGCCATGAAGCTGTTTCCCGACCATCTTCAGCAGCTGGAAAAGGCGCTGCCTGACGTAACGGGCGATGGTCTGGAAGAACTGTGGAGCAAGGCCGGCTTGCCCTACCGCCGCGAGACGACAGGGAGCGGTTCCAAGCTTATGGTGATCCCCGCGTCCGGGGCCAGGGTTGGCCGGGTCGGCATGTTCCGGGGCTGCATTATGGATGTCATGTTTGCTTCTACGAACGTGAACACCGTGCGGCTGCTGCGCCAGGCCGGGTTCGAGATTGTCATTCCGGAGGAGCAGGTATGCTGCGGTGCGCTGCATGCCCATGCCGGTGAAATGGACGATGCCAAACAGCTGGCCGGCCAGAATATATGGGCTTTTGGGGAAGCAAACGTAGATTACATTGCAAGCAATGCGGGGGGCTGCGGCGCCCTGCTGAAGGAATACGATCATCTGATGCATGCCGAACAGGATGAGCGGCTTCAGCAAGCGGCCGTTCGTTTCGCAGAACAGGTAAAGGACATCTCGGAGCTGCTGAGCAGTCCGGGACGGCCGCTTACGCCGATTCAAGCGGAAAGCGCGAATAAGACCGTTAAGGTCACCTACCAGGATTCTTGCCATCTGCGCAATGTCATGCGGGTGCAAGGAGCGCCTCGCCAGCTGATGCAGCAGCTTCCGGGCGTAGACATGTGCGAGCTTCAGGGAGCAGAGGTTTGCTGCGGTTCCGCGGGCATTTACAATCTGACCCAGACGGAAATGTCGACGACGCTGCTCGATCATAAGATGGAGCATGTGGAGGCAACAGGGGCCGAGGTCATCGTGACCTCGAATCCGGGCTGCCTGCTGCAGATGAAGTGGGGCATCGAGCGTGCCGGGAAACAACGCGGCATCGAGGCCGTTCATCTTGCCGATTTTCTGGCAGGGCAGGTATGGATTGAGGATAAGGGCGAGTAACGAATCGGGGCATTTCCATGGTCAACATGATCAGGGAAATGCCCTTTTCTGGTTCAACTCCTTATTATGGCCGCAGTTCCTATTCCAATCCAACGATCTCTTGCATGGTTCTTTCGTACAGTTCGCGTAGAATCAAGAGGCTGTCTAAGGCATGCCAAGCGGAAGGGGATCGGCCGTAATCGTTATAGACCAACGAACCGGTTTACATCGTTCCCAATCAACGGTATGGTAGACCCACAGGGAGAATTCCTTTTCACATTTGATGCAAATACATATTGCAACATGCCATGAAATGCGATTCATCAAGGAGGAGAGCGATAACATGAAAGAGAGTTTTGATCCGTCACTCATCGAGCGATTGGAAAGTCCGGAAAGGAAAAAAGAGCTGCCGGCTTCTTCGCTGCTTAAGATGCTTCAGGTGAATGGCGAGGTGGATGTGCTGGATATCGGGGCGGGCACCGGCTATTTTTCCATACCGGCAGCCTCATTAACGACAGGCACCGTTTACGCGCTGGATACCGAGCCAGCCATGCTCGACATGATGCGCGGGCGTGCACAGGAACAAGGAATCACGAATGTGAAGGTGATGGAAGGCGTGTTGGAACAGCTTCCTTTACAGGATGAAACCGTGGATCGAGTCATCGCGTCCTTGATCCTTCACATCACCGACCAGCTGGAGGAGTCGATCTCCCAAATCGCAAGAGTGTTACGGCCAGGCGGGCGCTGCTTGTGTCTGGAATGGCAGGAAGACCCGTCCGAGAAGCGGGTTCCGAGGCCGAACCGGGTTGACCCGCAGGTGCTGCAGGCTATGTTGGAGCAAGCAGGGCTGCAGGTTGACGGAATCCGGTATCCCACGGATCGTCACTACCTGATCATCGCCAGCAAGTAGTTCATGACGTTGGCAGCTTCTTGCGGGGGTGCTTCCTTAGATCGGCAGCCGAAATGCGCCGTTATCCCTCCCTCATTTTTGGAGTGGATCGGCGCATTTATGGATAGAACTGGAACATTTTAGAGGGAAGGGCCGTCTAAGGATTGAGGTGACCCATGATGAGAAAATCCAAGGTTATGATCATGCTTAGCTGTTTGCTCTTGCTCGTCAGCCTGTTTACGATACAACCATCCGACGTCTTTGCTTGCTCATGTGCCGGACCGCCTGAGGTTGCGGAAAGCTTGGAACGGAGCGCAGCGATATTCGCAGGCAAGGTGACTCAGATCGCGGGCCCGGCGCAGAAGCTGGTCATGTCCTCGGCAGATCCGGTTCACATTACGTTAGAGGTAACGGAGATATGGAAAGGCGAGCTGAACCCCGTAACGGAGCTTACCACGGCCATGTCATCGGCAAGCTGCGGTTATGACCAATTTACCGTAGGCAGCGAATATCTGGTGTTCGCGTCCGCGGACTCGGGACGGCTGACAACGGGGCTTTGTGACGGAACGAAGCCGCTCACCGCCGCCGGCAAGGAGCTATCCGAGCTAGGGGCCGGATATCCTCCGAAAGCTGCGCCTCCACCGGGCGAAACGGGGTCTGATACGCTTGCTGAGGGAATGCTTCCAAGTGAAGGTGAGGCTGCAGATCAGACATTTATGCAGAGGCCTTTCCTGTGGGGGGCTGCCGTCGTGCTGCTGGCAGCTGGACTATGGCTCTATTTTTGGAGGAAGAAAAAAAGAAATGTAAAGTGAATGTAAAATTTTTGAAAGTCTATTGGCGGTGATAAACGGCCATGCTATAATTCATGTATTCAAGTAAAGGGGAGTAGCAGTCGCAGCAAAGTCGTCAATTCGTGACACGAACGTGTCTCCGGCTTTGTTGGCAACGAAAGTTGTTTGCGAGACCTTTGCCGATTCGGTAAAGGTGCTTATTCCTACAGCCTATTTCTGGGTAGATACCTTTATCGCCGATTTTCGGGATAAAGGTTTTTTGTTTTATACGCCTTTGAAACGTAAATCGGATCATCCTATACATGAAGGAGAGATTGCGTTTGGAAATGGGACTGTTGCTCGAATATGGGTGGGTGCTGCTGGTGTTGATTGGACTCGAGGGGATTCTCGCAGCCGATAATGCCCTGGTGATGTCCATCATGGTTAAACATTTGCCGGAGGACAAGAGGAAGAAGGCGTTATTTTACGGATTGGCCGGTGCGTTTGTGTTCCGTTTCGCATCCCTCTTCATTATCTCTTTTCTGGCGGATGTCTGGTACGTACAGGCGATTGGGGCCTTCTACCTGCTGTATATCAGTATCAATCATATGGTGAAGCAGTTCTTTGTGAAGAAGAAGAAACATCTGAAGGAAGCTGAAATGAAACAAGAAAAATTCTGGGTTACCGTGTTAAAGGTAGAGCTTGCGGATATTGCGTTTGCGGTCGATGCGATTTTGGCTGCCGTAGCCCTCGCCTTGACGCTGCCGGAAACCGGCCTCCCGAATATCGGGGGCATGGACGGCGGACAGTTCCTGGTTATCCTGGCAGGCGGAATTATCGGCTTGGTGATCATGCGGTTCGCGGCATCGTATTTCGGCAGGCTGCTCGTAAGAAGGCCCGGCTTGGAAACGGCTGCATTCCTGATCGTGGGATGGGTAGGAATCAAGCTGGCCGTCTATACGCTCGCGCACCCGGATATCGCTGTATTAGAGAAGACGTTTCCCAAGAGCGCCGGCTGGAAGCTCATATTCTGGGGCGTATTGATCCTGATCGCGGTCCTCGGCTGGTTCTTGTCCAAGGAGAAAAGCGATATGACCGAGAAGGAACGGAAACAAGTGGAAAGCTAAAGCAACGGCCCCTTTTGATATAATGAACATAGGAAAAAGAAAGGAATCGTGATCTCGCGTGTAAAATTATCGTTTCTGCGCAACCTTAAAATATATAGATATGAGGAGAAACGATTGTCATTGGATAAATGAAGCTTAAAATTGGATAAAATGCTGCCCGCCCTGATTCTGTTCATGGTCATTGAGAGTCATATGACTTTCTGGGTTACCGCCGAGTTAAAGATGCCTCCGAGAATGCAAAACGGTTATGCTGCGGCATCCGTACCTGTCCGCATTTGACCGAAAGGCAGAAATTCCTAACGGAAATCATTGAGGTTACCCTGGCTTAAGAGTAGAATAAGATTATGTAGGGCGCTATCAGCTTTTCTTTTTTTGGATACAAGACAAGAAAACAGATACACCTTGTGATTGTGAATCAGCCTTATTGGCCGGGGAGTGAGGAGGACGCGGATGCCTGTCCTGAAGCTCCTTCGGTCAGCTAAGGCTTTTTGATTTGAGTAGGAGAGCAGCCATGAAAAGGAGTGAGCAGGATTGATAATCCTCAAAACACAAGAACAAATCGCCAAAATGAATAAAGCCGGCGATATTCTCGCCGAATGCCACCGTCAGATCGCCAACATGATCAAGCCGGGCGTAACGACGCTGGAGATTGATCAGTTTGTCGAACGGTTCCTGGCGGAGCGCGGCGCGACGCCGGAGCAGAAGGGGTACCATGGTTATCCTTTTGCGACCTGCGCATCGGTCAATGACGTGATCTGCCATGGTTTTCCGAGCCATGAGCCGCTGAAGGACGGGGATATCGTTACCATTGATATGGTGGTGAAGTATGATGGCTGGCTCGCCGACTCGGCTTGGTCCTATCCGGTCGGAAACGTCTCCGAGGAAGCGCAGCATCTGCTCGACGTGACGAAGAAAGCTCTGTACCTCGGAATTGAGCAAGCGGTGATCGGCAACCGGATCGGCGATATTTCCCATGCGATTCAATCCTATGCGGAAGCACAGAATTTATCGGTTGTCCGCCACTTCGTGGGGCACGCCATCGGCGAAAATATGCATGAGGAACCGCAGGTACCGCATTACGGGCCACCCAACCGCGGGACTCGGCTTAAAGAGGGCATGGTCATCACCATCGAACCGATGCTGAACCTGGGAACATATCAATGCAAGATCGATTCGGACGGATGGACCGCCAGAACCGTGGACGGGAAATGGTCCGCGCAGTATGAGCACACGCTCGCCATCACGAAGGATGGCCCGGTGATCCTGACGGAACAATAAGTGGCGACTTTATAGTGTGAGCCTAGGCAAAGGACTCCAACGAAGCAGGCGGAATTGTTCTGTAGAAACGGAGTGGTCGCCTTTGCCCCCGGATTTCAACGATTGATTTCGTGGTTCATAGGAAATTTGGGGGCAACAGCGATCGGAAGAACAATCCGCAGGCGGAGTGATGCGTGATCAAGCAAAATTCAACATCAGCGAATCACGCTAAACTGAATTTTTCTTTAAGGATTTTAAAGATAAACTCCAACGAAGCAGGCGAAATTGTTCTGTAGAAACGGAGTGGTCGCCTTTGCCCCCGAATTCCAACGATAGATATCGTGGTTCAAAGGAAATTTGGGGGCAACAGCGATCGGAAGAATAATCCGCAGGCGGAGTGATGCGTTACCATGAAGAATTCAACATCTGCGAATAGACGTCAATCCCAGTTTTTCTTTAGAGATCAGGAAGAGAAGGCATCGAAGCTCAACCGACTTGATCTCGCAAGAAAAACAACCGCTAAAGAAGAATTCGACATCAGCGAATAGACGTCAATCCCAGTTTTTCTTATAATAGAGTAATCATTTTACAAGCGAAGGGAACATGGAACATGACGATACGAAAAGCATTAACCGTAGCCGGCTCGGATACAAGCGGCGGCGCTGGCATCCAGGCCGATCTGAAAACCTTTCAGGAATTTGACGTATACGGAATGACCGCACTGACCACGATTGTCTGCATGGAACCAAAGACATGGGATCACCAGGTTTTCCCGGTGGCATTGGATATCGTTGAAACGCAGTTGAAAACCGTGCTCGAGGGCATCGGCATCGATGCCATGAAAACCGGCATGCTTGGATCCGTAGAGATCATCGAGCTCGTTTCCCAGTATATCGACCGCTATGATCTGAAACGGATCGTCATCGATCCGGTGATGGTCTGCAAAGGCACGGATGAAGTGCTGCAGCCCGAGAATACGGAAGCGATGCTGGAATTCCTTCTCCCGCGCGCCGATTTGGTAACGCCAAATCTGTTCGAGGCGTCCCAGCTGGCCAAATCCGGTCCGATCACGTCCCTGGATCAAATGCAGCAGGCTGCCGCCATCATTCACGAGCGCGGCGCAAAGAACGTGCTGATTAAAGACAGAGGGAAGATCCGCGAAGGCAAAGCCATGGATCTGCTCTATGACGGAAACAGCTTCGAATGGTTCGAGGCCGACGCCATCGTTACCAAGTACACCCACGGTGCGGGCTGCACGTCATCCGCTTCCATCACGGCCAATCTTGCCAAGGGCTTGAGCGTTCGCGAGTCGGTACAGCAAGCCAAAGCCTTCATTACCCAGGCGATTTCGAACGGCTTTCCGCTGAATGAATTCGTAGGTCCGACAAGGCATTCCGCACACCGCAGTTTATCTGCGAATTAAACAAGATGCATTTCTTTGCAAGCTTATTCATGTTTGAAATTCCGCTTGCGAGGAGCGACCGAAAACCTTTCTTCCTAGAAGAAAGGTTTTTTTGTTGTTAGTCGAACCTGCTGCATATAGTATATAGGTGCAAAGGCATGCTTCGTTCTGCGCGTTTTTTCGGCAGGGATCAAGCGGCTTAGGTCCTTTCCAGTATAATTATGTGCTATACTTTATAAAGGGTCTGATAGAAACAGGAAGAAAATGTTTAGGGGTTGAGACATGTTTCAGGACATTTTGGATTTTTTGATGAAGTTTGGTCCATGGGGATTGTTTATTCATTCGTTTGCGGATGCTGTCATTTTTCCGGTTCCCGCCTTTTTTCTGCAGGTTTCGCTTAGCATCATGCATCCGCAGAATGCACTGTGGCTTGCAACGTATGGTTTTATCGGATGCTTGCTGGGGACGCCGCTGGGCTATTTGATCGGAAAGCTGCTTGGGAAGTCGGTATTATACAAGATACTGAAAAAAGAGTGGATTGACGCTGCAACGAACATGTTTCAAAAAAACGGCGAAGCCGCCATACTGATCGGCTCCTTTACGCCGGTTCCCTTTAAAGTGTTTACGATTCTGTCGGGATGTTTGAAATTCCCGCTATGGAGACTGTTGGCATATGCCGCGCTTGGCCGGGCTACCAAGTTTTATGTGGTGGGTACCCTGTTCTATCTGTACGGTAACGCCGCGGAGGGCATGGTTAAGGATGTATCGTTATATATTGCGCTGATCGCCGTTCCGCTTCTGTTGATCGGCGTGTACTTCAACCGCAAACGCAAGCGCAAGAAAATGGAGCAGCAAAAGCTGGCTGAATCCGGTCCCGTCGTGGTGGAGAAGGCGGTTCTGGAGCAGGCGTCGGATCAGACTCCATCGGCCTAACGCTAGAGAATGACGCCGGGGGTTAACCCCCGCGAGGAACATATAAAATAACCCCACAAAGTGGAGCCTATGCTTCGATGCTTATTCCAAATACTTTGCGGGGACCCCAAAAAACTTATTTAAAAAAAGCAGCCGGGTGCGAGCCCGGCTGCTTTTTTCCAAGGTATCAGAGAAACATATTTATATCATAGCTACATATTCTCGGTATTAACCCGTTTTTCCGATTCTGAAGAACTTGCCTCGGCCTTTCGTGGTCACAGGAACAAATGTCGGCGACGGGGACAACGGGGCTGGCATATCTTGAGCAAGATAACCGTGGAGAGGCCCGCGATAGACTTCATTCAACTGGGGGGAGTGGGAGAAATCTTCCGGCGTTACAAGATGACAAGGCTTGTTCACAGGCCGCAGGCCTGCTTGCTCCAGCACCGTCGCGACAAAGTGGGAGCAGAAAAAAGCATCATCACGATCGATATGAATCCGAAACAATATACCCAGCAGCCCTAGCAGATTATATTTGTAGCGGTCCTGATCACGCATCATCTCTTTGACAAGATTGTGCATGCGTTGATAGTCTTCATTACTGACGCGGAAGCGATATACCGCGCACTCCGAAGTGTAGAAGAAAGGGTCACGCAGGTTCTCGCGAACCAAACCGCCGTCAAACGGATTGTTCGCCTTCTTTCGCCCAAAGCTGTACACTTCGCGTAACTCGGAATCAAACGCTATGGATGCATGGTTAAGTGGGGCCTTCGTGAAATATTGGATCATTCTGCTGAACCAGGTGCCCGTGCCTGTAAGCACAATCCAAATATCTTGTTCCGTGTACATACTCGCAAACTCCTTTGTTAACGATCCTAACGACTAGCAATTGTAAATGACTTGCTTTCTTTCACAATAAACGAAAAAGCCATGGCGTTCAAGTCAAAAAAAACCATTTTCTCTCAATTTCACTAGAATAGCGCTGGGATAGACACCAAATATTAGAAACCTCATATCCAATATATTCGCTTCATGTCCGAATTATCCTTTGGATTGTTTTATTTATATTCCATATAGGCTAAAGGAGAAGCAATCCCATATCTAGAAATTAGGTAAAACCGATTTGAACAATGAAAGACAGGAGGATCTCCAAACGATGATGAATAGTGAATGTCTCAGCTATGATTTTATGGTTCAGGCGATAGAAGTTGCGCCGATAGGAACGGTATTCATCGATTCAGAGGGGAGCATTATCCGAATCAATCCGGCCGCTTGCACGATGCTCGGATATGAGGAGGACGAATGTCTGCATCATCCCTATAACGATTGGGTTTATCCGGAGGACGTAAATAAGGACAGGGAAATGATGGAAAAATTTAAAACGGGCCGGATCTCTTCCTTGCAAATGGAAAAGAGATTGATACATAAACAGGGAGATATCAGGTGGGTATCGTGCAGGCTTAGCACAGCCCGCAGCAGAGAGGGAAGGGCGCTGGGCTATGTAGCGCATTTGACGGATATCACCGACATGAAGAGAGCGGCCGATCAGGAAGAGAAGCGGCTGATCCAGTCCGACAAGCTGTCCATGGCCGGGCAGCTTGCCGCAGGAATCGCCCATGAAATCCGAAACCCGATGACGTCCATCAAAGGGTTCGTGCAGCTGATTCGCTCCGGCGCCGGACGGAAGGATGAATATTTCGATATTATCTCTTCGGAGATTGAAAGGATCGAACTGATCGTCAGTGAGCTTCTGTTCTTGGCGAAGCCGCAAAGCGTGAAATTCGAGCGTGCCGATATCCGGCAGCTGCTGGAACAAGTGATTACGTTATTAAATACGCAGGCGATTATACATAACGTAGAGATCATAACCGATTTTGGAGAGCAAGAGGCCAATGTGGACGGTGACGTGAATCATCTGAAGCAGGTCTTCATCAACTTTATAAAAAATGCGGTGGAATCGATGCCGGACGGCGGCGAGTTGACCATACGACTGGAGAGAGGCAGCGACGAGACCGTGGTCATCCATTTCACGGATAACGGATGCGGAATCCCGGAATCGATCCTATCCCGTCTCGGGGAACCGTTCTTCACAACGAAGGAGAAGGGCAACGGCTTAGGGTTCATGATCAGCAAAAAAATGATCGAGGATCACAGGGGGCAGGTGTATGTGACCAGCAAGCTTCAGGAGGGAACGACCATAACGGTCATGTTGCCGCTAAGCATAATCTAGCTTGACCGGACGTATGGTTCGCTCTACATTATAGAAAGATATAGGAGAGGGGGCGGTTAAAATGGGCAACATGCAATTGTTAAAAGAGCCCAAACGGCGCAAGCTGCTGTTCAGCGCGGGTGCCAGCTGGATGTTCGATGCGATGGATGTCGGCATGATTTCGTTTGTTGTTGCGGCATTGGCAGCGGAATGGTCGCTAAGCTCGCAGCAGGTCGGCATTCTGACAAGCACCACATCGATCGGAATGGTATTCGGCGCGGCCATGGCCGGATTTCTGGCGGATAAATATGGACGGAAAAATATTCTGCTGTGGACACTGCTCATATTCTCGATAGCGAGCGGGCTTTCCGCTCTGGCTACCGGTTTTGTCATGCTGTGCTTGATGCGCTTTATCGCCGGCTTCGGACTTGGCGGAGAGCTTCCGGTAGCTTCAACGCTGGTATCCGAAAGCATGCCCGTTCATGAACGGGGAAGAGCGGTGGTGCTGCTGGAAAGCTTTTGGGCGGCAGGCTGGATACTATCCGCGCTTATTGCTTACTTCGTCATTCCGGATTACGGCTGGCGGACAGCCTTTGTCATCGGGGCTTTGCCCGCGTTCTATGCTCTCTACCTGCGGCGAGCCATCGAGGATTCGCCAAGGTATATCGAGCAGAAGGCCAAGGCCGTCCGGAAGCTGACCTTCGGGCAGCGTGTGGCCTCGGTCTGGTCGGTCGAACATCGGCGTACGAGCATTATGCTGTGGATATTGTGGTTTACGGTCGTATTTTCATATTACGGGATGTTCCTGTGGCTTCCCACCGTCATGGTCGATAAAGGATTCAGCTTGGTTCGAAGCTTCCAGTACGTGCTGATTATGACGCTTGCCCAATTGCCGGGGTATTTCACGGCGGCGTATTTTATCGAGAAGTTCGGACGTAAGTTCGTGTTGGTTACTTATTTGGTGCTTACGGCGCTGAGCGCAATTTGGTTTGGCTACGCCAATACGGAAGGCTCGCTGCTCGCCGCAGGCATATCCTTGTCCTTCTTCAATCTGGGAGCATGGGGAGGCTTGTATGCGTACAGTCCGGAGCTTTATCCGACGAAGGTTCGTTCAACGGGGGTCGGGCTTGCCACATCGTTCGGTCGGATCGGCGGCGTGATTGCGCCGCTGCTCGTCGGGGTGCTGAAGCAGAATGGGACCCGCATCGAAATCATTTTCGTGATGTTTTTCGTAACCATCCTGATCGGGGCGCTGGGGGTACTGGTGCTTGGCAAGGAAACGAAAGGCCTGGAGCTTGCAGACTAAAGCAGGCCCGTGCTTTATGGCTTGATTTACAGGAAGGGCAATAGGCTTCGAAATTCATGCTTTCTAATATGACAAAAAAGGGTGGATCCCAAGGTTCAATGACTTGGGATCCACCCTTATTTTAGTGTACAGCGTCAAGCGTCAGCGAGATCGAAGCATTATACCTCCATGATGGAAGGCATAATGTACGGGCTTCTGCCAAGCTCCCGCTTGAAATAGCGGTTGAGCGTGTTGTTGGTCATCTGCTCCCAGGCAGCACGATTGTATTCCCGCTGTTCGCCGGCTTTGTTCAGCTGTTTGCGGAGCATCGCTTCGGCCCGGCGCAGAAGCGGCTTGGAGTCCTGCATATACACGAACCCGCGGGTAATCAACTCCGGTCCGGAGAGCAGCTTGCGCGTTTCCCGGTTGATGGTAATCGCGACGATCACCACGCCATCGTGAGCGAGCTGAACGCGTTCCTCAAGCAGCTCCTTCTCATGGGTGCGCAGTTCACCATTGTTAATATAGACGTCACCCGAAGGGATGTTCCGGCCTTTGCGCGCATAATTGCGGAAAAGGGACAGCGTGTTGCCGATGTTCATCAAGTAGACGTTGCTGTCGGGAACCCCGACCTGCACGGCAAGATGACGGTGATTGAGCATCATCCGGTATTCTCCGTGAATCGGCACAAAGTATTTGGGACGCAAGCTGCTGATCATGAGCTTCAAATCTTCGCGGCAGCCGTGGCCCGAGGTGTGGATATCGAGAATGGAGCCGTATTTAACTTCGGCCCCGGCCCGCATTAAGAGATCGATGCTGCGGTTAACGTTCTGGGTGTTCCCGGGAATCGGCGATGACGAGAAAATGACGGTGTCCTCCGGATGAATCTGGATCGAACGATGGGCACCAGAAGCGATGCGCGTCAGCGCCGCATTGGGTTCGCCCTGACTGCCCGTGCAAATAATCAGCACCTGGTCGTCGCGATAGCGGTTAACGGCTTTGACGTCAATCATCATGCCGTCCGGCACGCGAATATAACCAAGCTCCTGGCCGATCACAAACACCTTTTCCATGCTGCGGCCGACGATGGCGATTTTGCGGCCGGTTCGAATGGCGGCTTCGACGACTTGCTGCAGACGATGAACGTTGGATGCAAATGTCGCAAACAGGATCCGCCCGGGACATTCCTGGAACAGGCGCAGAATGGAATCGCCGACGGTGCGCTCCGAAGGGGTAAACCCGTCGCGTTCGCTATTGGTGCTGTCGGCCATCAGGGCGAGGACGCCCCGTCCGCCGATATGCAGAATTTTGTGCAGATTGGCAGGCTTGTCCTCCGGCGTAAAATCAAATTTAAAGTCCCCGGTATGTACGATCGGTCCATACGGGGTTTCGACAACGACCCCGAAGGCATCCGGAATGCTGTGGGTGGTTCTGAAAAAATGAACGGAAAGATGACGGAATGCAATCGTCTCGTCTTCATGGAATATGCGCAGATCACTCTGATCCAGCAGGCGATGCTCTTCCAGCTTGGCACGAACCAAGCCGATGGTCAGGGCTCCGCCATAAATCGGCATCTGAATTTGACGAAGCACGTAAGGAATGGCCCCGATATGGTCTTCATGGCCATGGGTCAGGAACATACCCTTTACTTTGTGCTTATTATCGAGCAAGTAACGGATATCCGGAATAATGTAATCGACGCCGCTCATTTCGGCATCCGGGAATTTCAGTCCGGCATCGATGATAATGATCTCGTTTTTGAATTCGACGCCGTACATGTTCTTTCCGATCTCGCCAAGCCCCCCCAGCGCAAAGATGCGCACGGGCGGAGCGGAAGGCCTCGGTTTTTTGGCCGGTTTGGCAGTTTGAATCTTATCGGTTAGCAGGGGTTTAGACATAATGTGAAAGAATCCTCTCTATGGTAATTAAGGCATAAGCCTGGTATTTTAATTTCTTCTCTACTTAAGATATCAGAAAGTTCAAGCTTTTGGGAAACGCTTTTCAAAATTCATGTGCATTTCGTCCGTGACAGTCACCTATTTTTGCCCACTCTTATATGCTGTAGAAGAGGAGGACTGGTGATGAGCGGTTTAATGAGGTTGGACGATATGGATGCAGCCTATGGATTGCCGGAGGAATGGCAGCGGGAAGCGATCGTTAAGCTGACTGAGAAAATGACGGATCGTTCCGCCAAATTCCCCTGCATTCCGGCAGTGCAAGGACATGCGCTGAATCATTTTAGATACGGTTTTATCAACCGCGGCGAATCGCAGGAGGCGGCGGGGCAATTGGCCGCACTGCTGCATGAGTTCGGGCTCGGCTCCAGGGGCTTCGGCCCGTATACTTCCCTTGTCGTATTTATAAATACGGAACATGGCCGAGATAGCCTCGAGGGCGTGGAGTATTATGAGCGTTTGTTCTGGCAGCTGCTGAGCCGGACCACCGAATACGATACGGAGCCCTGGCCGGCGGACCTGCCGGGGGAACCAGACGATCATCTGTGGGAATTTTGTTATGCAGGCGAGCCTTATTTCGTATATTGCGGAACGCCGGCACATGAGCTTCGCCAGAGCAGATATTTCCCCTACATGATGCTTGCTTTTACGCCTCGTTGGGTTCTGAAGCAGTTCAATGCCCGGGCCAGGCAAGCTGAACATACCAAAGTGCTGATACGCAAGCGGTTGACCGAATATGATCCAATCCCCCCGCACCCGGACTTGAAGTTCTACGGGGCGGAGGACAATTATGAATGGAAGCAATATTTCCTGCGGGATAACGAGGAGTCTCTGTCGAAATGTCCATTTGCAAGGCTGCACAAAGAGACTCATAAATAGAAAAATAACATGCTTCTATCATCATACCCTAAATTGGAGTAAGGGTTAACAGGCATTCCATTTCAAAAGCTGCCACGTATGCGATCATCCGCAGGGTGTCGGCTTTTTTTGCGAAGATGCGCTGCTGTGACAAGGTATAGGATTTTGCCCCTGAATTAGTAAATCTTATCCTTGTTGTACAAAAAAATTACCAAGTTACACTTAAAGTGTTTCATTCGATTTCATCCCAATGCGTCAGGAGGTGTATAAGGTACGGAGCTTTCACCAGATTTGAAAACGCTTTAACAAGCCGAATACCCATGGAGAAGGAGTTGTTTAATGAATGACAAGGCAGTCCAGAACGATGAAAGGATGGATTCTCGGACTTATCGCCGTCCTGGTGTTCAGTGTCTTTCCTACGTCCCAGGTTCAAGCCGCCGAGGCCTGCGCTGAGCCTGCTTGGAGCAGTTCTGCCGTATATGGCGGGGGCAATATCGTATCCCACGGGGGTAAGGCCTGGAAAGCAAAATGGTGGACTCAGGGTGAGATGCCCGGAACGACGGGACAGTGGGGAGTATGGGAGGACCTGGGAGCGTGCAATCCAGGGACACCGCCGGTAGATCCCCCGGTGGATCCGCCAGTAGACCCGCCGGTAGATCCTCCTGGGACTGCTGATCGGATGTACGTCGCTTACGCCAGCTCATGGAACACCAGTATCTACGATTTGACGACTGCGAACATTCCCAATTACATCACGCATCTCAATCTAGCATTCGTAAGGCCGGACACCACGTATACGCAAGGGTCGTATGCGTTTGATCAAGCCGTAGCGGGCTTGGAATTCGTGGAAGGAGCCACGACGCCGAATGGGCAGCGTAAATTTACGGCCCAGCAGTCGCAGGATCTGCGCAACAACATCGCCGCACTGAGAGCCCGCGGAACGAAAGCGTTCCTCTCGGTAGGAGGCTGGTCGTACAGCCAAGGATCGCAGTGGTCCAGATTCAATGCTAAGAACATCGTCGATTTGGCCCTGGATCTTGGCGCAGCCGGCGTCGACATTGACTGGGAATCCAGCGGCAGCAGCTGCAACAAAGGAACGGCTGCCCAGTTCAGCTGTACCAAGGATGGCGAGATCGCAGGCATTATAACGAGCCTCTACAATGAAATCCAAGCCAGGAACGCGAATTTACAGATTTCCATCGCCGGCTGGTCCACGGGCGCCTATTATGTGAAGGGGACGCCGTTTGAGGAAGGCAAGGTCCAATGGGGTTCTCCTTTTGGCGGTACCATGTACCGCGTGGTTAAGGATCATGGCAGCAAGATCGACTTTATCAATCTGATGTCCTACGACGGCGGTATTTATTACGACCCGCGCGAAGGCTATGAATCCTACAAGGCGATATACAACGGACCCATCAATATGGGCATGCAGATTGCGCCGGAGGGATCCGGCGGGGCCGTCCTGCAATTGAATGCCGCGCCGGGTACGGTATACGATGCCGAAATGATGAACGGTCAGAATAACATCGCGACGGCTTATTATAATGTAGAAACGATGGTAAACTACATCAAGAATAAAGGAAGAGCGAATGATGGATTCATGCTGTGGCAGCTCTGGAAACAGCGGGTTCATCAGCCGGCCCCGCCCGGCGCGGCGAACGAAAACAGCGCCGGCCAATACGTATGCCGGAACCTGCCGCTTCAGGGGGACTGCAATCAGGTCATACCAAGCCTGCCGAAATTATAATTTCTTCCGATATTCCGAAGGCGTGCAGTTCATGATTTTGCGGAATACCCGAACAAAATAACTGATGTGTCCAAATCCGACATCGAGTGCGATGTCGGATATTTTATTGTCCGGCGAACGAAGGAGCTCCGCCGCCTGGCGAACGCGATAGGAATTCATATAGTCGACGGGCGTTTGCCCGGTCATGGATTTGAAGAAGCGGCAAAATTGGCCTTCGCTCATCGGGATCAGGTCAGCCAGCTCACTCAAACGGATAGGTCGATGGTAATGACTCTGGATGTAGAGAATGACCTTCTTCAAGCGTTCCGTTCTCGTCATGTCCGCCGCTTCGCTCCGGCTGCGGTTGGCAAGCCTGCCGGAGGCTGCGGCCTGAAACAGCATGAGAAACAGATGCCCCTTAATGGCAGCCTCATATCCAGCCGGTTTGTGCTTGGACAGCAGCATCATTTCTTTTATATGTTCAAGCAGGCGCCCATCGGTCCCGGCTGTCATCCGTCTTGGAAAAGCGGCTCTCCGCTCCTGGAAGGGAACGATCATCCCTTCCTGCACAAGATCATAGCTGCTGCTGGCGAGCATGCCGACATCGAACACCATGGCGCAGAAGCTGCACCCTTCATTGCCCTGGGCGTGGCCGGTGTGCAGATCTCCCCCATCGATAAATATCGCTTCGCCCGCACGGACGGGGATATATTCCGAATCGATCTGAAACAGCACCTCGCCTTCCAGCACGTAAAAAATCTCCGCTTCCTTATGCCAATGGGAGTCTACCACATGGGCTCCGGGGGCAAATTGATACCAATAGGCACCGAAGGGGAAACGCTCATTCCCGTGGACGGTGCTTTCTTTTAACGACTGGCGGATGGATTGATCCATGCTGCACCTCCTTGGGATGTGATGTGTTCCTGAACACTGTTATCTGATATCAAAATTGTGCTATAAAACAATCGGATATTGTTAGAATAGGTAAAAACGGATCAGTATAATGATATTATAACGCTTACATCTGAAAGTTCAATTTTAAAAATATAGAAGGGCGGAAGTAACGATGAAATTTACAGACGGCAACTGGCTAATCCGGGAAGGATATTCCGTTTCGGGAGCGGTTCAGGCATATGATTTTGCGGTAAAAGGAGATACGTTGACGGCTTATGCTTCCACGGCACCGATTCCGGGCAGAGGAGCGACCATCAATGCGCAGCTGATCACCGTGCAATTTCATTCCCCGGCACCCGGCGTCATCGGCGTGAAGCTGGTCCACTATGCGGGCGTAAGAGATCGTGGACCTGCATTCGAATTGTACAAACAGGAGGGTGACCATACGGTCATCGAAGAGAACGATCAACAGGCTGTTCTTCGGAGCGGCAATCTGAGCGTCGTGATCAAGAAAGGCCCGGAATGGTCGGTCCACTTCTATAGAGGAGAAGAGCGCATCACCGGCAGCAGAGCCAAATCCATGGCGCATATCGTGGAGGACGGCGGGCAGACCTACATGCGCGAAGAGCTCGATCTTGGCGTGGGCGAGTGGGTGTACGGCCTTGGCGAGCGATTCACTTCGTTTGTGAAGAACGGCCAGGTTGTGGATATTTGGAACCAGGATGGCGGCACAAGCTCCGAGCAAGCCTATAAAAATATTCCGTTCTACGTGACCAACAAAGGCTACGGCGTGTTTGTCAACCAGCCGGACCTCGTATCCTTTGAAGTAGCTTCTGAGAAAGTGAAGAAGGTTCAGTTCAGCGTGCCGGGCGAGTCGCTGGAGTATTTCGTGATTGACGGGCCCGACCCGAAAGGCGTTCTGGACAAATATACAAGCCTGACAGGCAAACCGGCGCTGCCGCCGGCTTGGACCTTCGGGTTGTGGCTATCGACCTCCTTTACGACACAATATGACGAAGCGACCGTAAACTCCTTCGTGGACGGTATGCTGGAGCGCGACATTCCGCTGCAAGTGTTCCATTTTGACTGCTTCTGGATGAAGGGCCTCAACTGGACGGACTTCCAATGGGATGAAGAGGTATTTCCGGATCCTGAAGGCATGCTGAAGCGACTGAAAGAAAAAGGCTTGAAAATCTGCGTATGGATCAATCCGTATATCGCGCAGCGTTCGCGCCTCTTCGAGGAAGGCCGTGAGAAGGGCTATCTCGTGAAGAAAGCCAATGGCGATGTTTGGCAGTGGAATTTGTGGCAGCCGGGCATGGCGCTGGTGGACTTCACCAATCCGGATGCTTGCGAATGGTACGCAGGGTACCTGCGCGAGCTGGCTGATATGGGCGTGGACAGCTTCAAAACGGACTTTGGCGAGCGCATTCCTACGGACGTTGTGTATTTTGACGGTTCCGATCCTCATAAAATGCACAACTATTACACCCAGCTGTACAACAAAGTGGTCTTTGACGTGCTGGTCGAGAAATTCGGCAAGAATCAGGCAGCGGTATTCGCACGCTCCGCAACCGTTGGCGGACAGCAGTTCCCTGTTCACTGGGGCGGCGATTGTTATGCGGATTATGAATCGATGGCGGAGAGCCTGCGCGGCGGCTTGTCCCTCGGTCTCGGGGGCTTCGGCTTCTGGAGCCATGACATCGGCGGCTTCGAAAACACGGCTCCGGCGCATGTGTTCAAGCGCTGGCTGGCATTCGGCTTGCTGTCCAGCCACAGCCGTCTCCATGGCAGCAGCTCTTACCGGGTGCCATGGTCTTACGACGAAGAGGCCGTAGACGTTACGCGCTTCTTCACGAAGCTGAAGAGCCGTCTGATGCCGTATCTGTTCCATACCGCCGTACAGGCATCGGAGCAAGGCGTGCCGAGCATGCGCGCCATGTTCTTGGAATTCCCGGAGGATCCGGCCGTCGAAATGCTGGATCGTCAGTACATGTTGGGCGATTCCCTGCTCGTTGCACCGGTGTTCAGCGAGAAAGGCGACGTGAAGTATTATCTGCCGAAGGGCCGCTGGACGCATCTGTTAACCGGAGAAACGGTGGATGGCGGAACCTGGCGCAAGGAAACGTACGGTTTCCTCGGACTGCCGTTGTTCGTACGCGGCAACTCGTTCCTCGCCTTGGGTTCGAGCGACGCCCTTCCGGAATATGACTATGCAGACGGAGTAGAGCTTGGCTTGTATGCACTGGAAGACGGCAGCGAAGCTTCCGCCATCGTTCGCAACATGAACGGAGAGAGCGAGCTGGTTGTACGGGCTGTGCGTGCAGGCAGCCGGATCAATTTTACGGTGGAAGGCAGCGGCAAGCCATTTTCGGTGAAGCTGCATGACACAGGAAACGTTTCTTCCGTGGAGGGCTCGGGAGTGAGCCTGCAGGAAGGGAAAATTCAAGTGGAAGCCGGTCAACAAGCGATGGCCTTCAGCGTTGCGCTGGAAGGATAAGCTCGGGTTCCCCCTGCTGTTAAGCGGGTAAAAGCATAGTGAAGATGAGCCCGGACCAGCTGTGTGCTGGAGTCGGGCTTCTTCCATATTTTAGCTGGCCTTGAAAGGGAGGCTGTGCTGATATAATAGGCCTGAGGCAGGCTATTCACGATGGAATGTAACCGTTTTCTTTCGCTTGCCGAAGATTAAAAGGACAGGAGCGTCGACGGTCCGATGTTATCGAATTTCATTCAGCTTATGAATGACATGAAAATCCGCAATAAATTGATATTGTCATTTGTGGTCGTGGTCTTTGTACCGGTAGCCATCGTAGGGATATTCCTTACGGGAGAGCTCCGTAAATTTGCATTCGACAATGCTTTGGAACAAGCCTATCAGAACGTGGACCGGGTCAAGAAACGGTCGACCGAAGTCATCAACGTGGCGGATGATTTATCGTACCGCTTGTCCTACGACGAGCGTCTGAGGAATCTGGCCAACCGGCAATATGAAAGCGTATACGACGTGTTCGTGGCATACAGGGAGTATCCCGATTTGCAGCAGGCGATAAGAATGTACAAGGAAATATCGAATATCCGATTCTACAGCGACAATCCGACCATGCTGAACAATTGGGAGTTTCTATATCCCGAGGATGAAATCAGAAGCACGGAATGGTATCGGCGGGCGGAGGACGATATCGGGGTCATCTATTGGGACTACATTGAGGATGAGCGTGATCAGAAGGTATACCTCAGCTTGATCAAGGGGGTTGATCTTGGAAGCAAGGACAACCGCGGCGTGCTGGTGATCAATGTCAACACCGGCATGCTCAATACGATCCTGAGCCAGGAAGCGTTCGACACGATTATCGTGGACAGCAGCAACAATATTGTCGCGGCTAACCGCCCGGAGCTGTACGGGAAAACGTTAGCCGAGATTGAAGATGCCAGCGGGGCCGTTTACCACGCGAGCGGCAGCTACGAGTCGGTCATCCATGACGAAGCCTCCAAGGTGCTGATCGAACCGCTGAATACAGAGTCCGGAGTGAACGGCTTGCGCATTATTTCGATATTCTCGATCGATAGCATCGTGGCGGATGCCAACCGGATCAGCAAGCTGGCGATGACCGTCATCATCATCAGCCTGCTGCTGGCCGTTCTTCTGATCTACAGCTTCTCTTCACTGATCTCCAATCGGCTGCTGCGCCTCAGCAAACATATTACGAAGGTAGGTACCGGTAATCTTGGCGTTGCCATGGAGATCGACGGCAAGGATGAGATCGGCCAGCTGTCCCGTCAATTCAACTCCATGGTGGGCAACGTTAACGACCTGATGAACGAAGTGCAGGAGTCCAACGAACAGAAGCGGTTAATGGAACAGAAGCAAAACGAAATCAAGTTCAAAATGATGGCCAGCCAGATCAATCCGCATTTTCTCTTTAATGCCCTGGAGTCCATTCGCATGGAGGCCCATCTCAAGGGCGAGACCGAAATTGCCCGGATCGTGCGGCTGCTCGGCAAAATGATGCGGAGCAATCTCGAGGTGGGCAGCGGAAAAACCACAATCAAGGACGAAATCGAGATGGTACAGTGCTATCTCGACATTCAGAAGTTCCGATATGAGGACCGCCTGAAATATGAACTTCAGGTGGACCCTGAAGCGAACCGGGTAAGAATCCCGCCCTTGATCATCCAGCCGCTTGTGGAGAATGCGGTTATACACGGGATGGATCACAAAGAAGAGGGAACCTCCATAAGGGTCAGGGTCTCGGCCAGCGAAGGGAAACTGCACGTCATGACCGAGGACAATGGTGCAGGCATATCCCTGGACAAATTGCAGATGATCTACGGTTATTTGAACGATACCGACGAGAAGGATGGCGGACGGATCGGGCTCCGTAACGTACATGTCCGTCTGCAGCTCACGTACGGCCCTGAAGCGGGTCTGATCATTTATAGCGAACCGGGCATAGGAACGCGTATTGAATTCAGTATTCCGACAGGAGGAGAGAGCGATGATGAAAGTGTTGATCGTGGATGACGAACCCAAACTGCGCGAAGGGCTGAAGAGCATTGTGCCATGGACCGAGCTTGGGTATCAGGTTGTTGATACCGCAGCGAACGGGAACGAAGCGCTGGAGAAGCACGGGAAGTACGACCCGGATTTGATGCTGATTGATATCCGGATGCCGGGAATGGACGGATTGCAGCTGATCGAAGCCATCCGAAACGTGGATTCCGAGATTCATCTGCTCATCTTGAGCGGATATGCCGATTTTGATTATGCCAAGCGGGCGATTTCCCACCGTGTGGACGGATACCTTCTAAAGCCGGTGGATGAGGACGAGCTGAGCAAGTATTTGCTGCAGATTAAAGAAGCCATCGAGCAGGAACAGGAGAGGATTGCACTGAACAGGGCAGCCTCCGATATGAGCCGCGAGCAGTTCATTCAGACATGGTTCAACCCGGAGAGCAAGCCCGATCCGGCCGCTTTGCGGCATATGGCCGAGAGGTCGGGACTGTTATGGAACCATTACCAAGTGCTGCTTGTTCATCATAACGGCAGCGATGAATCCGGTGAGGAAACCGACGACCGGTTGAAAAACCAGCTGATCGAAGCTTTTGAAGATAACGGCCGCGGCGCGGTGTTTTCCATGCATGGACAGCTCGGTATCCTAATGCCCACGCCTGTCTTGACGGCAGGTGGACGTAAGGAATTGCTGCAGTTGGTGGAGGAAGCCGCAAGCCGGGCCGGCACGGCGATAACGGCCTCTTTGGGACGTCAGGTCCACCGTCTGGAGGATGTAGCGGATTCGTACCGTTGTGCCAAAGAACGGATTCGCGAACGGTTCTTCTATGCTCCCGGGGAGATGCTGTTTCCTGAATCCGAGCGGTTTGCCGGCGGCAACACGGATGAAGAACGGCAGCCCTATGATCCGGAGCAGCTGATGGAACAGCTCTATTATGCGGTGGATGTGGGCAACGTGGAGGTGCAGCAGAAGCTGCTATATACGGCAGCCTCAGCCATGGTGAATGAAGAATACACGGAGGAGAGGATGAAACGCGCCTTCGTGGAGCTCCTGACCGGGGTGCACAACAAACTGATGCAGCATCATACGGAGCTGCAGTCCCGCACGAAGGAATACTCGGATCGGATTGCGGCAATATTCCGACAGCGAACGGCCTATGATCTGTGCCGCCATTCGTCCCAATTCCTGGAGGAGCTGATATGGCAGGCGGGCAATGGCGGACGGGATCAGGAGATGAAGCGGATCATGGATCTGATTCAGCGCAATTACAACGAGAACATTAAGCTGGAAACGCTGGCGTCGATATTTAATTACAACAGCGCTTACCTCGGAAAAATGTTCAAGAATACGACCGGGGAATATTTCAATACGTATCTCGATAAGGTCCGGATCGACAAAGCCAAAGATTTTTTGAAGCAGGGCATGAAGGTGTATCAGGTCGCGGAGAAGGTCGGTTATACGAACGTCGATTATTTTCATAGCAAATTCAAAAAATACGTCGGCACGTCTCCGTCCAATTTCCGCAAGGAGCTGGACCTGTAATTTAGCCGTGCCGTAACGCGGATTCGCACAACGTGATCGAGCCATGGATGCGGCTCCGAGGTCATAAAGCCTATCATGACCTGAGCATCACACACAGGAGCTAGCGCACGACAAATAGGCTGCAAGCAGCTCCGCGTCGTCTGATGCCGTATTCTAAATGGTTTATGATTGTTCTCCAATAGCGTTCACTTACCATACAACCAGACTAAACATAAGTACTTTCATATCGCTGCCCTAAAAGACGCGACAAAGGTACGCGTCTTTTTTTATTTCCTCCTACCCCCCAAGACATGACTGGGGAGCCAAATGCTGCGAAGCTCCGAGCGGAGGGGCCGGAATCGTATCGGAGAAGCGCCAGCGGTCGCCTTTAAAGCCGGGAAACCACCTCCCCGTATCAATCGAAGTTTCCCGGGTTTAACAGCGATCGGAGATACGATCCGGACACGGAGCGGCATAAAGGTCTTTCGCATTTTCCCTCCCACCGTTAATGTCTAATTTTTATATGATTTTTAAGCCAATCCTTCGGGTACTTCCCCGCCCCAGCTTGGTTTATCATCAGGATATACAAGAGAGGAGGGGTTGGTTTGAAAGCGGTAACAAAGACAAAAAGCAGCATCCAACCTGCCGCAAAGAAAAAGAAAGGCTTTTGGACCACTTTCAAAGAACAGAAAGTACTGTACGGAATGTCGCTTCCATTCATCGTCATTGTATTCATCTTTAGTTATTTGCCGGTGTGGGGCTGGCTGATGGCATTCCAGAATTACAAGCCGGGCAAAGGGATATTCGAGCAAAAATGGGTGGGCCTGGACCATTTCGCAGCACTTTTCGCGGACGATAAGTTTTATCTGGTGTTGCGAAATACACTCGCCATGAGTTTCATGGGATTGATCGTTGGATTCACGATTCCGATCCTATTCGCAGTCTTGTTGAATGAGCTTCGTGGAAGCGTATTCAAGAGGACCGTACAGACGATATCTTATCTGCCGCATTTTGTGTCCTGGGTCGTAGTTGCCGGTATCGTGACCAAAATGCTGTCCACGGATGGAGGCGCTGTCAATCAGCTGCTGATGTGGCTGGGGCTCATCGATCAGCCGATACAGTTCATGGCTCAGGGGAACCTGTTCTGGTACATCGTAACGGGCTCTGATATATGGAAGGAAATGGGCTGGAGCGCGATCATTTATTTGGCAGCGATTACAGGGATTGATCAGGAGCAGTTCGAAGCAGCCAAGGTTGACGGCGCAAGCCGGATTCGCCAAATATGGCACATTACGCTGCCGAGCATCGCCCCTACGATTGCTATCCTGCTGATCATGTCCATCGGTCATTTGATCAGCATCGGTTTCGAGAAGCAGTTCCTGCTGGGTAATCCGCTAGTGGTAGATTATTCAGAGGTGCTTGACCTGTATGCGCTGAATTATGGACTTGGCATGGGACGTTTTTCATTCGGTACGGCCATCGGAATGTTCAACTCGGTCGTAAGCATCATCCTGCTGCTGCTTGCCAACGGCGTGTTCAAAAAATTCACGAAGCAATCGATTATGTAAGGGGAGGGAAACAGCATGGCACGAACCAAAGCAGCATTCAAGCCCTCGCTCTCCGATCGGGTGTTTGATATCGCGAATTTTACCATCATGGCACTGGTCATGATTGTCACACTCTACCCGTTCCTGAACGTTCTGGCGATATCGCTGAACGATTCCGTTGATACGGTGCGAGGGGGAATCTACATCTGGCCGAGAGAGTTCACGCTGGATAACTACGTGCAGATTTTTAAATACGACGGCTTGGTCACCGGGGCCAAAAACACGATTCTCCGTACGCTTGCAGGGACCTTTCTGGGCTTGCTCAGCGGCACGATGCTGGGCTACGTCCTCAGCAGGGTAGACTTTCAGGGAAGAAAGTTCATGTCGACCTTTCTTGCGCTGACGATGTACTTCTCCGGCGGAATGATTCCGGTGTTCATCCTGATCCGCGACCTGAACATGATGAATTCGTTTCTGGTCTACATCATTCCGGGCATGGTGAGCGCGTTTAACGTATTCGTCATCCGGTCTTTCATCGACAGCCTGCCGTACTCGCTGCAGGAATCGGCAAAGCTTGACGGTGCCAACGATTTTACGATCTATTACAAAATCATTCTTCCGCTCTGTAAGCCCGTGTTGGCTACCATCGCCTTGTTCCTGGCTGTCGGGCAGTGGAACTCTTGGCTCGATACGTATCTTTACAACGGTAATGCACCCCATCTCACCACGCTCCAATTCGAGCTGATGAAGGTGCTGCAGAGCACCCAGGGGCAAACCAGCGGCATGATGACCGGGCAGAATATGGCCGAGATCGTGAAGCAGGTGTCGCCGGAGTCGATCAAAATGGCAATCACGATCGTGGTAACCGTTCCGATACTGCTCGTGTATCCGTTCCTGCAGCGGTATTTTGTGAAAGGTATGACGCTTGGAGCGGTAAAAAGCTAGGCGCATGTAACGGTATCAGCAGGCACAACGTCCTGTTATACGATAAATGATCAAAAATCGATTTAGGGGGTATAGCAATGAAACATAAGAAGAGATTGTCGCTCCTGCTCGCGATCATGATGATGGCTACATTCGTTCTGGCGGCGTGCGGCAACGGCGACAGCAACAATAGCGCAAACGGCGGCGATGAGGGCAGCGGCGGAAGCGATACGCAGCAGGAAGAGAAGCTCGAGCCGATGACCATGACGTATTACAGCGCGGATTCCAATGCAAACTGGGCCAACATGCAGGATGCGGTCGGGAAGAAGCTGACCGAGAAGACCGGCATTACGATCCAAGCCGAATATGCGGTGGACGGCTCCAATCAGAAGCTTCCGCTGATGGTGGCGAGCGGGGAATACCCTGACTTGGTATTTGCCAAGGGGGACGCCAATCTGTTCGTGGATTCCGGGGCGTTTATCGATCTGACGGATCTGATCGAAGAGCATGCGCCAAACATCAAGAAGGTGTACGGAGAATATATGAGCCGCCTGAAATGGAGCAACGAGGATGAGGCCATCTATGTCCTTCCGACGCTTGCGGCAGTGGATCATCAGGCACTCGATGCCGGCGGCACGTTCCAGATCCAGCATGAGGTGCTGAAAGAACTCGGATACCCTGAACTGAAAACGGTGAAGGATTATGAGAAAGCGCTGAAAGACTATGCCGAGAAACACCCGACCATTGACGGCCAGCCGACGATTCCGCTGACGTTGAATGCGGACGGATGGAGAATCATGATCTCGGTAACGAACCCGGCGTTTATCGCGACAGGCGTATCGGATGACGGCGAATACTATATCGACCCGGAAACAACCGAGGCGAAGCTTCATTACAAGCGGCCGGAAGAGAAGGAATACTTCCGCTGGCTGAATCATATGAACGCCGAGGGCTTGTTGGATAAAGAAACGTTCGTGCAGAAGACGGACCAATACGAAGCGAAAATTTCCTCCGGCCGCGTCCTTGGCGTCATTGATCAGGAGTGGGGCTTCGGCAATGCAACGAACGCACTGAGAACTTCCGGCAAGGAAAACCGCACCTATGCGAGATTCCCGATCCAGCTGGATGAGTCCACGAAGGATGCAACGTTCCAAGACACGGGTTACGTCGCCGGATGGGGCGTAGGCATTACGACATCCGCCAAGGATCCGGTTCGAATCATCAAGTTCCTGGATTATCTGGCTTCCGAAGAAGGGCAAGTTTTGATGAATTGGGGTATTGAAGGCGAGCATTACAACGTGGTGGACGGCAAGCGAGTTATTCCTGAAGACGTCCAAGAGCGCAAAACCTATGACAACGCCAACTTCACGAAGGAAACAGGAATCGGCTTGTACAATGCGATGTTCCCTCGTTACGGCGACGGCGTGAAGGATTCGACGGATAACTATTACACAACGAACTTCCCGGAGACGATCATCGAGAATTATACGCCGGCCGCGAAGGAAACGCTGAAAGCGTACGGCGCGGAGATGTGGAAAGACCTGTGGCCGAAACAAGAGGAATTTGATGTGAAGCCGTGGGGCGTTGCATACAACATTCCGGTACCGAGCGACTCCAATATCAATATCACGTACAAAAAGGTGGAAGAGATTACCCGGAAGCGGATTCCGGAAGTCATTCTTGCCGATCCGGCGAAATTCGATGCACTGTATGACCAGTTCATCAAAGAACTGAATGATGCCGGCGCCGAGAAAATGGAGCAGGAATACACCCAATTGGTACGCGAACGGGTGGAACTCTGGAATAATTAAGGTAGAGGCGAATCGAAGGGGCCGGCAATATGCGGTCCCTTTTGCCGCTATTCAAGGCAGGCTGCTGTTATAATCGCGGACCTCAATTTATTAGAAGAAATACAACCATAGATGAAGGATTTCAGGCGCTCTTCGAGAAGACCTTTATAAATCATTGGACATAAGGGGGGATTACGCTGTATTCAGCAGAGCATAAGAACACAACCCTGTGGTACCGGAAGCCTGCGGCCAAGTGGGAAGAAGCGCTTCCGCTTGGAAACGGCCGCCTTGGCGCCATGGTGTTCGGAGGCGTGCAGGAAGAATGCATTCAATGGAACGAAGATACGCTCTGGTCCGGCTTTCCCCGGGACACGAATAATTACGAGGCTCTCCGGTATCTGGCAAAGGCGAGGGAACTGATTGCGTCCGGCAAGAATGCCGAAGCCGAACAGTTGATCGAGGGCAGGATGGTTGGCAGAAATACGGAGTCCTTTTTGCCGTTAGGAGATCTGTTGATCCGACAGTCGGGAATAGGGGATTCATGCTCGGAATACAGGCGCGAACTGAACCTGGATACGGGGATTGCTTCCACTCGTTTTCAAGGTGGCGGCTCCGATCATATTTTCAGCAGGGATATGTTCATCAGTGCGGTTGACCAGGTCGGGGTTATCCATTATGAATGCTCGGGGAGCGGATCCATCCAATTGGAGATCGGGTTACGTTCACCGCTGCAGCATCGTACGCGTACAGAGGAAGACGGGACGCTGGTGTTGCATGGCCATGCTCCGACTCATATTGCTGATAATTACAGGGGCGATCATCCCGGGTCGGTGCTTTATGAGGATGGGCTGGGCATTCGGTACGAAATGAGGCTGCTGGCCTTGACGGACAGCGGTCAGGTGACGGTCGATGACAGCGGCATGCGCATTTGCGCGGCAGGCTCGGTTACGCTGCTGGTTGCGGCTGCTACGAATTTTGAAGGCTTCGATCGTTCTCCGGGTTCTGGCGGTACCGATCCGTCCGGCATATGCAGGGAGAGACTTCAGGGCGCCATGCGGCATGGTGTTGAACAATTGCGCTCACGGCATGTCCAAGACCATCAAGCCTTGTTCAGACGCGTGGAGCTTCAGCTTGGCCGTCCAGAGAATGAGCGTTCCATAGCAGCTTTAGCCACCGACGAGCGGATGGAAGCGTACCGGGAAGGACGGGAGGATGCTGCGCTCGAAGCGCTGATGTTCCAATTCGGAAGATATTTGCTCATTGCCAGCTCCCGGCCGGGTACACAGCCCGCCCATCTGCAGGGCATATGGAATCCCCATGTCCAGCCGCCATGGAACAGCGATTACACAACGAATATCAATACCGAGATGAATTATTGGCCGGCGGAAACGACGCGTCTGAGCGAGTGCCACGAGCCGCTCATCCAAATGATCCGGGAGCTTAGCGTAAGCGGTGCCCGGATTGCGAAGATTCACTATGGCGCCCGTGGATGGGTCGCCCATCATAACGTGGATTTATGGCGAATGGCCAGTCCGAGCGACGGCAGAGCCATGTGGGCCTTCTGGCCAATGGGCGGTGCTTGGCTGTGCCGGCATCTATGGGAGCGTTATCAATTCCACCCGGATCTTGAATACTTGCGGGAAACGGCGTATCCGCTGATGCGTGGAGCCGCTTTGTTTTGCCTGGATTGGCTGATTGAAGACGGGAAAGGGCATCTGGTGACCAGCCCGTCGACATCGCCGGAGAATCAGTTTCTTACCGCGGAAGGCCTGCCTTGCAGCGTGTCGGCAGGTTCGACCATGGATATGGCCATCATTCGTGATTTATTCCATAACTGCATCGAAGCTTCGCAGCTGTTGGAGCAAGATGATGAACTGCGGGAGGAATGGAAAGCTGCGGTCGCGCGCCTGCTCCCTTACGCCATCGATGACGAGGGCAGGCTCATGGAATGGAGCAAGCCGTATCCGGAAGCGGAGCCCGGACATCGGCACGTATCCCATTTGTACGGATTGTACCCCGGCTCCGATATTACCCTCCAAGATACGCCGCAGCTTGCAGAAGCTGCTTATCGTACGCTGATGTCGCGCATCGATCACGGAGGGGGGCATACGGGCTGGAGCTGCGTATGGCTGATTAACCTGTTTGCCCGACTGCAGCAGCCGGAGAAGGCTTATGATTATGTCCGAACCCTGATTTCCCGCTCCATGCACCCCAATCTGCTCGGGGACCATCCCCCGTTCCAGATCGATGCGAATTTTGGAGGCAGCGCCGGACTTGTGGAAATGCTGCTCCAGAGCCATTTGGATGCCATTCAGCTGCTGCCGGCGCTGCCGAAAGCGTGGGCAGAAGGCTCCGTGCGAGGATTGAAGGCCCGCGGAGGATTTATCGTGGACATGGAATGGAAGGGCGGCATTCTTGCGTCCGCAAGCATAACCTCTACGCATGGCCGGATCTGCAGAATTCAATATTCCCAACCTCTCGCCGTTCGAAGGGAAGACGGGAGCGTTGTGACGACGGGAGATCGGCTTTCTTTTGAGACGGTGAGCGGCATGACCTACCAGATCGCATTGGCTGCCATGGAGGCATTGTGAATAAGGGCTAATCTCGAGCATGGCTGGATGAACGATAACCGGATACGAATTGATGAAGGCTAAAGGAGCTGAATACTGATGATTAACGAAAAGCTGCCGAAAATGTGGTACGGCGGGGATTATAATCCCGAGCAGTGGGATGCGGAAGCGTGGAAGGAAGATGACCGCATGTTTAAGCTGGCGGGCATCGACGTAGCCACCATAAATGTATTCTCCTGGGCTTTGAGTCAGCCGAATGAGGATACGTACGATTTTGCTTGGCTGGACGAGACGATTGACCGGCTGTACCGGAACGGGGTGTATATCTGTTTGGCAACGAGCACGGGAGCCCATCCGGCCTGGATGGCGCGCAAATACCCGGATGTGCTGCGCGTCGACTACGAGGGCCGCAAACGCAAATTCGGCGGACGCCATAACTCCTGTCCGAACAGCCCCACCTACCGAAAATACGCCACAATCATGGCAGGCAAGCTGGCGGAACGCTATAAGGATCATCCGGCCGTCCTGATCTGGCACGTATCGAACGAATATGGCGGGTACTGCTACTGCGACAATTGCGCCGCGGCATTCCGGACTTGGCTCGAGCAGCGATATGGCACGCTGGATGCCGTAAACAAGGCATGGAATACCCGCTTCTGGGGCCACACCTTCTATGACTGGGAAGACATCGTCGTTCCTAACGCTTTAAGCGAGGAGTGGTCCGGCAACCGGACGAATTTCCAAGGCATATCCCTGGATTACCGCCGTTTCCAGTCCGACAGCCTGCTGGACTGCTACAAGCTGGAGCGGGATGAATTGAAGCGGCTCACGCCGGATATACCGGTGACCACGAATCTTATGGGTTTTTATCCGGAGCTGGACTATTTCAAATGGGCCAAGGAGATGGATGTCGTATCCTGGGACAACTATCCGTCGCTGGATACCCCGTACAGCTATACCGCCATGGCGCATGCCCTGATGCGGGGGCTTAAGGGCGGTCAGCCCTTTATGCTGATGGAGCAGACGCCGAGCGTTCAGAACTGGCAGCCGTATAACTCGGCCAAGCGCCCAGGGGTAATGCGATTGTGGAGCTATCAAGCGGTCGCCCACGGCGCGGATACGGTGATGTTCTTCCAGCTGCGCCGTTCGATCGGAGCCTGCGAGAAGTATCACGGCGCGGTCATCGAGCATGTCGGACATGAACATACCCGCGTATTCCGCGAGTGCGCCGAGCTGGGCAAGGAGCTGCAGCAGCTGGGAGACCGGATCCTGGATGCCCGTTCCGATGCCAAAGTCGCGATCATCTACGACTGGGAGAACCGGTGGGGCATTGACCTGTCGAGCGGTCCGACCGTCGCCCTCAATTACGTGAACGAGGTCCATAAATATTACGATGCCCTGCACCAGCTGCATATTCAGACCGATATGATCAGCGTGGAAGAGGACTTCCGGAAGTATGACGTTGTCATCGCGCCGGTGATGTATATGGCCAAACTGGGATTTGCAGAACGCGTGGAGGCCTTTGTATCGCAAGGCGGCACCTTTGTGACGACCTTCTTCAGCGGCATCGTGAACGAGAATGATCTGGTGACGCTGGGCGGTTACCCGGGCGAACTGCGCAAGGTCATGGGAATTTGGGCCGAGGAGATTGATGCGCTGCTTCCGGGCCAGCAGAATCAGGTGGTAATGCGGGGCCGGAAAGGCCAGCTGGAAGGCACCTACGACTGCGGCATTCTGTGCGACGTGATCCAAGCCGAGGGAGCTGAGGTCGTTGCCGAATACGGCTCGGACTACTATCAAGGCATGCCATCGTTGACCGTGAACGCTTTCGGACAAGGGAAGGCCTGGTATGTGGCCACAAGCCCGGAGCCTAAATTCCTGCGAGATTTGATGCAAACGATATGCAGCGACCATGGCATTAAGCCTGTCCTGAACGCTCCCGAAGGCATTGAGGTGACAAAGCGGGTGAAGGAGGGCGCGGAGTTTATCTTTGTGCTCAATCACATGCCCGAGCGCAAATCCGTGTCCTTGGATGGGGAAGCCTATGTTGACCTGCTGACAGGGGAGGAGCTTCGGGATATCTGCGAAGTGCCGGCACGAGGCGTGTTGATATTAGAGAAGCGGTTGGGATAGAGATAACATAAGGGCTTTCCAAGAAGAGTGGACAGCTTGAAGCGCTCTTAACAAAAAGCAGAGAAGGCGGGGACTCCCGCCTCCTCTGCTTTATTTTATCTCTGAAGCTTATCGACCGCTGCCCATTCTAGGCATCCTTCTCGTGCAGCTTTCGGAATTCCTTGGGCGAAATGCCCTCTTGTTTCTTAAAAACAAGACTGAAATATTTCTCGTTCTTAAAGCCGACCATTTCGGAAATCGCGGCCATTTTCAGCCCCGGATTTTGCAGCAGGATTTTGGCCTTCGAGATGCGGATCCGGTTCAGATGCTCGGGGATATTAATCCCGTGCTTCTGCTTGAATTTGCGGGAGATGTACTCCCGGCTTACGTGAAACCGGTTTGCAATATCGTACAGTGATACGTCGTTCTGATAGTTTTGCTCGATAAATGCCGTGATGTCGTGGATCAGGTCCTGCCCCGTCTGCTTCTGGGACTGCAGCGCCGAGGCCAGCAGGCTCATTAATTGATCCCAATACTGCTGCCATTCTGCCAGGGAGCATACATATTTGTCCGGGCTTGGCCGTTCGATGGTGGCGCTTTCCTCTTTGTACAATTTCAACAAGGCCTCAGACGACGGGTTCGCGGTTTCATGAATGACGTGATTGGCGAACCGATCAATTTCGCGGTCCCATCGCTCCAGAAGCTCGGGCGTGAGAACGCCGCTTTTTCGGATGGCGGCAAGGAACGAATCGACGGCCTCGCCAATGGGAGCAGGCTGACCGCTAAGCACAGCGAGCTTCCAGGTATCCTCGAACCCGCTGAACTGGACGCCCCGATGATGATCCATTCCGGATCGTCGCAGCTGCTCGGCATCGTGGATGAAATGGTTCAGGACCGTTAAATCACGCGAACGCAGGGCATTCGAGCATTGGGCATAGAGCTCGGGAACGTCTACCGGATATTGACCTTCCGGACTTATGCCAAAATGCATCTGGCGCGACAGCGTCCGAAACATCCCGCTATTGATCTCTTGAAGCAGCGTAGGGACGGTGGCGAGCTGTTCCCACAATAAGAGAACCAGTTGATGCGGCGATCCGAATGGACGGAAAGCAATCCCGATCCGGTCCTTTTGCAGAAATTCATTGCAAATATTCAACAAGGCGAACATCAGCAGATCCTGATGGTGGCCGAAGCGGCCGTACAGCGCATGATCTGACTTGTCGATTTGCATGACGGCCAGGCGTATTGCGTTGGTCTGCGCCGGCACGATGCCTTCATCCCTGAGGCGGTTGACCACCTGGGAATGGGCGCTTCTGTCATCAATAAGGCTGGATAACAGCTTCTCCGAATAGACCGGCCGGTACTCGTTCACCTGAACATGCTGCTGCCGCGCCGCAAGGCGTTCTTGTTCCTCCGCCTTCCAGGCCGCGGTCGCCTTGGCGACCGCTTGGTTGATGACGTCCTCCTCGATGGGTTTCAGGATATAATCCGTGCCGCTGTACCAGATGGTGTTGCGCACGAATTCGAAATCGTCATGCCCGCTGATGACGATGAATTTGATGTCCGGGTAATGCTTATGAATCCATTCCATGAGATCCACGCCGCTTTTGAGGGGCATCAGCATGTCCATCAGCACAAGATGGGGCCGAAACGCCGGGATCAGCTCCATCGCCTCCAGCCCGTTGGCCGCTTCCTCTATATCGGTAATCCCGTGCGCTTCCCACTGGACCAGCAGGCGGATGGCTTTGCGCACGCGAGACTCGTCATCCACGATCAATGCCTTCATCCGTTTCACCTTCCACATTTATAGTCAGCACTACACGAAAGCCGTGCGGCTGGTTGTTTTCGATGTTGAATTTGGATTTTCCACGATAGTACAGCCTCAGCCTCGTCATGATGTTGATGAGTCCGATTCCGCTGCTGTCTTCCGTCTCCAGCTCGGACACAACCTGAAGCTGTTCCAGATCCAACTCTTCCATCCGAAGCAAATGCTCCTGAAGGGCTTGGAACGGCTCCTCCTGCATCCCGTTTCCGTTATCTTCGACCGTGATCTGCACGATCGAGGCCGATAGGCGCCGGCTTGTGAGCGCAATGAAATTGTCTTGCTCCAAGGGGTTCATGCCATGCTTGAAAAAGTTCTCGATCAGCGGCTGAATCAGCATCTTCGGAATCAACACCTGCAGAGTCGACTCATCCACATCGTAACGGAAGTCGAACTGATTCTCAAATCGTTCCTTCTGCAGTTCCACGTAATCCTTGATATGATCGAGCTCCGTGGCCAGCGTGACCGGCTTGTCCGTATTGTACATGCTGTATCTCATCATCCGGGCCAGAGCGGAGATCAGGGAGTAGATCCTCTTCATGCCATGCTCCAGCGCAAGGGTGCCGATGGTCTGCAGCGCATTGTTCATGAAATGCGGATTCACCTGCGCCTGCAGCGCCCGGAGCTGGTTGGTCCGGTTCGCCAGCTTCAGCTTGTATTCCTGCAGGATGAGGTTGTTGATCGTATCCATCATGCTGCCGAACCTGCGATGGAGGGCTCCGATTTCGTCTTTGCGATTGGACGAGATATCCACGGTCATTCGTCCGCTTTTGACCTGGCTCATGAGGCCTACCAATTCGCGGATCGGGGCCGTGATATAGACCGATATCCAGATCGTGGCCGCGATGATGAGAATAAGGGACACGCCGATCAGCAAAATATTGACGAAGGCAGCTTTGTCCGCGCTGCTTAAAATATACGAGGAAGGAATCTCCTTGATCATCGTCCAGTCGCTGACCGACGTCTTGATATTGTTATATAAATAGATTTTGTTGTTATACTCGAAATGGCCTTCCTTCTTGCCGGATTGCTTGATGCTGGCGTACCAGTCCGCCTGGACTTGTTGTCCCAGCATTTCGTCATCGCCGGAATACATGATATACCCGTCTTCATTGGCAATGTACAGCTGCTCATGATCAGGCTGGAACAGCTGGCCGCTGATCCGGCTCAGGAAATCCATGTCCAAATCGATGGCGAGAATGCCTAATCGTTCGGTTGAAGGGACCCGTTCAATGACCCGGTACATCGTGAATACTTGTTGATCGGCTTCATAGGGATAAGCTAACTGAAACCCGTACGTATGAAGGGGATGCGGCGGCTGAAGGACCACCGTATCGTTACGAAGATCGGGAATCTCGGGATAGAGGTTGACCTCGCTTGTTTTTCTGGCGATATCCTGCGCGAATAACGTGGCTTCCCGTTTGCCGTCGACGTAAAGATAGACCTGCCTGGAGCCGCTGATGGCTTTTTGAATGGATTGCAGCGTGGCGGATTGCCTGCCGCTGGCGTTGATGTTCTCATGACTGTAATAGAGGCTGCGGAAAAAATCCGGATCCGAGTAGACCGTAAGGGAACTACGGTTCATCTCTTCCAAATAGCTCTCCAAATTCAACCGTCCCTGATAGAGAAGGTTCATATTCTCAACAACGGCCCGTTCCTTGAGCGAGTTGGTTGTCATGACGTAACTGATGATCATGGAAATGGTGGTCGGAATGATGGTCGCCATGATCATGAAGGTAATCAGTTTGGTGCGGATGCTGTTCCAGTTCCAGTTCAATAAATTCACCGCCGATCAATTTTCTATACCAATTAGTTCACATCCTATGGTAGTCCCAAGGTCTTCATCTTAGCATAATTAAATCATAGAGAAATGGATAGAGAAACGATAGGACAAGCGGAGGGGGATTAACATGAACAGCAAGAGAACGGCTGCTTTGACGCAGCAGTTGGTTTATATCGGACCCGCGCTGCTGTTTTTCGGTATTACGATCATTATCCCATTTGTGATGGGGATGTATTACTCGTTTACCGACTGGAACGGCGTTTCCGGGAACGTCGAATGGGTCGGGCTGGACAATTTCAAACAGATTTTCACAAATGACAGCGCATTCGCCCAATCCTTCTGGTTCACCACCAAATTTACGATCGTCGGGGTGCTTCTCACGAATTTGGTCGGATTCTTCCTGGCCTACTTCTTAACGAAAAACATTCGGGCGCGCAACTGGCTGCGGACGATATTCTTCATGCCGAACGTGATCGGCGGATTGCTGCTCGGCTTCATCTGGCAGTTTATCTTCATAAAAGGCTTTGCAACCGTTGGCGAAGCGACGGGAATTCCGTTTTTTAATCTTCCGTGGCTGGGCGACGAAGTAACCGGCTTCTGGGGCATCATCATGGTATTCGTATGGCAGTCGTCAGGCTATCTGATGGTCATCTACATCGCCTCCATTACGAACGTGTCCAAGGAAGTCATGGAAGCTGCCGAGATTGATGGGGCCAACCGGTTCCAAGTGCTTAAGAGCATCATCGTTCCGCTTATTATGCCGGCGGTTACCGTATGTTTGTTCCTGGCGATTTCCTGGTCCTTCAAAATGTTCGACCTGAACCTGTCGCTGACCAAGGGCGGACCTTACCGCTCCACGGAATCGCTGGCGATGAACGTGTACAACGAGGCGTTCCTGAACAACCGGTACGGTCTCGGCACGGCCAAGTCCTTGATCTTCTTCCTGGTCGTCGCCGTCATTACGCTCATTCAAGTCCGTTTAACGAAGCAGAAGGAGGTTGAAGCTTAATGAGATCGAAGAAACCTCCCATGTCGGCCTCCACGATCGTACTGCAGATCGTGATGGTCATTGTTGCCTTGATCTTCTTGGCACCGTTCTACTTCCTGCTGGTGAACTCGGTCAAATCGCTTGGCGATATTATGGTCGACGCGGCCAACTGGCCAACGGCCTTTCACTTTGACAACTACAGCAAGGCTTGGGAAATGACCCGCTTTCCGGAAGCATTCACGAACTCCATCATCATTACGGTCATCAGCAATCTGATCATTGCCCTGCTGAGCGCGATGGCAGCTTACCGGATGGTCCGGTCCAATACGAGATTCAATCGAATCGTGTTCATGCTGTTCGTATCGGCCATGGTCATTCCGTTCCAATCCATTATGATTCCATTGCTGCAGGTCATTAACTTTCTCGGCGTCAACAACAGCATCGTGGGTCTGATTCTCAGTTATCTCGGACTCGGCATCCCGCTGTCGGTCTTCCTGTTCCACGGTTTCGTGAAAGGCATTCCGCTGGAGATCGAAGAGGCTGCCACGGTCGACGGCGCTTCTCCGTTCAGGGTATTTGCCCGCATCGTTATGCCGATGCTGAAACCTATGATGGTAACGGTCATCATCCTGAACTGCCTGTGGGTCTGGAACGACTATCTGCTGCCATCCTTGATCCTGCAAAGTCCTGAACTGCGGACGATTCCGCTTGCGACCTTTGCTTTCTTCGGGCAGTATTCGAAGCAGTGGGATATGGCGCTGCCGGCGCTCGTGCTGGGCATTACGCCGATCATCATCTTCTTCCTGTCACTGCAGAAGTACATCGTTGAGGGCGTCGCTGCCGGCTCCGTTAAGG
This sequence comes from Paenibacillus sp. CR_12, assembly GCF_041953985.1. Taxonomy (NCBI): domain Bacteria; kingdom Bacillati; phylum Bacillota; class Bacilli; order Caryophanales; family Paenibacillaceae; genus Paenibacillus; species Paenibacillus sp. CR_12. Next base: position 90,565 of record NZ_JAVFHO010000009.1, on the reverse strand, counting down.
GGTAAGGGCAGCGGGCGCCTCGCCCATTACCGGTTTTTCCATCTTTATATATAATCATTATCAGGGGGTAGTAAAGATGAACAAAATGAAATTATCACTCGTTATGCTGCTGGCTTTCTCGCTGCTGCTTGCAGCTTGCGGCGGCAAGTCGGAAGAAGGCCAGGGCGGAAGCTCGAATGGAGCTTCCGGCGATATCAAAACGGTCAAGATTTTTCAATTCAAAACCGAGATCGTGGACGGCTTGAATGAGCTTAAAGTCGAATTCGAGAAGGAATACCCGAACATCAAGCTGGATATTCAAACGGTAGGCGGCGGCGCTGACTATGGTGCTGCATTGAAAACCAAATTCGCATCCAACGATGCGCCGGATATTTTCTCCAATGGCGGCGACGCCGAGATGGAGATGTGGATCGACCGTCTAGAGGATCTGTCCGATCAGCCTTGGGTGAACGATCTGGTCGACATGGCGAAAGAGCCGATGACCAAAGACGGTAAAGTATACGGCATGCCGATGAACCTTGAAGGATGGGGTTACATCTACAATAAGGATTTGTTTGAGCAGGCCGGCATTACCGAGCTTCCTAAAACGTATACCCAGCTGGCGGATGCCGCGAAGAAGCTGGAAGCCGCAGGCATAACTCCTTTTGCGAACGCTTACCAGGAATGGTGGTTGATCGGCAACCAGGGCATTAACCCGGCATTCGCCCAGCAGGATGACCCGAATGCGTTTATCCAGGGCTTGAACGACGGCACGCAAAAATTCGTGGGCAATGGGAAGTTCGAAGAGTGGACCAAGCTGATGCAGCTGACATTGGACCACGGCAACAAGAACCCGCTGACCACCGACTACAATACGGCCATTTCCCTGCTGGCTACAGGTAAAGCGGCCATGATGCAGAACGGGAACTGGGCTCAAACCGAGATCGATGCCATCAATCCGGATCTGAATCTCGGCTACCTGCCGATGCCGCTTGGCGACAATGCGGAGCAAAATGACAAGCTGAACGTCGGCGTACCTGCGAACCTGGTCATTAACAAAGATTCCGCGTCGAAGGAAGAAGCGAAGATCTTCCTGAACTGGTTTGTCACATCCGATATCGGCAAAGAGTACATCGTGAAAAAATTCAAATTCATCCCGGCCTTGAAGACCATCGAAGCAACGCCTGAGGATATGGGCGACTTGGGTTCGGCCGTATGGGAGTACGTGCAGGCAGGCAAAGTGCTGCCAAGACAATCCGCGAAGTTCCCTGACGGCGCGGCACAGGAGTTCTCCGGCGCGATGCAGGCATTCTTCGCCGGCAAATCCGATACGAACAAAATGCTTGAAGATATGCAGACATCCTGGGATAGCTTGAGCAAGTAAAGAGCCATGCAAAATTTAAGTTAGCAGACCGTTCATAAGAGGTATGATCCCTTGTCCGACAAGATAGGGGATGGTACCTCTTTTCTATAGCAGAGTCTACGAAGGAGGCAATTCTATGATTAATCAACGTTTTCCTAAGATATGGTATGGCGGGGACTATAACCCCGAGCAATGGGATAAGGCAACGATGGAAGAGGACCTGCGAATGTTCGAGCTGGCGGGCGTCGACGTGGCGACCCTCAATGTATTCTCCTGGGCCAAAACGCAGCGCGATGAGGAAAGCTATGATTTCGGGTGGCTTGATGAAATTATGGACCGCCTGGCGGAGGAGCAGGTTCACGTCTGTTTGGCAACCAGTACGGGAGCGCACCCTGCTTGGATGGCCAAGAAATACCCGGACATCCTGCGCGTCGATTACGATGGACGCAAACGCAAATTCGGCGGCCGCCATAATTCATGTCCGAACAGCCCGACCTATCGCAAATACTCCGTGCTGATGGCGCGCAAGCTGGCTGAACGGTACAAGGATCACCCGGCGCTGGTCATCTGGCACGTCTCCAATGAGTATGGCGGGTATTGTTATTGCGACAACTGCGAGCGTCAGTTCCGCGTCTGGCTGAAAGAGCGTTACGGGTCGCTGGATAAGCTGAACGCCGCATGGAATACCGGGTTTTGGGGCCATACCTTCTACGAGTGGGACGAGATCGTGGTACCGAATGCGCTCAGCGAGGAATTCGGCGGAAACCGGTCGTTCTTCCAGGGAATATCGCTGGATTACCGCCGTTTTCAGTCCGACAGCCTGCTGCAATGTTACCGACTGGAAAGAGATGAGCTGAAGAAGGTCACGCCGGATATTCCGGTCACCACCAATCTGATGGGCTTTTATCCGGAGCTGGATTACTTCGAGTGGGCGAAGCATATGGATGTGGTGTCCTGGGACAACTATCCCGCGATCGATACGCCGGTGAGCTTTACGGCGATGTCGCATAACCTGATGCGCGGGCTGAGAAGCGGACAGCCGTTCATGCTGATGGAGCAGACTCCGAGCGTTCAGAACTGGTCGCCCTACAACTCCGCGAAGCGTCCCGGCGTCATGCGGCTGTGGAGTTATCAGGCCGTAGCGCACGGCGCGGATACGGTCATGTTCTTCCAGCTCCGCCGTTCCGTGGGGGCGTGCGAGAAATTCCACGGCGCATTGATCGAGCATGTGGGACATGAGCATACCCGGGTCTTCCGGGAGTGCGCGGAGCTGGGGCATGAGCTGCAGCAGCTCGGAGACAAGCTGCTCGACTCCCGTTCGGACGCCAAGGTGGCGATCATGTATGACTGGGAGAACCGCTGGGCGCTGGAGCTGTCAAGCGGGCCTTCCAAAGCACTGAACTACGTGGATGAGGTTCATAAATATTATGACGCGCTGTATCAGCAGAATATCCAGACCGATATCATCAGCGTCGAAGAGGATCTAAGCAAGTATGATATCGTGATTGCCCCCGTGATGTACATGGTGAAGCCGGGCGTTGCCCAGCGCGTGGAGCGGTTCGTAGCGCAGGGCGGAACCTTCGTGACCACCTTCTTCAGCGGCATCGTCAATGAGAACGATCTGGTGACCCTCGGAGGTCATCCGGGCGAGCTGCGCAGCGTGACCGGCATTTGGGCTGAGGAAATCGATGCATTGCTGCCCGGAATGCAAAATCAGATCGACATGAAGCAGGATTGGGGATCGCTGCGTGGAAGTTATCCATGTGGAATTTTGTGCGATGTCATCCATGCGGAGACGGCGGAGGTTTTGGCTGAGTACGGATCCGACTTCTACAAAGGCACGCCTGTTTTAACGAAGAATGCGTTTGGCGAAGGGCAGGCCTATTATGTGGCCAGCAGTCCGGATGCGCAGTTCCTGCAAGGGTTTCTTGCCAATCTGTGCGAAGAACAAGGCGTGAAGCCGCTGCTGGATACACCACAAGGAGTAGAGGTGGTGGAACGGGTGAAGGACGGAAACTCCTATCTGTTCATATTGAACCACAATGCCGAAGAGATGACGTTTGATGCAGGTTCTGCCAATTCATTCGATCTCCTGGGCAGCCGGCAGGTTACGGGCCATGTCACGATTCCGGGAAGGGACGTCATGATTCTGGAACGGGCTGCCGCCGCCCGGTCTTAAAGAGAGCAAGGAGATCTTACTCGGACCTTGGTTAGGGGGCAAAAGCAGTGAGTATACATTTCCATGAAGATCTGGGGATATTCCATCTCCAGAGCGATCGGTCAAGTTATGTGATTGAGCTGGTGCGCGGCGTTTATCCTGCGCATGCCTATTGGGGACGCCGGATTCGCGATAACCGCGTCCTAGGATTGCTGGAACGGAGGGGAAGAGCATCCTTTTCGCCGACGCCGTTTCGCGAGGATGCTTCCTTCTCCCTGGACAGTTTGCCTCAGGAATACCCGGGCTATGGCAGCGGCGATTTTCGGCAGCCTGCATATCAGGTACAGCTGGCTAACGGGACCACGGTCACCGAGGCGGAATATGTCCGTCACCGGATCTACAGCGGCAAGCCGAAGCTTGAGGGCTTGCCTGCCGTATACACGGAACAGGATGACGAGGCGGATACGCTGGAGCTGGAACTGTTTGATCGGGTAAGCGGTTTGACGATTTATTTGTCTTATACGGTCATGAAGGCGTTTGACGCTATTTCCCGCTCCGTAACCTTCCGCAACGACAGCAAGGAGAACATGACGCTGCTGCGTGCCATGAGCGCTAGCGTGGATATGGATCACAGCCGTTATGACCTGCTGCATCTCCATGGGGCATGGGCGAGAGAGCGCCATGTGCAGCGCAGAAGACTATCCCCGGGCATGCAGGGCATCGAGAGCCGCAGGGGGTCAAGCAGCCATAACCACAATCCGTTCCTAGCGCTGCTGTCCGAGGGGGCAGGCGAAGAGTTCGGCGAAGTGTACGGCTTCAGTCTGGTATACAGCGGCAGCTTCTCCGCACAGGTCGAGGTGGACCAATACGATACGACCCGGGTCACGATGGGATTGAATCCGTTCGACTTCACGTGGCTGCTGGAGCCGGGACAGTCGTTCCAGACGCCGGAAGCGGTGATGGTCTTCTCGGCGGAGGGCCTCGGCGGCATGTCCAGACGCTATCATAAAATGTACCGCACCAGGCTGTGCCGGGGGCAATTCCGGGATGTCACGCGCCCGGTGCTGGTGAACAATTGGGAAGCAACCTACTTCAACTTCAATGCCGATAAAATCGAGCAGATTGCAAGCGCGGGACGGGATCTCGGCATCGAGCTGTTCGTGCTGGACGACGGATGGTTCGGCAAGCGCAACGACGATACGACTTCCCTCGGGGATTGGGTCGTTGACAAGAACAAGCTGCCCGACGGCCTCGAGGATCTCGTGAAGAGGGTACGCGGTCTGGATATGCAGTTCGGCTTGTGGTTTGAGCCGGAAATGATATCGCCGGACAGCGATCTGTACCGTCAGCATCCCGACTGGTGCCTGCACGTGGAAGGGCGCCGGCGGACGGAAGGGAGACAGCAGCTGATCCTGGATTTCTCCCGCCAGGAAGTAGGCGACGCGGTGGCCGATATGGTTCGCGGCATCCTGAGAAGCGCGCCGATCACCTACGTGAAATGGGACATGAACCGGAACATGACGGAGATCGGATCGGCTGCGCTGCCGCCTGAGCGCCAGCGGGAAACGGCCCATCGCTATATGCTGGGTCTGTACAGGGTGATGGAACAGCTGACGACGGAGTTCCCGCATATTTTGTTCGAGAGCTGCTCCGGGGGCGGCGGACGCTACGATCCGGGAATGCTGTATTACATGCCGCAGACGTGGACAAGCGATAACTCCGATGCCGTCAGCCGATTGAAGATTCAATACGGAACGAGCCTGGTTTATCCGCTCAGCTCCATGGGAGCGCATGTGTCCGCCGTTCCGAACCATCAGGTGCACCGGAATACTTCGCTGCGGACGAGAGGACACGCGGCAATGTCGGGCAATTTCGGTTATGAGCTGGACCTGACTGCCTTCAGCGAACAGGAGAAGGAGGAGGTCCGCGAGCAGGTAAAGCTGTACAAAGAGATTCGGCATCTCGTGCAGTTCGGGGATTTCTACCGCCTTCGGAACCCGTTCGAAGGGAATGAAGCGGCCTGGACGATCGTCTCCGAGGATCGATCGGAAGCGGTGCTGTATTATTTCCGCATCTTAAGCGAGGCGAATGAACCGATTCGGTGGCTGCGTACGATGGGGCTGGATCCGGAAGGGGATTACAAGTGCCTGGAGGACGGGAACATCTACGGCGGAGACCGGCTGATGAACGCCGGCTTGGCCGTTCCGCCGATGCACGGCGATTTCCAAAGCTTTATCTGGAGATTCGAACGGGTATAAGCTGTTTACTAAAAGCCTGCGGAACCCATCCGCGTCCCGAGCGCGACATAATATCAAGGTTGATCCGGCATCAAGTCAAGCTGCGGGAGAAGCCAAAAGAACCGCCAGAGAAGCACTCTCTGGCGGTTCTTGCTGTTTCTATAACCGGCTGCTTTCAGGTCGCCGTGATGGAATAAATGCCGCGTTCCGTTGTGAGCACCACTTGACGGTCTTGAACCTCCGCGGCCGTCAACCCGTCCAGCCCGATGACGAAGGCATTGCTTGGCAGGGGGGCTTCGTGGCCTGCCGTGATGACCACGCCGGGACCGTGCAACAGAAGAGCGTGGCGATCTCCGTACCCGTCGATGGACTGCGCTTGCTGCTGCTGATGTTCAAATCGTTCCAGCCGTAATTCAACCTGGTCTTGATCCTTCTCTTCTTGCTTGGATATGTGCAGCGTGCGGTTGCTATTGGATTGAAGCCAGTTCGTAACCTCTTCGATCGATGGATTCATCATGGACACCTTCCTTGATTTTAGGGTGGCTTCAACTAGTCTGTCCACGAAGGGGGTTCGTTATTTCAATTCGGGCCGGGTTTCTCCCGCAGGAAGTCGACGGAAAAATTAACGCAGTTCAAACCCTCTTCTTCGATATTACGTGTTAAGATAGTTAAAGAATATGGAACAAACGCATGCTACATATGGAGGGTCAATGGGCAAGAAATGGTATTACGTGCTCGCCATCCTGCTCGCAGCCTGCAGCTGGATCGGGAATGTCTGGTATTACGAAGCCAACCAACTGGGAAGAACCGTATTTCTCGAGCATCATGTGGAGACAAGGGAAGGGGGAGGCCGCGTATTCGACTTGTATTATGTGGAGGACAAACAAGCGGATAAGAGGCTGAGCTCCATCCGGATCGAAGGTTACCCTGGACAGATCGTCACGCCCTATCCCCGATATGCGGAGTATCAGAGGCAGTACTTAGGAAAAATGATGGTGAACTTAAATGCCCCCGAGCAAAAAGGGACGGGAGAGAAGCTGGAGGAGCCGATTCTTATTCGGGAAGTTACCGCGCAGTATTCCGACGGAAGCTCGGAGCAAGTGAATGTCGGGGAAATATACGTTTGGCCCGGCGTATATCGTCAGGAAGAGCACGATCCGATATCGTGGACATCCGGCGGATCTTCCTCCGATCATTCGGGATACGACTCCGCTGTCGTGAAGCGTCCGGTACAGTTAACGGCGTTCTCCTCGAAACTGCTGGATATCGCTCTAGAGGGGCATCTCCGAATCTATGCCGACATTTCAAGTCAAATACCAGGTACCAGCTACCGGTCGCAGCCTTCGGAAGCGCACATCGAGTTAAGAGGCGAGCCCATCGATGAGATTCAGCTTCCACTTAACATTCATAAAGGGGATTCCATTAGAATCAGCCACCAATTTGATATGCCGTCGCTTGAGAAGAGCTTGCAGGTTTACCAGCTCCTATTGAAAACGACCTTTATGGAGGAAAGCGGTCGCCAGTGGCATGGAGAAACGGTAATTCCCTATCACCCGAGACCGACGGATCAAGAATTGTCGGAATTTGTCCGGGATAGCAGGAGGACACCAGAGTAGGGCTTACGGGCGTATGGGCTGGGGCCTGTTGATTGTACTTGTCGACTTTAAGCTGGACTCGGTGGATATGTTGCCCGATATGCTCGGGTACCTGCTGATCGCTTCGGGACTATGGCGGCTCCAGAAGTTGAACGGATATTTTAAGGCAGGGCATCTGTCGGCTTGGCTGCTGATGGCCTGGTCGGTGTTACAATTGTTTTGGTTTACCGAAGCGGGGATAGACGGCTTACCCGTGCAATCCGCGAAGGATGTATGGATCCAGCTGCCTGCCCTCTGCTTGCATACCGTATTGATTTACGGAATTTGCAAAGGCGTCCAGGCGCATTTCGCGGGTAACGCGTCCGGACTGGATCACAAGGCAAGCTTCCGGCTGGGCTTATTTATGGCGGGACAGCTCCTGTGGCTGATCGTGTACCCATTCGTTTTAAATCTGGATTCAGGCGATATGTTCCTTGTGTTCTTACTGTGCTCGCTCATCGTAATGGCGGCCGAGATCGCGGTTCTGCTCCTGGTCAGGCTTGCCGTACGGGAATCGACCGAGATTTAGGAATAAAGCGCTGTACCCAGGTTTGTTAACGATTATGAAATAATCATGTTGAACCATTGTCTTTGCTGGGATGATACACGATCGTAACGCCCAGCTGGTTATATATTTCTTCGGTGTAGTGGTGATCCGGGCAGTGCTTGATCGTTGCCATGTCTTCTTGCCTGGAGATCAGCTTCTGCTCGCAGTCGGGACAGCGGTCCTGGAAAAGAAATTTCAGCTTATTCAACATGATCACCACACACCTCCTTAATTTCCGATACAAATACTTGGGTTTATTATAAATCAACAGCGAGGCACATTCAATAGCAATGTGCCCGGCAACGATATCAAATGAACGGAGATCGATCACCTTGATAGTGCAACTTGTAGTCATGGTCTTTATAGGTATCATCGGTTCTTTTTTCTCAGGGCTGCTGGGAATAGGCGGAGCGATCATTAATTTCCCCCTGCTTTTATATGTACCTTCCTGGTTTGGACTGGAGGCTTTCACCTCCAAGGAGGTCGCGTCCATCAGTATGCTGCAGGTATTTTTTGCTTCCTTGTCAGGCATGCTAACCAATCGGATGAGTTCGCGCGGCGGTGAGTCGTACGTTCACAAGCGATTGGTCATCCAGATGGGGGCCAGTACCCTGATTGGCAGTCTGATCGGGAGCCTGTCCTCGATGCTCATGACGAGCGGAACGATTAACGTGGTTTATGGATTACTGGCGGTAATCGCGGTGTTATTGATGATCGTGCCGACCCGGGCATCCATGGAGAACAGATCGGTTAGCGAGGTGACTTACCATGCATGGATTGCAATGGGAGCTGCCTTTATTGTCGGCGGCATTGCCGGAATCGTCGGGGCCGGCGGCGCCTTTATCCTGATCCCCATTATGCTGACGGTTCTTAAGATCCCGACGCGGATCACCATCGCATCCTCGCTCGCGATCGTCTTTCTGTCCGCGGTCGGGGGCGTTATCGGCAAAATCGCCTCGGGCGACATTCCGATTTGGCCGTCCCTGTTTGCCGTTGCCGGAAGCCTGATGGGTGCCCCCATCGGCGCGATTATCAGCCGCAAGATGAACGTCCGCCTGCTGAGGTACGCCTTGGCTCTTCTCATTGCAGTGACGGCGGTCAAGATCTGGATCGATATTTTAGGGTAAGTAAAGAGGTAGAACCTTATTCATCATGATGGAAGAGGAGGAGATGAACGATGAAAACCAACCGGCTGGGCTCTTCGGAATTGTATGTAAGCGAAATCGGGCTGGGCTGCATGTCGCTGGGTACGGACGAAGGACAAGCGGTGAAGCTTATTCATGAAGCGTTGGATCGGGGCGTGAATTTTCTGGATACGGCGGACCTATATGATGAAGGCCGCAACGAGGAACTGGTAGGCAAAGCGATTCAGGGCCGGCGCGAGGACGTCATCATCGCCACCAAAGTGGGCAACCGCCGCGTGCCGGGACAGGAGGGCTGGGTATGGGATCCTTCGAAGGACTACATCAAATCAGCCGTTAAGGACAGTCTGCGCAGGCTGGGTACGGATTATATCGATCTGTACCAGCTTCACGGGGGGACGCTGGATGATCCGATCGAAGAGACGATTGAAGCTTTTGAAGAACTGAAGCGGGAAGGGTGGATTCGATATTACGGCATATCGTCCATCCGGCCGAACGTCATCCGCGAATATGTCGCTAAATCCCATATCGTCAGCGTCATGAGCCAGTACAGCATCCTGGACCGGAGACCGGAGGAAACGGTTTTTGATCTGCTTGAGGAGAACGGAATATCCGCGATTGCCCGGGGTCCCGTTGCCCGCGGCATCTTGTCGGACCGAGGACAAGCCAAAGCGGAGAAGGGATACCTGGATTACAGCAAACAAGAGCTGCTCGACGCGCTCAAGAGGCTTGAAGCGTTTGGAAAAGGCCGGGATTTGTCCCAGCTGGCGATTCGTTATGCTTTGGCCCATGCCGCTGTGGCCTGCACCATTCCCGGGGCGAGCTCGCTTGAACAGCTGCTGCATAACCTGGCTGCAGGGGATATGGAAGCTTTATCGCCTCAGGACATCCAATCGATCCAGGCGATCAGCCGCGCCAACCAATATGAGGCGCATCGGTAACACCGGGAGCGATAAGCGTGTGAATGGTCTATCCCGTTAATCTTTTGGGGCATGAAATATTTATGGCCTGAAGATTTAGGGATGAACCGCATTCCCGCATGTTATAATAACTGGATAAGAGCCTGACGTCAGGCGAAATAGTTCATGCCCGCAATCCGCTTTTAGGATCACGGGCTTTTTTGTACCTTATTTGTACTTTATCAATAAATTGGCGTCAAACCTTGGGGAATGTCAAACTTTTTGAAGCGATGGTTCGTTCCAAGGAACGTAAACCGCGCGGCTTATGCCATAATCGTACATGGTGAAAGGATTCTAGAATGATTACCATTGAGCATCTATCAAAAACCTATCGCAAGGGCGCTTGGGCGCTCTTGGATGTTTCATTACAATTGGATAAAGGCATGACGGGTCTGCTAGGACCCAATGGCGCCGGCAAAACTACCTTAATGCGCATCCTGGCAACCTTATTGACGCCGACCTCCGGGCAGGTGAGGGTGAACGGAATATCCCTTGGACGGCCGGAGGAGATTCGGCAGATGATCGGTTATTTGCCGCAGCATTTTCACATTTACCCGCAGCTGACCGGCAGAGATTATCTGGATTATGTGGCGGCCATGAAGGGGATCACGGACCGGAGCGCCAAGCTGAAGGAGATCTCCAGGCTGCTTGAGATGGTCAATCTTCAGGAGAAGGCGGACAAAAAAGTGCGTACGTACTCGGGGGGCATGAAGCAAAGATTGGGCATAGCCCAAGCGCTGCTCGGTTCCCCGGATATTTTGATCGTAGACGAGCCGACGTCGGGGCTGGATCCCCAGGAGCGTGTCCGGTTCCGGAATGTGTTAACCCGTTTCAGCATCGACCGGACGGTCCTGTTGTCCACCCATATCGTAGCGGATATCGAGAGCAACTGCCGTCGCATCGCCGTAATGAACAAGGGGAGATTGGCCATGAACGGCAGCTTGCCCGAACTGCAGGCCTGCGGGAAGGGACAAGTGTGGGAAGCGGTGATGGGCCATGAAGAATTTGCCTTGATGGATCCCATGTCCGTCGTGTCCACTCGAACGGTACCGGAAGGCGTGCTTTGCCGGTTTATCAGTGCAGCACCCCCCGTGACCGGCGCGTTTCCGGCGGATCCGACCCTGGAGGACGGCTATCTGGCTCTGCTGCGGAGGGATCGCCATGCATAAGTGGTGGAGGCACAGTCTGTTGGAGCTGCGGCTTTTGTTCGGCAATCCCTTGTTTGCCTCGCTTCCGGTCCTCTACGCGATCCTGTTCATCGTCATCATGCTGCAGGCGGCAAGCGGAAACGGACCGAATCATAACCTGTATTCGGCTGCGTATTCCTTTCACATGCTGGGTCATACGATGACGCTGGGTCCGGCGATGTTAATCGGCATCTTGTCCATCCGGCGGGATGTCCGCCGTCGGTCGTTTGAATGGAACCACAGCCTGCCTGTGTCCTTCTTGACCCTGCTGTCGTCGAAATATGCGGTCAGCTTGCTGTACTTTTCCCTGTTTACCCTCTCGACGTCGGTTATATTCTATATCCTGTCGGTCAGCCAGGGGATAGCCGGTGATATCGCGATGGTGCATACGATGCAATTCGCGGTGCAGTATGAGGTTTCCTATATGGTGACGCTCGCGCTAGCGATGCTCCTCGGGGCAAGCATTCCGAACCGGATCGTGTATTTGATCGGTTTCTGTGCATGGATGTTTGGAACGTTTTTTATGGAAATTTATTTTATCAGCGAATTAAGATGGATGCCGGCCCAAGTGTTTCACCTTAACCAATTCTTCCTTCAATCCAATCGGTTTGAATATGAGAATTGGGGGTACGGCCTGCTATCCAAGGATATCCAGCTGTCCCGTTGGTTCGTGCTGGCTTTCACCTTCCTGCTGCTGACGGTGTGTTTGTTCTTGTTAAACTCGAAGCGCCCCACGATGCTGAAAAAGGCAGGGTGGCTGGGCGTGCTGGGGGCTGTCGTGTTGACGGCAGCCGCTGCCGTGCCTTATGGCACGCTTTGGGCGGAACGGTATGCCCAAATTGATGCGAAGCTGGAGGACCCGACGATTTCTTATGTCGATGATCCTGAAAATATAGCCTTCTATCATGTGTCTTCCTATGACATCAAGCTGAAACGGCTGCCAAACGACGAGCTACGCGTAACGGCGAAGCTAACGATACCGGCCTCCGAAATATCGGGCATGAGGCAGCTGCCGTTAACCTTGAACCGGATGTTCAAGCTTGAACGTGTCCAACTCCAGGGCATCGACGCTCCTTATCGCAGACAGGGAGAGCGGATATCGATCAGGATGGTTGGCGATGCCAAGGGAGGGGACCTTCAAGCCGAGCTGGAATATAGGGGCAAGGTAATGGATTTTATGGCCGGGTACTCCAATGAAGAATTTGCGGCCTATAGCGTGGGGCCTGAAGTTAAACTGGAGGGGCATATGGCCTGGTATCCGCTTCCCGGTCATCAGGAGGTATATTTAAAGAGTGACAACGGAGATCTTTCGTCGAAATACGTTTATCTGGGCTGGGAATTCGGCAAGCTGCGCTACTCTGCCGGAGAGATGAAGCTGGTGGTGGAGGGTTATCCGCAACCCTTGTATACGGGAATGAAAGAGCTGGAGCGGAAGCCGGGCTACCAGCGGTTTGAGGACAGGGAGATCGAGCAGAATATCTCTCTGTACGGGGGACAATTTTGGAAGGAAATCCACCGGAATGATCTCCCGATTACCATCGTGACAACGCCTTATCTGGAGAAGGCATCCGTATCGCTGCTGAGGGATATGAAAAAGAAATATGACTATTTTTCCGAGTGGATACCCGAGTTCAACAGCAGCGTCGAGAAGATCTTGTATTTGGGCCAAGGCTTTGATTACCCTCAGGTGAATCATCGCCTGATTCTGTCCTCGAACCACTACACCTATAACTTCGCGAACTTGCCCGGCGAATGGATGAACTCGATTCTGTTCGGCAACCAGGGTGCGTTCCATTATAATTTTGAGCATCCGGAACGAGACGTGCGCGGAAAGATCAGCAGTCTTTTCTGGTATGTATACTACGTAGAGGAGAAAGGGCTTAGCGATAAACAATTAAGATCGGCTTACGGAAATCTCCGGTCGGTACAGCAGCTGTTGTTCAAAAACGGAAGCGGGGAGGATCCCCAAAACCAAATAGGCATAAGTATGGCCAGACAGGTTAGAAAGGCGCTGGAGGAAGGTAGAGGGAATCAGGTCAAAGAGCTGCTGGTGCAGTTTTATGGGCGGGGGCTGATGCTTCCCGACACCGAACGCAACCCGGCCTTACGACCGGAGAACCCGATCACGTACAAAGAGTGGCAGCAGAAATGGGATGCCATGATGAATGTCAAATAATGACGACTATGCACCTGCACGCGGTCGGTTATAATTGAGAAATAGTTATAACGGAAGATGAGAATGCATGTAGAAAGGGGGGAAGGCATGATTTCCGATCAGCAGCTGTCCGAACGCATGGCTGCCGGCGACCAGGAAGCGTTTGAAATGCTGGTGACGAGGTACCATGGTCCGCTGCTCAGTTATACGACCCAGAGGCTGGCCGACAGGCAAAAGGCCCAGGATATCGTTCAGGAAACCTTTATCCGGCTCATCCGGCATCTGAAGCAGCACGGGACGCTCGAGCATGTTCGCTCCTGGCTGTACCGCGTCGCTCTGAATATGTGCAAGGATTATTGGAAAAGCGCATCCTACAGGTCCGAAGGTCTTGCGGGTGAGGAGATGCCGGATGCATACGACCCTGAACCGGGCGCGGAAGAGCTTGTGGAAAGACAGGAAACTTCCCTCGAAATTGCGGCGTCGCTCGAGACCTTGCCCGATATACAACAGGAAGTCATATCGCTTCGGTTCTTTCATGACCTGAAGCTGCAGGAAATCGCCGACCTGGTCGACCTCCCCTTGAGTACGGTCAAAACGCATTTATATAACGGCTTGAGAAAGCTGAAGAAAACATTGTCCATGGAGCATTCCGATTTGGTTCCCGTCCATTCGTCCCGAAGGACGCGGGAGAAAAGTCCTCAGGAACAGGTACGGAACCGCTCCAAGTCGGAAGAGTCTGATTCGCAGAGCAAAGTAAAAGAAAGTGAGGTGTATCTCCATGGATCATCCATTCGATAATGAATTGAGAAGACTTGAAGACGAGCTTCGCGGCCCGCTCAGACGCGCGGCTCTTCCGTCGCCGACGCCGGATGAGACGGCCCAGCTCATCGCGTCCCTTCAGGGGGAGTTCAATCAGCTCCGGATTGAGCCCGAGTCGCCCAAGCTGGATTTTAATCCGCAGGTCGACCCGCCCTCATTGAAACAGATCCTTCGGAGCCAGATTCGATTGAATCAAAGATCCATTCTGCTCACGGCAGGCGCGGTATTCTGCATGCTGGTCATGCTGATCGATCCGGAATATCCGCTTGATCAATTTGCTGGATTGCCCGGCGGCATTTTTCCATTGATTACCCCTTTGCTGCTGATCGTATCGATGCTGTTCAGCAGCCGAACCTGGGATAAAGGGATGCGGGCCGTGGAGACGCTGACCCCTTACCCGCCGGCACTGGTCTTGTATACCCGCCTGCTTCTCGTGACAGGCATCGTCGTCGGAATGGCCTTGCTCAGTACCCTTGCGCTCGGGCTTCGATCCATCCAAGCAGAATCCTCCCGCTTTTTATTCGGACCGTTTATTCTGGAGTGGATGGGCATTCTGCTGGTGACGGGAGGGGCCGCGATGTATATGCTGTTTCGCAAAGGCATGGTCTATTCGCTGATCTCGGCGGTGTTGGTGTACGGCATGTGGATCGTGATACAGGGCCAAATCGTGGACCACGGCGTTTCCATGAGCGGCAAGATGCTGACGGACATGTCCCTGCTTGTGATCGGCTTGATTCTGCTGATTTCTTCCTACGGACGCAGCTTGAAGCTGAACGGAGCCTGGAGATTGGCGAATGATTAGGCTGGAAGGACTGGAACGGCAGGCAGGCACGTACCGGCTTGAAATCGAGAAAGCGGAGATTCAATCCGGCCTGAACCTCATCGTGGGGGCGAACGGCGCCGGAAAAA
This sequence comes from Paenibacillus sp. CR_12, assembly GCF_041953985.1. Classification (NCBI taxonomy): domain Bacteria; kingdom Bacillati; phylum Bacillota; class Bacilli; order Caryophanales; family Paenibacillaceae; genus Paenibacillus; species Paenibacillus sp. CR_12. The sequence continues at coordinate 75,476 of NZ_JAVFHO010000009.1, read as the reverse complement.
CAACCCTGATCGAGCTGCTGACCACGCTGCAGGCACCCGATGCAGGCGAGATCCTGTACAGCGGGCGCAGGGCAGGGGATCATTTGCCGCTGATCCGCAGTCAAATCGGGTATGTTCCGGCGGATATCGAGCTGTATGGAGATATGAAGGTCGGCAAGCTGCTGACCTATATGGCCGAATTGAAGGGCGTGTTTAACCCAGAGGCTATTGACAGGCTGATGGCGGACTTTCGGCTGGAGCCTTTCCGCAAGAGCAAGGTCAAGAATTTGTCGCAAGGGGTGCAGCGGCGCATTGCCGTCGTACAAGCGCTGTTGGCCTCGCCGTCTTTTCTGTTCTTGGATGAGCCTTTGAACGGCATGGACGCGGAGGAGCGCAAATTTCTCATCACGTATCTGACCAAATACGCCCGGGGCCGTATGGTGATCGTTGCGGCCCACGAGCTGAACGAATGGGAAGAGGCTGCGGATACCGTGATCTGGATACACCGCGGCCGCCTCCGGTTTATCGGTTCGCCGACCCAATGGAAGCTGAATGTGGCCTCCAGCGTCTGGGAAGGCGAGATCGATTTGGAAGACTTCGAGCGGATACCGCAGGAGCTGCTGATTCATTTTCAAATGACGGAGCATCGGATGAGAGTCAGGCTGATGGGGAAAAAGCAGCCGGGTCCCGAGTTCATGGAGAAGGCGCCTACACTGGAGGACACCTTTTTCCTACATATGAACGCCTTAGCCAGACGCGGGTGAGTATAGCTTGGATCATGAAAAATCATCGCCTTCATTCGGGCGATGATTTTTGCGTTTTCATTCGTTTAAATTCGCCTACTTGGTCGTTTTTCCGCTCTTATGTCTCCAATTATAAATCCACGAGGCAACCATGGTGGAAGGCAAAAACAAGACTTGCGTATTGTAGTGGAGCTGTTCTTCCTGAAAGGACATATTGTTGTAATACGTTTCCTGATTGGTCCCCTGCCTTCGGGGATCTTCCTTTAACGCTGCAATATACCGGTACTGTACGGGAATCATGATCAGGAATACGGCTAGCAGAACGCCTGCAAAGATCCAGATCATAGAGCTCATAAGGTCACGCTCCTTTTTGTTTATCGTATATGGAAAGCCATATTAATATACACTACGTATAAATATCGGAATGGATTCAAATATGTACCATTTGAACGCCCGCCATGCCGACTTTATCTATCGAAAGCCAATCATCCGTTTCAGAACAGGGTAAGGAAGGGTAGGCACGGTGCGCGTCATCGTTGAACGGCGGCAAGCGACTGTGGCATGGAAGGATGAATTCGGAAGGGAGCGAGAAATCATGGGAACCGTAAGTAAACAGGGAACGGAGAAGGTGGCACTGGTAACGGGCGCTGGCGCGGGAATCGGACGAGGCATTGCCAAGGTGCTGGCTGAAAAAGGCTACCGGCTGGCGATGACCTACAATTCCAGCAAAGAAGGGATCGTGGATGTAGCGGAGGACATCGGCCATACCTATGGCAAGGAGCCGCTTATTATTCAGAGCGATTTAACCGTTCGCAGCGAAGCGGAGAATACGATACGAAAGACGCTGGAGGAATTCGGCCGGATCGATTTGCTGGTGAACAATGCCGGTATCGGTCTATACGACGAGTTGACGGAGCTTGAAGAGGATGCGCTGGACATGACGATGCATCTTGATTTCCGGGCGCCGATGCTGCTCAGCAAATATGCGGTTCGGGAGATGATCGCCCAAGGAATTCCGGGAAACGTCATTTTCATTACGTCCTCCCGGGGAGAAAGAGCCTATCCGAAGGACAGTATCTACGGCGGCATGAAGGCAGCGCTGATCCGCGCGGCGCAATCGCTGGCGCTGGAATGGGCACCGCATGGCATCCGGGTGAACTGCGTCGCTCCGGGTGCGACGGTTCACAAGCCGGAGCAATCGGCGGAGGAAGAGCCGCTTGGCAGCAAAATCCCACTGGGGCGATTGGGGACGCCGTCGGACATCGGGGAAGCCATCGCTTGGCTGTGCTCGGACGCGGCTTCCTATATTACCGGCATTAACCTTCGTATTGACGGCGGCCTGATCTTGCCGGGCATGCCCGAGGATACGTCCCCCGAAGCCGGTTATGGATGGGGGAAAGTTTATCAACAGGAGAAGGAATGAAGAGGTTTTCAAACCTCATGCAAAATAAAATATTATATTCCGATGAAATTAGTTGGGTATCACTCTTTTCAAACGAAGGAAAGTATGAGAGAATGGGAGAAATTATGAAATGATCATACTTTCCATATGAAGAAAAGGGAGGAAATACCCATGTCAGAAGAACGCCAATTTTCCATTGAAACGTTAGCGGTTCACGCCGGTCAGGAGCTTGACCCGACCACATTATCCCGCGCGGTCCCTCTTTACCAGACCACTTCCTACGGGTTTAAAGACAGCGAGCACGCAGCCAATCTGTTTGCGCTTAAAGAATTCGGCAACATCTATACGCGTATCATGAACCCGACCACGGATGTATTCGAGAAACGGATTGCAGCGCTTGAAGGCGGGGCCGGAGCACTGGCGACATCTTCCGGGCAGGCAGCCATCACCTTCTCCATTCTGAACATCGCGGGTGCAGGTGATGAAATCGTTTCCTCCTCGAGTTTGTATGGCGGCACTTATAATTTATTTTCCAATACGCTGGCGAAGCTGGGCATCAAGGTCCATTTCGTGGATTCCACGGATCCGGAAAATTTCCGCCAAGCGATCAACGGCAAGACGAAGGCGCTGTTCGCCGAAACGATCGGCAACCCGCAGGGGAATGTGCTGGACGTGGAAGCCGTTGCAGCAATCGCGCATGAGAACGGCATTCCGCTGATCGTCGACAATACGTTCCCTAGCCCGTATCTGCTGCGCCCGATTGAATATGGAGCGGATATCGTCGTTCATTCCGCGACCAAATTCATCGGCGGCCACGGCACTTCCATCGGCGGGGTCATTGTCGATAGCGGTAAATTCGATTGGACGGCTAATGACAAGTTCCCGGGTTTGACGCAGCCGGATCCAAGCTATCATGGCGTCGTGTATACAGAAGCCGTAGGCCCGATCGCTTACATTATCAAAGCGCGTGTGCAACTGCTGCGGGATATCGGCGCGTCGCTGTCCCCGTTCAATTCCTGGCTGCTTCTCCAAGGGCTGGAGACGCTGCATCTCCGGGTGGAGCGCCATAGCGAGAATGCGCTGAAGGTTGCCAAGTATCTGGAGGATCACGAAGCCGTGGAATGGGTCAGCTATGCAGGGCTGCCGAGCCACCCTTCGTATGAGCTGGCGCAAAAGTACCTGCCGAAGGGCCAAGGCGCCATTCTGACCTTTGGCATTAAAGGCGGGGCAGCAGCAGGGCAGAAGGTGATCGAGAACGTGAAGCTGTTCTCCCACCTTGCCAATGTTGGCGATTCCAAGTCGCTTATCATTCATCCGGCCAGCACGACGCATCAGCAGCTGTCCGAAGACGAGCAGCTTACGGCAGGCGTCAATCCGGAACTGCTGCGTCTGTCGATCGGGACCGAGTCCATCGACGATATTTTGTACGATCTGGAACAAGCGATTGCGGCCAGCCAGAAGTAAGACAATCCTGCTATATCGATAGGTAAGACAAAGGGCGCTTTCCCTCTTGGGGGAAGGCGCCCTATTTTTGTGATGCCACACGGCAGTTAACCCGTTGATTCGATGTAGTCGATCCAGGGATGACCTTCCGGAAATTGCGTGCGGAGCGATTGGGCCAGCCACTCTATAGCCTCATGGTCCAGGGTGGGGAGGACCGTCCTGAAATCCCGCTCGTCTTTGTCGCGGATGTTCCTGCTGCCTCCTTTACACAGGAGTTGTATTTCCGGCTTCAGGTAGGGGATTCCTTGGTCTGTCTTCAACAAGATATCGCGAAGCGGTCTTCGGATCGACGGTTGCCGGTGATAGACCCAGCAATCCTGTTCGGTTTCCGTCAACATGAGCTGGAATGCAAATGGAGCTTTGGCATCCTTACTGACCCACACATCCCCGACGGAATGCAGATACTCGCCTTCTTCCCATAACGACAAGGTTCCTTGATCGGCTTTGTACAGCGTCCATTCTTTGGTTAAGGCGGCATAAACATCGGCCTGTTCTTCGCGATGGATCAGGATATCGGTATCGCTGTGTTCTCTGGTCTGCTCTCCCAAATGCAAATCTAACGCCCATCCTCCTGCGATATACCAATGAACGGGGATTTCCGTAAAAATCCCGGCAGCCTCCGATACGCTGACGGGTTCCCAATGGTCATAATCGGTTCGCATGTCTCTTCCTCCTCTTTGTTCTCTCGCTTCGGTCCGTTCCTCCATTATAAATGGTCGGGAAATGGTCGGGGGTGGATATTTTTTCGATTGGTGTTTATTCCGTGCGCTGTATATTTCCAAATGTTTCATAATAACCTGTAAAGAAGCGTTTATCCAATTCAAGGTGAAAGGGAGTAGAAGGATAACCATGACGGAAAGGCATTGGGGAGCAGGCAGTGAATTGGGAGAGCGTTTATGGGAAGATAAGAAGTTTATCGGAGCAGAGGACATCACGGCAAACGATTTTTCTCCCGAGACGGATCTGCTGAAGCATTTTGCTATGGCAGGAGGAGTCACCCATGAGGAGGTATTGCTGTTACTGGCATCGCCCGACGACATTGAAGAAGCCCTCAGGGTTTCGGGGATTCGTCATAACGGCACGGACAGACCTTCCTTGACCCGACTGCTGGGGTGGAGTGACAGGAACCGAAGACTGAAAGTCATGAGCCGATCCGCGGATCCTGAATCCATAACACGTGATCTCGAGCAGGGTGCTCAGGGAATCGGACTGATACGCGGTGAGGATGCTTTGCAGCATGGCCTGCTGCAGGAGGTATATTCGGCATGGCTGAATTCACGGAGCGCGGAGAAGAGCGCTTTGTTGAGACGGAGACTCATTATGTTATGGGTGACGTATTGGGTGTCGGTGTTTCAAGCGGCAGCCGGAGCCCGATGCGCGATCAGTTTGCTGCAAGATGCCCGGCTTTCCAATACGATGGATTTGCGCGAGGCGCAGGATGCTCAGCTCGAGTCCTTGTTCCGGGCGATGGAGCAGTGCGGGGCGGAAGGGATAGACTGTCATTTAGAGCTGTTGGCTGTGCGTCCTGCACATGCGGATGAGTTTATATTGATCCATAATTTTATCGAAGAAGTGGCGGAGCAGACCTTGATGGATCAGAAGCGTTTTGTCCGAATCCGCTACGGGGCGCTGCTTGGCGAAGGAATGAGCCCGTCGGTTGCGGCGGAGATTGCCCGTTTGGCCGATGTGCTGGTATTCGATTGCGAAGGCATAGGGAATTACGAATCGTCGGATGAAGCAGGTCAGAAGGTCTCGGCGTTCTCGGAGATGATCAGTCGAATCAGACGAACGAAGCCGCAGTTGACGCTCCGGATCAATGGCGTGGGCACTGCGGATTTGCGGATGGTGTACCGGCAGGGCATACACGAGGTATGCTGTCATCCTTCGGAACTTGCGGCCATACGGATAACCGGCGCAAGATTGGAAATGCGGCGCAGATGCTCCACGATCGTCGATTGAGGGAATGAGAGCGCTTTATACGGTTTGGTTCATAAGAGAGGTCCTTGCGAAGAAATCGCTAGGACCTTTTTTTCGTTTGGAAGCTCATCCGCCTCATATGTGTGGACAACAACTCCGATAGTGCTCTTCAGAAATTAAGATGACGTGAAAAATATGGTTTACAAATGAAAGCAAAGTGAGTATGATACATATAAAGTTGTACGAAGGAAAATAAATTGTATAAGTTCAAAAATGATTCTCATTCTCATTTAGCATGCTGCTCCGGCCTAGCCGGGGCAGCATGTGTCATTTTAAGGGTAGTAATAATGGATTTCATTCTCAACTAGGAAGGTGATTGGTTATGCAATGGATACAAAATCAAACGACAACTGGACGCATATCGACAATAGAAAATGGAGCTGATCCGCGTGAGCCGAGGCAACCGGGGAAATGGGATATCCGCAGCCTGCTGAGCAATGCGGAGGTAGTGGCTGCGCTGGGCAGCGGTTTGCTGATGCTGGTGGCCTGGCTGACCAGCCAATGGTCTGAGCCGCTCTCCGTTGTGCTGTACGTGATATCCTACGCCGTCGGCGGATGGGTGAAAGCCAAAGAAGGCGTCGAGACCCTTCTCAAGGAACGCGATCTGGATGTGAACCTGCTGATGATCGCTGCCGCTATGGGGGCTGCGGCGATCGGATATTGGAACGAAGGCGCGATGCTGATCTTCATCTTTGCCCTCAGCGGAGCGCTTGAGAGTTATACGATGGAAAGAAGCCGCAAGGACATCTCGTCCTTGATGGAGCTGCAGCCGGAGACGGCCCTTCGCATCGAGAAGGGGGAAATGGTGTCGGTATCCATCAACAAGCTGGAGATCGGCGATCTCATCCTGGTGAAGCCGGGCGAGCTGATTCCGGCAGACGGCAAAATCTATCGCGGCAGCTCCTCCGTTAACCAGGCCTCCATTACCGGCGAATCCGTGCCGGTCGATAAGTCCGTAGGCGATGAAGTGTTCACAGGCACCTTAAACGGGGAAGGGGTCCTGTACATTGAGGTTACCCAATCGGCGGAATCTACGCTGTTCGCCAAGATCGTCCGGCTGGTGGAAGAAGCGGAGAACGAGGTGCCGGAATCGCAGCGGTTCATCAAGCGGTTCGAATCGATTTATGCCCGCGTCGTAGTCATTGCGACCGTGGCGCTGATCGTTCTGGCCACTCCCGTTCTGGGATGGGATTGGGATACTACCTTCTATAAAGCGATGGTGTTTCTCGTTGTGGCATCCCCTTGCGCGCTGGTGTCTTCCATTATGCCAGCGATGCTGTCGGCGATTTCCAATCGCGCCCGAAAGGGTGTCTTGTTCAAGGGCGGTGCCCACATCGAGAATATGGCGCGCACGGCCGTTGTCGCATTTGATAAGACCGGTACCTTGACGCTCGGCTCACCCGTGGTTACGGATTTTATCGCAGGTGAGGGATGGGATCGGCACGAACTGCTTGGCATCAGCGCTTCCATCGAACGGATGTCGAAGCACCCGCTGGCTCTGGCGATTGTCCAATCGGCCGAGAAAGAGGGAGCTCCGCTGCAGCAGGTAGAGAACGGTCAGTCCATCACTGGCTGGGGCATGCAGGCCGAAGTTGCGGGAGTCACCTGGAAAATAGGCAAAAGCGATATTCTGGATGAAGGGACCGGAGATCCGCGTTCGGGTGCGATTTCGGATCAAGATGAAAGCTTGGGCGCCGTTCAAGAGAATCGCCAGCACTGGCTGTCCATTCGGAACACGCTGGAATCCGAAGGCAAAACGGTATCCGTTATCCTGAAAGGGGACAGCATCGTGGGCATGATCGCGCTGCAGGACGCGGTCCGTCCTCAGGCGGCCATGGCCGTTAAGCGGCTCCAACAGCTGGGCATCAAGGTAGCGATGCTGACGGGGGACCGCAAGGCGACGGCAGAAGTCATCGCCAAGCAAAGCGGCGTCGACATGGTGTTCTCCGACCTGCTGCCGGAAGATAAGGTTACCCATATTAAGGAACTGCGTGCCCGTTACGGCCATGTGGTCATGGTAGGGGATGGCGTGAACGATGCACCGGCGCTGGCCACGGCAACCGTCGGCATCGGCATGGGCGTTTCGGGAAGCGGAACCGCGCTGGAGGTAGCGGATGCGGTGCTGATGAACGACAACATCGATGAGATCGCCGGTACCGTCAAAGTGGCACGCAAGGTTCAACGCATCGTAAAGCAAAACATGATATTTGCCATAACCGTCATCTTGACACTGATTGCAGCCAATTTCATCGAAGGCGTAGCGCTGCCGCTCGGGGTCATCGGCCACGAAGGAAGCACGATTCTGGTCATCCTGAACGGGCTGCGCCTCCTGCGCAGCAGCCGTTAATGGACTGAGTATCATCTGCAATGACAAAGCGTCCCCTTCTTTTCCTTGCTGGAGAAGAAGGGGATTTTACTGTGGGCAGCGAAATAAACAGGCTGCTTGAAATCGTGGAAGATGAGAGGTGATCAGCAATATGGCATTCTTTTACGACTCTCCAAGGGGAGCTGCTTATTCCTGGCTGATTGATTATGCGATGGAGCGGTCGGCGGTATTCGTGTTAGCAAGACGTGGAGAATTCCAGATCATGGAGGAAGCCGAGCGTGTGTTTTCGCTGCTTGAGCCTTATCTGATCGAAAAACGCAAGATTAGCGAGCGCGATATCATGAAGCGATTGGATGAGGAGACCGTGCGTGGCAACGGGATTGAATACGGAGCGGGCACTTACTATATTTATAAATGCTGCGAGGAAGCCGCCGTTGTGTTGAAGCAGGCGGCGGATGATCTGTTTGCATGGCAGCATCCCCATCTTCCGGAGGATTTGAACTTTTGGGATCATGATGGACAAGACCTCTTACATCATGTAGCTCATGAACGAATGGGCGGGCTTCAGATCGGCCAAGAAGAAGCCGAGAACATATCGGCCATGGTTCCAGGCCTGTTTCTAAGCCGTCCGGAACATAAGAAGTTTGAAGTATTTTGGCAGGATGTATTGTTTCACAAACCGCGCAAGCTTGAAATTTTCGGTTTTGGCATCCGGGAGATTCCTGAAAGCATCGGAGAGCTGAAGGAGCTGAAGGAACTTATGATCCATGAAAGTTACGTCACCAGACTTCCTGCGGCCTTGTTCGGTCTTACGGAATTAGAGGATTTGACGGTATATACGGAGGATCTGGTGGAGATTCCGGCGGAGATCGGTGAGTTGATCCAGTTAAAACGCTTGAATATCGCGTGCGGGAGTTATCATGGACCTACAGATCATGTGATCCGGAGAGAGGAAGTATCGTTAACAAGGGTCCCTCCGGAGATCGGACGATTGAGGTTGCTGGAGCAGCTTAGTATGAATTACACGGGGATTTTGGAACTTCCCATGGAGATGGGGCAGCTGCAGAATCTGAGTTTCCTTGACCTAAGCCGAAACCAACTCCAGAGCGAGCCGGAATTCATAGAGAAACTGACGGGACTTTCGTATGTTAATCTGTCGGATAACCGGTATAACCCTAGTCCTCAAAATCAGCATTGGGATGATTACATTGAATAATCGGAGAATAATCTGAGCATCTGGAAAATCATGACCTAGCTAAGAATCCCTCTGAGCTCGCATGGCGAGTACAGGGGGATTTGTGCAGGTATCGCGTTTCGCTTCGGAACTTCATCAAACATTCATCTTCGCACCGTTAATCGTGTGGTTGAAGTCTTTTCGTAACCCAAAATTCTTCTAACCTGATCTCAGCGCACTCCTGACCTCGAAGTAAACGTTTTACAACGAGGTGTTCTTTCGAGCAGGAGATTCATTTTTTCAAAATAGTAAATTCCCCAGCGGTTTATGAAGAATGGATTAACAATATTTGCTGTTGGGGTGTGATGTGACATATTGACAGACGGCTCCGATATAACCATAATTAATATTAATTTATAATGATTATAATTAAGTGTTCCATATATAGGAGGGAAACGATATGTACAAATCCGTTATTATAGGCACAGGCCCTGCCGGGCTTACGGCTGCCATTTATCTGGCTCGCGCGAATTTGAGCCCGCTCGTCATTGAAGGTCCGCAACCTGGCGGACAGCTGACAACCACGACCGAAGTTGAAAATTTCCCGGGGTTTCCCGAAGGCATCATGGGTCCTGAGCTGATGGACAATATGCGCCAGCAGGCGGAACGTTTTGGCGCGGAATTTCGTACAGGCTGGGTAAACAGCGTGGAATTCGGAGAGCGTCCGTTCAAGCTGGACGTTGATGGAATGGGCGAGGTGGTTGCCGAAACGCTGATCATCTCTACGGGCGCAACGGCCAAATATCTCGGCATTCCGGGAGAGCAGGACAATGTGGGACGCGGCGTTAGCACTTGCGCAACCTGCGACGGATTCTTCTTCCGCGGGAAAGAGATCGTTGTTGTCGGCGGCGGCGATTCCGCGTTGGAGGAAGCCAACTTCCTGACTCGCTTTGCATCCAAAGTAACGCTGGTTCACCGTCGGGAAGAGCTTCGTGCATCGAAAATCATGCAGGATCGCGCCCGCGCCAACGAGAAAATCGAATGGGCATTGAACCGCACGCCGCAAGAAGTCATTGCGGACGAGACAGGCGTAAAAGGCATCAAAGTGCTCAATAATGAGACCGGCGAAGAAGAGACGATTGCGGTCAGCGGCGTGTTCGTGGCGATCGGCCACCATCCGAACACCGGTTTCCTTGGCGGAAGCATTACGACCGACCCGAACGGTTATATCGTAACGACTCCGGGAACATCCGAGACGAATATCCAGGGCGTATTTGCTTGCGGCGACGTGCAGGATACCCGTTACAGACAAGCGATCACGGCAGCGGGAAGCGGCTGTATGGCGGCTATGGACGCGGAGAAATACATCGAGAGCTTGGAACACAGCGCTGTCGTGTTGTAAACTGATAGATAGAGATCGAACCGGCTGTAAGCAGCCCAAAATCATGAGTAGAGGAGACTGACCGACCATGGAAAACGTGATTGTATACACTTCGAACAACTGCCCGCACTGCAAACAAGTAAAAGGCTTCTTGTCCGATCAAGGCATTGAGTTTGAAGAGCGCAACATCGAGCAGAACGACGAATTCGCGCAGCAAGTATGGGATATGGGCGTTCGCGCGGTACCTCTCACCATCATCGGTGAGCACCGTATTCTTGGCATGAACAAGCTCCAGTTCAACAAAGCGTTGAATCCGGAAGCTTAATCTCATCAGCATGATGGCAAGCCAATCGCTTGCTTATGATAAAAAGCTCCTTCCCGAGGTTCGGGAAGGAGCTTTTTTGTTGCCGAGCTATGCTGCAATACGTTCATACAAATCATGTTCACTTGTTGAAAAACAGACTCATGATGATCTGGAATACGACGTATGCGGCCACGCCGGAGCCGAGGAGAATGAAGCCGGCTTTTTTCTTGCCTTGAAAAAAACGCATGATGGCGAGACTGAACAAAGGTGCGATAACTAGGAGACATAGCAATACGGTCACAAACATTTCCGGCGATATTTCCGCAGTGCTTACATAGGTCATTTGAGCGTTTCCTCTCCCTTTAGTATAACGATCACACGTATCTCCGCGAGGAGAAACGTGATTTAAATTATAGGATGAGATTAATTATAGCGGAAAATCGCGAGATTTTCCTTAAGATGCTGGGCTCTAATTACGACAAAATATCGTCAATTTTAATGAACCGGCATGGAGACCCGTACCGGAACGAGAAACTGCGAAATGGCAGAGTAGGCCGCACCGATCATGGTAGAACGGCTGCCCAGCTCGGCAAACCGGATCTCCATCCGCTCACGGTGGTAAGGCAGCGTGCGCTGGGCAACGACCTGCTGGAGCGTTTCTTCGATCCAAGCCCGGGCGTCGGACAGCGGACCGCCGATGATGACCGATTGCGGATTGAATCCGTTGACAAGATTGGTTATGCCAATGCCGAGATAGCGTCCAAGCTCCTCGAAATGCCGGATGGTCTCCTCATGGCCGAGCTCGGCATGATGAACAAGCTCGGACGTCCGCCTGGACGGAAGAACGGCATCTTTGCCGTCGTAGGATTTCTCCGAGGCGTACAGCTCCCAGCAGCCGCGGTTGCCGCAGCTGCATTCCCGACCCTCGGCTTCGATGGACATATGGCCGCTTTCGCCGGCATATCCGCGGGCTCCCTTATAGAGCTCGCCATTGATGATGATGCCGGAGCCGATACCGCTGCCGGCACTGATATAGAGGAGATGGCGGGCGTCCCGGCCGGCTCCGAAGCGCAGCTCGCCCTGGGCACCCGCGTTCGCTTCATTGTCGATGGTGACGGGGAGTCCGAGCTCAAGCTCAAGCTGCTCCTGCAGCGGCACCGTATCCCACCCCAGGTTGGGGGCAAAGAGGACGGTGCCGTCGCCGTCGACCATCCCCGGGACGCCCACGCCGATCCCGATGATGCCGTACGGGGAGGGAGGGGCTTGACGCATCAGGCCGTGAACCATGCCCACCATCAGCCTCGTCACCGATTCAACGTCGTGCCCTTCAAGCGCCGTGTCCTCTTCGGCAAGGATCCGTCCTTCCAGATCGGTAAGCACGGCGGTTATCTGCTTCACGCGCAGCTCGACGCCGATGGCATACCCGGCTTGTCCGTTAAACAGCAGCAGCTGCGGCTTCCTGCCGCCGCTGGATTCGCCGGGCCCGATTTCCTGGACCAGGTGGTTGCTGCACAGCTCCTGCACAAGATTGGAGACGGTAGCCTTGTTCAGGCCTGTCAGCTTGGACACCTTCGCCCGGGAGACCGGCGCGTGTTGACGTATCGTATCGAGAATGATGGAAGTGTTTATTTTTTTGACCAGAGCCTGGTCACCGGTAATATTCGTCATGTGTATTCATCCTTTTAGTCTTGCTTTCCTAATCCAGTTAGGCTTGTGAGACTTGATATGCTCATAGTCTAGGGGCAAAGACGGGAAAATGCAACAGCCCGTAACGCCGCTTAAGTCACGGAATCATTAATGAGCCGGGTCCGATGGGCGATGTCTTCATTCGAATGTGGAGGAAGAGTGTACCCTGGATTAGATGGGGAACATGTCCTTTGCCGCAGAGCGAAACCGTCACAACGGCAGGCGGAATCGCTTTTGAAAAACTTGTAAAGGAATAACTTTGTTTAACCAATAGACAAAGTGGAGGAGCTGTGATAGGATAACCTTGTAAGCGTTAACCACACCTTAACAAGGTATAGGAGGATTTATTCATGGCCTATTTTAACAACATTAGCAAAGTCGAGTACGAAGGCAGCAAATCGACCAACCCTTATGCTTTTAAATTTTATAATCCGACAGAAGTCGTAGCCGGCAAAACGATGGAAGAGCATCTCCGTTTCGCGATGGCTTACTGGCATACATTGACTGCAGGCGGCTCCGATCCGTTCGGTGCCGACACGGCGGTTCGTCCTTGGGGCAACTACTCCGGCATGGACCTTGCCAAAGCACGCGTTGAGGCAGGCTTTGAATTCATGGAGAAGATGAACCTTCCGTATTTCTGCTTCCACGACGTGGACATTGCGCCCGAAGGCAGCAGCCTGCGCGAGTTCTACAGCAACATCGATACGATCGTGGACTCGATTGAAGACCACATGAAGTCCACCGGCAAAAAATTGCTGTGGAACACGGCCAACATGTTCACGAATCCTCGTTTCATGCATGGTGCGGGCACTACGTGCAACGCCGATGTATACGCTCATGCGGCAGCGCAAATCAAGAAGGGCCTCGAAGTCGGCAAACGCCTCGGCGCCGAGAACTACGTGTTCTGGGGAGGCCGTGAAGGCTACGAGACCCTGCTGAACACGGATATGGGCCTTGAACTGGATAATCTGGCGCGCCTGTTCCATATGGCGGTGGATTACGCGAAGGAAATCGGCTTTGACGCTCAGTTCCTGATCGAGCCTAAACCGAAGGAGCCGACCAAGCACCAATATGACTTCGATGCGGCTACTACGATTGCATTCCTGCAGAAATACGGTCTCGACAAGCATTTTAAATTGAATCTCGAAGCAAACCACGCCACGCTGGCCGGTCATACCTTCGAACATGAGCTTCGCGTAGCACGCATCAACGGCATGCTCGGTTCCCTCGACGCGAACCAAGGCGATATGCTTATCGGATGGGATACGGACGAATTCCCGGTTAACATCTATGACGCTACATTGACGCTGTACGAAGTGCTGATGAACGGCGGCCTCGGCCGCGGCGGCGTGAACTTCGACGCGAAGGTTCGCCGTCCATCCTTCGAGCCGGAAGATCTGTTCCATGCGCACATCGCTGGTATGGATACTTACGCAAAAGGCTTGAAAGTGGCAGCGAAGCTGATCGAAGACCGCGTATTCGAGGACTTCATCGCGAAGCGCTACAGCAGCTTTAATGAAGGCATCGGCGCTGACGTCGTATCCGGTAAGGCTACGCTGGCTTCCCTTGCGGAATACGCGCTGAACAACGAGTCCCCTCGCAAAAACGAGTCCGGACGCCAAGAAATGCTGAAGGCGATTCTGAATCAGTACATTCTTGCGAATTAATTCATAACGGTACGGCTGTTTAAGCTTGTTCCATGAAATCCAAAACCTTCACCGGCTCCCTCCAGGGATGCCGGTGTACTTATTTCAAACCGGAAACGATGGCGCGATCGATGGTCGGCAGTCATTGGAGGCATGTCCCGGACCAGACGATGCGTCTAGGGGAGAATGCCAACGATGTTTTCATGTTCGGTTCATGAGGAGACGAAGGAGGATATAGATGAGTTACGTTATCGGAGTTGATTTGGGGACCAGTGCCGTGAAGACCGTGCTGGTGGACCGCAGCGGCACGGTGGTTGCCGAGCATTCGGAGTCATACCCGCTGAGCCAGCCGAAGCCCGGTTACAGCGAACAGCGGCCGGAGGACTGGGTGGACAAAACGGTATTGTCGTTACGACAATTAATGAAAGGAAACAACATACATCCATCCGAGGTTGAGGGATTGAGCTTCTCCGGCCAAATGCATGGTTTGGTCCTGGTAGACGGAGAGGGCGCCGTGCTGCGGCCGGCGATCCTGTGGAACGACACCCGGACAACGGCGCAATGCCGCCGCATCGAGGAGACCTTGCAGGAGAAGCTGCTCGGCATTGCACGCAATCGCGCGCTGGAAGGCTTCACTCTGCCGAAGATTCTCTGGGTTCAGGAGTTTGAGCCGGAAGTGCTCGAACGGGCTGCCCTGTTCCTGCTGCCTAAGGATTACGTGCGTTTCCGCTTGACCGGACAATACGCGATGGACTACTCCGATGCAGCCGGCACGCTGCTGCTGGACGTGGCCGGGAAATCCTGGAGCACCGACATTCTGGATGCTTTCCAGCTGCCGCACACCTTATGCCCGCCGTTGGTCGAATCCTTCGACGAATGCGGCACGTTGCTCCCCGAGATTGCCGAGCAAGCCTCTCTGCTGCCGGAGACGAAGGTATTTGCCGGCGGGGCGGACAACGCCTGCGGCGCTATCGGCGCCGGCATTCTCGAAGAAGGGCAGACGATGTGCAGCATTGGTACATCGGGCGTGGTGCTGTCCTATGAGGAGCGCCGTGAGGTGGATTTTGAAGGAAAGGTCCATTTCTTTAACCATAGCGAGAAAGACGCTTATTATATCATGGGGGTAACCCTCGCAGCGGGATACAGCCTGACCTGGTTCAAGGATACCTTTGCTCCGGATGTTTCCTTTGACGCGCTGTTAAGCGATATCGGGAATATCCCGGTAGGCAGCGGCGGGCTGCTGTTCACGCCGTATATTGTCGGCGAACGCACGCCCCATCCGGACGCCACCATCCGCGGCAGCTTCATTGGCATGGACGCCGGGCATAAGCTGCCTCACTTTGCGCGTTCGGTACTCGAGGGGATCACGTTCTCTCTCCGCGAATCCATCGATATCCTACGGGCATCGGGCAAGCAGATCGACCGCGTGATTTCCATTGGCGGCGGAGCCAAGAACGAGACCTGGCTGCAGATGCAGGCGGATGTGTTCAACGCGGAAATCGTGAAGCTGGAAAGCGAGCAGGGCCCGGCCATGGGCGCGGCGATGCTTGCAGCTTACGGCTGCGGCTGGTTCCCAAGCCTTCAGGACTGCGCGAAGGCGTTTTTGCGGCCGGCACGCTCGTATTCTCCAAACCCGCAAGCGGTTCAGGCCTATGACAAATTGTTTGGACTCTATCAAAGCGTATACGGAGCCACGCGTGAACTTGGCGCGGAGCTGTCCGAATTCCGCGGATAACCTACAGATGTTGAAGAGCAGGTCGGGAAGACATTCTCCCGGCCTGCTTTTTTTTGCGTGAACGCTCCGGACCGCATATACTTGAAGCAGGTTGAAGTCATAAGCAGGTTACGCCGGGGAATGAGGGTCGACCCTATTCGATGAGAACCGGTTTGGATATCGAATTTCAGGTTCCCTTTATAAGGATGGCCTGTGATCATTGTGTAACATCTGCGGCCAATCCGATTAAGGATGGCGCGGAAAGTGTAAAAAAAGAGATGGGGGGGACGTCAATGAAACTGACAGCCGAACTGAAACGCGAGAAAATCGTTGCTATCGTGCGCGGCATTACAAAAGAACAAGCGGGCTTCGTGGGGGAAGGGTTGGCCCGGGGCGGAATCCGGTTTATGGAAGTGACGATGAATACGAAGGGCGCTTTACATATGATTCAGGATTGGCGCGCCCGCTATGACGGTGACGTGTATGTCGGCGCGGGTACCGTCCTAGATGTGGAGATGGCCAAGGAAGCGGTCTCTGCCGGAGCCCAATTCCTGATCTCGCCGAACACGGATCTTTCCGTCATCGAATTTGCCCTGGAGCAGGGAATCGACGTATGGCCCGGGGCGATGACGCCAACGGAGATCGTTGCGGCGTACGCCGCCGGGGCGGAGATCGTGAAGCTGTTTCCTATGGCAAGCCTCGGCTTGTCGTTTATCCGGGAGCTTCAGGGCCCGCTGAATCACATTCCGCTGCTTGCCACGGGCGGAGTTACGCTGGGCAATCTTCCGGATTATTTTAACGCAGGCGCGGCAGCGGTGGGTTTAGGGAGCGCGCTGCTTCCGAAGGATGCGCTTGCGTCCGGGAATTCGGACGAGATCCAGCGCCGTGCAGCGGCTTTCGTGGAAGCGGCGAAATAGTTACACTTTGTTCATCCTTAACCACGCAGGTTATGTTTTGGAAGCTTACTACATAAGGAATATATAGACAAGTTATGGTATTATTTAGGTAGCTTGGTTATGTCATTGCTGCCGTGTACAGGCACTTGTTGAGGATAGCATCGTGTGTAAGTAATGCATGGTTAGGTTCAAGAAATGGAAGGGAGCGAATCAAGTGAATCCATCGGGGAAGAAGAAAGTAAGGGTAAAAAAGACCGTTTGTGCGGTTACGGCTACGGCCATGCTTTGTTTGGCGCAGCCGGTATGGGGGGATAATTCCGTTCCGGGCAGCGGAGTCGCTGTATCCGAAACGGTAACTTCCGTCGACAGCAGTGGTCAAGCCGGTTCCGAAAGCGTTACGGATAACGAAATACCGAAGGGTGCAAAAATTTCGTCCAAACAGGCGGAAGAAATCGTGAAGAAGGCTTTTCCTGAACTCAAGAATGTAAAGGTGTCGAACGTGCAGTTCCTGGAGAATGACGACATGAGATCAAGTGCGCTTGCATGGGATCTGCAATTGGTGCTGACCAAAGGGAACTCAAGCTCCGGCTTCAATGCCCAGGTCAATGCGGTTACGGGTGAACTTATTCATATCTATCTCCCTAACTCTTTGTTGAAGCAGGATAGCGACAAACCGGCGTTAACCCGGGAAGCAGCCAAGGAGAAGGCGCTGAAATGGATCAGCACCCACGTGTCGGACGTGAAGGCAAGCGAGCTTAAGGAGAATGAAGCGTATCTCGGTATGCAAGCTGCTTTGTTCAGTCCGCCCCGGTTTGATTTCTATTTCCAGACATCGGTGAACGGAATTGAATCGGATGTGAACAGCATTACGATCACGCTGGATGGACAGGGCAATACGATTCAATATTCCCGCAATCAAGTCAGTGAGGAGTTTCCTTCATCTACGCCGAAATTGAACGAGGCCTCGATCCGCAAATTGTTTGAAGATCAATTCCAAGTATCCTTGGCCTATGTGCCGGAAAATTTATATAACAATGCCAAAGGCGAATATTTTTTAGGTTACATACCTAATGATCTGTCAGGTTATTCAATGGATGCCAATACCGGCAAATTCATCAGTTTCACGGGGGAAGAGAGCGGGCTTGTCTCCGTTGAGGACGGCACGATTCCGGCAACCGAAGAAACCTTTAAGCCGATCGCGGGTCCATTCGCCGGCGGTGATGCGGCAGCCCGATGGGTGGAGTCGCAGATCAAGCTGCCGTCAGGCTTGAAGACAGAATCCAAGAGTCTAGGTACAAGATGGAACAACAAAGAGGTTAAGACGTGGAACATCAGATGGGGCGAACATGCGATCTCCGCCATGGGCGGAGGAGAGATGGTATCCGCAGAGGTGGACGCCAAGACCGGACAGATCTACTCGTACAACCGATATCGTTATGACCGGACCGAAACTGCGGAAGTGAAGAACCCGATTTCGCAGCAGGCTGCGCAGGATCTTGCTTTCAAGACGGTAAGCAAGCTGGTGCCCAACGCTTCCGAGGAATGGAAGCTGACATCGGTTGATAAAATGGGTAAGGACACGAAAACCCTCAACTATCAATTTTCATTCCAGCGCTATGTCGGCGATATTCGCGTCATGGGCGATTCCCTGAACCTCACGATTGAGGCCAACGGGCAAATCCAGGGCTTTAGCGTGAATTCGGAAGGCGTCCTCTCCAAGCTGCCAACGGACGTAAAGCCGGCCATTACCGAGGAGCAGGCAAGAGCGCAGTATTTGAAGGAGATCGACCTGAAGCTGAAATACGGCTATTACGGCGGTTACCTGTCTGCCAATAATGAAATCACCAAGCCTTTCATCAAGCTGATTTATTATCCGACACATAAACAGCAGGCTTTAGGCGGCATGCAGGTACCGCTCGATGCCAAGAGCGGAGAATGGCGCGATATCATGCCGGAAATGAACCGCAAGGATATTCCGCCAGTGACTGACGCGGCAGGGCATTCAGCCGAAGCGGCTCTCAAGGAGCTGGTGAAATATCGGGTATTGGTTCCGGACAAGGACGGCAAGGTGTACCCGGATCGTCAGATCACCCTTGGCGAATGGTATCAGCTGGTAGCGGCTTCGGTTAGCCCGTCCTACGAGCAGGTGTACGGAAGATCCACCATGGATCCGTACGCGGGCCTGCAGCCGGACCATCCGTATTACCAGGCCATCCAAGTGCTGATCGGGCAGAACTGGATTCCGTATGACCCGGACAGCCCGCTGCAGCTGGACCGTAAGCTGACCAGGGATGAGCTGGCAAGCTCGCTGACCCGGATTTTGAA
This sequence comes from Paenibacillus sp. CR_12, assembly GCF_041953985.1. Lineage (NCBI taxonomy): Bacteria > Bacillati > Bacillota > Bacilli > Caryophanales > Paenibacillaceae > Paenibacillus > Paenibacillus sp. CR_12. Next base: position 56,420 of record NZ_JAVFHO010000009.1, on the reverse strand, counting down.
TTACGAGAAGCTGTCCAAAGCCTTTATTCTTCCAACCGATGTGCAGGGGATATCCGATGCCGACGCCGTGACGAACAAAGGCGCAGCCCTGATCGCGCTCAAGCTGGGACTTCTTCCGGCGGTGGATGGCAAGTTCCTGCCTAATCGCGAAGTGACGCGCGCGGAAGCGGCTGAGGTTCTGGTCCGCATGTCGAAGCTGGCGGGGCGAAGCGATTCCTTCTTGTCCTCATTTTATTGGTAGTATTTAATATTCGTGCCCGGTCGACAAAACTAGAACCCTTAAGCCCTGATGTTATGTGTTACAATGATGGTGCATACGGATGAGGAAGATGAAGGGCGGGTGTACCGATGAAACGAAGCCGAGGAACGATCGTTAAATTACTGTTCATAGGGACTTTGGCGGTAACCGTTGCAGCAGTACCAGAACCAGCTAATCTCAGTGATGTCTATGCCACTTCCAACAAAGCGGTCGTGAAGTCGGTCCATGCGATACAGCAAAAACTGCTGACAGCGATGAGCGACAGGCAATCGACGGTGCGTTTTGTTTACCAGGGCGAGACCAAATCGCTGAAATCGCAGCTAAAAGACGCACTTGATCAGGCGATGGCCAGTGATCCTTATATCCATTACACCATTGCCAGCTATAGCTACGACTATCGTGGAACATCCAGTTCCGCCAATGTTACCGTCCGGTTGAGCTATCGCGAGACCGCGGAGCAGACGAACTACGTGAACCAGCATACCGACCGCATTTTGAAGCAGATCATCAAGCCGGGCATGAATGATCATGAGAAGGTGAAAGCCATCCATGATTGGGTTGTCCGCAACTTGAAATACGATACGACGCTTACGAAATATACGGCCTATGACGGGCTTTACACGGGGAGCACGGTATGCCAGGGTTATTCTCTATTAACGCATAAGCTGCTGAAGGAAGCCGGGATTCAGAACAAAATCGTGGAGGGTACGGCTTACGCCTCCGACAATCCACAAGGCCAGCTCCATGCCTGGAATCTGGTCCTTTTGGACGGCAAATGGTACCACCTGGACACGACGTGGAACGATCCCGTTCCTGATCGTGACAACGAGGTATCCTACACGTATTACCTCCTAACGGATGAGCAGATGGGCCGGGATCATACCTGGGTGAAATCCTATCCGAAGGCGAATACGCTTTACCGCAACACGCTGGCCGGGCTGGCCGCGAAGGATCGTTCGAAAGCGGGATCATATGAAGCGATTAAGAAGGATCTGGAGTATCAGTTATACGATGCCCGCGCCATCGTCAGCTCCCACCTTCAGCTTCAGCCGCTGGTGAAGGCAGCGAAGGCGGAAGGCAGCCGTAAGCTGGTATTCCGGTTTGACGGGAGCGAGCGAGAGCTTGTGAGCGTGCTCCAGCAGCTGCAGTTAAAGAACAATCTGGGGTCCATCAAATATTATCACAATGCTTTTGAAAACACGGGTGATCTTAGAGTGCAGATCATATGGTAGACGTCCGTGCCAAATGAAAAACAGCTTCCTCCCAACAACGGGAGGAAGCTGTTTTTTTTTGCATGTTCGTCTTTATTATGATTTGGCATCCGTGCTCAAATCGCACTCATCCAATGGCACGATGCGGCTCTTCTTAATCAAGCGGTAGCCGAACCAGATGGAGAGGAACAACGGAATGCTGACATACGTGGCAATGATCGTTAACCAGTCGATCTCCCCGCTGAAATTGCCTTGACCGATAATGGCCACGAGACAGAGCAGGAAAGCGAAGATGGGGCCGAAGGGGAACCAGCGCGCACGGAACGGAAGATCCTTCAGGTCCTTGCCTTGGGCAACGTAGGCTTTGCGGAAGCGGTAATGACTCACCGCAATCGCCAGCCAGTTAATGAATCCGCACATCCCGGAGGCGTTCAGAAGCCACACGTAAACGACGCCATCGCCGAAGAAGGAGGCCAGGAACGCCAGCATGCCCACGGCGGAGGTTACGATCAGGGCTGCAACCGGCACGCCGCGGCTATTCAGGCGGCTCAGCCATTTCGGAGCCATGCCCTGCTTCGCCATGGCATACAGGACGCGGGTCGAGGCATACATCCCGGAGTTGCCGGCCGACAGCACGGAGCTGAGAATGACCGCATTCATCACGGAGGCCGCAAACGCAAGGCCGGCTTTCTCGAACACCAAGGTGAATGGGCTGACACCGATATTGTCGACCCCGGATTGAAGCAAGCTCGGATGGGTGTAAGGGATCAGCATGCCGATAACAAAAATGGCGAAAATGTAGAAGATCAGGATGCGCCAGAAAACCTGGCGAATAGCTTTGGGCACATGTTTTCTCGGATTCTCGCTTTCGCCTGCGGCTACCCCGATCAGCTCGGTTCCCTGAAAGGAGAAGCCTGCAGCCATAAACACGCCGACCAGCGCGAAGAATCCGCCGTGTACCGGCCCGTCGCCTAGGCTAAAGTTGCTGAATCCGACCGCTTCGCCGCCAAGAATGCCGAAAATCATCATGACGCCGATGATAAGGAATACAATGACGGTCGCTACTTTAATGATAGCAAACCAATATTCCGATTCGCCGTATCCTTTGGCGGATAGAATGTTTAAGCCGAACATAATCGCCAGGAACAAAAGGCTCCACAGAAATGACGGGCTGTCCGGGAACCAGAACTTGATTATAACCGTCGCCGCCGCGAGCTCGGCGGCAATGGTAACGGCCCAGTTGTACCAGAAGTTCCAGCCGACGGCAAATCCGAAGGCGGGACTGACAAACCGGGAGGCGTAGGTGCTGAATGAGCCGGAATCCGGAAGATACGTAGCGAGTTCGCCCAGGCTGGTCATCAGAAAGTAAACCATGAGGCCTACGGCGGCATACGCGATAAGCGCTCCGCCCGGACCGGCAGAGGCGATGGCCGTTCCGCTTGCCAGGAACAGGCCCGTACCGATTGATCCGCCAAGGGCGATCATCGTCATATGACGGGCTTTAAAGCTCTGCTTAAGCGAAGCAGCCGGTGCTTTTTTGCGATTCAAGGTCGAACACTCCTTCTATACATTAAGAAATGATATTTAAAATATACCCTGTTAGAACAAAAAGACCGCAGGTCCTATACCTGCGGTCTTGATCGTATCCGCATCATACCCTCCATGAAGATAGCACAACACGAGGAAATCCCCCGTGACAGTTCCGTCTCTTTCGACAACGGCCCCAGCACAGGATACAAGAGGATACCCTGCACTTCGGCATTCATGCCTTTCACTGTGCTTCACCGGCTTCTCTTTGCCTCGGCACAACTACTGATCATGTCTGCAACCTCTACCTCATCTTGGAATGATGAGGCTATCTGTATATTCAATTCTAACAAGAGAGTCCTAAGTATAAATCACATTCCATGTCAGAAGCAATGGTTAATTTTTACGGTTCAAGCCGGTTTCCGCCGAGCGATTACGATTGATTCCGTTTAGCCATTTGCTGCCAGACGGTTCCGGCAGCTTCTTCGCCGGATTCGATGCGCTCCAGCGCCATTCGCGCCTGCAGGCTTACTTCGAATTCCGGATCGTTGGCGGCTTCTTCAAGGGCGGAACGCGCTTCCTCCGTACCGACTTCGTATAGGAAGCGGGCTGCACGCCAGCGAACGATCTTGCTGCTGTCTTTGAGCGATTCGACCATGACCGGGGTAGCGGCGGCATCGCCGATATCGGACAAGGTATCTCCAGCGGTACGGCGAACGGCCGGCGTTTCGTCGCGCATGGCTTCATACAGGAGCTCCATCGCTTCAGGCGTCCGAAGGTCGCCCAAGTACACAACGACGAGCCGTCGGATCTGCATCTTCGGATCCCGAAGCGCTTTGCGAAGCAGCGGAATGTGTTTCTCCGTCGGCTCCAGCGCATCCAGCGCGGCATAACGTACGCGCCAGTCCTCATCCTGCATCGCGGCCTCGGTTTCCTCGTCCGTCAGCTTCCGGCGCTGCTCGACGAAATCCTCGTCGCTGGCACCGTGGGCAATCGCCTGGGCAATGACCTTATCGAGGCGCTCCTGCGGGAATGCGGCTTCCAGCTCCTGCTCCACGTCACGGGCGATGTCTTCCAGCTGGCCGTAGCGTACGCCGTACTCCTTGAGCTTGCGTTCCTTGATAAGCGAGGAAGTCCCTACCGCGGCTACGGCTTGGGAGAAGCGCTCCGACAGACCGATACGTTCTTCCTGATTCCCGCTTTTGACACGAATTTGCATCGGAATATTGCGGAAATATTGCACGAACACCTGGGCTTCCCCGAATGCGATATCATCAGCGTCTTCCTTGAGTCCGGCGGCGAGTCCCTCCTGGCCGAATATTTCCTGAACGGCGCCCAGAATGGAAGGCCAATCGGCGTTGCCTTTACGGTCGAGCGCGATGAAATCGAGGGTGTGGAACACGCTCTTTACGCCAGGGATATGGAGCAGCTGCCTGATCCAGGGAGGAGCCGACCGTTCGTTGTCTAGTGTATATGTTCTGCGAATTCCGGACTCCAGGGTTTCGTCAAGATGAAGCATCATGGAGTTCGGGCTCGGGGTTGGTTCAATGAATGTAATTTTCATGGGTTTTTATCGCCTCCTTATCCTCTTATTGTACCTCTTTTCCATGCCGGAAAAAACATCATGCACAGGATTCCAACAAATTGACCGGACTTTTGGATAAAAAGAGGAAGGGTTTGTAAAACTGATAATGTTGGATGGAATTCATTCATGTTTTTCAAAGAATTACGGCGAAGGGCGGCACCCCTTGCAGGAAGTCCGAAATACATAAGGGAGGCTAGGCTGTCGATGTACAGGAAGCAGGAGAAAAAGCTTGCGATTCTATGTTTTATCGTGGCGGCCATTATGCTGTACGGGGCCGTGAAAGGATATTTGCGCTACATGCATCATTTTGGATAACACACCCGAGGAGTGAACCTGATGTCATCACTGGATCCAGTACTGATGAGCCGGATACTGACCGGACTGACCCTGTTTGTACATATTGTTCTGGCAACCATCGGCGTCGGGATTCCCATTATGCTGGCTCTGGCGGAGTGGAGGGGGATCCGGACGGGGGACGACCATTATACCTTGCTCGCCAGGCGCTGGGCGCGGGGATACGTGATTACCGTAGCTGTCGGCGTCGTGACAGGAACCGCCATCGGCTTGCAGCTCAGCCTGCTGTGGCCCACCTTTATGCGCGTAGCCGGTAAGGCCATTGCGCTGCCGCTGTTCATGGAAACCTTCGCTTTTTTTGTGGAGGCGATCTTTCTTGGCATTTATCTCTATACGTGGGATCGGTTCAAAAACAAATGGACCCACTTGCTGCTGCTAATTCCCGTGGCGATCGGCTCCTCCGCTTCTGCATTCTTTATCACGAGCATGAATGCATTTATGAACCAGCCGCAGGGCTTTGAGCTGGTGGACGGGGTGTTTACGAACGTGAATCCGTTCGTGGCCATGTTCAATCCGGCGACGCCGACCAAGGTGAGCCATGTGCTGGCGTCGGCGTTTACGACAAGCGCAGCGGCGCTGGCCAGTATCGCGGCTTTCAGCTTACTTCGGGGAAGCAGGCACGTCTATTTTAAGAAAGCGCTGAAGCTTACCGTCGTTTCCACCTTTGTGTTTGCCGTGGCCACCGTGATGATCGGAGACTTTTCCGGCAAATTCCTGGCCAAATACCAGCCCGAGAAACTGGCGGCCGCCGAGTGGCATTTTGAAACGATGACCGAAGCCCCGCTCATTTACGGCGGCTTTCTGGATGAGAATAACGAAATCAAGTATGCGTTAAAGATTCCGTACGCGCTTAGCATACTGGCAGGGAACAGCCCCAGTACGGAGGTCATCGGCCTGAATGAATTTCCGGAGAACGAGAGACCGCCGATGTCCGTGCATTATTTTTTTGATTTGAAGGTGACCAGCGGCGCCGTGATCGTTCTGATTCCTCTCCTGTATATGTTCCGAAGGAAACTTCCTGGCAAAAAGCCTTACCCAAAGTGGCTGCTGCTCAGTATATTGGCTTTAGGGCCTTTATCGATGTCAGCCATATGGCTGGGCTGGTTCCTTGCCGAAATCGGAAGGCAGCCGTGGATTGTGCGGGGCTATATGAAGGTATCGGATGCGGCGACCACTTCATCGAGCGTCGGCTGGATGCTGGTGCTGTTTATTCTACTGTATTTGGTCTTGTCCGTATCCGCAATCCGCGTGCTGAGCCAATTGTTCCGGAATAAAAGCGCGGAAGAGGAAATCCGGCTGCTGGGACTCGAAATCGAAGGAGGAGACCGCAAGTGAGCTATGCCATGGTAGCCATAACCGTTCTATGGACGTTCCTGTTCGGCTATTTGCTGGTGGCCTCGATTGATTTCGGTGCCGGATTCTTCAGCTTCTATAGCGTGCTTACCGGACATGAGAACAAGATCCACAATATCATCCAGCGATATCTGTCCCCCGTTTGGGAAGTGACCAACGTGTTCCTGATCTTTTTTGTGGTCGGGCTCGTCGGATTCTTTCCCGATGCCGCTTATTATTATGGTACCGCGCTGCTTGTCCCGGGCAGCTTGGCGCTAGTGCTGCTTGCCATCCGAGGCGCTTACTACGCTTATCATACGTATGGCAGCCAGACGGGCAACAATATCGTATACATGGGACTATACGGAGCGACGGGGCTGCTCATTCCTGCCGCCTTGTCGACGATATTGGCCATCTCCGAAGGCGGCATCATCTATATGGACGGCGGGAAGGTGGAGCTTCACTGGTACACGTTCTTCACGAATCCGTACACGTGGTCGGTCATTCTGCTTGCCCTTGTCAGCGTTCTGTACATCTCGGCGATGTTCCTGTCCTATTACGCGCAGCGTGCCGGGGATGAGGTGGCGTTCGGCGTGGTACGGGGTTATGCACTGGGGTGGAGCGGACCGACGATCCTGGCTTCGGTTTTCGCGTTTTTCCAGATCAACCATCAGAATCCGGTCCATTTTGGGCAAATGCTGGATATCGCCTGGATGTTTATCGCGTCGTTCGTCTGCTTTGTGATCGCGGTATACCTCGTGTGGAAACGCACCCGCCTTGGCATCGCATTTATCATGGTCATGCTTCAATTCGCTTTTGCCTGGTACGGATATGGTCGCTCGCATCTGCCGTACATTCTCTATGATTACATCCACATTGATGAGAGCATCACCAACGATACGATGGCCATCGCTTTGATTACCGCGTTTATTCTCGGCTTCTGCGTGCTGGTGCCTTCCCTGATCCTGCTGATGCGATTGTTTCTGTTCGATGCGAACTACATTCGCGGCAAATCCGCGAAGAAGGGGTGAGGCAAGTGGAGGACTTCGGCATTTTCATAGCACCGCTGCTCACGGTACTGGCTGCCGTAGCCTTTATGGCGATTTACGTCGTCAAGTATAAAGACCCTTCGGATTGAGGGATGGACAAAATAAATCCGGGCTGTTTCGCCAAGAATCATTCGGTGTAAAAAGAACAACAAAGCGCAAAGTTGAGCGGATAGCTCAATACGGGTAAAATACAGGGTAATGGAAGGAGGAGGCTGCATGCCAAGAATTCGCTATAACAATATCGATAACGTCAGCACGGACAAAACGCTTAAACAGTTCAAGCAGTGGCGCGACGAACGTCGTCAGAAGAAGAAGGATTATTCCTACTGCATTCCGAACCTGACGCCGGATCTTCAGTATTTGCATAGCAACCGGCACGAAACCTCCGTTACCTGGATCGGGCACGCCACGTTCTTCATTCAATACGAAGGCATGAATATTGTGACTGATCCCGTATGGGCGCGGAGAATGGGGTTTAATAAGCGCCTTGGGGAACCTGGACTTCCCATTCATGAGATCCCCCCGATCGATGTCATTTTGATATCGCATTCCCACTATGACCATATGCATGTTTCCTCGATCCGTAAGCTGTACCGTGCGGATACCACCATCATTGTACCGGTTGGTTTGCGTCGGAAAATGATCAATAAAGGCTTTCGCCGCGTGATCGAACTGCAGTGGTGGGAATCGGTCGCCATAAAAGGCGTGAAATTCTCCTTCGTGCCGACACAGCATTGGACGCGGCGGACACCGTTTGATACGAATACGTCCCATTGGGGAGGATTCGTGATGGAGCCCGTGCTGCAGGATGGAAAGACGGATTCGAGTTCTTCCGATGAATCGCCATGCAATAACGAACCCGTCGCAGAGGACGGTACCCGACTGCTTCCGCCGAATTTGTATTTTGCCGGAGACAGCGGTTATTTCGAGGGTTTTAAGCTGATCGGCGAACGGTTCAACATTCACCTCGCTTTAATGCCGATCGGGGCATACGAGCCGGAGTGGTTCATGACGTCGCAGCACGTCAATCCGGAAGAGGCGCTGCAGGCGTTTCAGGACGTGAAGGCGGAGACGATGATTCCGATGCATTACGGGACCTTCAAGCTGGCCGATGATACGGCCAGGGAAGCGCTGGACCGGATGGAAGCGGAACGAAAGCGGCTCGGTATTGCCAAGGAGCGGATTCGCGTCTTGAAGTACGGGGAAACCTTCAAGGTTCAGCCGGAACGAAGAAGCGTGACTTCGTAACGGAAACCCAAGAAGCGATTCCGATCGGCATACACACTACAGACTGCCTAAAAAGGCCCGAAAGGTCGTATAACCTTTCGGGCCCATTTATTAGCTGCTTCTAATCGTCATCGTTTTGGGCCAAATGCCGACCGCTCTTGCGGCAGCAGCGTTTTTTTTGCCAACTGCACGGGATCGTCAAATCGATTCCCGGTGAAGTCTATGGTAAGGCAGCGGATCCGGTCCGACTGGTTTCTTCTAATTAATAGAAACGCCTCGGTTCTATGAAACTTGGAAAAAAGCAATCTTTGATCGTCGGCCTCCTGTGGCTGGTCAGCATGAAATGGCCCATGCAGGAGGTTTTATTTGTTTAAAACCGTTTTATATCGTCCAGAAGCTTCGATAACCGCCGTACTTATGCTATAATGTGCTGAAACCAATAGTGATAAAGGATGGTAATGCTTAATGATCAGTACAAGCGGCGTAACGCTCCGCTATGGCAAACGAGCACTATTTGAAGATGTCAATATAAAATTCACCCCGGGCAACTGCTACGGCCTCATCGGCGCTAACGGGGCGGGTAAGTCTACATTTCTAAAAATCCTCTCCGGCGAGATCGAACCGAACTCAGGCGAGGTTCATATGACTCCCAACGAACGGATGGCGGTTCTGAAGCAGAACCACTATGAATATGACCAGTATCCGGTTCTGGAGACGGTCATCATGGGTCATGCCAGACTGTATACCATCATGAAAGAGAAGGATGCGCTGTATGCAAAAGCCGACTTCTCCGAAGAAGACGGCATGCGTGCGGGTGAGCTGGAAGGCGAATTCGCCGAGCTGAACGGATGGGATGCCGAGCCGGATGCGGCTGCGCTCCTGATCGGCCTCGGCATTCCACGCGAGCTGCACGACAAGAAAATGTCGGAGCTGAGCGGCAACGAGAAGGTCCGCGTTCTCTTGGCCCAAGCATTGTTCGGCCGGCCGCATAACCTGCTGCTCGATGAGCCTACCAACCATTTGGACCTCGAATCGATTCAGTGGCTCGAGAACTTTCTGATGGATTATGAAGGCACCGTTATCGTGGTATCCCATGACCGTCACTTCCTGAACAAGGTATGTACGCATATTGCGGATATCGATTTCGGTAAAATCCAGCTGTATGTCGGCAACTACGACTTCTGGTATGAATCCAGCCAGCTGGCCCTCGCGCTCCAGCGCGAATCCAACAAGAAGAAGGAAGAGAAGATCAAGGAGCTTCAAGCCTTCATTCAGCGCTTCTCCGCGAATGCTTCGAAATCGAAGCAAGCGACATCCCGGAAGAAGCAGCTCGATAAAATTACGCTGGACGATATCCGTCCATCCAACCGTAAATATCCGTTCCTCAACTTCAAGCCTGAACGCGAAGCCGGCAAACAATTGCTGACCGTGGACAGCTTGACGAAGAGCGTGGAAGGCGAGAAAGTGCTGGACAACGTGAGTTTTGTCGTGAATAAAGGTGACAAAATTGCGTTTGTCGGGCCAAACGGCTTGCCGAAAACGACCTTGTTCCAGGTCATCACCGGCGAAACCGAAGCGGAAGCCGGCGAATACAGTTGGGGCGTAACCACGACCCAAGCATATTTCCCGAAAGACAATTCGGCTTATTTCGACGGAGTCGACCTGAATCTCGTGGAATGGCTGCGCCAATATTCCAAGGATCAGGACGAAACGTTCCTGCGCGGATTCCTTGGCCGCATGCTGTTCTCGGGCGAGGAAGCGCTGAAGAAAGCGAGCGTATTGTCCGGAGGCGAGAAGGTTCGCTGCATGCTGGCCAAAATGATGCTGAACGGCGCGAACGTGCTGATCTTCGATGAGCCGACGAACCACTTGGATCTGGAGTCCATCACGGCGCTCAACAACGGCTTGATCGATTTCGACGGAACGATTCTGTTCACCTCGCATGACCATCAGTTCATTCAGACGATTGCCAACCGGATTATCGAGATTACGCCTAACGGCATCATCGACCGCAGCATGAGTTATGACGAGTATCTGGAGAGTGAAGAGATCAAGGGGCTTCGCGAAAGCATGTACCCGGTTGAAGTTTAAAAATTAAGCGGCGGGATGATGGCGATAAGCTGTCATCCCGCCTTTTCATTAAAAATGCTGCACCTCCCGGGTATGGGAGATGCAGCATTTTTTGGCGTGCGGTACGGATCGGCTCTTTACGAACCGCCGGTACGACGACGCTGGTTGTTTGGCTTTTTGTTGTTTTGGCTTTTCATTTTTTGCGCTGAACCGGCTTGGAATTGTCCCGGCTTGTTCGCGGATGTATTTTGCTGTTTCTTTTGTTCCAGCTTTTGCTTGATCGCATCAGCCAAATTCACTTTGCGTGGCTCATTATTCTCGGGCATAGAAATCACCCTCCTCTTCGTGTTCGCTTGTCCTCATTTTATTCGTTTTTAAATCGTCCGGCAAGGGTAACAATGATTAATACCATTTTCTACGTCCATGGTTCTTTGACCGAAGCAATTATGTTTCTCTAGACCCACACGAAAGACCTTTGCTAGGATTAAATATGGATAATGATGGATATCGCTTGAAGTCTGCACGGAGCAAGCAAAGGAGAGACGCGTATAGTGAATGCCTATGATAACATCAAACAAGGGGAGCGAGGGGCCTGGATCAGCATTGCGGCCTACCTCGTATTGTCATCGTTTAAAATATTCTGCGGATACTTGTTTGCATCCAGTGCTTTGCTCGCCGACGGTTTCAACAACCTGACGGATATCGTGGCATCGCTCGCCGTATTGATCGGGCTGCGGATTTCCCAGAAGCCGCCGGATTCCGATCATGCGTACGGACACTTGAGGGCGGAGACGATCGCGGCGCTGGTGGCCTCCTTCATCATGGCGGTCGTGGGCATCCAAGTGCTGGTTGAAGCCGTCCGTTCTTTTTTTGAAGGCTCCAAGGAAGTGCCGAATTTATGGTCTGCCGGCGTAGCCGGCATCTGTGCCGTTGCGATGCTGGGCGTATATCGTTACAATCGGAACCTTGCGCGGCGCATCGATAACCAGGCGCTGATGGCAGCGGCCAAGGATAACTTGTCCGATGCGCTCGTCAGCGTTGGGGCCGCTGTCGGCATCATCGGCGCACAATTCGGCCTGCCCTGGCTGGATACCGTGGCGGCCGTAGCGGTTGGCGTCATTATTTGCAAAACGGCTTGGGAAATATTCAGGGATTGTACCTATAGCCTCACCGACGGCTTTGATGAAAACCGTTTGTCGGATTTGCGCAGCACGATTGCCCGTACGCCCGGTGTCGAGGGAATCAAGGATATGAAAGCCCGAATCCACGGCAATCATGTATTGGTGGACGTCGTCATCGAGGTAGACCCGGATATCAGCGTTTTGGAGGGGCATCAGATCAGTGACCGAATCGAAGAGCAGATGGAGAAGATTCATAATATTATGAGCGTCCATATTCATGTGGAGCCTAAGGGATCCTCCTAAGGGATACCGAATGTGCAGGTATACAAATGGCAGGCCAAGATTCTCTTGACCTGCCATTTAACATGCCGGGGTGCATGAAGGATCATGAAGCCCGATAGCCATACACGATTACTCTACATAAATCCAAGCTTTACCGAGCCATGTATATACTTCAACCCATTCCCCGCCAAGCATGACATCGTAACGATTGCCGGTGGTGTCGAGCTTTTGCGGAGCCAAGGCACCAAGCTTTTCGCCGTTTGGAGCGTTGTAGAAGTAAGTTTTGCTTGTAAGCTCAATCATCGGCGTCGGTACGATCACGACTTCTTCAGGCTTGATGAGCGGGTCTTCCACCGAGATCGGAGCCGGTCCTGAAGTGTTGGATACCGTACCGTTAATCGGATCCGCGCTTGCTACGGCGGTTAGGGACAGGGTGAGTGCTAGGGCTGCAGTAATGCTTAGCGTTTTTTTCATGGAATGATTCCTCCTTGGGACCGAAGTAGTATTTGACAATATCGTAATAACCACCATTTGGATGTTTTGAACCAAGAAAGTTGGGTACAATTCTCAAATCGTGACAAGTTTCCAGGATTCCTATATACTTTGGGGATGGGAAAAGCCCTGCTCCAGCAGGGAAATCCTTTGGGAGGAGGATCTTTGGATGGTACGCCGAAAGAAACGAACCGGGCGATTCCTATTGGGAATACTTGTCTTGTTGCTTGTGATCATCGGTGCGGCAGTCTGGTTTGTTTATCCTACGCAATCCCTGGACATGCGCTATCGATCCGTTGATTTCAAGGACAAATTGATGACCATGGTGTCGAACCGGGATACCCGCATGAAACTAAGCACGGAGGAAGTCGGGGAACTCAGCAAGAAGAACATGGTAAAATATATGAGCACGCATGACCTTGGCGTCGATATAACCGGTGCCGATTTCGTAATGAACGGTACCACCATGACCGCCCGCATGAACGGAAAATGGGGCGTATTGCCGTTTGGAGCCGTCCTGCGCTTCCAGATGTCAGCCGAGGGAAGCTATCTTCACCTGACGCATGAATCGACAACGATTCGTGGCGTTGAAATTCCGCTGAATGTGTTCCGGCTTGACCCCATTCAAATTTCGCTGAAGGACTATTTGCCGGATTTGGTAACCGTGAAGAATGTTAAGTTTCTGTCCGATGGCCTGGAATTGAACTTTACGATGGATTGGATGTCGATTCCTTCGTTGTTTAAGTAAAGCAAGAGAATCGGCTAAAGACTCAGACAAGGAAACGATGTCTGGGTCTTTTTTGCATTTTCTTTCATGATAAAGCATTATTTTCAGAAAATAATTATGGAAAAAATATATATGTAAACATTGACACTGAAATGATCCCCTACTATAATCAGTAAATGTTTAGAAATAAATGTTTTAGTACTAAAGTATTTAGAGGCGAAGGAGAGGGTGTCTCTATTGAAGGAGTGCTGGACCATTAAAGGAGTGTAAAAAAATACATGTCCATGCGGAATGAAATTCTGGAGTTGGAGATGCTATTTAAGAAGATGCTTCGGACTGTGCAGAATGAATGGCAGAAGGAGGGGTTCCCTAAGCTGGGGAGAACTCAGTACACCGCCTTGGAGAAGCTCCACGAACAGGGTGCTTTGAGATTGTCTGACTTGGCGGATTCCATTCATGTGACGTGCGGCGCGGTCACGGGCATATCCGATAAATTGATCGAAGGCGGATTCGCGCGCCGCGTAAGGGATACAACCGACCGCAGGGTCATCCATCTGGAGATTACGCCGCTCGGGCGGGAGCTGATCGAGCAGTTGGCCAATAAACGCGCCGAACTGAGCGATTTGTTATATGGTTTTCTAACAGATGAAGAGGTTAGGCAGTTGAGTTCCCTGTACCGCAAAATTTTGACGAATGTTGAGTATATCCAAGGTCAGCTGTCCACATAGAACAAACATGCTATTGATATGAACGAACTTACTTAGAAAGAGAGTGAAAGCTTCCGATGAATACCCATACTGCTGCTCGCCCCGGCGAGCCTGTCAAGAAAGGCCCCATCATTGCCGCATTAATGATTGGCGCTTTTGTCGCCATTCTTAACCAGACTTTGATGAATGTTGCTCTGCCGAGCATCATGGAAAATTTAAGCATCAAACCGACGGTAGCCCAGTGGCTGACCACAGGCTTTATGCTGGTGAACGGAGTGCTGATTCCCGTTACCGCCTACCTGATAGCGCGATTCTCGACCAGGCAGCTGTTCATCAGCGCCATGACGCTGTTTACGATCGGCACCTTGCTGTGTGCCATCAGCCCTAACTTCGCATTCCTTCTAACCGGACGCCTCGTTCAGGCAGCGGGTGCAGGAATTCTCATGCCGCTTATGACCGTCGTATTTCTGAACATTTTCCCTATCGAGAACCGCGGTAAAGCCATGGGCATGATGGGGATCGCCATGATCTTTGCTCCTGCGATCGGTCCTACGCTTTCCGGATATATCGTGGAGCATTACGATTGGCGGGTGCTGTTCTACATGATCCTGCCTTTCTCCGTTATCGCTACGTTAATCGGGGTCTTCTTCCTTAAAAACGTGACCGAGGTCAGCCGGCCCAAGCTGGACATGATCGCTGTCATTTTGTCGACGCTCGGCTTCGGCGGCTTGCTCTACGGCTTCAGTGACGCCGGGAACGACGGCTGGTCCAGCACGCCGGTCGTGACGACCCTTGCGGTCGGCACGGTTGCCCTCATCCTGTTTGTATGGCGGGAAATGAAGGCTGACAATCCGATGCTGGAATTCCGTATATTTAAGTACAACATGTTTACGTTAACGACCTTGATCAATGTCATCGTCACGATGGCGATGTATGCCGGGATGATCCTGCTGCCGATTTATCTGCAGCAGATTCGCGGGTTTACGCCGGTGGAATCCGGTCTGCTCATGCTTCCCGGCGCGATTCTGATGGGGATTATGTCACCCATCACGGGCGCGATATTCGATAAGGTTGGCGCAAGATGGCTGGCTGTTATCGGTCTGGCGATTACGGTCATTACGACATGGGAGTTCAGTAATCTGACCGAAACGATGTCTTACGGCCAGATCATGATTATCTATACGGCCCGCATGTTCGGTATGTCGATGCTCATGATGCCGATTCAGACCGCGGGACTGAATCAGCTGCCGCGGAGCTTGAACGCCCATGGTACGGCCATGTCGAATACACTCCGCATGGTTTCCGGCTCGATCGGAACCGCGATTCTCGTTACCGTCATGTCCACCCAGGCGGAGAGCCGAGGAGAAGCCTTGATGCAGTCGGGCCTGTTTGATCCGAAGAATCAGGCCGACCTGCTTAAGCTGGGCAACGAAGCAACGATTTATGGCATTAACTATGCCTTTGTTATTGCCACCTGGATCAGCGTGGTTTCCTTGATTCTGGCTTTCTTCATCAAGAAGACGAAGCCGGCGGAAGAGCCGAAGGCAGCCGGAAGCCGGGAGGCTGCAGCAACGAACGCTTAATCCGCCTCAAATTCAAGCACGCCACAAAAAAGGGTGTCCCATCCGTTTAACAACGGAGGGACACCCTTTTTCACGTTCCTATGTGTATATTCAATGCACGGGCTTTAACAACATGTGACGCCGTCACATACTTCGTCTGCGTCCGGTAAAGAGAGAGATCACAAACAGGACAACGAAGACGAAGAACAGAACCTTCGCGATACTGGCTGCAGCCTCAACGATGCCGAAGAAGCCGAAGATCCCTGCAATCAGTGCAACCACCAGAAAAATTACGGACCATTTTAACATCATATTCACCCTGCTTTCTTCATCGATTTTATTGGATATATGGCATGTCATCGCATGCTGCTCCAAGTAAGGAGCTCTTATCCAATTTGAAGATCGGTAGGGGCCATCGGCGTTGCCGCAGCGCCCTTCGTAGTGTTCTTTAACCGGGGCGGCAGGGGATGAAACAAGCTGGAGAACAGTGGCATGGATGGCAAGGAACCCTTTGTTTCGTGAGGTGGGGGATAGGGTAACTATTGCGTATCCGAAACCAAACATAACTTGAAAGCGAGGGACAACGTATGCTAACTCAAATCAGTGTTGCCATTATTGCCGTGGCATTTGCGGTTCTCGTATTCTTCTTGATCAAGACATTGAAGGCGGCCACGCAATCGCTCGAAAAGGTAACACAAACGCTTCAGGAAGTACAAAAGACGGTCGACGAATTGAGTTATGAAGTGAAGCAGACCATTCGAAATACGAACGATATTACGGTGGATGTTCAGCATAAGATGAAACAAATTGATCCGGTTATGGATACCGTCAAAAACCTGGGAGAAGCTTTAAGCGAAGTCACTTATGCGGTGAAGCAAATATCCGCCGGCATGGTTAGCCGCTTTAAGCAATCCCGGATAGAGCAGAAGAAAGAGCAGCCCGCCCGCATGGAAGTGCCTTTGACGGCACAAGATCGCACGTTCCAGTCGTATGACGCCGTCTATCAGAAGACGGAAGCGGAAGAAAAGTCCCGCAGCCGGAACTGGCTGTCCTACGTGGACACGGCAGTTGGCCTGTGGAACAGTTTCCGTCGTCAAAAAGCCAGATAACAGGTTTAAGCCAAGCCAGGGTATAACACGGCAAGATGATGAAAGGAGGAGGTCGCATGTGGAATGTCGCACTGTTGATGGTCGGGCTCATGGTTTACTCCGGAGGTGGGGGTGCTGCGGCAGCGCAGCAGCCTGCTGCCGAGATATGGCAAGCGCCTGTAGTTCATGCCGCTGCGGATGTTGGACAAGCACACACCGGCGACAACTCTTCAGAGGGCTACGGGACGTTAAACGGGATATCGCTTGCGGATACCAAGCGTGATATCGTCCGCAAGCTGGGAACGCCTGCACGAATCGAGCAGGACGGGCTGAGCGGAACCACTAAGCTTCTTTATAAAAATATGGAAGTTGGAGTCCGCAACGGCTACACGGAATATGTTCATGTCAAGCCCTCTGCCGAGTCCTTTCAGGTTGAAGGCCAGCATATAGGCATGTCAACCGATCATGTCCGGTCATCCCTGGGTAAGCCGTATTTTAAGGCGGAGGACGGAGATGTATACCTT
Organism: Paenibacillus sp. CR_12; assembly: GCF_041953985.1. Classification (NCBI taxonomy): domain Bacteria; kingdom Bacillati; phylum Bacillota; class Bacilli; order Caryophanales; family Paenibacillaceae; genus Paenibacillus; species Paenibacillus sp. CR_12. Next base: position 39,303 of record NZ_JAVFHO010000009.1, on the reverse strand, counting down.
GAGAACCATCATGCGCTTAAGGTATACATTGACCGGGATACCGGTGAAATCGAAGGCGTCGATTTATTTTTCGATTATAGTGAATAAATTTGTTTCAACCTTGAGAATTACGGTTAATAACCAATGGACTATAACCTAAATTGAGGTTTAACACTATTAGGGGAGGTTTTCACAATGGAATTCACCAATACGAAGTCATATGCCAAAGTCGTGGAAAACGGGACGCAAGCGGTTCAGGAGGTTCAGAATCTACGGCAGTCCGGTTACGATCTGGATCACATTTATGTATTGGCCCATGATTCGGACAAGACGAGCCGGATTGTGGAAGCAGCCGATGCCAATAATGTAGGCATTAAGGAAGAAGGCGTGTTTGATGCCCTGGCGAATCTGTTCCGGTCCCGCGGGGATGAGCTGCGTGCCAAAATCGTATCGCTTGGCTTTACCGAAGCCGAGGCGGGATTTTACGAGAAACAATTGGACCTTGGCAAAGTGCTCGTGATAGCTAAGAAGGATTGAGGAAGCATTGAACGTTCAGCCTGGCGCTGATTCGACATAGGAGTTATAGGACTTAAAACATAGATAAGGAATGAGACTATTGACGTCTCATTCCTTATCTATGTTTTAAAAGAATGTTCCATATATCTATTAAAAGTGGAAGATTCAAGCTTGAGAACCTTTTTCTATGGCAAATGATCAAAGGGTTATTATAGTATAATAGTAGGAAAAGGATTTCTGCCGCATAAGCCGTAACGTTAAAGGAGAGGGCAATGAGAATATTAATCGTAGATGACAATCCGACTAACGTCATTATTATTCGAGAAATCTTGAAGAAGGAAAATTATCAAAATACACTATCTGCATCTTCGGCCCTGGAAATGCTGGAACACCTGGGGATCGGCGATCGCAGCCATGATCCGAAACCCCGTAGGGCGGATATCGATTTGGTGCTGCTCGATATGATGATGCCTGAGATGGATGGAATAGAAGCTTGCCGTATTGTTCAGCAATACGAGCATTTGAAAGATATACCGATCATTATGGTCACCGCCGTCGGAGATTCGAAGAAGCTGGCGGAAGCGCTGGATGCCGGTGCCGTCGATTACGTCACGAAACCGATCAACAAGGTGGAGCTGATGGCGCGGATACGCCTCGCGCTTCGGTTGAAGCATGAGAAAGACTGGCATATTGAAAGGGAACAGCGGGTCCAGGCGGAATTGAAGCTTGCGGCCATGGTTCAGAATGCCGTGTTAAGCTCACCCATCGAAGATGAACAGCTGGAGATTCATGCGCTGTACCAGCCCTCGGCAGAGCTTGCGGGAGATTTGTATGCATGGTTTCCGCTAGGCGACGGACGTTATGGCGTGATTCTGCTGGATATGATGGGACACGGGATTACTTCGTCCCTGTTTTGCATGTTCATCGCTTCGGTGCTGAAGGATACGGTGACGACTTATGTCGAACCGGAGAAGGTGGTTCAAGAATTGAATCGCAGATTCAATCAGTTGAACCTGGGCGAACAGCTGATTCAGTACTATTTTACGGCCATCTATCTTGTCGTGGACACTCGTTTGAAGCGGGTGGACTATGTCAACGCTGGACATCCCCCGGCTCTGTTCTTCAAGGAGGACGGCGAGGTCATGACGCTGGATCAAGGCTGCTGCCCGGTTGGCTTGTTCGACCGGATCGAGGACATGGAGCCACGAAGCTTTCATTATGAAGGCGAAGGTCATTTGGTTATGTATACGGATGGCTTGCTCGAACTGGTAGAGGGCGGACATGACGAGAAGCTGGATCACCTGAAGACGCATCTGGGTGGCCCTCACCATTGGAGAGAGGACGAAATGAAGGAACAGTATTTTGTGGATGATCCATCGCAGGAGCGAGAGGACGATAAATGCCTGGTTTGGATATCTCTTAAAAAAGGAGAGGGAACCCATCAATGAAGCTTAAGAGCAAGTTAGTCATTGGTTTTACAACATTACTGGCGCTTATGCTGGTTTTAACCCTGATCGGGTACGACCGGATCAGTTATATGAACAACCAGATGGACCAGATCTTCCAGGAGCGATACCAGAAGGTGCGAAACTCCAGCGGCATGCGCGGAGAAGTCAACAATATGGCGCGAGAGCTTACGAATATGATCCTGAGCAACGATCCGTCTACGTATGCGGTGTCCAAACAGGAAATCGAGACGATGACGGCACAGGCGGAGGAGTATTTCAAGGCCATCAAGGAAAGCGTAAATACCGCAGAGGAACAGCAATTGCTGGTCCGGATCGAGCGTGCGGGTAACGAATATATCGTGTATCAGAACAAGACGCTGGAACTGCTCTCTACCAGCGACGCAGATGGGGCCAACGCACTCCGTAATTCCACCGGGCAAGCGGTTCAGGATGAGATTCTGATGAGCCTGAACGAGCTTAGCAGCTACGAGAATCAGAAGATCAACGATGATATAGCCGCAGCGCAAGCCGCTTACGACCGCTCCGTGCAAATATTCATCTACATCATGGCCGGCGGGCTTCTTATCGGAATGCTGGTCATTCTATGGATTCTCCCAAGCATAACCCGGGGCATCAACGTGGTTTCCATGATGCTGAAGAGCTTCGGCGAAGGCAGGCTGAAGGCCATCCGCCGTATCAAGGTTACGTCCAAGGACGAGTTTGGGGACGTAGCTCGAGTATTCAAAGACTTGTCCGAAGACATCATCGAGAAGCAGCGCATCGAGGAGACTTATCTCCAGGCGCAGCGTGATCAATCCTGGCTGAACTCGAATATGGCCAGAGTCACCGAGCTGCTGGAAGGAATCAATTCCCTGGAAGAGGTCGGCCAGCGATTTATCAGCGAATTCACGCCGATCTTGGGAGCTCATTACGGAGCCATCTATATCCGTCAGGAAGACAAACATCCGAACAAATTGGAGATGAAGGGCTCCTATGCCCATGAAGGCGGAGAAGAGCCGAAGGTTGCGTTCATGATCGGGGAAGGGCTTGTAGGCCAGGCGGCGCTCGATAAGAAGCCGGTCGTCCTGAAAGGCGCTCCTGAGGACTATATGAAGGTGGAATCCGCGTGGGGTTCATCCAAGCCGGTGTCTATCATGATCTACCCGATTCTGTTCGAGAATGAAGTGCTGGGCGTCGTCGAGTTGGCTTCGTTCGAGGAAACGACATCTTTGCAGGAGCAGCTGATGTCTCAGCTAAGCCAGTCCCTCGGCATCATTCTGAACAACATCACAGGCCGACTGCGGGTCGAGCAGCTGCTGCGCGAATCCCAGGCCATGACCGAAGAGCTTCAGGTTCAATCGGAAGAGCTCCAGACGCAGCAGGAAGAGCTTCGCCGTACCAACGAGAATCTGGAGGAGCAGACCAATGCCCTCAAGCGTTCCGAGGACCTGCTGCAGCGCCAGCAGGAAGAGCTGGAGCACTACAATACCGAGCTTGTTGCCAAGACGCGTGCGCTTGAGGAACAAGTGCAGGAAGTGGAAGAGAAGAACGATGAAATCGAGAAGGCGCGAGTACAGCTCGAGCAGCAAGCGAAGCAGCTCTCGATTACAACCAAATACAAGTCGGAGTTCATGGCGAACATGTCCCACGAGCTGCGCACCCCTCTTAACAGCCTGCTGATATTGTCGCAGCTGCTGTCTGAGAACAAGGATGGGAACCTAAGCTCCAAGCAGATTGAATATGCACAGACGATTTACATGTCGGGCTCCGACCTGCTCAAAATGATTGATGAAATTCTCGACTTATCGAAAGTGGACGCCGGGAAAATGGAAATTAACTATGAAGACGTCCAGCTTCCGGATATCGAAGCCTTCGTGGAGCAGAATTTCGCCGCGGTGGCATCGCGCAAGCATATTAATTTGGGCGTGCATATTGAAGAGGATATCCCGCAAAGCATCGTGACGGACAGTCATCGCGTGAAGCAAATTCTGCGCAACCTGTTATCGAATGCTTTCAAGTTTACGAATAGCGGCTCTGTCGAGCTGCAGGTGGAGAAGGCCGACAAGGACAAGCTTCCGGTTTACCTAAATGCCGAATCGGACTATGTGGCCTTCGCTGTCAAAGATACCGGAATCGGCATTCCGGCAGACAAAACGGATCTGATCTTTGAAGCCTTCCAGCAGGTGGACGGTACCACTAGCCGCAAATACGGCGGGACCGGGCTTGGCCTTTCCATCAGCCGCGAGCTATCCCGCCTGTTGGGCGGGGGGATTACGGTTGAATCGGAGGAAGGCAAAGGAAGCTGCTTCACCCTCTTCCTGCCGGCAAGCCATCCAGAAGTGGCAGACGGTGCGAAGGAAGCGGCCGCAGCGATGGAGGCACCGCCGGAGAGCGCTCTGATCGTACCGAAAGCCAAGATGGTTACGAAAGAGGTTCAGCCTGCCATACAGGTAGACGATGATCGCAACCAGCTCGGGCCGACGGATAAAGTGCTGCTCATCATTGAGGATGACGTGAAGTTTGCCAGAATCCTGCTCGATATGGCCAGAGGCCGCGGCTTCAAGGCTTTGGTCGCACTGCAGGGTGACATCGGACTGGAGATGGCCAAGTCGTACAGACCGGATGCCATCATTCTGGATATCCAGCTCCCGGTAATCGACGGCTGGTCCGTCATGGGCGAGCTGAAGAGCTCTGCGGTTACCCGCCATATTCCGGTGCATGTCATCTCCGTTGTGGATGAAGTGAAGCAAGGCTTAATGATGGGAGCGATCGCTTACCTGAAGAAACCTTCAAGCCGGGAAGCGCTGGAGGACGCGTTTACGCATATCCAATCCTATGCGGAAAAATCGATGAAACATCTCTTGATTGTCGAGGATGACGATATTCAGCGGAATTCCATTATCGAATTGATCGGCCATGACGATGTGTCGATTACGGCGGCATCCACAGGCGCCGAGGCGCTCAGCGAGCTGCGTAAGCAGCGCTATGATTGCATGGTGCTTGATCTGATGCTGACGGATATGACAGGCTTTGAACTGCTTGACCAGATTCGCGATGACGAGAACCTGGTGGATCTGCCTATTATTATTTACACCGGCAAGGATTTGGATTCGAAGGAAGAGATGCAGCTTCGCAAATATGCGGAGTCGATCATCATTAAGGACGTGAAGTCCCCGGAACGGCTTTTGGATGAAACGACGCTGTTCCTGCATCGGGTTGAGGCCGATTTGCCGGAGGACAAACGTAAAATTCTGCAGAAGCTGCACAACAAGGAAGAACTGTTTGAAGGTAAGAAAATTCTGCTTGTGGATGACGATATCCGCAACGTGTTTGCCCTCTCCAGCGTGCTGGAGGGATACAATATGGAAGTGACCTTTGCCGAGAACGGCCGGGAAGCGATCGAGCTCCTTCAGCAGAATCCGGATTTCGATCTGGTGTTAATGGATATGATGATGCCGGAGATGGACGGTTATGAGGCGATGCGCCGTTTACGCGAAATGCCGGAATTCGACAAATTGCCGATTATTGCCCTGACGGCCAAAGCCATGAAAGAGGACCGCGCGAAATGCATTGAAGCGGGTGCTTCCGATTATATGAAGAAGCCGATTCAGACAGAGCAACTTCTTTCCCTAATGAGGGTTTGGTTGTATTCGTAAGCCGCTTTTGTGGGTAAAGTACAAGTAGCAAATAAACACTCGGAAAGCGGTGCAAGCGTAATGTCATCTAGTGACCATATGGAATCAGAACAACTGTTGTTGACAGAGAATAGCGAGCGTGAACTGGAACAGATCGAGATCGAACTTCTTTTGGATGGCATTCATCGATTCTATGGTTACGATTTTCGAAATTACGCCATTCCTTCGTTGAGGCGGAGAATCTGGCATCATGTTCATGCAGAGGGTGTTTCCACGATTTCTGCCCTCCAAGACAAAGTACTGCACGATCGTTCATGTTTTGAGCGGCTCATATATAATTTGTCGATTCCTGTTACGGAAATGTTCAGGGATCCGACACTATTCTTGACATTCAGGCAGTCGGTGGTTCCATTGCTTCGTACGTATCCGTATATACGGATTTGGCATGCAGGCTGCTCAACCGGAGAAGAAGTGTATTCCATGGCCATTTTGCTTCATGAAGAGGGACTGTATGAAAAATCCCGGATTTATGCGACGGACATGAATTCGCGTTCGCTCCAGCAGGCCAAGGAAGGCGTATTCGACATCAAACGCATGAAGCAATATACGAAGAATTACTTGGAGGCGGGCGGTACCCGCTCGTTCTCCGAATACTATACCGCGAAGTACAACTCGGTTATTTTTCAGCCGTTCTTGAAGAAAAACATGATATTTGCCGAGCACAATTTGGCAACGGACCGTTCCTTTAACGAGTTTAACGTGATTTTTTGCCGGAATGTCATGATCTATTTTAATGACCAGCTGCGGGATCACGTGCACGGATTGTTTCACGAGAGTCTAAGCCATTTCGGTATTCTCGTCCTGGGCGCCAAAGAGTCCATACACTTTACGAATTATAGCGAAGCTTATGAGACATTGGACCGCGTCGAGAAAATCTATCGAAAGATTAAATAGAAGTTTTGTAGGAGGATCTCATGGGGTTTCACGAACCGATTCATATTCTGTTGGTAGATGACCGCCCTGAAAACTTACTTGCACTCGAAGCTGTTCTGGACAGCGAACAATACACGCTCATTAAAGCTACTTCAGGCGAAGAGGCTTTGCGATATCTCTTGAAGTATGATTTTGCCGTGATTGTTCTCGATGTCCAAATGCCCGGCATGGACGGCATTGAAACGGCAAGGCTGATCAAGGCGAGAGACAAGACAAAGGATATTCCGATAATATTCATTTCCGCAAACAGCAAGGACGCGGAGCATCTTTTTGCGGGATACTCCGCCGGTGCAATCGACTATATGGTTAAACCCTTCATCCCTCAAATCTTGAAATCCAAGATCGAGGGTTTTGTCGATATGTATCGGACCAATAACAGGCTGAAGATCCAGTCCGCGCAATTGCACCAGAAGACTCAGGAACTGGAAAAGATTAATCAAGAGCTAGTGCTGGCCAAGGAAGAAGCCGAGATTGCCGCCAAAGCCAAAACCGAGTTTCTGGCGATGATGAGTCATGAGATCCGAACGCCGATGAATGGCGTTATCGGGATGATTGATTTGCTGATGGACAGCGAGCTTCAGGATGAACAGCGTGAATATGCCACGATTATCCGCAACAGTGCGGATGCCTTGGTTAACATCATTAATGACATTCTGGATTTCTCCAAGATGGAATCCGGCAAAATGGAGCTGGAGGAATATCCGTTTGATCTTAAGTCCTGCGTTCAGGAAGTGTTCGGTTTGTTCTCCGGAGAAGCCTCCAAGAAAAACCTGGAGCTTACGTATTATATCGAGGATCAAATCCCTTCGATGGTATTCGGCGATATGGGGCGCCTGCGTCAAGTGTTGGTGAATTTGGTATCCAATGCCGTGAAATTTACGAATGAGGGCGGCGTGTATTTGGTTGTTTCGCTTGCCAAGGCTGAAGAGAATCGGTTAACGCTTGAATTCACGGTAAAAGATACGGGAATCGGTATCTCATCGAAGAAGCTTGACCGGCTGTTCAAGCCGTTCTCTCAACTGGATTCCTCGATGACCAGACGCTACGGCGGAACAGGTCTGGGGCTAGCGATCTGTAAATCGCTTGTGCAGATGATGGGCGGAGAGATCGAGGTTGACTCCAAGGAAGGGGAGGGAGCCACCTTCGTATTCACGATCTGCGTTCACACGCATGAGGAGGAGCATCCTCGGCTACGGGAAGAGGAACATTCGGACAAATATCGGGTGCACGGGGGAAGACAGCCGAACATTCTGATCGTGGACGACCATCCGATTAATCGAAAGCTGATGGAGAGCATGCTTGAAAAGATGGGAATGATTGCGGATATGGCCGAAGACGGCAGGCAGGCCGTTGAGATGGCTGCCGGGCCTAAAGCTTACGACATGATCTTTATGGATTTGCAAATGCCGGTCATGGACGGTTTGGAGGCCGCTCGCCTCATCCGCCAGATGAAGCCGGAAGCGGACGCTCCCGTACTCGTTGCGATGACAGCCAATGTCATGGACGGGATTCAGAAGCGCTGCTTTGATGCCGGCATGAATGAATATATCAGCAAACCGGTCAAAATCAGCTGTGTAAAGCACCTGATATCCCGTTATATGCCGGTAGAGCCGGACGGATGGGACATCAGCCCAAGCCAAGTTCGAATCATCAACGGCTAGTGAATGAATCGTTTTCCATATATTAGCGCGCCTTGATCCCTCGTTAACCTGTTTCAACAAGCGAGATAACGGGTTATGTAAAGGGAAAACAAATGATTGGGAGAGAGTGTCTATGAATACAAAAACGAATGATAAGTTCAATGCCAAAACCCAAATGAACGAGGGCGTATGCACTGTATTTTTGAGCGGTGAACTTGATTTGTCCGTCGCTCCGGATTTTCGATTGGTAATGGAGCCTCTTGTCGGCAATTCCGAAGTAGACTTGATCGTCAACATGAAGGACATGACATATATTGATAGTACGGGCATTGGTATTCTTCTGTCGATACTGAAAGCCAGACATGGCATGGAAGCACGCTTTGCAGTTGAGGAAGTTCCGCCGCAAATTCAAAAGCTGTTCGATATGACGGGTATTGCGAAGTTCTTTCAGTCGTAAGAAGAATTCCCAATAGGAAAGGATCGAAAAGAATGAATTCAGATGTACAAAGAATAACACTTAATTTGCCTGCCAGTGCTGAATACGTGGATATTGTAAGGTTGAATCTATACGGGATAGCTTCCAAGATGGGCTTTTCCTATGAAGAGATCGAAGATATGAAGGTTGCGGTGTCGGAGGCCTGTAACAACTCGGTTTTATATGCTTATAGCCAGGAAGGCGGAATGGTAGAGGTTTTATTTCAAGTGACCGGCGAGTCGCTATCCATTACGGTCAGAGACGAAGGGGAGAGTTTCGACAGTGTGGGGGCGGTTGGCGATCGTACACTTCATGATAAAGATCTCAGCGAGGTCCAAATCGGAGGACTTGGCTTCTACCTGATGGAGGCGCTTATGGACGAGGTGAGCGTGACAAACCAGGCTGGAAAGGGAACCGAGGTTACGCTGACGAAGCGGCTCGCAAGAAGCGAGGAGCCAGTATGAGTGATAAGGCGACTCCCCAAGAGTCCAGAGATGAAGCAGTTCATTTAATAGAACAGTATCAGCAGATGAAGGATAACGATATCGCAACGGTGCTGATTAAAAAATATGAACCGATGGTCAAGATGGCAGCAGGCAAAATTGCCCGGAATCGGCCCGATCTGTATGAGGATTTATATCAGGTTGGTCAAATGGCATTAATCCGTTTGCTTCAGCAATACGACATTAGCCTGGGGATTCCGTTTGAGCCCTACGCCATGAAGAGTATGATCGGGCATATGAAAAACTTCCTCCGCGATAAATCATGGTACATTCAAGTGCCAAGACGAATCAAGGAGAAGGGGGCCTTGGTCCAGCAAGCGATTGATGAATTAATGGTGAAGCTTGAACGATCTCCTGATGTGAATGAGATTGCATCCTACCTGGATCTTTCCGTTGAGGAAACCGTTGAAGTGTTGGCGGGAAGGGAATGCTATCATTATGTATCATTGGATTCCCCATTGTCTCAGGAAGAAACCGGGGCCACGCTTGGAGAGCTGATCAGTTCGGACGTGAACGACTTTGATTCCGTCGAGAAGCGCATGGATCTTCAACAGGCGATGAGCCAGCTGAAGGAGCAGGAGCAGAAGGTGCTGCTGCTGGCATTTCAGGAGGGGCAGTCCCAACGAGCGATCGCTCAAAGGTTAGGTGTGTCGCAAATGAGTGTCTCGCGTATCCAGAAGCGGGCAACGGAAAAACTGAAGCAAATCATGTCCAATTCTTCGTATTGATATGGACAAGCTTCGTAGAGACAGACGTATAGCAACATAAGGCACGCTTCCTCCATCACGGGAATGCGTGCCTTTTTTGAAACCTAATATCCGTATTTATCGAAGGGAGTGGCAAGGAAATCATGCTTGGGCCGGATACGACAGAAGGTCAGGATATTTATGATTTTGCGGGGAGGTGGCAATGGCACGATGTCCGAACGGATAACTGGCAATCCTCCTGGATCGGCGAGCTTCGGTCACGCTATCCTTATACAGCCGAATGGTTTAATCTGGCACCGTCGTTAAAGGAGCGGAATTACTTATCCGTTCGTTTCAAGGATGGGGTGGAGGCGGTCATTATGGGGTCCATGCTTTATAAGGTTACGAATGAACACGAGCATCATAAGTCGGAACAGTTCTATTTCTATGTGGATGCTCAAGTGCTGATCACCATTAATTTGGATGAGCATACCCGCAGCGTGATGGCCAAGGCCGATAGAGCCTCGATGCTTCATCAATGCGAGCGGCCCGTAGACGGCCTGTTTGTATTGGCCCGGGCCATTCTGCATTATTACCATGCAGGAATGGATCAATTCGAACATAACCTGCGTCTTGTCGAAAAGGATATGCGTACACGCAACCGAAGATCTTTAATGGATAACATTCTCTCGTCAAGGTTTGAGCTGCTGGAATGGAGCAACCTGTTTATTCCTTTTCAGGAGCTGATCGCTGCGGCGAAGGAGGGGTATCACGGCGAGCTGGATGCCAGCCGCTCGTTTCAACAGCTCCTGCATCGAGTAGAAAGAATGGAAAGGCTGATTTATCACTATGAGCGCGAAATCGATACGCTGGTATCCATAGATGATGCCATCTCGGCGTTCCGCGGCAATGAAATCATGAAGACCTTGACCATCTTTACGGTCGTATTCACACCGGCAACCGTGATCGGAGCCGTATGGGGCATGAATTTCGAAAACTTGCCCGGCATTAAGACGTTCTGGGGCTTCACGGCAGTCATTGGCTTCACCCTGCTCTGGACCGGAGGGATGTACCTTTGGATGCGTGCGAAGGGATGGACGGGGGACCTGCTTCAAGTAAAGTCCAAAAACAGGAATATTTGAGTGCGAAGTACACGATTGCATAAGAAGTGCAGCAATAACTCATCACAATCGCCCGGTAACCGTTAAAGGTACCGGGCTTGTTCAGGTAATAGAGACGAATTAGGATTTGGATTGTTCAATATATCCCTGCAGGTTCGAGATGAAATCCCCTATCATCGGCACATTGACAAAGAAGCTGAGAATATAACCCAGAAGACCCAGCACGAGAGCCGTGCCAAGGGTTAAGCCCAACCCCCGGGCCAGGCCGGCAGTGAGGTTGGCAATGATGCGTTTCTTGGGATTCATGTAATTATCGATCATGTCTTTCATTTCGGACTTCTCCAGCGTGGCGGCGATTTTGTCCAGTCGCGTGTTCAATTTCTTCACTTCGTGCCTAAGCTCAAAGGGATGCTCTTGCACCTCATCCGCCTCTTTCGAGTGTCTTTCCCTGGACGATTCGGATTGCACTCGTTGTTCCTCGTTTCGTGTCGAACGACTGCCGCTTCGGGTTGAGAAGCCGGAGCCGCCATGATATGGGTTTGCTTTACTCATGAAATATCCCCGCTTTCCAGGCAGATGCGCCGTTTCATTTCACTTCGGAATCCATACTATGTGGATAAGACAACGTGCCGGATCTGGCACAAAAATAGCCAGCTGCGTCAGCTGGCTATTCGTGACCCTACGAATTAATAATTCGTTGTCGTTTTCATTTCACGGCTGACTTCGGAAGAGGTGTCCATCGCTTTATCCTTCACATCTTTGGAAGCACTTGAAACCTCGCTCGACACGTCTGCCGATGCTTCCTTGACGCTGGACATAATGCTTTGGCGGCCTTCGTTCACGGTGGCCATGACATCGGAGGCTTTGCTTCCTACCGTTTTTGCCAGTTCAGAAGCTTTATCGCCTACGGTATAAGCGACTTCTTTGGTTTTATCCGACACCATGCTCAGCTTCTCGGATAAATCCCCGCGAAGCTCGCGGCCTGGCTTTGGAGCGAACAACAGAGCTGCCGCCGCTCCGACCAAGGCACCGATAAAAGCACCTTTGAAGAATGTGGAACCGCTTTGTACTGGATATTCTTGTTCTGCGTTATTCATAACTTTCACTCCTTTTAGTTAATATAAAAATGAATATAAACACGAGGATCAGGCTGTGCGTCTAAACAACTTGGCAACAAGACCGAGCAGGAATACAAAGATGGCCGTACCGATGATTGCGGGCACAATGGCAAATCCGCCTATGACAGGACCCCAAGCTCCGAAGAGCCACGGTCCGAGCCATGCGCCTATGAAACCTGCGATCATGGAACCGATAATTCCGCCCGGCATTTCATGACCAACCAGCGCATCCCCGATTATCCCGATGATGATTGCCATCACGATGCTGATGATGATTCCCCACATACGATCGCCTCCTTTTTCAGAGCAATGTGTTTCGAGTGGGCTTGCTTATCTCGTAATTAAACGCAAGGCCACACCATGAAACAGGAGACGTGCAAAACGGGAGATAAATGAAATGTCCGTCCTCTATGGAACGTATCCTGCTGTCAATTGCCCTTTTTTGTACTATACTGAATACAGATTCGCAATCATTCTCGAATAAGCGTGATCTCGGGGAGATGCAAGCATACAGGCTTCTCAAGGCATCATACGTAACAGACGGTATATAGAAGGAGTTATTCAACATGGACACTGTATTGGTGAAGGAATATCGGGCGGACATCTTGGAGTGCGTCCACAATGGACATATATGTATTGTGAATGAACAAGGTAAGGTCGAGGCTTATGCGGGAGATCCGGATTATGTCGCATTTACGCGTTCTTCGGCCAAGCCGATGCAGGCGATTCCTTCCATTCGCGGCGGGCTGGTCGATCATTACGGACTGTCCGATGAGGAAATTGCGATCATGACGGCTTCGCATCGTGCGGAGCAGGCTCATGTGGAAGTGTTGGAGCGTTTTGCACGCAAGGCGGGCATCAGCGAAACCCACATGGTGTGCGCATCCAGCTGGCCGCTGGACGAAGGAAGCAAAGAAACACTTTTGCGAGGCGGCGGCGAGAAAAGTAAATGGTACCATAACTGCTCCGGCAAGCATTATGGCATGCTGGCCTACTGCCAGATGGCGGGATATCCGTTGACGGGATACGATCAGCCGGAACATCCGCTGCAGCAAGAAATCCTTCGGACGGTCGCCTATTTGGCGGGATTGGCTCCCGGCGATGTGAAACTGGGAACCGATGGATGCGGACTGCCGGTATTCGCCATGCCGCTCCGCGCTTTGGCAACAGCCTACATGAAGCTTGCATGCCCGGACCTCATAGAGGACGAGCCGACGCGAAAGGCGGTCATGCAAATCACAAAGGCCATGCATGCAGCCCCTTATATGGTGGCGGGTAAACACAAAGTGGATACCCTTCTTCTGGAAGATCCTAATATTGTGGCCAAGGGCGGCTTCAAGGGAGTGTACTGTTTCGGCCTTAAGAAGGAGCGGCTCGGCATCTCTTTCAAAATTTCGGACGGCTCCGAGGAAGAATGGGGCTGGATCGCGGAGTCCATATTGGAACAAATCGGCTATGGCAGCAAAGCGACCATCGAACGGCTGAAAGCTGCATATCCTAAGGATTTATATAATGATGAGGGTCTTCGAGTAGGCAGGGTAGAAACCGGATTTAAGCTGCTCCGCGCTTAAAGGCGACTGATTAGACCGGAAACCGCCGGGGTATTGAATAGTAAAAAAGGCGGAGGTGACCGGCCATGATTAAAATCATGACGGCAGCGGAAAGACATACTACCCATGAAGACGGTATTCACAGCGAATTCAGCTTTTCTTTTGGTGATTATACAGACCCGCATAACGAGCACTTTGGAAGCCTTCTGGCGCATAATGAATACGTGCTCCAACCGATGGAGGGGTTTGATCGAAGGTTTCATCATGATTTGGTGATTGTGCATTTGGTGCTGGAAGGCACGTTGACGTATGAGGATGATACAGGGAAGGTCATGGAGCTTACACCCGGTACGATTCATGTCGTGAATACAGGCTCCGGCGTGTACCATGCCGAGAGGAATGCCTCATCTTCGGAGGACGTACGCTATCTGGAAATGTGGTTTCTTCCTGCGGAGCCGGGCCTTGAGACCAGTCACCATCAAAGCAATTTCACAAAAGAACAGCAATTGAACCAGATGCTTCCGATCATCGGTTCAGGCAATGGTGAGTCGAGCCTGCCCCAGTCGCTGGATGTTGTGATGTACAGCAGCATACTGGAGACCGGACAAGAACTGACGTACAGTCTGGCCGGGGATCGTAGAATGCATCTATACGTCATAAGCGGTCATGTCGAAATATCATCGGAAGACGGCGTATTCGATATTAAGGCGGGCGATGCGGCAAGGATACAGCGTCGTCATGAGCTGACCTTCCGGGGGAACTCCAGTGAGGGAAGCTCGGAAATGGTTCTTATCGATATGCCATAACGTAAACAGAAAGCCCCGGGATTTGCGAGATTCGCAAGTGCCCGGGGCTTTTGTCATGACAAAAGCGCTTCTTAAGAATACACTCAAAGTACGCGAAGATACCGTCCTACTGGTTTCCGCGGAGCTGTCCAAGCTCGGATACAACGGCTTCCACTTCCGAAATACTAAGATTCTGTTTATTCATGACCATATCGTACAGATCATAAATATCATCATATTGGTTAACCGAGAAGGCAGAGGCCTGCATGGCAGCGCCTGTAGCCATCCGTAGCTTCGTTTTAATCTGTTCGATCATATACTCGACATTGGCTTGGGATTTTTCACTCAAATCCATGGAATAACACCATCCTCTCTTAGGCGGATTTACGATTTTCATCCCTGTATTGTAACATGTTAGCGTGCGGCTCGACCAATGTTTTTGCCATCGGTGAGGAAGATAGGTTAAAATCAGAAAAAAACGCTTCACCGTCAGCGATGCTAATCATCGAACCATTTAATCAAGGAGGTCCGTCATGAGCGAACAAGCCGGCAAGACGCCAAGCGCGCATGCTGCCAAAGCCAAGATGTCGGGCCATGAACTGGCCGGTTTTTTTCAGGGGATTTCGCGGCGCCATGCGCTGGGCAGCATCGTATTTTTATGTATTGGCACCGACCGTTCCACAGGTGACGCGCTCGGTCCGTTGACTGGAAGCCGGCTTGTGGAATACGGTTTTCCGCAGGTGATCGGCACGCTGCCCGAACCATGTGATGCTTTCAATCTTGAGGCAAAGCTTCAAGGCATACCCGAGGATCAGGTGGTTATTGCCATTGATGCTTGCTTGGGACAATCCTCTTCCGTCGGTTATTTCTTTACAAGCGAAGGTCCGCTGGCGCCGGCCCAATCCGTCGGCGGGAAGCTGCCGGCAGTGGGAGACTACAGCGTGGCAGCGGTCGTGAACGTTCATGGACCGAAGCCGTATTGGACCCTCCAAGTGACGTCCCTTTACCAGGTCATGGGAATGGCGGAGCAGATAGCGAAGCAAGCCGCTGCGGCCTTTGGCCTTAGGCCGTAAGACACGCGTTTCAACCGGGGTTGTTTTAGTTTAATAATAGTTCATTCTTTATAAAATAATGGGTGTCTATCCAAGGGCATCGCTGAATAGAAAGAAGGGTATCGCTATGGAAAAAGTACAATGCAACGGCAGCACGATTTGCTACGTGGATCAGGGACAAGGTGAGCCGGTCATTCTGCTTCACGGTTTCTGCGGAAGCTCCGCCTATTGGGAACAGGTACTGCCATATCTTCAAGGTTTCAGAGTCATTGTACCGGATCTCCGGGGTCACGGGCGGTCTGATGCACCGATGGGATCGTATACCATCGAACAAATGGCGGACGACGTCCTGCTATTGATGGATGAGCTCGATATTCCGAAGGCGGCGTTGCTCGGTCATTCCCTCGGAGGATATATAGCGCTCTCCTTCGCCCAGCGCTACGCTTCTCGATTGAACGGCTTTGGCCTGATCCATTCTACGGGCTATCCGGATTCGGATGAAGCGAAGGAGAAACGGGTGAAAGCGGTCAGCGCCATCCAAGGGGAGGGCATTACGGCTTTTGTTGACGGATTGGTGCCGGGCCTGTTTGCTCCGGATACGAAGGAAACCAAGCCGGAATGCATTCAGCGGGCGAAGGAGATCGGTTACCTTACGCCGCCGCAAGGTGCGATAGGGGCGGCGCTGGCCATGCGCGAGCGTCCGGACCGGCGCGATGTGCTCTCGGCTTCCACGCTGCCGATCCTGCTTGTAGCAGGAGAGAAGGACGGCTTGATTCCGGCGGAGCGCACCTTTACCACAGACCATGACAACGTAACCCGGATCGTGATCGAGGGCGCGGGTCATATGAGTATGATGGAGACGCCCGAGAAGCTCGGCGAAGTCATTTCCTCTTTCATGGGACGGCTGGAGCAAGAATAAATCCATATCGTTTATAATAAACGGATACTCCTATTGCGGGGTATCCGTTTGTTGCATTGTGGGCTGCAGTTGCAGTGGCCCCTCCATCGTTTCCGGACCCCGATTGAACAAAGCGTGAACGAGGCAGAAGGGCGGCTACTGGAATTCTGGTCCCGGATAGCCTACAATTTAATCGTGATCCGGATTGGAATAGACTCGGCATGAATGCGCCTGCAGGGGATTCACCGAAGCTGCCTGGCATGCCGGTCCTAAGTTCCTCGGCAGCGGGAATTGCCGGAAGGTTAAAGATGAGGTCAACAATTCGCTGCATCCGGCACGGATGCAGGTTGGGGGCGAGTGCATGTTTCGCAGGGATTATCTTGTGCGGCTTATTGAGGATATGACACAGATGATAGCCAAAGTGTTTTCGCTCAAGCAGGAGCGCAAGCACACCGAAGCTTTATGGGAGCTGGATGAGCTTTTTAAACGGCAGTTCCGACTGAATTCAGGGCTGCTTCGCTCCTTGTCCGCAGCCGATATCGAGCAGCTTTTTCGCAATCATGGTTATCTGGAAGCGGACAAGCTGCAGAGTGCCGCAAGGCTGATGGAAGAGGAAGCGTCGCTGCTGCTCGAGCTTGAGCGCGAAGAAGAAGCCGTTATGCTCTATACCAAGGTCTTTCAGTTATATTTGAAGTCAGCCCTGCAAGGGGCGGATCCGAAACTGATCGGGTTGACGGAACGGATCGCTCTGCTGAAAGAACGTTTAAGGGCTTACGCGTGGCCCGAAACGGCGATGCTGGATTATTATGCGTATACGGAGCAGCAGGGGATGTTCGCGGAAGCGGAGAATACCCTGTACCAACTGCTGGATAGCGGTAAGATCGAATATGACGAAGGCGTAAGGTTCTATCAAAGATTGCAGCAGAAACGGCCCGAGGATTTGGCAAAAGGCGGGCTTCCGCTGGAGGAAGTCGAGGAAGGAATGGACGAGCTCCGCCGCCGTTTTCCGCATGCGGCGGTGGACGGAGACAAACCGTTTCCCGGCCTCGATTAACCTGTCTATAACATAAAAGAAAGCGAGATGTACCTTTTGGATGCATTAAGAAAATTGATTCATAACATCATGGAAGAAGCATCATTGATTACGGCTACGCTAAGCCAGCTTCGCAAGCGGGAAGGCATGACCTACAGCAAAGTAACGGTTAAGCCCGTAGAGCTCAAGAACAAGCTGCACTATCAGTTCGCCTATTATTCCGCAACCAAGGTCACCCATCAGAATGTGCCGGCGGATGAGGCGGAGGCCGTACTGTTGGATATGTTCGAAAATGTATTCCGGCAAGCGATGATCTATACGCCGGAAGCGGACTATCAGGTTCTGATTTCGAAGAAATACAAGGTTTCGATTCTGACCAAATCCGCTTCGAAGACCAAAACGGATTTGTCGCATAACCGGAAAAAGACCTACATTCTTGAAGAGGGAGAGCCGGTTCCGTTTCTGGTGGAGCTGGGCATCATGAGCGAGGATGGCAAAGTATTTGCCCGCAGATACGATAAATTTAAACAGATCAACCGCTTCTTGGAGATGGTGGAGGATGTCCTTCCTCATCTGCCGGAGGACCGTCCGCTTACGATCGTCGATTTCGGCTGCGGCAAATCCTATCTGACCTTCGCTTTGTATCACTATTTGGCGGTAACCGCGCGCAGAAAGCTGAATATTGTCGGATTGGATCTCAAGGCGGATGTCATCGAACACTGCAGTATGCTGGCGAAAAAACTGAATTATACCCAATTGCGGTTTCTTGTCGGCGACATTGCGGATTATGACGAACTGGAGCAGGTGGATATGGTGGTCACGCTGCATGCATGCGACACCGCAACCGATGCGGCGCTGGAAAAAGCGGTCCGCTGGGGGGCTTCGGTGATTCTGTCGGTGCCTTGCTGCCAGCACGAGCTGTTCGCCCAAGTCCAGAGCCCAGTCATGGAGCCGCTGCTGTCCCACGGCATACTGAAGGAACGCTTCTCGGCGCTGGCCACGGACGCCATTCGGGCCAAGCTTCTCGACCTGATGGGATACAAGACGCAGCTGCTGGAGTTTATCGATATGGAACATACGCCCAAGAATATTTTGATCCGTGCGGTCAGCGGTTCTGCCGGAGACCGGAATAAACTATGGCAGGAGTATACCGCGTTTCGCGATTTTTTAAGCGCCTCGCCGTACCTTGAACGGGCTTGCAAGGACCTGCTCCCGAATACGGAAATGGAATCGCGTTGAACCGGATTGGCGATGAACGTGCGAGCGCGCACGTTCATCGCTTTTTTGATGGGAAATAGGAACTTTGAAGCCGGTCTTCCAGTTATCGCAAGGTAATCAACATCCAAACGCGGTCATTCTTCTAAAGAATGTACGTCGATGGACGTTTTTCTTGCGATGGCAATCAAAGCCTTGATCCAGGGAATCGTGCGGCCCTTACCGCACCAGATGTGATCGCCAACATTGAATCAAGAATAACGCCGACCGTCCTGGTCCACAATGGCTATTAGGCGGGTTTCATGTTCGGCACGCGGAGGAGCGGGAGCGTGCAAGTGGCAGAAACGGAGAAGGGTTACGCATTCTTTCTTGAACGGGGCGTGGTGTAATGGCATCGAATACCCTGCATCGTGTTTGCGGGATGATGCTGATCGGGCTGGGGCTTGCGGCCAGTATCCGGAGCGGAATGTTTTTTGACGAGGATATATATTGGATCGGAGCGGGTTTCGGCGTGCTTCTGCTGCTCATGACGGGAGCCGATTGGCATGGTGCCGTTCAAGGCCGAAAGAATCATGGCATGGGAAAACTGCCGGAGGCGGTTCCTTCGGACAGAGAATTGCGGGTGGTTCTTGGCTGCATCTGCGCAATCCTTCTCATCTACGTCTTTCACGGGATAGGGCGCCCCCTCTCTCTGGAAGGCACGATGAAGGAAATCATCCTGTGGGGAAGCTATGGTTCTTTTGCCATTGCTGCTTGGCGCGCGTGCCGTACAGGCCCCGGCTTACGCATCATGCATGCCGGCTGGCATCTGCTGGGCGCCGTGCTGTGCGGCAGCGCCTTGCTTGCCGTATACGGGCTTATGGAGCTGCCGTATGGGATCTATCATACGGCGGATGCGGACATTAGCGCGACCGGCGCGAGGCTTGGCGGCCTGCTTCAATACCCGAACACGTTCGGGGCGGTGATGGCCGCCTTTTTGCTGGAGCGGCTGTTCGCGCTGCCGTCCGTCCTGCGGAACCGGACGGGCACGCTCCGCGCAGCGGCTGCGCTGCTGCCGCTTGCGCCCTATACCGCCGCGCTGCTCCTGACGGAGTCGCGCGGCGCCTGGCTCGCGGCCGCTCTTGCGTGCGCGGCCGGCTTCGCCAAGGAGCGGCGTGCCTTGGCGCCGCTCCTGGTGGCTGCCGCCGCGCCTGTGGCGAGCGCGGCGCTGCTGTACCGCCAGCTGGCGGATGCCAGGCTGGCGCCAGCCGTGCTGCCCGGCTTGCTGTGGCTGGCCGGGCTGTGGGCCGGCGGCGTCCTCGCCGGCCTGCTGCTGTGCCGCTGGCGGCACAGCGGGGGGCCCGGGCGGCGTTATGCCGCGCCCGGGGCCCTGGGAGCTGCGGCCTTGCTGGCAGCCGCAGCGATTGTCGTGATCCTGCTCCAGGTGCAGGATCGGACCTTAGGCGGCGCGGCAACGCTCAGCGCGCGCCGCCTCATGTACAGCGACGCCTGGCAGCTGGCCCGGTCGTCGCCGTGGCTGGGACGGGGAGGGGAGACGTGGCGGCAATCCTACCTTGCCATTCAGTCCCAGCCCTATGTGGGTGCCGAGGTGCATAATGGATATATGGATATCCTGTTGAATACGGGAATCATTGGGCTGCTGCTTGTCCTTATTTTGGTTATCTTTATGGTTGCAAGGCTCATCGCGGCAAGCTCCCGATTCATGCCCCCCGCCCTCGTGCTGATCGGACATGCGTCCGTGGATTTCGATTGGGGCTTCGGGCTAGTATGGCTGCTCCTATTGTGGCTTACGGTAATGGGCTTGGCCGGGGGTTCCCCCGATGAGGCGCCTCAGCATGGATCTATGGCAACTCGGCTAACCCGGCCGTTCAAACGATGGAATCAACTGCAAGCCGGCTATGAAGGGGAGCGGGCCCCTTCCCTGCTGCGACGGCTCAGGGTTGTGGCCATTCTCCCGCTCGCGGCTTGGACTTTCCTCGCCGCGGCGCTGGGCATCAGCGAGCTTCAAGAGCGATGGGCCGCATCGGAGACGCCAGGCCGGCAGATCCTGCTCCTCCG
Source organism: Paenibacillus sp. CR_12 (assembly GCF_041953985.1). Taxonomy (NCBI): domain Bacteria; kingdom Bacillati; phylum Bacillota; class Bacilli; order Caryophanales; family Paenibacillaceae; genus Paenibacillus; species Paenibacillus sp. CR_12. Next base: position 18,598 of record NZ_JAVFHO010000009.1, on the reverse strand, counting down.
ATCCTCGTTAAAGTGGAACCCCGCCAATACGGATGCGGCCATAAAGCTCTCGGCATGGCTTCCCCCAAGCGAGCAGATTCCGCTGCTGAAACGAAGCATGGTGCATGCGCCGAATCACCCGGGTTTAAGCTGGAAGCTGGCAGAAGGTTATTCCCTAAAAGGCGAATCGGAGGAAGCGGCGGCATGGTTCAAAAGGGGCATCGAACTGGATCGTTTCAATCCGGTCAAGCAAACCCGGGCCGTGCTGAAGCTGGCCGCCCTTGCGGACTGGCACCGCAGGGCGGGAGATTCCGCCGGAGCGGTTGAGGCGGCCCGGGCCGGATGGGATACCTTGAAGCGCTATCGCTTCCTTGCGGCTGCCCTTCATGAGCTTGATCCTTTTCGAAATGACCGTGGCTTTCATCTGTCCGTGCTTGCGGCTCGGCAGGCCAACCGCTTCGATAACACGATGACATGGGGAGAACGGGAGCATGCCGCAAGGCAGCCCTGATATCCGTTATCCCCGCACTGCCTACGGCGAATCATGCCGAATCGCAACCGTTTGCGGCGACTTACCTTGCCCCACATTACGCGGTACCATGAAGGGCGGCATGGCGTTGGCGACGCTCTGCTGGTTCGCCTTAGAACGAACGGTGTAGAATGGACGACCTATCAATCTACGGTTGACGATCCAAATGCAGCCTTTTGTCGTAATTTCTCACGGTGTGACGGGGGAAGAGGGGGGCATGTCATCCCCCGAAGGCATCCCGAAAGGCGGAGGCCAGCTGGCGCTCCGGAACCTGCCAGAGCTCGGCAAGCTCGCCGCAGACGTCTTTTTCCCACCAGTCGCACAGCAGTTTTTTATTGCTGTAGTTTTCGTGAATCCAGATCAGATTTCCGATGACCTTCCGATAATACAATTCTTCTCCTTGCTTCAAGGTTTCCGGAGGAAGGTACAGCTTGAGCCGCTTGGTCGTACGGTATAATTCTTTGCTGCAGGCCCGCCGTATCCCGCGCGGGGAGGGGGGCTTGCTGCCCGGTCGTTTGGCATGGGGAGAATGCATGCTTTAACTCACTCCTTTGCTTCACCATATGTCCCGAAACGGGCGAAAGTCACTGCGCCGCCCATAATTGGGCGCATTATAAGGCATGTAGAAGGCATGTCCCGGGCTGTGTTAGAATAGGCTAGTACTAGAAATCAACGCAGTAGGAAGGCGGGGGACAAGCGTGGAATTCTTTTACGAGGCTGTGGGCCGACTGTTTGAATGGATCCAGCAGCTGGGCTATTTCGGAATCATGCTCGGATTAATGGTGGAGGTCATCCCAAGCGAGATCGTACTCGCCTATGGCGGTTATCTGGTTTCCATGGGTGAGGTTCATTTTATCGGTGCCATGATTTTTGGTACCGTTGGCGGCGTGCTCGCCCAGTTATTCATTTATTGGATCGGCCGTTACGGGGGCAGACCCTTCCTGGAGAAGTACGGGAAGTACATACTGATTAAGAAGAAGCATATCGACTACGCCGAGGAATGGTTCGGCAAGTATGGTACCGGCGTTATATTTACGGCTCGGTTTGTACCGGTGGTAAGACATGCGATTTCCATCCCGGCGGGCATATCCAAAATGCATGTGGGCAGGTTTACGCTGTTGACCACCCTTGCGATTATTCCGTGGACGGCATTATTCTTATACCTCGGATTGCTTCTGGGCGACCAGTGGGAGCATATCGACGAGAAGGCAGGGCCTTACGTTCGGGAAATTCTGCTGGGCGCATTAGCCGTCATGATTCTTTATTTTTTGATAAAATGGATAAAATCAGCGAAGGCGAGGTCGAAATAACGAATGAGTATGAATATGGCAAATCATTTGGGTACGGGCATATCTCCGCAGCAATTCATGGACGGCATGCAGAAGAACCAGGATACGTTCAAGGCAGGCTACGAGCAGTTTAAATGGGAGAATGAAGAGGATCAAGAGTTTTTTGAAAGCCTCAATTTCAGGGATGATCTGCGGGTCCTCATTCTGGCAGCGGATTGGTGCGGCGATGTTGCGCGCAATATCCCTGTCGTATTCCGTGCGATGGAGACCGCGGGGATTGAGACGGAAGTGCTGATTATGGAAGAGAATCTGGACGTCATGGATCAGTTCCTGACCATGGGCGCCCGTTCCATTCCGGTTGTGATCATTTCGGATACCGGGGGACATGTCCTCGGCACATGGGGACCGCGTCCGGCGCACGTTCAGAAGTTTATGATTGAGTTCAAGCAGAACAATCCGGATCGTGAAGCAACGGACTATCAGGACAACCTTGCCGTCACGCGGCAAAGCATCATTCAAGCCTACGGGGAAGGGTATGAGTTTCACGCTGCCATCATTAAGGAATTGCGTGAACTGATGTCAGGGTTTTAATCATGACACTTCATATTGAGACCTTTAATTTAGGACCGCTTCAGACGAATGCATATTTACTGACAGGGCCTGTAGAAGGCAAAGCGATCATTATCGATCCTGGCATGAACCCGGGGCCGCTCGTGAAGCGAATAGCGGATTTGGAGATTGAAGCGATCCTGCTGACCCACGCGCATTTTGACCACATGGGGGGCGTCGAGGAGATCCGCAAGCTGAAGGACTGTCCTGTCTATCTCCACACCTTGGAGAGCGAATGGCTGGCCAGTCCAAAGCTTAACGGTTCGCTGATGTGGCCTCAGGTCACCGGACCGCTGTCCACCGAGCCGGCGGAGTACGATTTGGCCGATGGACTGGAGCTGCAACTGATCGGGCATACCTTCAAGGTCTTTCATACACCGGGCCATTCGCCGGGAAGCGTGAGCTTCAAGTGCGGAAATGACCTGTTTTCCGGCGATGTGCTGTTCCGTCTAGGCGTTGGGCGAACGGATCTTCCGGGCGGCCGTGAGCGCGATTTGGTTGATTCCATTCAGAACACGCTGTATACGTTTGCGGATGAGGTCGTTGTGTACTCCGGCCACGGGCCTCGGACAACCATTGGCTATGAAAAGCAGCGGAATCCTTATGTTCCTGCGAGCAGGTAGGATTACATCCGACATAAATCGGGAAACTTTGTCTGGACAAATATAGACAAGATTGATACAATACGGTTAATTAAATGTTACCCATTGCGAAGCACGCAGACTGTGGAATTCATCCCGGTTTGCGTTCTTTTATTTTATGGGGAGTTTTTTTGGCATGGACGTGATTAGGGGGAAGCGCCAGTGAGAAAAGATCATCTATCGCTGCTGAACGGGAATGTTACAAGAAGCGAAGCGATTGATCGGCAACCGGAGTTCCGCCGGCGGGGCCAGACGGATATTTCATCCGTTGTCTGGGACAGGCTGGTGAAGGATGAAGGGATCGCGCAGCAGCCATGGCATCATCGGCTGCAGGTTATCAGATTGAATCAATAGGTGGACCGCTAACATGACACCCTCATCATGAAGTGAGAAACAATGATCCCTCCGATTGGAGACTGCAGCCGGGTCCACCGGCTGCTTTTTTTTGTTTTTTTACGGATACCATAAGAAATTTCTGAAGCATCCGGAGGTATCTATATAAATTACATCATTTGGCACACGATAAATATAATAACCGTTTGAACGATTGGCTGCAGTTATTCGTATTACAGGCGAAGGCGAAAGAAGGTGATGATTTCAATCATGATCCCTGGCGAAGAGGATTTGATACGACAAGCGCAGTTAGGAGATGCTGCTGCCATGGCGCTGCTGTTCAAGCAGCATTACTCCTTCCTTTATAAATATTTGCTGAAAGTGACGATGGACCCGATGCTTGCCGAAGATACCGCGCAGGATACCATCGTTCGATGCATGGAGAACATGAACCGTTACAACGGGACTTCGTCCTTCTCCTCTTGGATGATTACCATTGCTACCCGTTTGTTCATCGATAATACCCGGCGAAAGAAACGGGAGAAGAAATGGCTGGAGCAGGAGGCGGTTCAGTCGGCAAGGCGGATGCGCTGGCAGATGGAGCGGCGGGGAGAAGACTGGACGGATATGCTGGATGGATTGTCCCGATTATCCGAGGATCATCGGATTGCCATCCTGCTGAAGCACTATTACGGCTACAGCTACGAGGAAATCGGAACGATGCTCGGCATCCCCGAAGGAACGGTGAAATCGCGGACCGCCTACGGCGTTAAACAGCTGCGAAAGGAGATGGGTGACGATGGTCAGAGGACCTGAACATGAGGATGAAAAATGGATTGAAGGATTGAACCAGGAAATGAAGCGGGTGGATCAATTGTTTGAAGATGCGCCATCCCCATCCCTGGAAGGGCTGCATGCGTTGGCCGTTCATACCTTGGAACGCAAACGGAAGCGGATGAAATACGAGTTGCTTCTCTTTCTTCTGGTTGCGCTCTTTATCGTCGGCGGGGGATTGATGGCTGCCTTGGCAGCGCCGATGATCCTGCTGTTTATTCACGGGTTCGGCATGGTCGCGGGGATTTCCGTTCTTGTATTTTCCAAGAGTCTGAGATCTGCCGGAAAGAAGGGAATCCGATGAATGAAGTGAACGAGAGCCCGCTGGTAGTGATCGTCCTTGCCGTTGTGCTGGTGCTGATCCAAGGGACATGGCTTTTCCTGGATGCAAGGAAGCGGGGGCTTGGCAAGATGGCTTGGTTCTGGGGGATATGGGGGTCTACGACGATGCCGTTGCCGCTGCTCTTTTACTGGATATTCGTCATTCGCAAAGACGGCAGTGAGTCTTAAGCTTCTTTATTAAAATATGGAACATGGGGGATTGTTATGGATATTAACTGGGGATTGATCTGGCCGATTCTTGCACTGCAAGCGATTCTTGCGGTCACGGGTCTTATATCTTTGTTTCGGGCAGAGCCGGCAAACATACGTGGGCCGAGATGGATGTGGGTGTTGATTATATTGCTGGGTAACATTCTTGGCAGCATTGCTTATTTTATTGCGGGGAGGCGAGAGGCTTGACGGAGAAACTTCTTAGCATTCACGAACTGACCAAAAGCATCGGAAGCATCATGCCGGTTAAAGGCATCTCGTTTGAATTGAAGCGCGGAGGCTGTACGGCACTGCTGGGACCGAACGGCGCAGGGAAGACGACAACGCTGCGAATGCTGGCAGGATTGATTCCTCCGACCCGGGGCGAGATCCGATATGGATCGGGAGATGGCCATACGGACAGTTGGCGTCGCCGGATTGGTTACTTGCCGCAGTATCCGAAGTTTTATGGCTGGATGTCAGGTATGGAATATTTGTCGTTTAGCGCCAAGCTGTCGGGATTATCCGGAAAAGAGGCCCTTCGGCGAAGTCGGGAAGTGATCGAGATGGTGGGCCTGCAGCAGGCTGCCAAACGCCGGATATCCGGTTATTCCGGCGGAATGAAGCAGCGGCTTGGCATCGCACAGGCGCTTGTGCACGAGCCGGAGCTGATCATGCTGGACGAGCCGGTATCGGCGCTGGACCCGATCGGACGCCGGGAGGTTATGGACCTGCTCGACCGCCTGCGGGGGGAAGTCACCGTCCTGTTCTCGACCCATGTGCTTCATGATGCGGAGGAAATTTGCGATGACATGATACTGATGGTAGACGGGGAGATTGCGGAGAAGGGCGCGCTTAGCGAACTACGCACGAAATACCGCCAGCCGGTCTTATCGATTGATGTTGAACCGGGGGAGCGGGAAGTTGCTTGGCTCGACAGTCTCGCGAACCGTCCTTATGTGCAAGAGATCGAGCTCGGCAAACGCGGCGCCAAGCTGATGGTGACGGATATGGAGGTGGCGCGTGCCGCTTTGATCCAAGAGCTTGCCGACGGCGGAATCGAGCTGCTTCGTTTTGAAGCCGGCACGTCTACGCTCGAGGATATGTTTATGAAGGTGGTGGGCTCATGAAGCCGTTCTGGATCTATTATCAAAAAGAGATGCTTGAGTCCGGCCGGACCTATAAATGGATTTGGGTCCCCGCCGTTTTTCTGCTGCTTGGCATTATGCAGCCGGTATCGACCTATTATTTGCCGGAAATCCTGACCATGGCCGGAGAAGTGCCGCCGGAAGCGGCGGCGTTATTTACCGTCCCGTCCGCCGAGAGCGTGATGGCGTCAGCCTTAAGCCAGTTCAGCGTCATCGGCCTGCTGGTGCTTGTGCTTGCGGGGATGAACACGGTAGCTGGGGAAAGGGCCACCGGCACGGCTGAGCTTGTTCTTGCCCGCTCGGTATCCACGATTCCCATGATGGCTGCCAAATGGGCCGCCATGATGACTTTGGTAGCCGCATCCTTTGCGCTTGGGCTTGGCGGCGCAGCGTATTATACGCATCTGCTCATCGGTCCCTTGGAATGGGGAGCGGTGGCCAGCGGCGGGGGATTGTATGTCGTATGGCTGGCTTGGATCGTAACGCTTGCCCTGCCGCTCGGCGCCGTCCTCCGCGGCCCTGCCGCTGCTTTCATCAGCTTGGCGGTGGCCGGCGCGCTTTCGCTCTTGTCCGGTTTGCTGCCCTCCCGCCTTCAATGGAACCCGGGCCGATTAAGCAGCATGGCCGCGGAGCGGATTGTCGGCGAAGTGAGCAGCGTCTGGTCTCCGATCATCGTGGCGATACTGCTCATGGTGCTGTCGATTATCGTTGCCGCGAGGCTGCTCAGACGGAGCCCATTGTCCCCGCAATCCTAGTTTCCATGGGAGATTCAGGTTTTATCTGAATCACATGGACATCTCTATCTTTTTTTAGTAGACTATGAAGATAAGAAAACGGCAATCGACTTACTTTTCGGAAGACAGACCGCATATAGCGGAAGTTTTCTTGGGAAATAAGGATGATTAGCCATAGAAGTTTATACTTTCTTATCGTTTGAAAAAGGATAGACAACTCAGGAGGTAGACGATGCTGCGTTTAGGGGAAAAGATCACAATCGTTGCGGATGCCTTTGAGCAGAATCTTCCAATCGGTCAATACGGCTATATCATCGCGTATGACCGAAATCCGGACAATGCGTTCGATTACGTCATTCGGATTCCGAGCCTCAACCGTAATTTTTTTGTTCCGGCGGATGATGTAGAGCTGGAATCAATCGTGTTGAAACAGGAAGCCGAGCGGGTCGAGCGGGAAGCGCTCATCGATTTCGCCCTGTCGACATATAATGAGAAGCTGTTTCGTCAAGTGATGAACGGCGAGATGGAAAGTGTTGAAGAGGAAGAGGAAACCAAGGAAGCAATGTCCCAGGCGGACTTCATCAAACAGGTGAATCTTCGCGCTTGGATCTAGGAGAGTCGGCTGAGGCCGACTCTTTTTTGAAGTGACGGGCAAGCAGTTCCTGAGAGCTCCGCGCTTCAAGCCATTGGATTGAATCTTCCATGCTTCTACAATATAATGAGAAAAGTTATCGAGACAGACTTTACCCCTTTAACTGGATGGGGGCATGAAGGAGGACGCAAAGCCATGAGCATTACCGATAAGGATGTTCAGCATGTAGCGAAGCTGGCCCGATTAAATTTGACGCCTGAAGAAGAGCAGATGTTTACCGGCCAACTGAATGCGATTTTACAATATGCCGAGAAATTAAACGAATTGGATACGGACGGCGTTGAGCCGACTACGCACGTGCTGCACCTCAGCAATGTCATGCGGGAAGACGAAGTGCGCGAGAGCCTGCCGATCGAGAAAGTGCTGCTCAACGCACCGGATGAAGAAGACGATCAAATTAAAGTACCTGCTGTTTTGGAATAGCCTGGAGGGAGGATACACACTTGAGTCTGTTTGATTACAAGTTATCGGAGATACATAATAAGCTGCAGAATAAGGAGCTTTCCGTAACCGATCTGGTCGACCAAGCGTTTACCCGTATTTCCGAACGTGAGGATCGGGTAAAGGCATTTATTACGCTGGACGAGGAAGGCGCGCGTACATCGGCCAAGGCTTTGGACGACAAGCTGGCTGCTGGGGAGACGCGCGGACTGTTGTTCGGACTTCCTGTCGGAATTAAGGACAATATCGTAACGGAAGGGCTTCGCACCACATGCGCAAGTCAGTTTCTGTCTAACTTCACGCCGGTTTACGATGCGACGGTTGTCGGCAAATTGCGCGCGGCGGACACCGTAACGATCGGTAAGCTGAACATGGATGAATTTGCAATGGGAGGCTCCAATGAGAACTCCAGCTTTTATCCCGTGCGCAACCCCTGGGACCTGGACCGGGTACCAGGCGGATCGAGCGGCGGCTCGGCTGCGGCCGTAGCTGCCGGCGAAGCTTACTTCGCGCTGGGCTCGGATACCGGCGGCTCCATTCGGCAGCCGGCTTCTTATTGCGGCGTCGTGGGACTTAAGCCGACCTACGGACTCGTATCCCGGTTTGGCCTTGTCGCCTTCGCTTCATCGCTGGACCAGATCGGGCCTTTGACGAAAAACGTAGAAGATTCTGCCTATGTCCTGCAAGCCATCGCCGGTTATGACCCGATGGATTCGACATCCGCCAAAGTGGACGTGCCCGACTATCTGAGCGCATTGTCCGGAGACGTTGCCGGTCTGCGCATCGCCGTGCCTAAAGAATATCTGGGCGAGGGCGTTGATGCCGAAGTGAAGGAAACCGTCCTGAATGCGCTGAAGGTGCTTGAATCGCTGGGCGCTACCTGGGACGAAGTTTCCCTGCCGCATACCGATTATGCGGTCGCTACGTATTATCTGCTTGCTTCTTCGGAGGCTTCCTCGAATCTGGCCCGCTTTGACGGCGTGCGTTACGGCGTTCGTTCCGACAATGCAGGCAGCCTGATCGATCTGTATCACGAATCCCGCAGCCAAGGCTTCGGGGATGAGGTGAAACGCCGCATCATGCTGGGGACTTACGCGCTCAGCTCGGGCTATTACGATGCCTATTATTTGAAGGCGCAGAAAGCCCGCACCCTCATCAAGCAGGACTTCGATAAAGTATTCGAGCAATATGATGTCATCATCGGACCTACGGCTCCGACTACGGCCTTCAAGCTGGGGACGCAAGTCGATGATCCGCTGACGATGTATTTGAACGATATCCTGACGATTCCTGTCAGCCTGGCGGGAGTGCCGGCAGTAAGCGTCCCTTGCGGATTCGCGGACGGACTGCCCGTAGGAATGCAAATTATCGGGAAAGCTTTTGATGAGTCGACCGTGCTGCGCGTCGCGCATGCCTACGAGCAAAATACAGATCATCATAAACGGCGCCCTGAACTGTAAACCGGCGGCAGAGAAGGAGGGAAACAATCGATGTCTACATCTAAATATGAAACGGTTATCGGATTGGAAGTTCACGTAGAGCTGCATACCCATTCCAAAATTTTTTGCGGCTGCTCCACTGCGTTCGGAGCTCCGCCGAACACGCATACATGTCCCATCTGCCTTGGCCATCCCGGCGTTCTGCCCGTATTGAACCGCCAGGCTGTGGAATATGCCATAAAGGCTGCCATGGCGCTGAACTGCACCATCGGCGATGTCAGCAAATTCGACCGCAAAAACTATTTCTACCCGGATTCCCCGAAAGCATACCAGATTTCCCAGTACGATCAGCCGATCGGCGAAAACGGCTGGATCGATATTGAGGTGGACGGGAAGACGAAGCGGATCGGCATTACCCGCCTGCACCTGGAGGAAGATGCCGGCAAGCTCACGCATGTCGACGGAGGTTATGCATCGCTGGTCGACTTTAACCGGGTCGGAACGCCGCTCGTTGAGATCGTGTCCGAACCGGAGATCTCAACGCCGGAGGAAGCCAAGGCTTACTTGGAGAAAATGCGCGCGATTATGCAGTATTGCGACGTATCCGACGTGAAGATGGAAGAGGGCTCGCTTCGCTGCGACGCCAACATCAGCCTTCGTCCATGGGGACAGAAGGAATTCGGAACGAAAGCCGAGCTGAAGAACATGAACTCCTTCCGCGGCGTGCAGCGCGGATTGGAATATGAGCAGTTCCGTCAAGCGGAAATCCTTGATGAAGGCGGCGTGATCGTACAGGAAACGCGGCGCTGGGACGAAGCCCAGGCAAAGACCTTCTCCATGCGAGGCAAGGAGCAGGCGCACGACTACCGCTATTTCCCGGACCCGGATCTGGTATCGGTGCATATCAGCGAAGAGTGGAAAGAGGCGGTTCGCGCGACGATCCCCGAGCTTCCGGATGCTCGCAAGGCCCGCTATGCTTCCGAGTACGGCCTGCCGGACTATGATGCTGCGGTCATTACGTCATCCAAGCTGCTCGCCGACTTTTTTGAGGACAGCTTGAACTACACGAAGGATGCCAAATCCGTATCCAACTGGATCATGGGCGATCTGCTGGGTTATTTGAACTCGAACAATCTGGAGCTGTCTGAAGTGAAGATTACGGGTCAAGGCTTGGGCGAGATGATCGGCTTGATCGAAAAGGGGACCATCAGCAGCAAAATCGCGAAAACCGTCTTTAAGGAGATGCTGGAAAGCGGCAAGCTGCCTGCGCAAATCGTTGAGGAAAAAGGACTTGTCCAAATCAGCGATGAAGGTGCGATCAAGGGCATCGTCGAGCAGGTGGTCGCGAACAATCCGCAATCCGTGGAGGATTACAAGGCAGGCAAACAGAAGGCGATCGGCTTCCTGGTTGGTCAAGTGATGAAAGAGAGCAAAGGGAAAGCCAACCCGGCCCTCGCCAACAAACTGCTGGTTGAGGTGCTGAACGGATAATTAAACGATCCGGGGTTTCCTCGAATCATGTTTTTAGAAGATGTGGAGCTTGTCCCGAAATCGGGGCAAGTTCCTTTTTAAGATATCAGAAAGTATGAACTTCGGAGGGGCTGCAGCCTGATATCGCCAGAAAAGATACCGTTAAACGCGGTCTGTCTTCTTTGAGAGCACGCCGATGATTTTTTTCTTACAATAACTCGGTTAGGGGATGAACAGATGATTAAGGAACTATCCTTGGAGGATCGGGATACCGTGCAGCAGATATGGAGCCTGCAGCACATGGCGTACCCTTTGGAAGCCGAATTGATCGGATTCTCCGAAATTCCTCCGCTGCTGGACACCTTTGAGACGATCCGTGCGAGCGGGGAAACCTTTTTTGGTTATATAAATGAAGAAGGGGATCTCATCGGAGCCATAGCGGTGGAGCCCGAAGAGGATCAGGTTACCATATCGCGGATGATGGTCCATCCCGGTCATTTTCGCAAGGGTATTGCGGGGAGTTTAATTCGCCATGTATTGGAATGCTACAAGGAGGCGCCGATGTTCACGGTCTCGACAGGGACGCGCAATACGCCGGCGGTGACCTTGTACGAGAAATTCGGGTTCGTGAGGGACCATGCATTCGAGGTTGCTCCGGGCGTGGAATTGACCGAGTTCCATCTTCATCAACAATGAATGATATCGCATATTCGACAGACGTGACGTGAGGGGAGTATCGTTCTTTTGACTAATCCTTGGGTGATAGATAATGTATCCATATTATTACGATTGCTGCTGGCTATGCTGCTTGGCGGCTTGATCGGTTTTGAACGGGAGCGTTCCAACCATGCTGCAGGACTTCGCACGCATATATTGGTATGCTTGGGTTCTACACTTATTATGCTGTTATCCATTTACGGTTTCTCCGATTTCGTAGACGAGATTAACGTTCGGATTGACCCTGCGCGCTTGGCCACGGCCGTCATTACAGGGATCGGTTTCCTGGGCGCCGGCACCATTTTGTTTACAGGCAAATCCATTACCGGATTAACGACCGCCGCGTCCATCTGGGTTGTGGGCGCCGTGGGGCTTGCCGTAGGGGCCGGGTTTTATTTTGCGTCGATTGTATCCACGGTGCTGATCCTTCTGAACCTGGTGGTCTTTAATAAACTGGAGCAGCGGTACATCCGCGGCAGCAAACTGCATTTGATCACCCTGCATGCGGCGAATACGCCGAATATTTTGGATGACATATCGGCGGTTCTGGAGGAGCAGGAATTCGTGATCAAGAAGCTCGTCGTAAACGAGCGGAGCAATGCGGCATACGGGGAATTGCAGCCTGCGGTACTAGGACTCGAAATTTCGCTGCAAGTCTTGACCGACCGTAAATTCGAACCGATGGAGATTACCCGGCAATTGCGGGGAATCGGCCACGTAACGATGGTAACGGCTGAATAACCGGCTTCCATCATCATAACCAAACGGCATCTGCTGAATTACCGGCAGGGCCGTTTTTTTGTAGGCTTATCAGCTTCTCCTGAACGGCCTATCCAGTTTTTTGCCAGTTACTTCGGCTTGGCATTGGGGTACTATCAAAGAAAAACATCGGTAAACAACGCCAGTCCCTTGATGTATGGAAGGAGGCGAGAAGGTTATGAATCCAACCACCGAAACGCAATCCGCAGTCCGTAAGAAAAAAAGGCGCTCGATTCGGATGAAGCGGCATCCCGGACTTCAGCGAAAAAGACGGAAACTCTACGCGCTTTTATTAGCCGCTCTCATTCCAGGTTTGGGTCATCTGTACCTCGGCATGTACCGTAAGGGAATCACGTTCATCATGCTGCTGCTGCTGGATATATCGGCGCTTCTATATTTCTCTTCCATCGGCATGCAGATCAACGTTCCGCTGCTTGTCGTGCTGGGGCTTCTGATTCCGGTCGGTTATTTCTATAACGTGTATGACGTGCTGCAGGCAGCCGAATATATTATTTCCCGAAAAAGACGCGGCGAGGCAGCCGCTGCTTCCGGAGGTGACGGAAGAGGGAACGGGGCTAATCATCTGTTCCGCGGCGAACGGGGAATCGCCTTTGGCTTGATGCTGGTTGTTACCGGGTCCCTGCTCATTTTGTTTCACCAGAAGCCGCCTTGGCTGCAGCAGGGGATTCGCGACTACGGTGCGGAGGCCTCCGCCGTCGTGCTCATCGTTGTCGGGATTTGGGCCGGGATCCGGGAAGCTCTCAGGCATCATAAAGACAAGAGAAAATCCCTATAGTACACGTACAGCGGCACTTGGGTGAAAGCCGCGTAATCAGACGAGGGGAGGAGACGGATGAAACACAAAATCAGAGTTGGGCGATATACGGCCGCCTTGCTGCTTGTCAGTACGGGCGCTTTGCTGCTGCTTGACGAGTGGAGAGGGACGGATTATATATTCATGCTCCAGCGTTGGTGGCCGCTGCTGTTTATCCTGCTCGGCGTTGAATATATAGTCAGGTATACGCTTTCCCGCGCCCTGGGCCGGCGCAGGGAATTTCGGTTTCGGCCGGATATTCGGGGAATTCTTCTGGCAGTCGCCGTTACGGCGTCCGTATTCGTGATTTCCCAGCAGGAGCATTTCCTTCATCTCTGGAACCGGGTGAGCCTGAATTTGACGGCAGCGGGCGTGGATTACAGCGAAGCGGAAGATAACCGGTTCCAGAAGCCGGCACTGGATATACCGGTGGAGCTCGACACCGAGAAGATCATCGTCGATCACTTGAACGGAGATATCTCCATCACGCGGCAGGATGTCGACGATATCCGGGTCGAAGCGGTAGTGTGGGTCGACCGAGAGCAGCCCGGTGTAGCGGAGGCGATCGCCGAGCAGTCGACGATCGAGGTCGGGGAAGGCAAGACGATCACGATTCGGTCCAAGGGAAAAGCCTATGGAGAATCGGGTAAACGGCAGCCCCGAATGAATTTGAATATCGCGGTCCCGGATGATCGACGGTTCAATTTTGAGATACGGACGATGAACGGAGCGATTACCTTAAACCGCGTGGAGGCGATTGAGAATATTTTGCTGGAGAGCGGGAATGGACCCATCACGATGGATCGGGTCTACGGGAATGTCACAGGCAAAACGCTGAACGGCGAAACGACCGCGCGCGGCGTTATCGGTAATATTAAAATGTCCACCAACCGCGGGAATATGCTGGCCGTCGACATCACGGGCGAGACCGACTTGACCACGCAAGTAGGAAACATGACGGTCAAACGAACGACGGATCATATCCGGGTCCAGACGAGGAACGGCAATATTCTGATCAGCGGCGCGGAGTCGCAATTAAGCGCCGAGTCCCTTAATGGCGGAGTAGCCATTCGTTCCCCTCGGATCGGAGGCGATTGGAATGTATATAGCGCGGTTGGAGAGATGAATCTTCACGTTCCTCTCGAGGGCGATTACAAGCTTGAAGGGACGATTAGTTACGGAAGAATTTTGACCACGCTGCCTAATCTTAAGATCGAGCAGAAAACCATTTCCGGGGAATCCGGCACCGGCGAGCATTCCATTCGCATTGAAGGCAACAGTAACCTGAACATTTACCGGAGCTACCCGGAACAGGAGGAAGGCCGGAACAGCGGGGGCTGGACGCCTCTGCCGGATTGACAACAATCCAAGAAACGCCGTACAATAAAGCGTAAGAGCGATCTAAGCTTTGTAAAAACCAGTTAAACTTGAAGGCGGTGGGCAACCATGGGAACGTCCGTGCAGCATGCGCTGGAACAACTGAAAACGACCGGTGTCCGAATCACGCCGCAACGTCATGCGATTTTAACGTATTTGGTGGAATCTATGGGCCATCCGACAGCGGATGATATTTATCGGGCTCTGGAACCTAATTTTCCTAGTATGAGCGTAGCCACAGTATATAACAATTTAAAAATGTTTATTGAAGCCGGCATGGTGCGTGAGCTGACGTACGGAGACAATTCGAGTCGCTTTGACGCCAACGTCTCCGACCATCATCATGTCATCTGTCAAAGTTGCGGCAAAATCGAAGATTTCAGCTATCCGTCCCTCGAAGATGTGGGAGTGCAGGCTGAGAAAAGCACCGGATTTGAAGTAAAGGGACTGAGAATGGAGCTGTATGGGCTCTGCAAGTCCTGTCAATAGACGCCGGTTGTTATAGATGATGAACGTGCGGAATGAACCATTCCACACGTTTTTATTTTTAAGGGCTTATTTTTTCGCGACGGCATTGGGGCAATTTGGCGAAAGTGAAATGGGGGAGCAGTTTGGCAAGAAGAAGATATCGGGGAAAAAAGAGGCGTACAAACAGAAGCTCTTTTTATCTGGGGCTGATGCTGATTGCGGCGGGGGTCTGGTGGGTTGTCACCACGTTGTTTCCGAACCAGACCTATACCGTACCGGACTGGCGCGGAATGGACAAGCCGATTTTCGTTCAGGGCGAATTGAAGGAGCATCCTGCTCTGGGGTCTGGCGAAGAGCTGCTGCTGCCGATCACGGTGATTCAGGAGAACGTGGATGCCGACATCCGTTACGAGCAGGAAACGGAATCGATTATTATCACGACTTCCGAATCGGTTTTTCGCATGAAGATGGATAGCACGAAGGGGGAACTGAACGGCAAAACGGTGACCCTGCCTTATGCGCCTGAACTGGTTAACGGCATTGCTTACGTTCCGCTGAAGCCGCTCAAACAGCATTATGGGGTGGCCGTTCACGAAGACTCGGCAACAGGCGCGGTCATTTTGATGCGCGCCGGGGATGCGATTCAGCTTGCGAAGGCGGCTCCCGGTAAACCTGAGGACACCGTGGCTCTGCGCGAGAGCGGGGAGAAGAAGTCCCCGATCGTACTGGACATGCCGGCTAGCGAGCGGCTTCGGGTATGGCGCGAAGAGGAGGGATGGTTATTCGTTCAGGCGTATAACGGGTATACGGGATATGTTCTTAAAGAGCAGATCGAGCTTGGGGAACTGAAAGAAATTCCGGCTCTGAAGCAGACCCCTTCGCGGGCTGAGCAGGAATGGAAGGACAAGTCGGTCAACCTGGTATGGGAAGCCGTTTACACCAAGAATCCAAGCACGGATAGCATTGGCGAACTGCCCGGGGTCAACGTGGTCAGTCCGACCTGGTTCAGCATCGTGGACGGAGAAGGAACGGTCAAGTCCAAAGCGGTTAAGCAGTATGTGAGTTGGGCGCATAACAGGAACAAGGAAGTTTGGGGTCTTATGGACAACAGCTTCGACCCTGACCTGACGACCGAAGCGCTGTCTACGTTCGATAGAAGATCCCATATCATCGAACAGATGCTGGCTTATGCCAAGCAATACAATCTTGACGGTATCAATATCGACTTTGAAAATGTCTACACCAAGGATAAAGATCATGTCGTACAATTCGTGCGGGAAATGAAGCCGCTGGCCAAAGCCAGAGGTTTGATTGTGTCCATCGACGTTACGCCCAAATCGAACAGCGAGATGTGGTCGCTCTTTCTCGACCGGAAACGACTTGGCGAAACCGTTGATTACATGATGGTGATGGCCTACGACGAGCACTGGGCCACCAGTCCGAAAGCGGGATCGGTCTCCTCATTGCCATGGGCAGAGCAGTCGGTAAGGCGAATCCTGGAAGAGGATGCAGTACCGCCATCCAAGCTGGTGTTGGGCGTACCGTTATATACAAGAGTCTGGACGGAAACGAGCGAAGCGGGAGAGACGAAGGTTTCCTCCAAAGCGATTGGTATGGAGAAGCTGCAAGCCCTGCTGAAGGAGCAGAAGGTGAAAGGCTCGCTGGATGCCGGGACCGGACAGAATTATGTCCAATTCACGGAGGGAGAGTCCATTAAGAAGATATGGATGGAAGACGGCACTTCATTGCAATCCCGGGTCAAAATGGCCAAAAAGCTGGAGCTTGGCGGCATTGCTTCCTGGAATCGAAGCTTTGCCGTCCCGGAAACCTGGCATGTTCTTAAGACGATACACGATTAGGAATCCATGAACTTATCATTCTTATCCTAAACACAAAGAACCCGGTTATCCTCGCGATAACCGGGTTCTTTGTGTTTATTCGTCTTAAGCGTTGCGAATCCTACATATAGGCAGGTTCTGCAAATCCTTGTCAGGATTTGATCTGCTGGGCTTCAAGCTCTTCTGCTGTGATGTTGGCTTGGCTTGGATCCAGCGTCAAAATCGTATGGCAGAACATGCAGCGGTCGGTTTTGCCCAGCATTTTGGTCAGTTTATTGCATTCCGGACACTGGATTTGGACGGCGCTCGTGGACAGCATGCCTGCCCAAAAGTAAATGCCGAGACTTCCCAGCATCATAATCAGGCCAAACACCAATCCGATACCGGCAAATATTTTGCCTGCTTGTCCAAAGAATACGATACCGGCCGTGCCAAGCACCATAAGGCCCATGCCGAGCATTGTCAGCAGCAATCCCCATGTGCGGAAGGCGTTGATTTTTGCATTCTTAAAGATCATGCTCGAAAACTCCTGTCCATTCAAATAGTTGTTTATGGAATAAGGCGAAACAAGAAATGAAATCTTGAATTCCGTTTGTCATCTTATAAGATCTTATCTCCTAAAAGAAGGAACTTACATGGACATGTAGAATTACATTATAACTGAAATGGCTGAAATTCGCCAAGGAATGTATGGAGGGAAACGTGGAATTAACCAACTTTTCTTTTTATTATGGAAATACGGTTGATGAGGAAGCTGTAGGAGCGATAGCATACCGTAATTCGGACAAAATGCAGCGAGGATCACTAGTTCACGATTTTGAGGTCAATATTGTTGTCGTGTATGACGGAACGCCTGATGAGCCTCCCATCCAGCATTCTATCGTAGGCGGGGAACGCTGTCAGGTGTTAAGCATCGACTTGGACGAATTGCATCGGGAGCTACTGAGGGGCACGCACAAAGTATTGATCAAATGCCTCCTGGAAGGGGATGTCATAAAAGACAATCAAGATCGCCTTTCCAATCTGCGGCGAGATTTCCTCAGGTTCGCAGAACCGTTCCGGGAGCAAAAATTGTTTATAGGCTTTGCCCACTTCCTGCAAAAGTACATGGATGCCAAGATGCTTTTGAAGGAGGAGCGGGTGCTGGATGCTTACCATACTCTATTGGAAGGTCTGCACCATTGGGGCGAGCTGGAGCTGATCGAGCGGGGGATTCATCCGGAATCGGCGGTCTGGGAGCAGATTACAGGATTAAACACGCCTGTACGCAAGTTATATGAAGAGCTTACGGTCAGCACGGAAACGCTGGGACAACGGGTAGAGCTGGCCTTGCTTGCCTATGAATTCTCCATGATATCCAAGCTGGAGAGCTCTTCGGCGCTAGTGCTCCGCATATTAAGAAGCCGTCGGAATCCTTGGACGATACAGGAGCTGGTGCTCCACCCTGAGCTGGCACCAGTATGCAAGGAGCTGCCGATCGTGATGCGCCAATTGGTGTATCGGTCGCTGGTGAAGGAAGTTCCGTTATGGAGGGAATCCAGATCCTACGGGTCTGAAGCCATCCGGTACTACACCGACTTATGAGGAAGGACGGGAGTCCTTCTTTTTTTTGTGCAGAAGAAGTTAATCTAACGTTTATGAAACCGCGTCTCAGGAAACAGTATCTAACGAGAGTGACATCAAGATAGGGGGAAGGCTTAGCGAATAATGTGTCGATTACTTTGTTACATGAAGTCGAAAAATAATTTGCCGAATCATGTTGACGAGCCAGCTGTTTCTGTGATACATTATAACTCGCCCCTTCGAAAGGGACTTTGATAATTCGGTTAAGAAGATGTCGAATTAAAAAGTTTTCAAAAAAAAGTTCTTGACGAAATGATGGGCAGCATGATATATTATAAAGGTCGCCGCTGAAAATGAGTTTTCGGCGAAAGACAAAGAAGTTGATCTTTGAAAACTGAACAACGAGTGAGTAAAACGAACCACTTCGGTGGGG